>PCUY01000018.1 GCA_002787815.1 Bacteroidetes bacterium CG12_big_fil_rev_8_21_14_0_65_60_17 | reverse complement strand
GCGCCACTGAAGGACGATGGCTTCCTGAAAAACCTCATACCCGCACTCATGTTGATCGTATTCACACACACCGGCTTCGATCGTGTGGGGTATGTGGCCGGGGAGATGAAGAATCCCCGCGAGGTCATTCCGCGCAGTATGGTCATCGGGCTGGGCATTGTCATCGGTGTCTACGTGAGCGTGATCACGATCTATCACCATGTACTGGGGATGGATGCACTCCGGGCGACAACGATACCGGCCGCGGCCGTTGCCCAGGAAATGCTGGGATCCGTGGGCGCGACGGCCATTGCCCTGCTGGCCATCGTATCGGCCATTTCATCGATCAATGGCACCATGCTGTCATCAAGCCGTGTGTATTACGCCATGGCTCGGGATGGCCTCTTCTTCAAAACGCTCGACTATGTGCACCCCCGGTTCCGGACGCCGACACGGGCCGTCATAGCCCATGTCGTGTGGGGGGGCGTGCTACTCGTGGTGCGCGGATCGTTCGAGTCCATTGCGGCGGGGATGATCTTCGCCATCCTGATATTTTATACAATGACGACGCTTGCCCTCTTCAAATTCAGACGCGAAGGCGTGGGCGAGGCAGGTGAGGATGGCGAGCGTCACAAGGTTTTCCGGATTCCGTTCTATCCAGTCCTGCCGGTCCTGTATCTTGTGGGCGTGGTCGGACTGCTCCTGTTCCGTGCCGTCTTCCAGTGGCGCGAATCGTTGTTGGATCTCGCATTCGTACTCACCGGGTTGCCGGTAGCCTGGTTTTGGCTGCGGGTCCGGGACCAGCGGCAAGAGGACAGCGCGTGACCAGTACATCGTTGACCCGCACACTGTTGACCCGCACACCATTCCTCCGTCACACCTGGAAAAAGTATTCTCATGCTGCAGTCAGTTGATCCTCGAAATGCCGATCTGGTTGTGAACATCAATGGCACATTGTATCCCCGGTCGGAGGCGGGCGTCAGTCCGTTCGATTCCGTGGTCCAGGGTGGCGATGCCGTGTGGGAGGGGCTGCGTCTCTACGACGGCCGCATATTCCGGCTTGAGGAGCATCTGACGCGGCTCCGGGGCTCCGCGCGGGCACTGGCCTTTGAGCACATTCCTCCGTTCGATCACATGGTGAGCGAAATCCGCAAAACCTTGGAAGCCAATGATATGCGTGACGGCGTACATGTACGGCTTACGCTTACCCGTGGCGAAAAGGTTACGTCTGGCATGGATCCGCGTCTGAACCAGTCAGGTCCCACGCTCATTGTCCTTGCCGAGTGGAAAGCACCCGTGTACGACAAACGGGGACTAACGCTGGTGACATCATCCGTTCGCCGGTTCCCTCCCGACTGTCTCGACCCCAAGATTCACCACAACAACCTGTTGCCGTCCATTCTTGCGAAAATAGAAGCCAATGCGGCCGGCGCCGACGCCGCCCTCATGTTGGACAGGCAGGGATTTCTGGCCGAAGCCAACGCCACGCATGTGTTTCTGGTCGTGGATGGTGTAGTGTGTACACCGCGGACCGATGCCTGCCCGGAGGGCATAACGCGCGCTACGGTCCTCGAACTCTGCGCCGCTGCCGGGATTGAAACGCGCGTGGACCACTTCTCAACCACCGATGCCTACCGCGCCGACGAAATGTTCTGTACGGGTACGATGGGCGAACTGGCCGCGATTACGCGCGTCGATGCCAGGCCCATCGGGGACGGCACACCAGGCCCCGTGACCGCGCGGCTGTCCGATCTGTACGGTGAAGCCGTTCTGCACACCGGATATGATATATTGGCCTCATGAAAATCCTGGTCACAGGCGATATCCACATGGGACGGACGTCTTCGCGTCTGGGCGCCGCGACCCGCACTGCCGGGGACGCTTTTTCGGCCAAAGCGGTCTGGGAGCGCGTCGTGGATACGGCCATAGACCAGGAGGTTGGGGCGGTATGCCTCACGGGCGACATCATTGACAACAAACACGCATTCTGGGAAACCACAGGCGCCTTCCGCGAGGGCGTAGAGCGCCTCGCTGCCGCAGGCATTCGGACCCTTGCCGTCGCGGGAAACCACGACTGGGATGTATTCCCGCGCCTGGCAGCCGACTTGGAGTCCGAGTGGTTCTGTATGGTCGGTCGGGGAGGGGCGTGGCAACGGGAAACCGTTCTGGACCGGGATGGAAGGCCGGCTGTGCATATCGACGGCTGGTCATTTCCCTCCCGGACGGTCACGATAGATCCGGTTTCCACCTACGACATGGAGCCCGATCCACAGGTGCCCACACTCGGCATGGTACATGGCGACCTGGAAGTACGCGATTCGCGCTATGCGCCGCTGTCCCGTTCACGCCTGGCCGGTATGCCGGTTGCCGGCTGGCTGCTCGGCCACATTCATGCGCCGCTCTGCGAGGCAGGCCCACCGCTCATTCTCTACCCTGGATCGCCGCAGGCCCTCGACCCGGGCGAAACCGGACCGCACGGCGCTTGGATCATTGACATCGCCAACGGTCGCGTGGAAAAACCCCGGCTGGTGCCTCTCTCAAGTGTTGTCTACGTCGCTCCGGAATACGACGTCTCGACGTGGACAGATTTTCTGATAGATGCGCAGGACGCGCTGATCAGGACTGCACAGTCCCTGGCTGACGATTATCCGATGGCAGAGGTAGCGTCGCTCCGGCCCATTTTCCAGGGGCGAACCAGACTCAAGCACGTCATCCCGGACGAAATGGCGGACCTATCCAGTTTCCGGGACAGCGTGAATGGTATTGAGGTCGTGATTGATCGTGCGCAGGACCGAACTCGTCCGGACCTTGATTTGGAGGGGTTGGCCGAGCGGCCTGGCGCGCCCGGTGAACTCGCGCGGCTGGTTTTGGCGCTCGACGCCTTCACGACGACGAATCCAGGCGCGGACGAGGCGCCACCCGCGATTGCCGCGCTCCTTCGCCGGGCGCGCCGGGCCGCAGCCGGCGTGTCGGACATTGATGTATCGAGGGTCCCGGACGAGGAACTGGTCGATACCATGAGAGAGACATCCCTGGACATTTTGGACCGGCTGATGTCGTGAGTGTCTACATCGACCATATCCACCTGAGAAGGCTGCGGGGAACGGGCGCCGAACTCAACCTGAAGCGTTTGGCACGGGACATCAACATCATTCACGGGCCCAACGGCGTCGGGAAATCGACGCTTGCGCTTGCCCTGCAGGAAGTATTGTGGCCAGGCAGCACGGAGCTCGCACGGCCCAGTCTGGATGCCGAACTGGATGTGGACGGCACGCCATGGCGGGTGCGTATAGAGGCAGGGTACGCCGAGCATGACGGTCCAGGCGGAGCGCGCCCTGACCTCGGCTCGGCAGATCGACGCACGCGCTATCTGTTGGCCCTGCACGACCTGGTGGTACCCGACTCACAGACGGATGCCGCGTTTGCTGCCCACGTACTGCGCGAAAGCCTTGGCGGTCATGATCTGGATGCCGTGGCGGCAACGCTCGGGTTTTACGCAAAACCGACGCAGCCCCAGGGGTTGAAAAAAGAGGTCCGTGAGGCCAAGCATGCACGGCAGGCGGCCCTGGAGCGTGCCCGTGCGCTTGAAGCGGAGCGCCAGGATCTGGCGCGCCTGCGGACGGAGCGTGAGCATGCGAAGCGCGCCCGGCAGGAAGCCAACATACTGGACCGTGCGCGCGAGTTCGTGCAGGCGCGCCAGAAACTGGAACATGCCCGGGCCGATATGGAAGCCTTTCCGGCTGTCATGGAATTGTTGCGGGGAAACGAGAAGGAAACGCTGGATGACCTGGAAAGCAGAAAGGGGGATCTGGACGGGAAAATCAGCCGGGAGGAGCGTGAAATTGAGCGGATAGGCCGCGTGATCTCGGAAAGGTTGTTTCCGGGCGGGACGCCCGATCCTGCCCGCCGGGGACACTGGAAGGGGCTCGTGGAGCAGGCTGAGGACGTGGAGCGGACGCTGCGGGATGTGCAGGCCGATCGAATCAAAGCCGAAGTCGCGCTCCGGGAGCTCGATGTCAGGCTCGCTGAGACCGCGGGTGCTGCGGAAGTGACCGGTATATCCCGGGACATGGCCACGACGCTGGACAGGCTGTTCCGGGAATGGGTGTCACTGCAGGGTCGAGAAACTGTGCTGAGACAGCAACAACAAGCACTTGAGATGCGGCGCGTGGAACTGGACGAGCCCGCTGCGAAGGGCGAAAACGTCGCTCGGGGGCGGGAACGCATGTCGACCGATGCGCTCCATGCGGCCATTACGCGGCTCGAGGACTGGCTGAGAGCGCCCAAAGAGGCGCAAGCTGCCGAATCTGCCATCTGGTGGGTCGTTCTTCTGGCAGGCCTGCTTGCCGTGACCGGTATACTTGCCTTCCTTTGGGCAGGGCCTTTATTCCTGGCGGCTCCGGCTCTGGCCTTGGTCCTGCTGATTCTTTTCTGGCGCAGGAAACGGCCCGCGGAGGCGTCTCGAAGGAGCGACGTAGAGCGCATGTGGAACGGGACCGAAGTGCCTGCACCTGCCGCCTGGACGGAACAGGAGGTCGTCAAAACACTCAGAATGCTGCTGGGTCAGGTCGTGGAGGACAAGCGACGCAACGACGAACAGCTCGATATTGGTGCGCGCCTCGAGAAAGTCGCCGAAGACATGGTACATGCGAGGCAGGAGCGTGCGCACCTGGCCTCTCAGATGGAAGCGTTGGGCAGAGAAATGGGATTTCCGCTCACGCAGCGCGGAGCCGACGATGACGAATCGTTGACGGCACGTGGAATTTGGCTTCTAAGCGTATCGGAGGAGCTGGTCTTGCGGGGAACGCTCTCGGCACGGCTGACGGAGGCGCAAGCGGCCGAGAGCGCCGCCGAGGAGCAGCTCAGGAAGTTGCTGGACGAGCTGGGTGTCCTGTCGGATGTGCTGGACTTGGATTCCGTTCCTGACAGCGCGTCAGCGGCCCGCGCCGCCCTGGAGCAATTGCAGGCGCGGATCCAGGAACTTGATGCCGCCAAGCAGGAGCGCGACGCGTCAACCCGGAAACTGGAAGACGAGTGGCGACCCGAGCGTGAGGACGTTGAAAGCCGGATAATCAAACTTTTCGAGGATCTGGGTCTGAATTCGGGCGATGAAGCGGCGTTGATCCGGCTGCTCGAAGCGCACGAAGCTTGGAAGGAGGCCGGCACGGCGCTGCGTGTGGCCGAGGCCCAGGTACAGCAGGCCGAAGAAAGGTTGCACGCCGAAACACGGCCGGAAGGAATGGAGCCGGTGGAGGCACTTCTGGCATGCCCGGTCCCCGAGCTGGAAGATCAGATGCAACGTGCCCGGGAACGGGCTGCAACGTACGACGACCTGGTCGATCGCATTGGGAAGATCACACTCAGGATGGGAGCAGCAGTGGACAACCAGGAAGTGGCCCAGGCCGCCATGAAGCTTGATGCCGCCAAGGAGAAACTGCAGCATGCAGTGGACGACAATGTGAGATCCGTGATCGGAAACGAGATCGTCCGGTTTGTACGCGATAAGACCGTGGAGGACACGCTCCCCCAGGTGTTCGTGCGCGCGCGCGAACTGCTGGCCTCATTCACAGCTGGTGCGCTGGAGCTTGTACTGGATCTGACGCCGGAGCAGCCCCGGTTTCTCGCCAAAACGGACGGTTCCAGTACCGCTCGTCCGGTCGCAGAGCTCTCTGTGGGAGAGCGTGTACAGCTGCTCATGGCCGTACGGATGGCGTTTCTGGAGCAGGAAGAGACATCACCCCTGCCGCTGATTCTCGACGAAGCGCTTGGAACGACAGACGATGTGCGGGCGCGGGCCATTGTCAGCGCGCTCATGGATCTTGCCGGGCGCGGACGACAACTGTTCTATTTCACGGCGCAGACCGACGAAGTGGCCAAGTGGATGGAAGTACTCGGCAGGCTTGACGGGGCCGTCGAAGATCGTGTCATGGACCTGGCCGCCGTGCGCCGGGGATCGGCCAGTGAAGCCGCTCCGCTGCCCACATCGGGAGCGACGTGGTCCGAGCCCGACATTCCGGCGCCCGGCGGCCAGGATTACATCACGTACGGACGCCGACTGGGCGTACCGGGAATCCGGCCGCATGAAGAGGGCATCGATGCCGTGCATATCTGGCACGTCCTCGAGGGCAGCGATGACGTCTACAGGCTGCTCCGGCGCCGCGTCGAGACTGTGGGTCAGTACAGGGTGCTCGCGAGGGCTGCCCACCCCGTGACGGGATCGTCGGCAGACCGGGACGCGGTGCTCGCCCGGGTGGATCTGCTGGATGACGCCATGTCGTTGTGGAAGCGGGGGCGAGGCAGACCACTTACGCGGGACGTGCTTCAGGAGGCACCCGGCGTTTCCGATCGCAAGCTGGATGAGGTGTGGGCACTTACGCGGCAAAAAGAGTACGACGCCAGAGCGCTCATAGACGGGCTGGAGGCAGGCGAGGTGTCGCGTTTCCGTGAGGACAAGCGCGAAGAGTTGCGCGGGTACCTGGAAGAGAAGGGGTTTATTGCCGGGGAAGATCCTCTGTCTGCCGAAGATGCCCTCATGGAGCTCCAGGCGCGTCACCCGGACGCGGGCGTGTCCTGCATTGAACGCGTGGTTTCCGTTCTGTGGCGCACGGAGCCGTAGATGGTGCTCCGGCGAAACGTTTCTTCAGCGGACCGGCACGTCGAAATACGTGTCGGGATACGGCTCGTCGATGAGCGTATAGTGCCACCATTCGGCGCTGTAGTTGCGGAAGCCGGCTTCCTCCATGAGTGAAAGGAGCAGGGAGCGGTTGGCCTGTGCCTCCGCAGAAATGGACGTGTCGGCGGTGGCTGAAGATGGGTCGAAGTAGTCGAAAGGTGTTCCCATATCGAGCACTACCCCGTCCCGGGACAGGGTGAGATCAATCGTGCTGCCACGGCTGTGGCCGGAACGCTCCGCAATGTAACCGTGCGCAAACAGGCTGTCCTTGGGTACGAATGTATAGTAATCGGCCTTGCGCAGTGTATCGGTATCGTCTCCTGCCCATTCAACAAAGTGATCGACGGCGCGCTGTGGCCGGAAGCAGTCGAATATGTGGAGCGAAAGTCCGTGCCCGGGATCGTCCGGCTCGGCATCGGAGAGCGCCGCTGCTGCGTCCCCCAGCGCATTGGCAGCTTCAGCCGTGAGCAAGCATTCAGGACGTTCATATCCGCGGGCCGGCGTACCCAGGAAGTTTTCCTCCCCGGCATAGCGGATGTCCAGCACGGCGTCAGGGATGGCTGCCGAAATGGCAATGAACGGGTCATCGCCGCCGGTGCATCCAGGCAGGAGGAGCGGGCAGACGGAAACCAGTAAGAAGGCAAGCGCGTGGAGCGCATACCGTGATGAAGCGAAAAAGTCTTTCAACGGTTCAATCGGGAAAACAGTGCACTGATATGTTCGGATGCCCGCTGCCAGTTGAACGATTCCTCTACGCGTTTTCTTCCGGCAGCGCCCATGGCTTCCGCCCGGTCGGGATCTGCGAGCAATCCGGACAGGGCACGGGCGAGTGCCGCGGCATCGTCGGGCGGCACCAGCAGACCGGTTTGTTCGTGGTCAATGGCGTCAGGAATCCCCCCCGTATCGGCGCCAACGACGGGCGTGCCGCAGGCATTTGCCTCGAGAAATACGATGCCGAATCCTTCCACATCGGGGCGCGCCTCTCGGGCCGGCAGTACGAAAACATTGGCCGCGGAATAGAGCGTGCGGAGATCCTCCCAGGGAAAACGCCCCAGGAAGTGTACACGCTCGGTGAGTCCAAGCTCCCGCGCCAGCGCAACGAGTGCGTCTTTGTCCGGTCCGTCGCCCGCCACCACGTAGGAGGCATCGGGATGATCGCGAAGCACATGGGGAAGAGCCTCCAGCACCGTATTTACCCCTTTCCGTCCGACAAGCCGACTGACCGTCAGGATCATGGGACCGTCGGGCACACCCAGTCGCGCCCGCAGGGCGGCGCACTGTGCTGCATCTACCGGAAAAAAAACGGACGGATCCGTGCCGTTGTTCACAACCTGCATGCGTGTGGCGGGGACGCCAAGCGGGACGAGGAGCGATGCCGTGTAGCGACTGACTGGCAGGAGCAGGTCAGCACCCCGGACAACGTGCCTGCGAATGGCGTCGTACGCGGCCTGCCCCCCGGGAATCCGCACCGGTTCGAGCAACAGCTCGCGTCCGTGGGCAGCCAGGGCCAGGGGAATATGACGGCGGGCTGCGCCGGCGATGCGCAGTGCGAGTGCGGACGGCCACGCAACCGCAAAAGCCACGTCGATGGCCTCCCTGGAGAGTACGCCGCGAAGGGTCGGCACCGCTCTCAGCGGGAACATGTCCTGGGTCGATGCGACGCGGATCGTGTGCACGCCATGGGCCGCGAACCCGGTGTCAAGGTGGGATGTGTCGGGCCGGGCCGGGCACACGACGCTGACGCGGTGGCCGCGTGATGCCAGGCCGCGCGCTACTTCCGCCGCATAGGTCTGTGTACCACCGACATCGGGCGGAAAGTCCTGGGTGACAGCGAGTATATGCATCAGACGGGTGCGACGCTGCCTGCCAGGCCGGGCGCAGGACGCCTGCCGAGGAAGCGGTCAATCAGATCAGCCCAGGGGTAGGCCAGCAGGAAAAGGATGGCGTTGTTCGCGGGAAAGTTGATCTGCATGGACATGAGAATACCGACATGCATGGCCATGAGAAGCGTCATGACCCAGGGGCGAAAGCGGGGTGACCAGATAAGTACGCCAGTGAGTTCCGTGACCAGACCAAACGCAAGAATGGCAGTGGCAAGCGGATACTGATCAAGCACCAACTGCTGGAAGCGGTTTACATTGATTTCACCTGACTTGGAGAAGACATCGACCGTCCGCTCCTGGATCCACATCCACATATGGCCGCCGTCCACCCAGAGGGGGCCGGAGGCGATGAGTTTGGACATGGCCGCCGTCGTGTATCCGAGGCCCAGGAAGAAGATGATGACGCCGAGCGCGAACCGGCGGCTGTGTTTTTCTTCCCGGAAGGCGAGGTACGCCAGGCCCAGCGCCACAGCCGTAAGCCCGACGACATTGGATCCGTGCGATATTTCACCGAGGCTGTAGCGCGACACGTATTGCAGGTGGAAAGAGATCGCCAGTAGCATATAGCCGCTGCGGTGCAGCCGAAAAAACCCGACAAGGGCGGCGGCCGTCATGAGTCCGGCGTTCACAATGGACAGGTTGTTCTCGAACATGAACGAAATGTCCACGAACCGGGCAATTCCGAGAGGCAGGACGACGTCGGCGATGTTCGGAATGTAAAGCCCCCATTCCCAGCCGAACCAGAGTGCCCAGCCGATCATGACCACTTCAAATATCCTGAAGAAGAGGATTTCGCCCCGTGTTTCCATCCGGTCGGGCTGGAAGAGCATGTGCATGATGCGCTCGGTCATGGGGATACCTCCGGATGCAGGATGGTAGTATCGGGCGTCATGAGGATGTAGGGTTCGTAGCGGACGGATATGGAGCGGTTGTCGCCCAGTTCGCCGGTGACCCGGTAAATGAGCAGCGTTCGATCGGTCAGATTGGTATGGAACAGCCTGCGAAGCGCCTCGGTGCGGCGGGGCGTCCATTCCCTGGATTTGGACACAAAATTGGCAACATCATTCTGGTTGATGCCCGTGGGTCCGACGGCGAAGGGGCGACCAAGGATCATGTCACGCGAGGTTGGTTCCCACGAAACAACCCCGGCGTCAGCATCCGGAATTTCACGGACCACAGCCCGCACCCACGGGTTTCCTGCCTGTGAGAACATTGGATAAATGGAAAACGGCCAGAATTCCCCTAAATTCGTACTGACCAATACGGCGTACACCAGGAACGTGCCCAGCAGCCATTTTTTTGCCCGGTTGAGATATGACATTTGTTCGTTTGAAGACTGCATTTGAGAAGTGGCGGATATTTCGCGAGACTCGCGCGGGGCACATGCTTGTCCGCACACTTCGGGTGATACTTCTTACAGGTATTCTGGGACTGCTTGCCTGGCAGCTGACGTCCGTCGGATGGGGGGAGGTACTGCGTAACCTGCCTGTCCATCCGCTTTTCTATCTGTTCTTTCTGATGCTGTACGTGCTGCTGCCCATCGCAGAGTCGTTCATATATCGGGTAACGTGGGAGTTTGATGTCGTCAAAGCGTTTCCGGCACTGATCAAGAAACGAATTTTCAACAAGGATGTCGTGGGATATTCGGGTGAAGTCTATTTCTTTGACTGGGCACGGCGCCAGGTGACGTTGCCGAAACGCCGAATAGCCGAGACCATCCGGGACAACAACATCATTTCGTCGGTGGCATCGACCGTGGTTTCTGTCGTGTTGCTGAGCGTATTCCTGACAGTCGGGGAGTTGTCCCTTGACCGGCTGGTGGGCAGGCGAATGGTCATGTGGCTGTTGCTGTCCGGCGTCGTTTTCGTGATTCTGATACCCGTATGGATTCGTTTCCGGCGCTTTCTGTTCAGCATGGAGTGGCGCTCGGCCGGGATCATCATGCTCATACAGGTTGCGCGGCTCATCACCGGACAGATGCTCCAGATAGGTATGTGGGCTGTTGTCATGCCTGATGTGCCGCTGACGGTGTGGTTCACCTATGCGGCCGTGAGTATCATACTTTCCCGTATTCCCTTCCTGCCCAACCAGATGCTGGTGTTCACGAGCATTGGTCTTGGCCTTTCAGGCCCCCTGAGCGTCGCCCAGGCTCCGCTTGCGAGTATGCTTGTGGTAGCCGCCGGGCTCGACAAAATACTCAACCTGACGCTATTTGGACTCATTACGTTGACAGGCAGGGATCGCAGGGCGGCGGAGCAGCCGGCGTGATGTTCACACCGATTACATGGAACGCGGTCAATATCAGAAGGTATGGAAAACAGACGACTAAATAGTCTTTTATACACAGAACGATCCTTACATCCCAATACGCCTCGTACCGCCATGGAAATCATCCAGTCCCAGCCAACGACCGTGCCGTTCACCGAGCGGACCATTGCAGACCTCGTCTCGGAAGACTTCCGCCGGGGTATTGTCTTCAAACAGTTTGGCATTGACTTCTGCTGTGGAGGAGGAAAGTCGGTAGCCGACGCATGCGCTGCCAAAGGCATTGCGCCGGAGACGCTCCTCCAGGCACTGGTCTCGGCCCACCCGTCTGCGGGGCGCAGCGTTCCGTCCCAGGCAGGTTCGTGGTCGCCGGCGTTCCTTGCCGACTACATCGTGAATGAGCATCACTCATGGGTCCGCGAGCGGATTCCTGTCCTGAAAGCATTCACGAAGCGTGTTGCCGCCGTGCACGGACACCACTACGCGGAGCTTGCAGAAATCAGGGATGTATTTGCAGACCTGGCGGATGAACTGGAAGCCCACATGGAAGATGAGGAGCAGCGGGTCTTTCCTCTTGTTTCACGCGGCGATGCGGCCGGGACTCTGCCCGGTCTGATCGAAGAGCTGGTAGCGGAGCACGAATCGGTCGGCGGTGCCATGGCCCGGTTGCGCGCGTTGACGAACGACTATACACCTCCGGAAGGCGCCTGCAACACGTTCCGCGCAGCCTACGCCGGCCTTGAGGACTTTGAGGAAGACCTGCATGCTCACGTGCATCTGGAAAACAACGTGTTGTTCAAGCGGGTGTTGGCGTAGTGTCAACCGGCCGTCGCCACCCGTAGCACGCAGGTTTTCAAGGCCGCATCCGCGTGACGGGTGGGCAGAATTCCACGACTCCGGGTTTTCTCCACCACCCGTGCGATCATGGTGGCCCACCTGCGCACTGCCGTCTTCGGACGCGCTCGTCCAGTCGCCACACGTGTGGTCCGCGCCGTCCACTCCGAACGACGTTCCGTCGAGACGGGACCCGGTCAGGATATCGTGCATGTTTGGCGAATCGCCCCGGCCGTTGAGTGTATCGCCACGCTCGGAAAGCTGTGTGGCTTTCGTCAGATTGTTGTGTCCGTGCAACTCGTCAAGGTCCTGTGCGATCTGGACGCCTGCAGCATTCACCCACGGGCCGGATGCTGGGAAACCATGGAAGGGATGAATTTATGGATGGATACGATGCATGCAATGTAATAATATGCACGTATAAAGCACGAAACCACTGACCATAACTTGATGCCGACAACCACATGCGCAACGTGATACTGATTCTTCTCCTGATGCTGACGTCGTCCACGGTATCTGCCCAGACGTCCGGGCTCATGTTGAGCGAAGTGCACGCCGGGGAGGGGTGGGTTGAACTCGTCAATGCCGGCACCGTAACCATCGATACGGGTGCCTATTTCCTGTGCAAATTTCCAACTTACGCGCCCGTCCAGGGTCTGGATGTGGTGGCTGGAAGCCGCATGCTTGAGCCGGGGGAATACGTTGCCGTGGCTTTTGATGCGCTTCCTTCCTCAAACGGCGAGGTCGGGCTTTACGTGCCCGGCACATTCGATTTTTCCAATGCGGACAATATGATCGATTACATGGAATACGGCTCCGGAAATCATACGCGGGAGCCGCTGGCTGTATCGAATGGATTCTGGGAAAGCGGTGCGTTTGTAACTACCCCACCAGCCGGGCAGTCCATGGCCCGTGCCAGTTTCAGCATCTTCGGCCCGAACAACTGGGAGGCCATGTCGCCCTCACCGGGTGCCCCGAACGGTATTGTCACCTCGGTAGACGACAACAATGCGCTTCCGTCGGACATCTCCATTTCACCTGTCTATCCCAACCCGGTACGGGATGCCGCGTCGTTTGATGTACATATCCCGCGGACGGAAAGCGTGCACATTACGCTCCACGACATGTTGGGTCGGGAAATAAAACTACTGCACAGCGGAGCCGTTTCGGCAGAACGGACGTTCCGGGTCGACATGACAGGCCTGGCGGGAGGCATGTACTGGGTGGCCCTGGAGGGCGAGTCTTTCAACAAGGTATTGCCGCTGGTACGCCTGAATTGACCGGTACCTGAATCCTGGGCAAGACGCGTACGTACGGCATGTCCGATGTATCTACCCAGATTCTGCCGGCCCGTCGGCGCCGAAAACAGCATACAGGCGGTTTTCACAGACAACCCACCCCGGAGCTGATACGGGCCCGGAATCTGCAGCGTGGCGGTCCGAACGGGAACGACGATATGTTCTGGCTGCTCATAGATACGTACAATGATGACCGCAACGCGTACCTCTTCGAGACCAATGTGTTCGGCACGCAGGACGATGCCATCATCACGGACGAGAGCATGTCACGCAGTGACTGGCAGTGGGACGGAATCTATGAGAGTGAGGGGCGGATAGCGGACGACGGATGGCACGTGGAACTGGCTATTCCGTTCAAGACCATCCGGTTTGACAACGCACATGAACTGACCATGGGTGTCGCCATCATGCGATTCCTGAACCGGACGGGGGAGCGCTCACTCTGGCCGTACATTCCCCGCAGGTATTCTGCGGGCATTTTCCAGGTTTCCCAGTATGCAAGTCTGGAAGGTATTGAAGGCGTCAAGCCCTGCCGCAACGTGCTCATCAAGCCGTACGTCATATCCGGCGCCCAGAAATCGCGTGTCACGGAAAACGGATTCGAGACCGACACGCAGCAGGATATCGGGCTTGACGTCAAGTGGGCCGTGACGCCCAATTTCACGTTCGATGCCACCGTCAACACGGACTTCGCCCAGGTCGAATCGGACAATGTGCAACTTGATCTGACACGGTTCAATCTGTTCTTTCCGGAAAAGCGGGAATTTTTCCTGGAGCGGCAGGGGCTCTTCGAATTCGGCAATACGGGGCAGACGCAGACCTTCTTCTCCCGGCGCATCGGCATTACGAACGATATCCTGGCCGGAGGGCGACTCGTTGGTCAGTTCGACAAAATATCGATCGGTGCCATGAACCTGCAGGCCGACGACAACAATGATCTTGGGATTGCAGGTGGAAACAATACGGTTTTGCGTGCCCGTGTGGACGTGATTGACCGCACGACGCTCGGCGCGATCTTTACCAAGCTGGAGCAGGATAACACGTGGAACCGGAGCCGACGTGCGCGGCCGATTCTGGGGCAACAGCGAGTTTTCAGCCTGGTTCTCGCGCATAGACGACAAGGATGACACCCTTTCGGACGGCGCAGGATCGGCCAACCTGACGCTACGAACCTCCGATTGGTCGCTTGGCACGGCCTATGACAATGTGGGACGGCGTTTCAACCCGGCGCTCGGTTTTGTCCGGCGTCGGGACATGAAAAGTTACGCGACGAATGCGACCTACAATCCGTTCATCGGAGACAGCTTTTTCCGCTCGTACTCCGTAACGGCGAGCGCGTCGCTCATCAACGGGCAGGACAACCGGAAACAATCCTCCGATCTGGGTCTCAATGGCAACTTCCGGTTCAGGACGAATGACCGCATCACATGGTCGGTTGGTCGCAATTTCGAGCGCCTCGAGGAGTCCTTCTTCCTTCGCAGAGATGTCGAACTGTTGCCCGGCGATTATGTGTCCAATGCCGCCTCGGTCGGATTTCGCACGGACAACAGCAAATTTTTCTCGGCGAATGGCAATCTGCAGTTTTCGGAGTTCTTCGGCGGGGACAGAACCACGTATCGCGTGGGTATTGGTCTGCGGACCGGGAATTTGACCTGCCCGTTGCCAATGGCTCGTTCAACGCAACCACTTTCGGAATGAACCTGAACGCCGCGTGGAGCAGGAAGCTGTTCGCCAACAGTCTGATCCAGTATGACAATTTCTCGGGCGATCTGCAGGCCAATGTCCGCATTGACTGGATCCACTCGCCCGGTGCGGACCTGTTCATTGTGTTCAACACGAGTTACAACTTCACGGGAGACGATGATCGGTTCGATGTCCGCAATGCACTCCTGAACAACCGTGTGGGCATTGCCAAGCTGACCTATGTGATCCAGCTCTGACCGGGACGCACGTTGCACATGAAAAAACTGCCGGGTCCCTCCCCTCATCCGGAAAAGGGAATTCCCGGCCTCGACCCGGACAACGTCCGCCCTGCCCGGCCGTAGAATATGACAAGCCCTGCACCACCACAGATGGAGGCCTGTCATGAACACGGAACGAAGAGTAGCCCTTGTTACCGGCGCGGCATCGGGAATCGGACGCGCCATTGCTGAATTGTATGTCTCGCGCTGCTCGGCGGTTGTGCTGAGCGATGTGGATGAGAAAGCCGGAGAATCGCTGGCCGAAGCGCTGCGCATGAGCGGCGGAGAGGCCGTGTTCGTGAAGGCCGACGTATCCAATCCCGAAGACTGCGAACGAACCGTTGAGGAGGCGCTGAGCCATTTCGGCCGGCTGGATTCGGCGTGCAACAATGCCGGGATCGCTGGCGAGCAGCACCCGACCGCCGAGTACCCGGTCGAGGCCTGGAACGACGTGATTGCCGTCAACCTGTCTGGCGTGTTCTACGGAATGAAATATCAGATCCCGGCCATGCTGAAAAGTGGCGGAGGCTCGATTGTAAACATGGCTTCGATCCTGGGCGCCGTGGGTTTTGCAGGCGCACCGGCCTATACAGCCGCCAAACATGGTGTCGTCGGCCTGACCAAGGCCACGGCCCTGGAATACGGCGGGCAGGGTATCCGTGTCAACTCGGTCGGGCCCGCGTTCATCAGTACGCCCATGATCGCGGAGTTCGAGGAAGATCCCGAGATGAACAGGATGCTGACCGGGTTACACGCCGTTGGACGGCTCGGCCGCCCCCGGGAAGTGGCCGAACTGGTCTATTGGCTGACCTCTCCCGAGGCCAGCTTCGTGACTGGATCCTATTACGCCGTAGATGGTGGCTACCTTGCCCGCTGAACCCAGGCACCGCGGTCAGTCAGACCGGGAAGCGCGTGCGCTGCTCGAGCGTCATGGGCCAAATGTGCTTCCCGAAAAGCCACCACCTGCCTGGTGGCAGGTGGGACTGCGTCAACTTCGAAGTCCGCTCATCTATATACTGATCGCAGCTGCAATCGTATCGGTTGTGATTGACCATGCCAGGGACGCCGCTTTCATTGGTGTCGTCGTCGTACTCAACGCTCTGATCGGTGGTATCCAGGAATGGAAGGCGGAGAAAAGCAGCCAGGCCCTGCAGCATCTGCTCCGCGTACGCGCGCGCGTGCTCCGGGATGATGAATGGGTGCTGGTAGATGCGGAGCACGTCGTCCCGGGAGACCTGGTCATGCTGGAATCGGGCAATCGCATTCCGGCCGATGCCGAGGTGCTGGTTTCGAATGGGCTCGAAGTAGACGAATCGTTGCTTACGGGCGAGTCGGTTCCGGTGGCCAAGGGACTGGAGGTGGTGTACGCTGGCACGACGGTTGTGCGGGCGCGCCCCCCTTCTCGAGCGCATGGAGCGGCTGACCCGGGTCATTGCCGGCGCGGTGGTGGTGTCGGCCGGGCTGATCGCTATCGGAGGTGTTCTGCTTCGTGGGTATGGCTGGGTGGACATGTTCCAGTTTTCCGTGGCGCTCGCCATTGCATCGAGCCGGGTGTCGGGGCGCGGGGTGATTGTGCGTCGCCTTGCCGCTGTCGAGGGGCTCGGGAGCTGTACGCTCATTGCCAGTGACAAGACCGGGACGCTGACATGCAACGAGTTGACCGTGCGCCGCGTCGTCCTTGCATCGGGTATCGAATTTTCCGTCACGGGAGAGGGCTATGCCGGTGAGGGAAAAATTGAAGGCGGCGACCGTCACGCATCCGGGACAGAACTGGAGGACCTGCTGCGCACCGCCATCCTGTGCAACGAGGCCGAGCTTGAATGCGACACGGACCGTACAGCGGTAGCGGGAGACACGGGCCACACCCCGGCGGCCGAAGATCCAGACGCGACGCGTCCCGGAACCGGAGGCGTCTGGTCCTGGCAGGGCGACCCCACGGATGAGGCTCTCCTGGCCCTCGGTAGAAAAGCGGGTCTGAGGCGGTCCGAGGTGACGAGCCAGTACCCCGAGGAGCACGCTGTTCCTTTCGAGTCGGAGCGGCAATATGCCGCCACATTCCACTCATGCGGCGGTGATGGATCCTCGGCAGAAGGACTGCTTGTCTGCGTGAAAGGAGCACCCGAGAAGGTCCTGGCCATGTGCGGCGATGCTGTCCCTGGAGCTCACCGGGCAGCCGAGGCGATGGCTTCCGACGGGCTGCGCGTGTTGGCGCTTGCGGACGCGGGCGTCGCATCGACCGAAGAAAATTTCGATGGCACACTCCGGCTTCTGGGATTCGTGGGGATGATCGATCCGCTCCGGCCCGGAGTCGTCGAGGCGGTAGCCGCGTGCCATGATGCCGGAATCGGAGTGTCCATGATAACGGGCGACCACCCTGTCACGGCGTTGGCCATTGCGCGCGAGTTGGGCCTGGCGACAGATCCCGGGCAGGTGGCAACCGGTAAGGATGTGCTCGAACATACGCAGGAGGGGACGCTTGCCGACTTTGTGGCATTGACCCGCGTATTTGCACGCATTGCTCCCACGCAGAAACTGGATATCGTCGAGGCCGCGCAAGCAGCCGGACATTTCGTTGCCGTGACAGGCGACGGGGTGAACGATGCTCCGGCTCTGAGACAGGCGAATATCGGTGTGGCCATGGGTGCGGCCGGTACGGATGTGGCCCGGGAGGCGGCAGAGCTCGTGATCACCGACGACAATATCGCGACCATTGTGAGTGCCGTGGAGGACGGAAGGGTGGCGTACGACAACGTGCGCAAGGTCGTCTTCCTGCTGTTGTCGACGGGCCTGGCCGAGGTGCTGATGCTCGGCGCCGTGGTCGTGTCCGGGTGGCCGGCGGTCCATGACGGAAGCATCATACTGCCTCTTCTTCCGGTACAGGCCCTGGTTACGAATGGCATACAGGACGTGGCGCTGGCCTTTGAGCCGGCCGAAGGGAATGTGCTCTTGAGGCCCCCGAGGCCGCCTTCTGAGCGCATTTTCGATCGGCTCATGTTGGAGCGGACCATACTGTCGGCACTCGTGATGTCGATTGTGGGACTGGCAGCATTCCACTGGATGCTGGAGTACGCGGACTGGAGCGTGGAGGCAAGCCGCAACGCTCTTCTGTTGCTCGTGGTGTTTTTCGAGAACATGCACGTTGGCAACGCGCGGTCCGAGGTGGCATCCATTTTCCGGCTCTCTCCGCTCAGGAGTCCCATTCTCCTGACTGGCGTGCTCCTGGCCCTGGGAGTGCATGTACTGGCCATGTACATGCCGTGGCTGCAACGCGTGCTCGGCACGTCACCCATCCCGGTTCCACATGTCGTATTGTTGGCCGGGATTGCCCTGACGGTTGTTCTTGCCATGGAACTCCACAAAGTCTACTGGAACCGCTATCATGGCGCTCTGCGAAGTTGATTATTGCTTGTCCAGACACCCCGATGCCGCCGCGATTGGCCGGATAATTTGCTGCACGCCTTCATTGAGGCGACCGGGGGGCTGAGCCATCCGCTGACTGGACGTGTCGGCGCACCATATCGACGAGGCAGTCCATGAAATGCGGGCTGTCGTTCAGGCCTTCGCAGACCTCATACTTAACTATTCCGGCTTCCAGGGCCTCTTTACGGACTTCCATATCCAGCTCAAAAAGTGTCTCGACGTGGTCGCTCACAAAGGCTACGGGTACGATCAGCACGCGCGTGATGCCGGAGTCGGCGAGCGTTCCCAGGTGGTCCGGAGTCGACGGAGACAGCCACTTGGCGGGTCCGACCTTGCTCTGGAAGGCTGTGCTGTGCGGATTGGGCCCGTCCCAGGCATCCATGATGGCCCGGACCGTCGAGAACACCAGATCCTGGTATGGGTCATGGCGCCGCGTTTTTTCGTAGAGTGGCGTACCGTGTGCACTGAAGAGGATATGCACATTGCCCCGCTCTTTTTCCGCGAAACGGGAGAGCCCCTCCGAGATCCGCCCGGAGAAGGCGCAGACGAGGTCCGGATGCGTGGCATACTCGAAAATGAGACTCGTTGGCCAGTCGGGCATGCATCCCTCCTGCTGGAGAGCATGCCAGTACACGACAGAAGCTCCGGTCGTGGTTTTCGAATACTGCGGGCAGAGGGGAAGCAGCACGACGTGGGTAATACCGTCCTCGTGCATCTGTTGCACGGAATCCTCGCTCAGCGGAGGCGCATAGCGCATGGCCATGTAGGTGTGGAATGTGGCACCGGTCGCGGCGGCAAGTTCGTCGGCAAGCCTTCTTTCGAGTAGTACGGCCTGCTGACGCGTGTGCTCATTCAGCGGCGAAGCGCCACCGATCAGGGCATATTCTTCCCGCACACCTTCCGCCCGCTTGCGAGCAATAAGCCGGCACAGCGGGTCGCGCAGCATGGCCGGCAGGGGGATGTCAATGATGGCGGGGTCCATGAACAGGTTGTAGAGGAACGGCTCCACACCGTCGAGTCCTGTCGGTCCGCCCAGATTGAAGAGGACCACGCCCACGCGGTCGCCGGGCCCCACACCGAGGGGCGTACGCGGGTAGAAGGACCCATCCACCATGCGGTGGTCGAAGTGGTACTTTTTGAGAAATTCCCTGGGGCTCATGGTCGTGTGGTTCTGCATGCCAGAATGGCGTCGTGGGCGCGGCGTGCGGTCCGCAGCGCGTGGGACATGGTATGCGGTGCAGAAATGCCATGACAGGCGTTTCCCGTGAAAAAGAGTCCCGGCTCCGAGCGTTCCCTGTCCCGGAGCGAGCGGAGCATGTCGGCGTGTGCGCGGTCATACTGTGGAATACCGTGCTGCCAGACATGAACGTGCGCCGTAACGGCGGGCCCCGTGATGTGCAGCAGGTCCGTGAGGTCCTTCATGACAAGATCCACGAGCGCACTGTCGCAGAGATCGGCGAGCTCCGGACGGCGGGCGCCGGCCACAAACGTGGTGAGCAGCACATGACCGCCCGGCGCCCGATCCGGAAAGAGGGTCGATGAGAAGAGTGTGCCCAGGATTTGGCGCTCTTCGGCAAAGGGCACAAGCATCCCGAATCCGTCGAGCGGATGCAGGACATCTTCCCGGCGAAAACCGAGCACAACGACGGCTACGGGTGCATAGTTTACCGATGTGTCGTGCCGGAAGCCGTCCGTTCGGACAACGACGGGCGCGCTGAGCGATCTGGTGCGGGACGACCCGGAGGACTGGACAACGACGTCAAAATGACCTGACTCCGGGCCATGCCAGGACGCTCGAAGGACCCGCGTGCCGGTCATCAGCTGAGCGCGGCCGGGTCCGGCGCTGGATACCAGGTGCCGCGCCAGGCTGCGGGGAAGCATCTGCATGCCACCCTCAAAACCATACAGGCCATGCCGGGACTGACCCGCCCGCAGCAGACTGCGGTGTTTTCGTTCAGCCGCCACCATGGTCGGAAACGCATTGGCCACGAGGAGCGCTTCGGGGTCGCCGGCGTGCACGCCGGAAACGAATGGATCGGCTGCCCATGTGAGGAATTCCTCACCGAATCGCCGCCGAACGAACGCTGCCACCGACTCGCCGACCGGGCTCGTGGACCGCACGAAGACTTCCGCAAGAAGCCTCAGTTTGCCACGCCAGGAGAAAACGGGGCTCGAGAGGAAGTCACCAGGGCCCCGGGGGAGGGCAAGGGGAGCTCCGTCTTTCACAATGAACCGTTTCCGACTCGCTGCGCCGGGCTCCACGCGGTGCGCCGCTGCGCCGATGCTGTCAAGGAACCGGGATACGTCAGGCTGGGAGTCGAGGAGCGTCTGGGGCCCCAGGTCCATCACGAATCCCTCCTGCACGTGCGTACGCATGGTGCCCCCCACGTCCTGACGGGCTTCGACGAGGGCGACATCATGGCCCATCTGTCGAAGGTGCGCGGCGGCCGTGAGCCCCGCAATGCCTCCGCCCACGATGATCGCATCGTGTTCCGGGATGTGGCCGTGAGTGATCATACTGTGCGCGAATAGCGTGCCTGGCCCACACCCAGGTAGGCGTCAAACGTCATGGCCATGTTGCGCACGAACAGGCGCCCCGTATCGGTTACGCGCAGGCCGCCGTGCGTCTTTTCGAGCAGGCCATCGTCCATGAACATGTCAAGGGCCGCCAGTTCGCGCCGGAAAACCTCCGGGAACGCCACGCCAAGCTGCTCCGAGAGCGCGTCGAAGTCGAGCCGCATGTCGCACATGAGCCGCATGATGACGTGTCGTCGCTGCACGTCATCGGGCGAGAGCCGAACCCCTTTGGCGAGCGGCAGCCGCCCGGCCTCCACAGCATCGTACCACGCACCGAGCTGTTTCGAATGCTGTGCGTAGGCGTTGGGAAGCTGACTGATCGATGACATGCCAAAGGCATGGATGTCGACCCCGGAACGCGTCGAGTATCCCTGGAAATTGCGCTGCAGCGTACCGTTTCGCTGGGCAACGGCCAGATCATCGGACGACCGGGCAAAATGATCCATGCCGATGTAGGTCCAGTCCTCTTCGGTGAGCGACGCCACGACGTGCGCGAGCATAAGCGCCTTGTCGGTCGGATGGGGCAGGTCGTTCTCGTGGATCAGCTTCTGGTGTGGCATCATCCAGGGAACATGTGCGTAGCTGAAGACGGCCAGACGGTCGGAGTTGAGGCGTCGTACCCTGTCGAGTGTATCTGCGAAGGAATCGGGTGTCTGGTGGGGAAGGCCGTAGATCAGGTCCATGTTGATGGATGCGAACCCCGCGGCACGGATCCGCGCCACGACATCGCCGACGAGCGCTTCGTCGTGTATGCGATTGATGGCCTTCTGGACGACAGGATTGAAGTCCTGTACGCCAATCGATGCCCGGTTGAATCCGACGAGGCGGAGGGCCTCGATATGGCCATTTTCCAGTCCACGGGGGTCCATTTCACAACTGATCTCCGCATCTCCCGAAACGCGGAAACGATCGTGCAGGTGCCGGCCCACGCGCTCGATCTGTTCGGGCGAGAGATGCGTTGGCGTACCGCCGCCCCAGTGGATCTGTACGACGCGGCGACCCGGGTGTATGCGTTCGGCATAGAGGTCGATTTCCCGGAGGAGGGCATCGACATACCGGGCCGATGCCTCCTTGCGGCGCGAAATAATCGTGGTGCAGCCACAGAACCAGCAGAGAGTGTCGCAGAACGGAATGTGGACGTAGAGAGAGAGGTCGCGATCGGGCGTAAGGTTGTTTTCCGACATGGCGAGTTCCCAGTCCACCGGCGTGAATTCCGACGAAAAGTGTGGGGCCGTCGGGTAGCTGGTATAGCGGGGGCCGGGCCGGTCGTAGCGGTGAATGAGGTCGGTATGTACGGATATGGGCATGTATCGGGCGGCGTCTCATCAGGTGGCGGTGAACATACGTACCATGGCCGCCATCGGAAGCAGGGCAATCCCGGCAACGAGGGGACCGGTCCATTCTCCAACCAGGCTCCCGGGCCAGAGTCCTGTAAGCAGGAAGAGACTCGCGAGTACGAGTACGATCGAGGCCTGGAGCATGGGCCAGCCGCGTGTGTAGCGGCTTCCGAAATGATCGTGGACTGCCGCCACGAGCCCCGTCGTGACAATCCCGAGCAGAACGAGGTGAAGCCACGGAATACGGAGGCCCATCGCCATGCCCCAAGAGGCGACGGCGGGAATGGCAAGGCCTGCATGGACACCTGCGTTGACATACATGAGTGCTACGGGAAGGCGCCACACCTGGCCGAGTCGCCCCCGCACCTCCAGCAGCACGAGCAGCAGCCCGGCAGCCGTCATGAGCGCTCCGGCGCTTCCAACCAGGCGCATCTCCCACGGCAGGCGTTCGGGCACGACCCCCAGCAGGAAAAGGGTCGGGATGCCCGCGACGAGCATCCAGAAGGCCCGCCTCGGAACGGCGCGCCGAGCGGAGCGGAGCATGGCGGCCAGAATGGCCAGCATGAGCCATCCTTCAGCAAACAGATCCAGAAAGACGTGAAGCGAAAGGTCATACGCCAGCGAGTGGTCCATCCCCATGGCCATGGTCAATCCCAGGCCCCAGGCACCGGTCGACGCCACAACGAGCAGCGCGAGTGAGGCGTCGAAGAGGTGACGGACGCATCTGCCGTCGAGCGGGATAGAACCCCGGCGTCGGTCCCACATGTAGCGGATACCGAACACATACCATGTCAGCATGGTCGATGTCGAGAGTACGATCGAGAGTGGTTTGTAGCCCAGCAGCAGGAAAGGGGCCCAGGCCAGCAGGGCCAGCACCAGTAACGTGGTGAGCAGCCCGCGGTAGCGCGATGGATCAGGCAGCATGAGCAGCATGACCACGGGCGTTACCCACCCGAAATACATGACGTGGGTATGCGCATGCCGTATGTGACCCATATCGAGCGGAATGGCACCATGCGGCCATGGGAACTCCGCTGGAATGCCCAGGAACTGGATGCCCCGGAAGAAGAACCCGGTTCCGGCGGCCAGGATGAAACACGCGAGAGAGCCCGTCCAGACGCGTTTTTCAACGGTGTTCATCAGGGTATCGTCGCCACGTACTTGGTGAAACTGCGTATCACGTCACCATCCGGTGTCATGACCAGGACTTCGAACTGTTGTTGTCCGACAACCCTCGCCAGCTGCTGCTCCTGCAGTGTGAACGTCCACGGCGCCTCGTCGAGGCGCCGGATAGGCTCGCCGGCCGTCTCTATATTCAATCGCCCAATCCCGTCTGCCGGCCTTACTGTGCACGTCAGCCGGGCAGCATCCCGGTCCCGGTTGCACGTGAGGGTCGGATTCACATCCACGGCCGGGTTCTCCCGCGCGATGGTACCGAACTCGAAGAGCACATGGTCGGGTGGATACAGTCCGAACAGAATGACATGCACCATGAAGACCAGGAAGTTCACGAGCGAGAGGTGTTTTGCAAGCCACTTCCCGGGATTGGAATGGAAGCACCGTCGCATGTAGGGCGTCACGATGGGGACGAGTATCAGATGCGTAACGGGTCCCCATATGATGACGAGAAAGCCGTACGATGCAATGAACTGTACCCACGTCCAGGACGGTTCATAGGAGAGCAGGAGATTACCGGCCGACCAGCAGAAAAACCCGAACAGGAAGAGGGCACCGCTCTTCATGAACCGCCACGACGGTGTGCTCGCATAATAGATTGCCTTGTAGGCCAGCCACAGGGCCTTCAGGGGACCGTGCTCTTTGCGCGGCCCGGGCCGTTGGCGCGGCCTGGGCTGTTGACGCGGCCCGGGCCGTTGGCGCGGCCTGGGTCCCGGCCCCGGAATGGCCTGTTCAGCTCGTCTTGACTGCTCAATGAACGTCATGATGTATCTATCCGATCTCCCAGAGTCGTGACAACAGGTACCAGTTCAGGACATAGGCAATCACGAATACGGCCAGGAAAATGAGCGTGAACGCGAACGTGCCACGCATGGACTGCAGGTGGACCGGGCTCCCGTCACCCTGCCAGGAATGCGTCGGCCTGAACACGGTCGATGGATCGAGTCTGTTGCCGAAAAGCAGCGAGCCTACCGAAATCAGCGCAAACAGGATGCCACCGGCAATGGCCAGCAGTGCAGCAATGCCGAATACCACGAAGAGTGGCTCGGCGGCAGCGAAATTGAAGTCCGTCCCCGGGATATTCATGACCGACGCATGGCGCCGTGGAATGCCGTAGAGGATGCCGAGATACATCATCATGAGCGTCGTAAGCGCCATGAAACCGGAATAGAACCAGGGCTGGATCTTCGCGAGCGGTGCCATGATGAGTTCTTTCCTGAACATGGTCTGTATCACGAAAAACACGAGCCCCATGAACGTCATCGTGGTTCCGAGTACGACCGTGGCGTGGAAGTGGCCCACGGTAGCCCACGTGTTGTGCCACGCCAGGTTGAGCTGCATCTGTCCCATCAGTACGCCCGTAATGCCTCCCATGAAGCCGAACAGAATGATGGAGAAGATGACGGCCGAGAACACGGGGTTGCTCCAGGGCGATGACCATAACCATCCGAAGAGGCTCTTCCCGGCGCCCCGCTTGCGGCGTCCGGCCTCCAGGCCCGCCGGGATGGCGAAGGCGTGGATCATGCTGGCGAGAACGGCGCCGTAGGCGGCGTAAGACGTGTTCCAGACCTTCCAGCTCGCGGCGAGTGCCGGATCGGCCATGAGGTGGTGGGCAGCGCCCATGTTGATGAAGAAGAGGTACAGTATGAAAGCGGATCGGGAGACTTTTTCGCTCACGACCTCCGCGCCCCCGACCACATGGGTCAGGAAGTACCACACCGTAATCATGGCCGCCAGGTTGATCTGCTGGCTTCCGTGTCCAACGATCCAGTACATCTGGCGGTACCAGGCCGCATCGATATGCTCGAGTAGACCGATCCGCCACATGTAGGTTGGAATGTAGGTGATCAAACCACCCAGCAACGCCTCGACGGCGATGATGGCCGTGATGAAGGCGCCAAATGCGACGAGTGGCAGGCTCCTGTTCGGGTTTTCCACCTTCTCCTGCCAGATGGCGGCAAAGAAGGGCAGTGCAGCAATCACCGTTCCCAGAATGAAGACGATGGCGCCGAGGTAAAACCACTCCGAAGAAGGCAGTGGGGCATAGGACGTCAGGACCGGTGCATGATCCGGGGCCGACGTCGTCATGAGGGCCCAGTTGATGCCAATGGCCGCACCCAGCATGAGGACGTACCCGACCATGGCCAGTTTAGGCGCCGGCAGCTTGCGCCCGAGTACCATGGGCCCGCCCACATACAGAATGGCTACTTCCATGAAGACCATCCAGAAAATGAGCAGATTCCATGCGTGTACGCTCAGCCAGTTGTAGAAATCGGCAGGACCGAGCAGGCCGACGACTTCCCAGCGGGTCAGCACAACGAGGATGGCGGAGATACCACCCACTACGAGTGCAACCACGGCCGTCAGGCCGAATACCTTGACGAAGTTTTCTGCCGTGCGGTCAATGCGCATGCCCGTCACGGAGCACGTGCGAAAGCCGTCAGGTCCGTAGTCGTTGGTAAACAGTTCCTTGATCATGGGTTACCTCCGCACAATGAAAGAGCCATGCATGGTCCGGTGGCCGACGCCACAGAACTCATTGCAGACCACGTGATAGACTCCCGGTTCATCGAACTTCATGGGCAGTACCCATTCGTAACCGGGCAGAAGTTGCAGTGACATCTGCTTGCTGAGCGCATGCTCGGGCCTGACCGAGAGTCCGTGTTGGACATCATAGCTGCTCATATGCACCTGGTATTGCTTTCCGGCTTGGAGTACGACAGGAAATCCGTCAAACGAAAACCGGGCCGCTGCAACATATATGTGTTCGTCGGCAGGAATAATGCCGTCTTCGGTCTGTGTACCAGCCTTCTTGAAGGCCTGCACCTTCTGCATGAACTCGGTTGTGGATACCCGGTATGTCGGGCCTGCCTGATTCTGCTTACCGTAGGATGCCCACACGATCATGGACGCAAACAGGAGGAGGCACCACACGACGCTGATGCGGATCCACGTTTTTTCAAGTACCGATACGCCGGCAATCCACCAGTTGCCCTGGGGAGAGTGAATGGGTGAACTCATGATCAACCTCCGGTCGGGATGGTGAGAATGTCGACAAGCCCCCACACGATGTAGGAGAGCACGAAAAACACGATGGCTGCACCGGCAAGGAGCCAGATGCTGTCAAAGAGTTGGATCTGCCATGGACGGTTCGGATCAGACATGGG
Organism: Bacteroidetes bacterium CG12_big_fil_rev_8_21_14_0_65_60_17; assembly: GCA_002787815.1. Classification (GTDB taxonomy): domain Bacteria; phylum Bacteroidota; class Rhodothermia; order Rhodothermales; family UBA10348; genus 1-14-0-65-60-17. The sequence goes on along the minus strand of PCUY01000018.1, from coordinate 29,255 downwards.
ACATCAGAATGGTTGGTGAACATGCAGGGATAATAATACTTTTATTATATACAAAAGAGTATTAAGTCTTTATATAATTCACACGAAGAAAAATTGCTTATGGGTTCACGTCCTATGTAGACTGGTACGGCCCTTCAACAGACTCCCACCCAAACTGTCCCTCGCCATGCGCCCTTTCGTTCCAACCCTCGTCATCGTCCTGGCCTCCGTGCTCAATTTCAGTTGTACGTCCTATGCCATCCAGGGCGAAGAAAAAGCAGTTTTGACCGCTGCACCACATGTTCCGCCTCCGATTACGCGTAAACATCCGACAAAAGTGGTCGTGGAACTGGAGACCGTGGAGAAAAAGGGACGCTTGGCGGATGGGGTCGAGTACGAATTCTGGACCTTCGGTGGCGAGGTACCGGGGTCATTCATCCGTGTGCGTGAGGGTGATGTCGTCGAATTTCACCTGAACAACCACCCGACGAGCAAGATGCCGCACAATATTGACCTGCATGCGGTTACGGGGCCCGGTGGCGGTGCGGCTGCGTCGTTCACGGCACCTGGCAAGGGATCCACGTTTTCGTTCACGGCCATGAATCCGGGACTATATGTGTATCACTGTGCGACAGCTCCCGTTGGTATGCACATTGCCAATGGTATGTATGGCCTCATCCTGGTCGAACCGAAGGCAGGTTTGCCGCCCGTGGACAGGGAGTACTACGTGATGCAGAGCGAATTCTATACGAAGGGCAATTATGGCGACCCCGGGCTGCAGCCATTCGACATGGAGAAGGCCATTGAGGAAGATGCCGACTATGTCGTTTTCAATGGTGCTGTCGGGTCGCTCACGGGTGAGCGTGCGCTCGCGGCCCACGTTGGAGAGACCGTGCGCCTCTTCGTTGGCAATGGTGGGCCGAACCTTGTGTCATCGTTTCATGTGATCGGGGAAATATTCGATCGGGTCCACCAGGAGGGCGGAACGCTCGTGACCCAGGAGAACGTTCAGACGACGCTCGTTCCGGCGGGAGGTGCAGCCATTGTGGAGTTTGACGTGGAGGTACCCGCCAATCTCATTCTCGTGGACCACGCCATTTTCCGTGCGTTCAACAAGGGCGCCCTTGCCAACCTTGTCGTAGAGGGAGAAGAAAACAAAGCCGTGTATTCCGGTCTGCTGGAAGAGAGCGTATACCTGCCGGAGGGTGGTGGAATCCAGGACGTGCCAGCGACAGAAACATCCAATGAAGAGATCGAAGACCCCATGGTGGCGGGGGAACGTATATACACGTCGAACTGCGCCGCCTGTCACCAACCTCAGGGTCAGGGATTACCCGGCGCATTCCCTCCGCTCGCCGGCTCGGATTACCTGCTGGCCGATCCGCTGCGGGCTGTGGACATCGTGGTGCACGGACGTTCGGGCGAGATTCTCGTCAACGGCGAGACCTACAACGGTGTCATGCCGGCGGTGCGTCTTTCAGACGCCGAAGTCGCTGCTGTCGTGACGTACGTTCTGAATTCCTGGGGTAATAACGGCCCCGAAATCAGTCCTGTGGACGTGACGAAGGTCCGTAGCAAGCACTAAAAGGCTGTTGAAAAACCATGCCACTGCTGAGTCGGCTCTACATCAAGACGGCGCTGGTCCATCTGTTCGCAGGTCTGGCCATGGGCGCTTTTTCCTCGCATCCGGCCGTGTTTCACGTGCTCACGGTCGGTTGGCTGACGCAGCTCATTTTCGGCGTAGCCTACTGGCTTTTTCCACGTCACTCGAAGGAGGCACCGTACGGGAATTTCCGGTTGGTGGGCGCGGCCTGGGGGCTGCTCAATGCGGGGCTCCTGCTCCGCATTCCGGCTGAGCCGCGTGCCCATGTGGAGGCGTGGGGAAGCCTGCTGCTCGCGTCGTCTGCGCTCCAGGGAACGGCCGCGCTGCTCCTTGTCGTCTACTTCTGGACCCGCGTCAAAACCCGCAAATAAACCAGCCTGCCTGCGCGGGCGTCACGCTTCATCATGCCACAGCACAGTGTTTTTCTGGTGCGATGCTCCCTCCTGTGGTTCATGGCCGGCGTTCTGCTCGGAGTTGCCATACTCGTGGAACGCACCGGGGGTTGGGTGGGGAGTGGCATCTGGATGCTGCGCGGCTCGCACGCCTGGATCATGCTGGGCGGATTCATGATCCAACTGGCTCTCGGGGTGGCGCTTTGGATCCTGCCGAAAAGTCGCCGCCGTCCCGGACCGGGTCGCACTGTGCTGCTTGCGGCGGCGTCCGTGCTCAATGTGGGTGTTATGGTGGTTGCGGTAGCTCCCCTCATCGCGGGAGGAGTGGGTGCCGGCTTCCTGGTCGGCATGGTCCGGCCGCTGGGCATGGTACTCATGACAGCCGGAACCGGAGTGCTGGTAAGCGCCGTCTACCCACGCATACAGTCCGCCGAGGCCATCCGGGAAGGGTTCAGCCGTCGTCAGGAGTGAGTGGCTGGAAGTGTGACGACGAACGTAGCGCCGCCTCCTGGCGTATCTTCGAGCGTCAACGTACCGCCATGGCCTTGGGTAACGATCTCGTGGGACATGCTCAACCCGAGGCCCGTTCCTTCGCCTGTCGGTTTGGTGGTGAAGAAGGGCTCGAATATGCGGCTCCGGATATGTTCTGGAACGCCTGGCCCGTTGTCTGAGACCCGGATTTCCACCTGCTCGCCGACACGTCGTGTTGAGACGGTAAGGACGCCATCTTCAAGCGGTCGTACGACGTCAAGCGCGTTTCCCATGAGATTGATCAATACGCGCCCCATGTCCTGGGGCGAAATACGCGCATTTTCGACGCCTTTTCCGTAGTCCGTGTTGACGGAAGCCTGCAGGTCCTGGAAGCGGGCACGGTAGCCGTGCCAGGCCAGGTTCACATACTCCTCGACAAAGCCGTTGATGGAGACGTCAAAGCGCTCCGAATCGCCCTGGCGGGCATGCTCCATCATGCCCCGCACAATGGAATCGGCACGTTTTCCGTGCTTGGAAATCTGTCTGGCATTGAGTTGCAACCCGGACACCAGATCCTCGATTTCGGCGCGGATGGTGGCCAGACGCTCACCGCGATGGGTATCAATGAGTTCGCGCAGTTCCGAAGCCAGTTCCGCATTCACGTCGGCGAAATTGGTCACAAAGTTGAGCGGATTCTTGATTTCGTGCGCTATTCCTGCCGTTAGTTGTCCGAGAGACGCCATTTTTTCCTGCTGGACCAGCTGCTGTTGGGTCTGTCTGAGCTCTTCCAAGGTCGTGTTCAGCTGCCGGTAGGCATTTGCGTTGTCGAGTGCTACAGACGCATAGGCGGCCATGGTCTTAAGCAGGTTCAGGTCGTCTTCCGTGTAGGCATTCTTCTCAAAACTCTGGACGGTGATGACGCCAAGGACGCGGTCCTGTGTAGTCAGGGGCAGGTAAATCAGCGAGCGTGGCTGTCGGCTCTCGGATCCATCCTCGAGCGTGCCGCTTGTCATCTCCAGAGAATCGATATACGTGGTGTATTCGGCCTCGACGTCGTTGATGAACACGGGCTTCCTGTGCGTAATGCACCACACGGGAAACTGGTTGGTGTCGCGCATGTCCCGCGTGTAGGGGGCATAGCGCTTGCCGTCCTCGATCGCCATCCTGTAATCCAGCACATGATCTTCTTCCCGGTAAATACCGACGCCGAACACAGGGGCTTCCGTGAGGTCGTTTACGTGGGCATACAACTGACCGAATATGGTTTCGAAATCAAGTGACGAGGTAATTTCTTTTCCGATTTCGGAGAGCCGCTCGATATTCTTGCGCCGAGCGTTTTCCGCCTGCAGGGCTTTCGCCTCCGACTCCGCCGCCTCGGCGCGCAGCCCGATCTCCTTGATTTCGGATCGGGTGCGTTCGCGTTGTACGACACGGGCTTGCTGAAAGCGTGCTCCACCCGCGATGGTACCCACCATCAGCGTAGCGAAAAAGAGATAACCCCACAGGGTTCTGTACCATGGGGGGCGGATGGTGACATCCATGGTAATGCCTTCCTCATTCCACACGCCATCCGAGTTGGCGGCTTTGACGCGCAGCGTATAGTCCCCCGGTGGCAGATTGGTGTAGGAGGCGGTACGCTGTGTGCCTGCTTCGATCCAGCGGTCGTCATACCCTTCCAGGCGATAGGCGAACGTATTGCGCGTTGGATTGGTGAAGTGGAGCGCCACAAAGTCAGCCGAAAAACTGTTACTCCTGAACGGAATGTCGAGCGCGGAGACCAGTTCTGTCGGCTGGCCATCCACGCGTAGCGCGGTGAACGCGACCGGTGGGACGATGCCGTTGGTAGTGAGTCTGTCCGGGACGAATGCCGTAATGCCGCTCACGTCACCAAAGTAGAGCATGCCGCCACTGCCCTTCGTGTAGGCATTCTGCATGAACTCGAGCTCACGCAGCCCGTCCTCGGTCCCGTAGTTCCGGAAGGTGCCGGCGTCCGGATCGAACATGGATATACCCCGATTCGAACTGATCCAGAGTCTGCCATCGTTATCCTCAAGCATTCCGTAGATGTGGTTGTTGGCCAGTCCTGCCTGCTCATTGAAATGACGTTCCACGCGGCGCGTCTTCATGTTGAAGCGGTCCAGTCCACCCATCGAGCCGAGCCAGAGAATCCCGGGTTCTGAAGCGCGTTCAAGTACAACCTCAATGTGGTTGTTGGCGACGGTGGTTGTGTCGCGAACGTCGTAGGGATAGTGCTCGAACAATTCCGTATTCCGGTCGAACCGCGACAGGCCCGAGCCCAGCGTGGATATCCAGAGCGCGCCATCGCTACCCAGAACAATGTGTGCAGGAATCAACTGGAGTGCCGGGTCGAGCGTCGGGGCCTCATATCGCCTGACGGCGCCAGTGCGGGTGTCGTAGCGATGAAGGCCCCCGAAGTTGCCGATCCAGATCACGCCTGGTTCGTCCGGGGCTTCAAAGAGGGCGTGTACGCTGCTTGGATGGATCCGGGTCGAGTCTTCCCGGGACCGGGGCAGGCGGCGACATATGAACGAGGCTGGATTACACGTGCTGACGCCCGCGGTACCGACCCATAGCTGTCCCGATTCGGAAACCATGAGTGACTGCACAATCCCTGGCCAGAATGTGAGTGGCGCATCCAGGTCCGCCTCCATGCGACGGGTGACACCGGTAGACAGGGAGTATCTGGTCAGGACGCTCTTTCCTGCATTTGTGTAATTCCCGGTCCACAGGTACCCATCGGCTTCCAGCATGCCCCAGATGGAGCCTTCGGCCAGAGGGCCCCCCGTATTCCCGGGATCGTGCCGGATATGCGTAATGCTGACGGACGTCGGATTGAACTTGCCGAGCCCTTTGTTGCCGTAGCCCACCCACACGGTACCGGCCCGGTCGGCGAATACGGTATTGGCCATGGGAGATGCGACGGAATGCGGGTCCTCCGGATCGTGGTTGTACACGTCGAATTCGCCTGTTGTGGCATCGAATCGGAGGAGGCCGCCGCCTGATGTACCCAGCCACAGTATGTCGTCAGCCAGCGGGTCGCGCGTAACGGTAAGAACGACATTCAGTTCGCTGAACGAAGGCTCGTCCGGATATGGGACCCATATCCTGCGTTCGGCTGTACGGATATCGAAGCGCATGATACCACGTCCCGTTCCGTACCAGAGCACGTATGGATCCCGGGCGTCGGCCGCACTTCCCAGTACGGCCTGCGGTGCCGATGGACCCTGCAGGCGGCCCGTCGAATAATACGTGCGCACGTGGTTGCTCGAGGGATCAACGCGGGCCAGTCCGTCGGCTGTACTGACCCAGATGAACCCATCGGGGCCCTCGCGCAGGAAAAACGCGGGTCCGGGGAGCGCCGTGGAATCTCCTTCTGCTCGATCAAATCGCTTGAATGTACCGGTGCGCGCTGCATCCATCCGACTCAGGCCGCCATCCGATGCCACCCAGATCGTTCCATCGCTGGCTTCCAGACTGGCAAAGGTGAAACCGGATGCGAGACTCGTTGAATCGGAGGGATCGTGCGTGAAGTTCTCGAAGTTTCCCCTCTCCGGGTCGAGCCGGGACAGGCCAGCATTGGTGGACGCCCAGATGCTGCCGTCGCTCGATTCATCGACGCCCCACACCCAGCCACTCTGGATGGAAGTCGTGTCGAAGGCTACGGGTTCGAAAATTTTGAACTCGTGACCGTCGTAGCGGTGCAGTCCGCTCTGGGTGCCGAACCAGAGGAAGCCTTTCCTGTCCTGTGTAATCTGGTAGATGGTTCCCTGTCCGATGCCATCGGTCAGGTCCATGTTGTCCATGCGGATGGACGGCGCTTCTGCCACGTTGATCGATGGCAGATCCGGTGGCGTGTCGACCTGCGCCAGCGTAGCGCGCGTGGAGAGAGTGAGCAGCGCGGCGGCAAAGAGTCCGGAGAGGACCATTCGCATTGCGCGGCGGTGCGTCGCGCAGGCGTGTGTGGGCGCGTACATAAACGGCAATTCGGGTGGTGGAAGGTCGAGTATACGACACCCGATAGTCGGTTTGAAATGTAACAATAAAAGTTACATTTTACGGAGCATTCGTGCGGTCTCCACGAGCGTCATGATGAGCGCCCAGGCCAGCGCCGCGCATACGCCTATGAGGACGATCTCGCGCCACGGTGCGGGTACGAACCTCATGCCGAGGATCATGAGCACGATGGCCGCGACCATGCCCCAATTTCGGGCGAGGAGGGGCCGATCGGCCCCGACGAGCCCCATGCAGTAGAGGGGCGCAAGGAGGTTGTACATGATGTGCAGCGCGCGTCGAAACGTACCACGCCCGGGATCCCAAGCCTTGTCTCCAGGCGTCGTCCGCGCCAGATCCACGGCGCGATGGCGAAGCCTCGGAATAACCTTGAGATGGATGGCGCGGTAGCCTTCACCGTATCCGAAGGCGACAAGACTGGCGACGACCGCTGCCCAGTGCCACACGCCGAACTGCTCAAAGCCGGCCCCCAGGGCCATGGGCCACAAGCGCCAGATGCCACGCCCGAGCAGCGCGGCGAATCCGATCATTCCCCACGCGGCGACGATTTTCCCGGTTACGGATATGTTCGCGACCGCGCGGGATCTGCCACGGGGGTCACTATGTAGGGCGGTCTGCGACATGAAAGCCGCCTATTCGCGGCGCGTGCCGTGGTTCCACCGAATCGCAGAATGTATGTCCGTTGCGGGTGCGTTACGCCAGCAGCACGCGCAGCACATCACCCGCCGAGAAGGAGAGCTGCTCTTCGGTCTGGAACTGCCTGATGAGGGGGAAGTCGTCCCCGATGGTCACAATCGGCGCTTCCTCATATCCGTTTTTCTGCACCTTGACGACGCCGGCCGTTGAGAGCAGGTTGTTGCACAGGCATCGCCGACCCGCGGTATCTTCCTCGCGGCCACCCTTGGCTACGTAATCCTCGACGGGTTCGGCGGCACACCGGTACACGATTGTCCCATCGTCGTCCTTGACGAGCGTGCGGAGCATGCCTACGTCGCAGCGTCGGGGGCGCGCCTCATAGACCGGCTCCTCGGACATGGTTCCTTTGAGCTGTGCCACTTTGAAGGGGAATCCGGTGGGAGATGCGACGGGGCTCGTTTTCATGTCCGCCTCACCCCTGGCCACGCGCGCAAGCAGTTCCGTTTTGAGATCGGTCCGGATGCCCGACTCATGGCAGAGGGCGAAGGCCGTTCCCACCTGGACGCCAGCGGCGCCGGCATGCTGTGCTGCCGCGAGTGCACCACGGCGGCCGTATCCACCGGCGAGCCAGAACGGCTTGCCGAGGGCCCGCAGGCCTTCGAGGGACACCTCGTCTTTCGGCCCGTAGACGGGCTCGCCGTGCTCGCTGAGCATCATTTTGCCCCGGGGCGGGGCATTGTGGCCACCGGCGGTAGGGAGTTCGACCACGAATCCGTCCACCTCACCTTCGCTTCTTTTGATGAGCGCCGACGCCAACACGACAGAACTCACGATGGGCACGAACCGCGGCCGCCCCAGTGGGCCCATGCGTCCGGCGATGCCCGGAAAAATGCGCTCAGGGTCAAACGAAATGGACGTGGCTTCATTTCTCGGACCAGTTGCTTCGCTCTTCACGTCGAGCCGGTAGGAGACGGCCTCATGGCGCGAGAGCTTGTCCAGGATGGCGGCAACCTGCGTGGGAATACCGGCGCCCATGAGCACCCAGTCGACGCCTGCCAGCATGGCTCCGTAGAGCGATGCGAGTGTCGGAAGCTGGATCTTCTCCAGCAGGTTGAGTCCCACCTGACCCGTGTGTCCGCGTCGCGCCAGATGCACCTCGACGAAGTTCGAGAGCGCCGTGATCTGGTCCAGGAAGCGGGGAGGCGTAATGGAGTAGACGGGATGCGAAGGAAGCTGTTCACCCTTCCTCGGTCCGCCTTCGCGGAACCAGCGGGTCAGCATGCGGTCTGCGGCCAACGGAAACGGAAATTCCGCGAGGGCGGACCGTATGTGGCCCGCCGGGTCCCCTTCGAAGAGCCTGTGTGCCACCACGTGACTGATCGCCGTCCCGGACACCACGCCCAACTGCCCCCGGCGGGCCACCGCTGCCGCGAGTTGCCAGTTGGAGACACCGACGCCCATACCGCCCTGGATGATGGAAGGAAGGTTAGTCATGTGCGCTGACCCTCTGGTCTATTATGGAGTACCCAGTCTGAATAGGGCGGCAAACGACGGGAGCCGGGGCTTGTTGCCCTCTGTTTGGCGTAGGGAAATCCCGCACGCCGACCGGGCGCTGAAAGGGTACATACGTCAGTCGAAAACGTGCTCCTTCGTGCTGCGGAAGGTGAGCGATTTCCACTTCTCCACGGTGTCGTTCAGCCACCACATGGAGGGCGCCATATAGACCAGCGAGTCGTCCACATCACGGGCCAGGTGACTGGCCTGTTTCTTCATGAAATCCCGCAGCGCCTCCTCGTCACCGGACTCGACCCAGCGCGCTCCAGCGTACGTCATGGGACTCATGATGGCCTCCACGTTATATTCGCTTTTGAGCCGCTCCCGGACCACTTCGAACTGGAGGGGTCCAACCGCGCCCAGAATGTAATCTGTGTTCACGAGCGGACGGAACATCTGTATGGCGCCTTCTTCCACCAGGTGCTGGAGGCCCTTCTCCATGTGTTTGGCCCGGAGTGCGTTTTTGATACGGGCTTTCTGGAAGTGTTCGGGCGCAAAGCTCGGAATGCCCGTGAACTGGAGGGGCTCCTGCGCCGTCAGCGTGTCGCCAATGCGGAGCGTCCCGTGGTTGGGAATACCGATGATATCGCCCGGCCAGGCTTCTTCGGTTCCCTCCCGTCCCTGGGCCATGAAGGCCATGGCGTTGGCCAGACGGAATGTCTGGTCCGTACGTCCGTGGCGCACCCACATACCGGGCTCGTACTTGCCGGAACACATGCGGAAGAAGGCCATCCGGTCGCGATGTCGCGGATCCATGTTGGCCTGGATCTTGAAAACCACGCCCGAGAATTCGGTTTCATGCGGTGAGACGGGCCGCGTTGTGGTTGCGCGGGCCGCCGGCGATGGGGCAATCTCGACAAACGTATCGAGGAGCTGCCTCACGCCGAACCCATCGAGCGCGCTGCCGAAGAGCACCGGCGTCTGTTCACCCGCGAGGTACGCATCTACCGAAAAATCCGTACCCGCCTCCGCGAGCAGTTCCGCGTCGTAGCGGAGATCGTCGGCAGCCGCGCCGAGGAAGGCGTCGAGTTCGGTGCTCGCCAGGTCCGGCATGGGAATGGGCTCGTCGCGGTCTACCAGATAGAGCACGTTGTGCTGCAGGTCGTACGTACCCCTGAAGCGGGCGCCGGCACCGATGGGCCAGGAAAGGGGCACGGCATCGATACGGAGCGACGTTTCAATGTCATCGATCAACTCGAGGGGTTCGCGGCCTTCTCGGTCCATTTTGTTGATGAACGTGAGGATGGGCGTCGTGCGCATGCGGCAGACTTCCATGAGCTTGTGCGTCTGTGTTTCGACGCCCTTGACGCTGTCAATGACCATCAGGGCGCTGTCAACGGCCGTCAGCACGCGGTAGGTATCTTCGGAGAAATCGTGGTGACCCGGCGTGTCGAGCAGGTTCACAACGCGGCCGTTGTGCTCGAACTGCATGACGGACGATGTGACCGAGATACCGCGCTCTTTTTCGATGGCCATCCAGTCGCTGGTGGCGTACCGCCTGGTCTTGCGCGCGCGCACATCACCCGCCTCGCGGATGAGACCACCGAGCAGGAGCAGCTGCTCGGTCAGCGTGGTTTTTCCGGCGTCGGGGTGCGAAATAATGCCGAACGTGCGGCGGCGATCACTTTGTCTGATCTGTTCCTTACTCATGGAGGAGATTAAACGTCCTGGATGCGAAGTGATTCCGTACTCCGCATGGACTCGCACAATAATTGAGCTCGGTCCAGGGCATCATCGAAGGCACCAACGACGTTGTCGCGTCCAATCCGGTCCATGAATCCAGCGCGTTCGAGCAGTACCAGAGGTTGTGCATGAAGCCCGGAGAGAATGATGGCGGGACCATGTTTGTCCGACGTGGACAGGAATTCTTCCAGGACGCGGAGTCCGGTAGCGTCGAGTGCGAGGACATGTCGCATCCGGATGACCAGAACGTCCGGGCGGCGCCGCATGCTTGCCAGCGCGGTAGAAAATTTGTGCGCGGCACCGAAGAAAAATGGTCCCTTGACCTCGTACACTTCCACACCTTTTGGAAGATGGGCGAGACGCTCAGCCTCAGCGGGTGGTAGATCCTCTTCTTCCGAGTTCATCTCCTTGATCTGGGCGACGTCCGACATCCGTTTCATGAAGAGGAACGCGGCCAATACAACACCGACCTGGATGGCAACGGCGAGGTCTACGAATACCGTAAGCAGGAATGTAACGAGGAGCACCATGGCGTCGCTGGCTGTACTGCGCAGTATGCGGGCGAAAAGATGCACTTCAGCCATATTCCAGGCAACGACCACCAGAATACCGGCCAGAACCGGCATGGGAATCAAGGCTGCCCATTTTCCAGCCAGGATCAGGATGACGAGTAGCGTTGCAGCGTGCACCATGCCAGCAACAGGGCTGACAGCGCCATTTTTTATACTCGTGGCCGTACGGGCTATGGCACCGGTCGCAGGAATGCCGCCGAACAGTGGGGCCAGGATGTTGGCTGCGCCCTGACCAATGAGTTCCGCATTTGAACGGTGTTGACGCCCGGTCATGCCGTCAGCTACCACGGCCGAGAGAAGACTTTCAATTGCTACAAGTAGCGCTACCGATACGGCCGTTGACACGAGGCCTGGCATGCTGGTCCAATCTACGGTTGGAAATCGAAATGAGGGCAGCGTTGATGGGACGCCCCCGAGTTGAGAGCCGATGGTGGCAACGGGAATTTCAAACAGCTCCACGACGGCGGCCGCCAGAACAAGTGCGACCAGGGAGGCCGGGATTCGTTTTACGTACCGGGGCAGGATGACGAGAATCAGGACAGTCAGCACCGACAAGGCAAGACTCCAAGGGTTGATACTCGCCAGTTCGCCTGCGTAGGCCATCCATTTCGAGACGAAATGATTGGGTACGACATCCATGGCAAGTCCCAGTCCGTCTTTCACCTGTCCTGAGGCGATAACAACAGCGATTCCTGTCGTAAAGCCTACCGTGACGGGGTAGGGAACATACCGTATGAGCGTTCCCATGCGCGCCAGGCCGAATGCCACCAGTATGATGCCCGCCATGATGGTGACTACGACCAGGCCGTCGTATCCAAAATCCTGGACGATGGCGTAGGTAAGGACAATGAACGCCCCTGTAGGACCACCTATTTGGTACCTGCTACCGCCGAGAAGAGAAACCACAAATCCAGCAATGATGGCTGTATACAATCCCTGTTCCGGTCGCACACCTGACGCTACGGCAAATGCAATGGCGAGCGGTAGAGCTACTACACCGACAACGACGCCAGCCGTGATATCCCTCCATGCCATGTCGCGCGTGTATGGCTCTCGAAGCAGGTTGAAGAATTTGGGTACAATAGATGACATCTGGTACGGAATTTTCCACATGTTACGGCAAATATACCGGATTACCAGTAGCCGTAAGGGAGGCGTGCTCAGGCGTTGTGACTCCGCAGTGCCGACGAGGACGTGCCGGTTTTCAGCACCCGGTCCAGTGTCGCAGCAAGTTCTGCCATCGCATAGGGTTTCGGCAGGACGGCTTGGGCTCCGGCCTGACGAAGTTCGTGTTCTGCCGCTTCGGACAGATGGCCGCTCGACAGGATTACGGGGACCTTGGCCCCGGTTTCACGAAGCGCGTTGAGCGTAGCCAGGCCGTCCATGACAGGCATGGCGAAGTCGAGCAGGACGGCATCTATTGTGTCGCGGTTGTTCTCGTGGATTTCAAGGGCCTGCTCGCCGTTCTCGGCCTCGAGTGTGTCGTACCCCGCATGTTGCAGTGCGGCGGCGGCGATCATCCGGATGGCGGGTTCGTCGTCGATTATGAGAATGGTGCGCCGCGCAGGCGTATCGGGTGACACCTGGTTCTGCGGTGCAACCGGTTGGTGCTCGTCCTGGGCGGGCCCTTCGTGTTCCGTCTTTTGTTCGCGGTCAGCAGCATGCTCATTGTCTGAAGCGGCCGGCAGGTAGACGCGGAACTCGGCTCCCTGTCCGGGCCTGCTGGCCACATCAACGAACCCGCCGTGCGCGCGGACAATACTCTGCACGGTGGACAGACCGAGTCCGGTCCCTTCGCCCGGCTCCTTGCTCGTGAAAAAAGGGTCGAATATCCGGTCGATCATGTCCCTGGTGATTCCGGTGCCCGTGTCCTTCACGGCGAGTCGCACATGGGGGCCACTGTGCGCCTTGATATCCCCCCGGGTGAAATGCGAAGTGAGTCGCTCATTCTGGAGGGAAATCTGCAGTCGTCCGCCGCGTGGCATGGCATCGCGGGCGTTGATGCAGAGGTTCATGAGGACCTGGTGCATCTGCGTGGGATCGGCCGTGATGGTCCAGAGTCTGGAGGGCAGCTCTGACACCACTTCGATACCGGGTGGAAATGTCTCGGCCATGATCTGCAGCATATCGCGCACCACGTGTTTCATGTTCAGCTCCGACGGCGCATTGACACCGCCGCGCGAAAAGTCCAGTACCTGCCTGACGAGGTTGGAGCCCCGCCGGGCGCTGGCCTCCATGCTGTCCAGAATGGCCCTTTTCCGACTGTCCGCTTCGCCCGTGCGCAGCGCGTCAATAGCGAGCATGATGGGCGTGAGCACGTTGTTCAGGTCGTGGGCAACGCCGCCGGCGAGAATGCCAATGCTTTCAACCCGCTGGGCACGCAGGAACTGCTTTTCAAGGCGCTTCCGCTCCGACACATCCTGCTTGACGCCAACGAAGTGCGTGACGTCGCCGTTCTCATCGGTCATGGGTGTGATGGTAAGTTCCTCCGTGTAGGTGGTTCCGTCTTTTCGGCGGTTGACGACCTCCCCACTCCACACCTGTCCTGCCGTGATGGCCGCCCACATGTCCTCATAGAACGACAGGGGCTGCATGCCCGATTTGACGAGGTCACCCGGGCGTTTTCCCTCGGTCTCCTCCCGGTCATATCCCGAAAGCGTGAAGAAGGAATTGTTCGCCCACTCTATGACGCCGTCCGCGTCTGTTATCACAATGGAGTTGGCCGCAGCATTCAACGCGGCGCTCTGCAGGCGGAGCTGGTTCTCAATGCGCCGCTTTTCGGTCACGTCGTGCACGAGCGTATAGAGCAGGCGCCGCCCTTCGCGCTCAATGGGCCCGGCAAAAACTTCCACATCCCGGATTTCCCCGCTCCGTAGCCGATGCCGGAACTGGAACTCATTTCGCTCCCGCTGGCTGGCACGGTGAATTTCGGCGCGCACCTCCTCCTCGGAGAGGATGTTGATTTCATGGATGGGTTTACCCGCGAGTTCCTCCACTGACCAGCCATAGAACGTGGCCGCGGCCCGGTTGGCGTGCACGATTTCTGACGTTTCTGCGTCAATCAGCAGCATGACCGTGTGACTGTTCTCGAACAGGGCCCGATAGCGCTCCTCGCTTTCGAGGAGTGCCTTGTCCGACAGCACTGAATCGGTTACATCCTGGATGGCACCTTGTACGCGGATTATCGTGCCACCACCATCATGCACAGCTTCTCCGCACGATCGCACCCATTTACGCGTGCCATCAGCCGCCACGAATTCCGCGCGCAGGTCAAAGGGTGTACCCTTTCGGACGCACGCCTCGAAGGCTGTACGAATGCGGTCGCGGTCCTTGCCGACGTAGAATGAAATAAGCTCATCCACGGACGGCTGTTCGCCCGGTGCCACGCCGTGAATACGGCGTGCCTCATCGGTCCATGCATGACGCATGGAGGGTAAATCCACGCTCCAGGCTCCCACGCGGCTGAGTTTGGCCGCCATTTCGAGGAAGGCCTGTTTCTGGGCGAGGGATTCCTGGTGCTGCTTGCGAAGGGTTATGTCTTCGAGGAAGGCGAATACCCCGTGGATTTGACCGTCGTTGCCAAGGAGCGGTCCCGCAAAAATGGACACGGGAATGCGGCGCCCGCTCCGAGCTACCCGAATGGTTTCGTATCCTGAGAACGTTTTTCGCTCGGCAATATCACTCCAGAAGGCGTAAAACTCGTTTTCGCCTTCAGGGGGAACGATGGGCAGTGGTTGTCCCAGGATTTCTTCGGCCGTCCATCCGAAAAGGCGTTCCGCGGCTTCGTTCCAGAACGTAACGCGTCGCGCCAGGTCCATGGTCAAGATGGGAAGGGGGGAGGAGCGGAGGACGGCCCTTGCGTCGCCGTAGACGGCGTCGCTGGAATTGGTGTGGCCGGAAGCTGGGTCCCGGGTGGATGGATCATGAGGGGAGTTCATAGCGATTTCTGGTGCCTATCTGCCCATATTCAATATCGGCCGTTCCACCCTTCGTATCAAACCCCGCCTGGTGGACGTGAATAATGACGGGTATGTGACAGAATCCGACTGGGCCGACATGGGCCGCACCCTGGCCTCCGTAAGCGGCCTTCGGCACCCGTACACTGATTCTTCAACACGCCCTGGTACAAGCCGCGGAGGGGATTCAACCCACTTTCAGTCTCCGAGCGTTCTGCCGAGGTAATCCTTGAGACGATTCCAGGCGTCGGCGGCCGGGACGGCGCGCACGTCCGGTTCCTCATCGACGCGTAGCCAGAAGCCGTGATTCACGTCGTCATAGATGTGCAGGTCGTGCTCAATCCCGGCTGCGTCGAGCGCGGCCTCAAAGGCCTCCACCTGCTCGGGGGCGGGTCCCTGGTCCAGTCGGGCAAACGTGCCGTAGACTTCGTGGTCCACGTGGGCAAGCACTTCCGGATCATCGATGAGGCGGCCGTAAAAGATGGCCGTGGCATCGTGATTTTCACCGTCGAGGCCGAACGAAAGGGCAATTCCGCCACCAAAGCACCATCCCATAGCGCCGACGCGGCCCGTGACATCACGGCGCTCTTTGAGAAACGCCACCGCCGCGTTCAGATTGTCGATGACGCGGGGCATGTTTTCGTTCGCCTCGGTCATGAGGGCAATGTTTTCTTCGCGGTCCGACCCGGTGCGTGCCTGGTACAGGTCGGCTGCCAGCGTAACGTAGCCTTCGGCGGCAAAATCGTCTGCAACCTGGCGGACGCGGTCCGTCAGCCCGTTCCATTCATGGATGATAACAAGCGCCGGGAACGGTCCCTCGCCGTTGGGCACGGCCAAGTAGCCTGTGGTCGCTGCATCTCCCGGGAAATAGGAAACCGGCTCACCCCCGAGCGCCCCGCCCTCACCTTTGATGGCGGGGGGTAGTTCGGCGAGCGCGACCTGCTTCGCTGACTGGCTCTCGGGGCTGGCACATGCAGACAGGACGACGGCAACAACAAGAAGCAGCAGTGGAGATCGGGCGTATGTCATGGGACGCGGCGTTATTCGTGATGGTGGTCAATTGGGTAACCAGTATACGGTGCAGCCAATTTCTGTGCGATGGCCGGGTCGCCTTGGGCGAAGCGGGAACACGCCCTGCGGATCAGCGGGCCACTACGAATGGCACGACCTGCTGCGTTTCCATGTCCCAGACGAAGTAGATGCCGGGCGCAGGCTCGGGGATTTCAATGTCGGCCAGTGGCTTTTCTCCCGCTCCCATGTCTCCGGTCCCGAGCATGTATTGGGCACGGAACGTGGAATCGGCTGGGTCAGACGGGTGCGCGCCGGCATCGCCGAGCAGTTCCCCCGCAAGACTGAACATTTGGACAACAGGTGGCGTGTCAAGCGGATCGGAAAGCCAGGCAACCAGGCCCGGGCCGTGCGTCTGCTGGACGAGCGCTACCTGATTCTCCGGACAGATGTTGGTTTCTGTTCCCGCCGACACGGTCAGTTCACAGTTCCCCGCCAGGTACAGCTGCGTGCCCTCCTGCATCCTGTCCGTTGCTTCCATCGGATGGGACGCGGATGTCTGGGGTCCCTGGCGGATCCAGTTGCCGATGATATTTGTCACGGCGCCTCGTGCAAACTGGATACCTTTATCCCCGGCATTGTATATGAGGTTGTGACGCACGTCGGAGAGCGGAAAATCGGATGCCCCGAGATTGCTGTTCCCGCCCAGATTGGGATTTCTGCGGTTGCACGACATGAACACATTGTGATGCAGGCTCACGTTGAAGGACCCGTCGGATACGATGGCACAGCGGCTGTGGGGTCCCCCCGATGGGTGATTTCCGTTGAGCAGACCCTCGGCCACAAAACTGTGCTCGACGGTGATGTCGTGGTTGATCCGGCTTGCCGTGCTTTCAATACTGATTCCTTCGTCGGCGAACCAGGACAGGCTCACATGGTCAACGATGATGTTGTGGCCACCGAAAAATGCCAGTCCGTCGCCGATGGATCCGGACCGATCGTCGACGCGCGGTCCGCGGATGCGGATGTGCCGAACGATGACATCGTGGACATCGTTGTTGAATTCCAAGGGATAGCCGGAGAGCGTGATACCGCCGCCAGGCGCCGATTCTCCGGCAATGGTAAGAAAGGAATGGGGATTATCACCAGGCGGAGGGGCCTGCCGACGCCCCCCGATTCGGAGAGGCTCGTTGAGGTGAATAACACCCGCTACTTCAATGACGACCGTGCGGGGCCCTGTCTGTTCAAGTGCCCAGCGCAGCGATCCTGGACTGTTGTCGTCCGCGAGCGTTGTTACGATATGAACGCAGCCTCCGCGGCCACCGGGCGTGTCTGAGGCAAATCCCTGTGCGCCCGGGAACGCTGGAATCTGCGCGAGCGCCTGAAGTGGCAGAAGCAGGATGAGCAGCGTGTCCATCACAATGAATGGGTTTCAGTTGCGAACGATGGTGCGGGTAATGACGTCCAAGCCGTCATCGAGTCGGATGAGGTATACCCCCGGGCGGACGATCTCGCCCGCATGGGTTGTTCCGTCCCACGTGAGTGTATGTGTCCCGTGCGGCATGCGGGTGGAATGAATACGTTGTCCCAGCAGATTGTACACACTCAATGTGGCGCCATGGCGCGTATCTCCCCATCGAATGGAGACGTTTCCGGACGACGGATTTGGCCAGACCGAAAGGGTCTGTCCGGTCGGTGGGCTTTCGATACCGGTAGTCAGGGAGGTCCAGGTGCTCCAGAATTCCTCGTTGTGCAGATAGAGAGGATCGGAGAGCTCGGCCTCCCAACGGGCGAAGAGGTCCGGGTTGACGATGACGCGCGTATCGCCCCAGTGACTGAAATTACCGTCCAGACGCCCCCAGTCAACCCCGATGTAGACAAAAGCACGTGCGTGGGTACTTTGCCTCATGAACGCGAAGTAGGGCTGGAACCAGTCTTCCCAGACGCCGGGGTAGGACGTGTTGTGAGGACGGTACTTCTGACTCGTTGGGCCGGACTCGGCAATGATGACGGGGAGGTTGCGCAGCGCGGCAAAATCGTGCTGGTCTTCCATGATGTCCCATTGCGCCGGGCTGGTCAGAGAGTGGAATATGCTGGGGCTGACCCAGTCGGTCCATGAATCTCCGGGATACCAGGCGGCCAGGTTGAAGGCGTTTCCCGCGTTGGGATGATATATGAATTCGGCATTGGTGGCACCCTGCTCCCGGAAGAGTTCGACCAGATGTCTCAAGGCGGCCTTGAAGGTCTCACTGCTGTACAGGACCGGCCTGGATACCCCGTCAATGGTCTCATACATGAAACGGACGAGATAGGGGCTTGGTACGCTTCGAACGGAATCGGCAATCTCCCTTATTTCGTCGTCGAACGCACCGTCGAGTACAGCCAGGTCCTGGAACTGGAAACCAGCATCGATGAGGCGATCGGCGGCGAGAACGAGCGCACTGTCGCGCAGGGAAATGAGCCTGTATTCGGCCTCTTCGGTCTGCTCAGCCATAAGCGCCGGTAAATCGATATCCCTCGGATCGAGACCGCGCCCCACCAGCGTGTCCTGTACGCAAGACCACAGCGACGGGTGTTGCAGGAATGTGGCGAACAGGGACATGTCGTAGACGGCCCTTTCCAAGCCAAATTGCTGCATGGCCTGAGGCGAAATTCCGAGTATGTCGAAGAAGGCGGCCGCCAGCGTATCTCGTCGCTCCTGGAAATCGTAGGACCACGCTTGGAGCCCGATCATCGGGACAATGGGCGCCTGGATACCCGAGTCGGGATCGGACCAGCCTTTGTGGAGACGCGTCAGCTGTTCGAGTCTGTCCTGGTCCCGGGAACGGACGTCGGTGAACCGGATGTAGGAGCCGTAGAGCGCTGGTTTGTTGGCCGATGCCTCGATGTAGGGTACGGCATCTGTATGCCAACGGAACATGTCCATTCCGTATCCATGCAGAATGCGGCCGTCTTCCAGGAGGAATGATGCGAGCTTCAGCGCCGGGGCTGCGGTCTGGGCGAGGGAGGAAGTTGTCGTGACGATGATCTGGATGATGACACACCCCATTGACCAGATCCGACAGCCTGTACAACGAGTCGCGTGCTTGTAGTCTGTGGCAGCAATCATTTCCAGATCAAAGAAATGGCCGCCTGCTCACGCAAACTTCACAGAAGTGTCACAATTCCGTGGTATTCGCTCGAAGATGCTACCCGCCTGTCTATCGCGTAATGTAATTCTCCAGGTGCTCGATCAGGTTTTCCTGGTCCTTCAGTTTGAATTTGACCAGGTCGCCCATGGATATCATGCCGGTTACGGCGCCATCTTCGATAATCGGAAGGTGCCGTATGCGGCGGTCGGTCATGAGGGACATGGCGTCGTCGATGCTGGTGGATTCGGGCGCCGTGATGACGCTCGCCGTCATGACCTCCGACACACGTGTCTCCCGGGACGCCTTGCCTTTGAGGATGACCTTGCGGGCGTAGTCCCGCTCCGATATGATGCCCACAAGTGCGTCCTGCTCCTTGACAACAAGCGCCCCGACACCCTTTTCAGCCATGCGTTCAATGGCCGCGTAGACGGAATCGGTGGGAGCTACCGACCAGACGTCGCGGCCTTTCCGGTTGAGGATGAGTTTAATGGTCATGGCGTCACCTCTGCCTCAGCATGTTTCCCCTTGGCTGCTTGCGACGGGGATTGTTGAGTTTCGTGGGAATGTCCCAGCGGAACTGACCACCTTCCTTGTACACGTGCCCGTCCTTCATAACGAAAGACACGCCATAGAGCGCCGAAACGTCATCGAGTGGATTTGCCGGCATGGCAATGATGTCGGCATTGCGGCCAGCTTCGAGGCGACCTGAATTAGCGCCCAGCAGGTCGGCCGCATGCATGGTGGCCATGCGCAGGATATGGGCGTTGGGAAGTTCGGCGTCCACATAGCTGAACAGGAAGCCAATGGTCTGTTCACCCCGCGTTTTTCCTTCCTCGTAATAGACCACGTCCGATCCGAAGGCCATGGGTACGCCAATGGCATGGGCGCGCTTGTTGCGCTCCACGTTCGACCAGTAGCGCGTTTCGCCAAGGCGCGAGGCGGGAAAGTCCGTGCCCACGAGGTATGTGCCGCGGTCGGCCATGAGCTCGAGGGTTTCATCGGACGGGTTGAAACCGTGCTCGATGGAGTCTACGCCGCCGAGAACGGCATTCCGGATGCCTTCGTCGCTTGCGGCGTGCGCCATGACCTTGACGCCCATGTCATGGGCTTCCTCGACGGCTACCCGGACGTCGTCGACCGAGTAGATGTAGGGTTGGTTGTCGATGATGAGTTTGATGAACGTCGCGCCGTAGTGCACGTTTTCCCGGACGGCCCGGATAATTTCCGTGTGGGAATCGGCGTAGAAGTATTCCGGCTCCCCGAGATCGGGTTTTTCCGGGTTCATCTGGAACTGCCCACCGAACGGGGCAATCATGCGCCCGGCCGTTACCATGTTGGGGCCAGGAATCCATCCGCCTTCAATGGCGCGGCGCAGCGTGACGTCGCCATAAAGGCCGTTGTTTCCAGTATCACGGACCCACACGAAGCCCGCCTCCAGCATGGCGCGCGCGAGCATGGTGCCCTGGGCCACGCGCATGGATGTGTCTTCGATCAGGCTGGCGTAGTAGTAGGATCCATGGTCGTCGATGTCGGAGCCGTCCATTTCCTGCAGGGCCAGGTGCGTATGTGCATCGATCAGACCCGGCATGACGTAACTGTCGGACAGATCAATGCGTTGGGCCCCGTCGGGCGCCGCGACGCGCGGCCCGACCTCCGAAATATGACCGTCGGTTACCAGGATCTGCTGGCCAGTCAGGATGCGGCCGTTCTCGACATCAACGAGGTGGCCGGCGTTGATAACAGTATGGCTCTGGGCCGCAACGATGTGCGGGGCGGCAAAAATAATGTATGCTATGGCTACGGCGACGATGGCGTAGCCGAAAACGCGGTGGAGGGTTTTCATGGCCTGTGCTGTGCGAATAAAAGGTGTGGAGCACTTATTAACCCAAAAAATGGGCAAAGTCAAGATTATGAGTGACATGCGCTCCAGACGCACAGCCTGCCGCGCTACTCGATACCGAGCAGTTCCACGTCGAAAATCAGCGTTGCATTGGGCGGGATGACGCCGCCGGCACCGCGTGCCCCATAACCCATCTCCGGCGGCAGCGTCAGAATGCGACGCTCGCCGACCGTCATACCTTTCACGCCTTCATCCCAGCCCGTAATTACGCGTCCTGCGCCGAGGGGGAAGGAAAATGCTTCGCCCCGGTCGCGGGAGCTGTCGAATTTGGTGCCCCGGTTATCCGGTGCCGATTCGTCGTAGAGCCAGCCCGTGTAGTGCACGACGGCGGTCTTGCCCGTCTCGATTGCGGCTCCTTCTCCTTCTTCGATAACGTCAATCATGAGTTCTGATGGTGGGGTTTCAGCGCTCGCTTCCTTCTGGGGCTGTCTGGCCGCCGCATTATCCTCGGTGGGTGCAGCTTGTTCGGACTTGCTGCCGCAACCCGACATCAACACGAAAATGAGGGCAAGAAGAAGCGAAGTACGCATGGTTACATTGGAATAATGGGTAATACGATCGGGACGGTCTTCTATGGTTGAGGCGGTGCGGAGTTCTCGCCCACGGTGAATCTATTCCGAACTCTGGTGGCAGTGACAGCGGCGGGCATGCCTACTGACTACATTCATTCGGATTCAGTTCGTTACATGGGTCACCTGCCACCATGAGTACAACTCCCCGCCGATTATCCTTCCTCGACCGATTCCTTACGCTTTGGATTTTTCTGGCAATGGCGCTTGGTGTCGCACTGGGCGCGGCCGTACCCGGCATCGAAGCGTTCTGGAGCCAATTCCAGATGGGTACCACGAATATTCCCATCGCCATCGGGCTGATTGTCATGATGTATCCGCCCTTGGCCAAGGTGCGGTACGAGGAGCTCGGTAAGGTATTTCGCAACACCCGTATCCTGGGGCTGTCGCTTGTTCAGAATTGGCTCATTGGTCCCACATTGATGTTTTTCCTGGCCGTCCTGTTTCTCCAGGACTATCCAGAGTACATGGTTGGCCTTATCATGATTGGCTTGGCACGCTGTATTGCCATGGTGATTGTCTGGAATGAACTGGCCCGGGGAGACTCTGAATACGCCGCCGGTCTGGTGGCCTTCAACAGCGTGTTCCAGGTGCTTTTCTACAGCGTCTACGCATGGGTATTCATCACCGTGCTGCCAGAGTGGCTTGGCCTGGAAGGCGCTGTTGTTGCCGTGACCATGGGACAGATTGCAGAAAGTGTGGCCATATACCTCGGCATTCCGTTCGTGGCCGGCATGTTGACCCGGTTCGTGCTGGTTCGTACCCGCGGCCGGGACTGGTACGAGCGCGAATTCATTTCCCGCATTTCACCACTGACGCTGGTTGCGCTGCTCTTCACGATTGTCGCCATGTTCAGTCTGCAGGGCGGAGCCATTCTTGCTCGTCCGTTCGACGTGGTACTCATTGCCGTGCCGCTCCTGATCTATTTCGTGGTCATGTTCCTCGTCAGCTTCTGGATGGGTCGTCGCGTGGGTGCCGATTACTCCAAAACGACGACATTGTCGTTCACGGCCGCATCCAACAATTTCGAACTGGCCATCGCGGTGGCGGTCGCCGTATTCGGGATCAATTCAGGTGTGGCTTTCGCGGCCGTCATCGGGCCACTCGTGGAGGTTCCGGTGCTGATCGGGCTTGTGAACGTGTCGCTTTACTTCCAGCGCCGTTACTTTGGGGGTGACGTGAGCGATACGGACCTGGAAGGTGTGTGTTGATGCGTGGAGTGGCGCCAGGCGAACCGTGCGCAGGTCACACCGTTTCTCGCACCGCCATCTCCGGGTACACATCGGCAAACGCCTCAACCTTGTTGTTGCGCTGGCGGAATATCAGGGAGCGGTTGAGGTCTTCGAGCGATGTGCAGCCCGCGGCGCGGAAGAGGTCCAGGAAATCATCGAGCGCACCGTCGTGGTAGTTCCGGACGCGGACCCACTTGGCTTCGACGACCAGGCCGCGCATTTTTGCCCGGTTGTTGGTGGCCACGCCGGCGGGGCAGGTGTTCAGGTTGCACTCGAGGGCCTGTATGCAGCCAAGCGCGAGCATCATGCCGCGCGCCGAATTGCAGAGGTCCGCGCCGAGGCAGAGCGCTTTGAATATGTCAAACCCGTCAATGATTTTCCCGGCTGTAATGACCTTGATATCATCCTTGAGGGCATAACGCCGGAGCGTGTTCACAGCGAAAACGAGTGCGTTCTCCCACGGCATGCCTACGTGATCCGAGAAAATGACCGGGGCGGCACCCGTACCGCCTTCCGCGCCATCTATCGTAATGAAATCCGGTTTCAGTCCGGTCTCGACGATGGCCTTGCAGATATCCTCGAATTCACTCTCGCGGCCAATACAGAGTTTGAACCCGACAGGCTTTCCCCCTGAAAGTTCGCGCAGTCGATCCAGGAATCGGAGCAGACCGTCGGCCGAGCTGAACTCCGAATGGCCGGGAGGCGAGTGCACGTCGGTCCAGGGCTCAATACCCCGGATCCGGGCTATTTCCGCATTGTTTTTCTTGGCCGGAAGTATGCCGCCGTGTCCCGGTTTCGCCCCCTGGGAGAGCTTGAGCTCAATCATCTTGACCTCCGGGATACCAGCCGTCTTCGTAAAGTGCTCCTCCGAAAAATTGCCCTCGAGGTCGCGGCAACCAAAATATCCGGTGCCAACCTGGTAGACCAGATCGCCCCCCATGCGATGATAGTCCGACACGCCGCCCTCTCCCGTGTTGTGGTAGAACCCGCCGGCGTCCGCTCCCTTGTTGAGCGCCATGATGGCGTTCTTGCTGAGCGATCCGTAGCTCATGGCCGATATGTTGAGCAGGCTGGCGTCATAGGGCTGGGTGCAGCGGTCTGTGCCAATACGGACCCGTGGCGCCTCCTTCAGTGCGGGACTCGGGTACACCGAGTGGGCCGTCCACTCCATGTTTTCGCGCTGCAGGTCGTGCTCGGTCCCGAACGGATGCGTATCCACGGCCTTTTTCGCACGTGTGTAGACGTACCGACGCTGGATGCGGTTGAGCGGCTTGCCGTCCAGGTCGCTTTCGACAAAATACTGGTGGATTTCAGGCGCAATGCCCTCAAAGAGGTATCGGAAATGCCCGATAACCGGAAAATTGCGCAGGATGGTGTGCTCCTTCTGTGTCACGTCGTGCAGCCCGACAAGAACGACGGTACTCGCAATGACAAGCACGCTCGGCAGCGGAAAGAAAATGATCAGATACAGCCCGATGAAGAAGACAATCGATGCAAAAATAAACGTGAGGACGGGTTTCATGGGTGGTGGATTGGATTGCGGTTGACCTGGGCATCATTCGTGTGAGTGACTTACAATATGTTTCTGACTGCTCACAACCAAATCGACGACGTAGCCATGTCTGTACCCTCCCGCGCCCCCGCTCCGCTGTGTGTCCTGTTGGTTCTTTTTCTGATGTCCGGGCCTGTGTCCGCCCAAGACGGGTACCAGGAGCCCGTCCCGGAACTGAAATCACTGGTAGATGCGCCGGTCGCGCCGGCGGTATCGCTGAGCCCGAACAGGACCACCATGCTTGTAATGACACGTCAGGATATTCCATCGATTGCCCAACTGGCACAGGAAGAAGTTCGCATGGCTGGAATGCGCATCAATCCGACCAACAACGGTCCGAGCCGGGCCGGATACTTTGTTGAACTGGCTGTATCTGATGTCATGCCAGCGACGGAACGTACCGAACGGCCCGTGACGGGGCTTCCCGGGGGAGGGCTGATCGGATCAGGAGAATGGTCTCCCGACGGAAAGTACTACGCATTTCCGGTCACGCTTCCGGACCGCATTGAACTTTTCCTGCTCGATGTGGCATCGGCCAGTGCCCAACGCCTCGTGGACCGTCCGCTCAACGGCGTGGGTGGCAGTCTGTTTGCGTGGATGCCCGACAGCCAGTCGCTTCTGGTTCGCGCTGTGGATGATGACCGCGGCCCCATGCCGGAGGCGCCGGCCGCCCCGGCCGCACCCGTGATACAGGACAACCAGGGTGCGGAAGCGCCTGCCCGCACGTATCAGGATCTACTCAAAACACCACACGACAAGGATGTGTTCGAGTGGCTCATGGCTTCCGACCTTCTGATGGTCGACCTGGACGGCCACGACCGGGTGTTCATGGAGAATACCCTCGTCCGCAGTTTCGATCCGTCTCCAGATGGTTCGATGGTCCTCACGCAGGCCATGCACCGGCCCTTTTCGTTCCTCGTACCCTGGTATCGCTTTCCCAACCGGATAGAAGTACGCTCGGCGTCAGGAGACGTCGTGACGCTTGTAGAGGACCAACCCCTCATGGAAGAGGTGCCGACCGGTTTCGGGTCCACAACGACGGGCGTCCGGTCCATTTCGTGGCGGCAGGATACGCCGGCCACGCTTGCCTGGGTCGAAGCGCTCGATGGTGGTGACGGCAATGTGGATGCGGACCTGCGAGACGCCGTGAAGCAGTGGGAAGCGCCGTTTATCATGGAGCCTGAGACGCTCGTCGAGCTTCCGCTCCGGTATGCGGGCATTTCCTGGAGCGCTGACGGATACGCGCTCGTAAATGAGCGCTGGACGTCTTCGCGTACGTTCCGGACGTACCGGGTGTATGCCGACAGGTCCGGGCGCAATGCGGAAGTCGTTTTCGATTATTCCTACGAGGACCGGTATGCCAATCCAGGATCGCCCATGTCGGAGCGCGACGGTAAGGGTCGGTGGCTTCTGATGACGGACGACGGGGGTAACGTGGTCTACCTCACGGGTGCAGGGTCTTCCGAGGAAGGGGACCGCCCGTTCCTGAGGCGTTACCACCTGGCAACGGGTGAGACAGATGAGCTTTTCCGCTCGGAGGCCCCCTACTATGAGCGTCCCATTACGTGGATAGACCCCACTGCGGGCACGTTCCTGACAATGCGCGAGTCTGCCTCCGAGCCGCCGAACTACTTCATTCGCTCCGTCCGCGGTGGAGATCCGGTGGCCGTGACGGCTTTTCCTCATCCCTATCCGCACATGGATGCCGTTACGAAGGAGTCCATTACCTACGAGCGGGAGGACGGCATCTCCCTTTCGGGGACACTCTACCTGCCGCCGGGCTACGACGCCGAGCGCGATGGGCCGCTCCCGACGCTTATCTGGGCGTATCCGCGGGAGTTCAAGAGTGCGGCGGCTGCCGGCCAGCGCTCTGGCTCACCCCACCAGTTCAAACGCGTTTCCTACTCGGGCGCCATTCCGTATGTGACCCAAGGATATGCGGTGATAGACAATGCGGCCATGCCGGTCGTGGGAGAGGGCGACGAGGAGCCGAACGATTCATTCGTTCCACAGCTGGTCATGAATGCGCAGGCGGCCATTGACTATGGTGTGGAGCGGGGTGTCGTGGATCCGGACCGGGTGGCCATTGCCGGTCATTCCTACGGTGCTTTCATGACGGCGAACCTGCTGGCTCATTCTGATCTGTTCCGGGCGGGTATTGCCCGCAGTGGGGCGTACAACCGGAGTCTGACACCGTTCGGATTCCAGGCGGAACCGCGCACGTTCTGGGAAGCGCCGGAAATATATTTCGAAATGTCTCCGTTCATGCATGCCCACCGGATTGATGAGCCCATTCTGCTCATACACGGCATGGCTGACAACAATTCAGGTACGTTTCCCATCCAGAGTGAGCGCTTCTACCATGCGCTGAAAGGCAACGGAGCGACCGTCCGCCTCGTCATGCTGCCGAACGAAAGCCACGGTTACCGTGCTCGCGAGTCGGTGCTGCACGTACTCTGGGAGACGCACACCTGGCTCGACACGCACGTCAAGAACGCCCCTCCACGGGCCGTTGACATGAAAGAGCCGACGGGGTAGAGCCCCATGGAATTGGCATGATGTGCCACAGCTTCATATTACCGCCAGAGCAGGGACGCACGGCGCGGGTCTGCGTCGGGGTCATACGATTGTGGCGCAGGAGTTGGTCGCAGATGAAAGGCCACACTGGAGGGCGTAACGTTCGTCAATCCGTTTGCGCCAGACTTTGAACCGACAAGGCTCAGCTGACGTGTAAAAACCCTACTCATTCAACGGACTTCCAGTGGCCGTACGGGCTGGGTCCATGCACGCTCTACTTCCTTTTGAAAATGTGCGTCTTCTGTATTCGGGTGCGCCATTGGTTGGTCTGACGTTATGACGGCCCGGACATAGAGTTCATCTCCAACCAGGGCGTACTCCGCAGTAGGCCCATCAACGGACTTCAGAACCACACCCAGATCCCGGCTGTAGGTGTACCCGATCTGCGATCCGTTCTCGTCGAAAACAGGTTCCGACGATGTGTCATGGTCACGGCGCGTGCCAATGAACTCGATCGAATACCTGATATCTCCTTCCGGGGCTACCGCAACGCGCAGTATCTGGCCGTCAAACGAAACGTCCGAGAGCGTCAATCCGGTCGATGCATAGAAGTCGCCGGCCTCCATTGCGCGTACAATCGATTCCGGGGTCAGGGATTCCGCTCGGACAACGACCCATCCCCGGCCAGTTGTGGCCTTGTCTGGAGACTGTCCCTGATAGTTGTGGGCGTCATCCACAGCCAGACCAAACATCAGAGGCCGCCCTTCCCGGAGGCGGATGGCGTTGACCACGTCCCACATTCGCTCGGTACCCATGCGCAGCGAGTCCCCGTAATTGTGAACTGCAGGATGCCCATTGTAGACTTCAAAAAACCGTTCTCCGTCCACGGCCGCGAGTTCGTGGGCCTTGATGCCCCACACAAAGTTTGGATGGTTCACGTGTGGAAACATCGGCGTGTTCAGGCGCTCGCGTTGTTCGATCACCTGGTCCACGTTGTTCTGGATCGTTTCCAGGACACTGTTACCGTGCGCCGGCCCAATGAACTCCTGTATATTGGTCGCATTGATGTGGATCGGGTGGCCGTCGTAACCATCAGATATTTCCTCCGACTGGATCATCAGAAAACTGTCCGTGGCCAGGGCAGACCGGTACTCATCGAACGTTTTCAGCCGTACGGAAATTGTGTCGTTGAGCGCGCTGGACTCCACCCAGTCCTCGCCGAACTGGTCGACATAATTCTGAAACGTACCCAGGCGGGGGGAGTCCGGTGAAATGGCAATCCATTTTTCTCCGTTGGCTATCGTGTTGTGGTCCGAAATCGCCAGAAAATCGTAGCCGTTTTCTTTGTACCAGGTGGCGATTACCTCGGGAAAATCATCCCCGTCGCTCCAGAACGAATGGGTATGGAGGTTACCCTTGTACCAGTTTGTCTCAGGGCCGGTTGAACAGCCGGTTACAAGAACTGCGATGAGCGCCAGGGGAATCAGGTATTTCATGTCAGTAATGTCTGCGTGACAGCGGGAACTCGGGCTCACCGATATCCACGTCAAGCTCGGCAATGCGGGCCACCAGGCGCTCCTGGACCATTCTGATGGCTTCATTGTGGATGCATGGCCCTATGTCCGCGAGCACGTGGTCAAGCAGGCTGCCCGCCGCAATGGATCCCACTTCTTCGTCGTGTTCGTCGCGCATGTAGGCCTGAAGGGACTGGATAGCTTCCTCCCGGTTTTCCTTGCTGAGTTCAATGGACATGTCGGTGAGAGTCGGTAAATTCGGATGGTTGCTGGTTGCTGGTTGCTGGTTGCGACTCGGCTTGTGCGGGGTCAATCTACAAAAGGATGCGTGATGAGCCCGCTGGTGAAGAGTCGAAACCCCATATTATCGTCTTGGGCAAGATTGAAATCGATGTGCTGAGTCATGCAGACGAATTCGAGAGAGCCTGGCACGCCTGCTGCCTCGATCCAGATCGTTAAAAGGCTGTTGAAGAACCAGAGCGCACCATGGTGCGGCGTCGGTACGCCTTGCATCGGACATTGCGGCGCTCGCACCCTGTCACACGCTGGTTTTTCAACAGCCTTTTAAAATGGGATTGGGCGAACGGGACGTAGGTCTGACGGCCGATATGATCCGCAATCTGCAGCGATATCCCGAAGTGGCTCAAGGGTGAGCAGGTCCTTGCGGTCTGCTACCTATGCGTCTGTGCCCGGGAAGATTTACTCGCGGCCGCTGGCCGCTCGTAAGTCGCAGGCCGTCGCCGAAGCCGTGTTGGGCGAAGCGGCTGCTCGTTTACTTGTCCGCTTCGCGGACGTCGTAAGTCGCAGGCCTTCGCCGAAGCCGTGTTGGGCGAAGCGGCTGCTCGTTTGAACTCCCTTTTCGGGAGTTCGAACCTGCCGTACAAATTAAAGAAGGTCCGGGGGCGGATCCCTCCGGACCTTCTTTATGCGTGCCCGGGAAGATTCGAACTCCCG
>PCUY01000027.1:907-13287 GCA_002787815.1 Bacteroidetes bacterium CG12_big_fil_rev_8_21_14_0_65_60_17 | reverse complement strand
GCATTGTCCGCAGTCATGGTGGTTTCGTCAATGTATACAGTGAGCCCGGTGAAGGGACCTCATTCAAGGTATACTTGCCGGCGCAACAGGCGGCCGGCGAGGAGCCTCAGCATGAGACCGATGCCGACCGGCCACGCGGCAACGGCGAGACGGTTCTTGTAGTCGATGATGAATTGTCCATTCTTACCATCACGCGGCATACATTGGAAACCTACGGTTACCGTGTACTGACGGCCGAGGACGGTGCGCAGGCCATTGGTGTATTCGCCATGAACCGATTGAACGTGGATGTGATCATTACCGACATGATGATGCCCGTCATGGACGGCGCCTCGCTCATCAAAGCCATTCGCCGCATTGATCCGAATGCGCGGATCATTGCAGCAAGTGGCCTCCAGGGAGGGGTCACGGTGGCCAAGGCCGCCCGGGTCGGAGTGAACAACTTCCTGGAGAAGCCGTTTTCAGCAAGCCAGCTGCTTTCAACCATTCGCGCGGCGCTGGATTAACCGCGCCGACCAAGACGAGCCAACACCATGTCGGAACGAGCTGACATGCTCCCGTTCGGATCGCGGGCACTGCGGGTTGCCATTATCTACGCCGTGGTGTCGCTCCTGTGGATCTGGTTTTCGGACCAGGCACTGTTCCTGATCTATCAGGATCATCAGCTTGCCGCACGCTGGAGCCTGTACAAGGGCGTGGCGTTTGTGCTGCTTACGTCGCTCCTGCTGTGGCTTGTGATAAGGCGCGAAATCAGGCTGGTCAGGGAGGAGAAGCGTCTTTCCGACTCCATGATCGAGAGCATGCCCGGTGTCGTGTATTTCTACGACATGTCGGGTCGGTTCCTGCGCTGGAACCGCAATTTCGAGCGTGTTTCGGGCTATTCGGCCGACGAACTCGCCCGCATGCACCCGCTGGATTTTTTTCAGGGCGAGGATGTCGGGCGCGTGGAGCGCCGCATTAAGCGCGTTTTCGAACGCGGGGAGTCGCGCGTCGAGGCGCTTTTCACGAACAAGGATGGATCACAGATACCGTACTTTTTTACGGGTCGCCGGGTGACGTATCGGGATGCGCCGTGCCTGATAGGTATCGGGATTGACATCTCGGACAGGGTCCGCATGGAGAAGGAGCTACGGGATCTGAACCGGAATCTGGAGTCGAGGATAGCCGCGCGCACCTCGGACCTCAAGGAAGCGCTCCTCCGCGCGGAGGAATCGGACCAGATGAAGTCGGCATTCCTGGCTACGATGTCACACGAACTGAGGACACCCCTGAATTCCATCATCGGGTTCACGGGTATCCTGCTCCAGGACCTGGCGGGTCCGCTGAATGACGAGCAGCGGAAACAGATGGGGATGGTACAAACGAGTGCGCGGCATTTGCTTGCACTGATCAATGATGTACTGGACCTGTCGAAGGTGGAGGCGGGGCAACTGGTCGTCACGCCAACCACGTTCAACGTCGCAACGCTGCTCGAGCGGGTCGTGCGCACCGTACGGGGTATGGCCGAGCAGCAGGGGCTCTTTCTCGATCTGGAGGTCGCATCCAGCGTGGACACGATCACGTCGGACGAGCGGCGCGTGGAACAGATCCTGCTCAATCTGGTGAACAATGCCATCAAGTTTACGGAGAGCGGAGGGGTAACAATCCGCGCAGCGCATACGGATGCAAACCTGAAAATCAGCGTTGTCGATACGGGAATCGGAATCCGGGACGAGGACCTGCGCCACCTTTTTTCGCCATTCGTGCAGATCGACGCCGGTCTTTCGCGTCAGCACGAAGGCACGGGTCTGGGGCTTGCTATTTCCAGGAAGTTGGCGTTTCTGCTGGACGGTGAGATTGATGTGGAAAGCGTGTTTCAGGAAGGCAGTACGTTTACATTGACGTTGCCCACGAAATGTTGTAACACCCGGAGAGCAGGATGACTCCCACGGCCTTGATCATAGAGGACAATGCTCAGAACAGGTATCTGGCCACGTTCCTGTTGGAGGGTAGCGGATTTGAGGTGCTCAGCGCCGTTGACGGGGCACGTGGTCTGGTGTTGGCGAGGGAAAATAAACCGAACGTGATCCTGCTGGATATCCAATTGCCGGGTATGGACGGGTATGAGGTGGCGCGTCGTATCCGGCAGGATGCCATGTTGCAGGACATTCCGGTCATTGCCGTGACATCGTATGCCATGGGGGGCGACCGGGAGAAGGCACTCGGTGCAGGGTGCAACGGGTATCTGGAAAAGCCTATCGATCCGGAGACGTTCGTGGCGGATGTCCGGGCGTTTCTCGGGGAGAAACCGGTATGAAACGCGCTCTGATCGTTGACGACAAGACCGACCATGCGTACCTCCTGAAGGTGCTCATGGAAGGGAATGGCTACGAGGTGGACACGGCGCAGCACGGGGCAGAGGCGCTCGTCAAGGCGCGTGCGAATACTCCGGATCTGATTGTGTCGGATTTGCTCATGCCCGTCATGGATGGATTTACACTACTCAGGCGATGCAAGCTCGATGAGCACCTGCGCTCCATTCCATTCGTTGTGTACACGGCAACGTACACGGACGAAAATGACCGTCGTCTGGCCCTTGACCTTGGTGCCGATGCGTTTATTTTGAAGCCTGCAGAACCGGATGCGTTCATGGCGTCCGTGAAGAAAGTGATCGAGCAGGCTATCTCGGATGGAGGGCAGAGACCAAGTCCCGAACTGCTACAGGAAGGCAACTCGCTTTTCAAGCTCTACAGTGAGACGCTCATCAGGAAGTTGGAAGAGAAGTCACAACAGCTGCAGGAAGCCAACAAGGCGCTCCGGGATGATCTGGAGGCGCGAAAGCAGATGGAAGCCTCGCTTCTGGAAAGCGAGGAGCGTTTTCGGCAGCTGGCGGAAAACATCGAGGAGGTGTTCTGGATATCGGACCCGGAGAAAGGGGTCATGCATTATGTGAGCCCGGCCTATGAGACCATCTGGGGGCGCACGTGCCAGTCTTTGTACGAGAATTCGTTGGGCTGGATCGATGCCGTACACGAAGACGATCGCGATCGGCTTGCGCGGGCAGCGCGGGAGGACCAGGCGTCTGGCGACTACGATGAAATTTATCGCATTGTGCGTCCCGATGGAGACATCCGCTGGGTCCATGACCGGGCGTTTCCGGTGACGGACGACCGGGGTAACGTATACCGGATCGTGGGAACGGCCATTGATGTAACCGAGCAGGTGGAAGCCGAGCGGCGCATTGCCGAGCAGGCGGCGCTTCTGGACAAGGCCCACGACGCCATCATGGTGCTGGATCTGGAGTACCGCGTTCTGTACTGGAATAAGAGCGCGGCCCTCCTCTACGGACGCTCACGGGAAGAGGCCATGGGCCGCTCCATTTGTGACGTGATGGATGTGGATGAGGAGGCCTTCCAGTCAGCGTTCCAGGCGACAGTCGAGGAGGGGGAGTGGTCCGGGGAATTTGAGCACGGGGCGCACACCGGGGACCGCGTGACGGTCGACGGCCGCTGGACGCTGGTGCACGACAGCTGGGGTGAGCCGGCATCCATCCTGGCCATCCACTCCGACGTTACCGAGCGCCGGAAGCTGGAAAAGCAGTACCTCCGCGCGCAGCGTATGGAAAGCATTGGTACGCTGGCAGGCGGCATTGCCCATGACCTGAACAACCTGCTTGCACCCATCGTGATGGGTGTGGATCTCCTGCGAGCCGTCGTGGACAATCCGAAAATGGTGCCGGTCATAGAGAATATCGGAAAGAGTGCCGAGCGGGGAACGAGCCTCGTCAGGCAGGTGCTTTCGTTCGCGCGCGGGGTGGACGGATCCCGGATGCCGGTCCTTCTTACGCATATTGTGCGGGAGGTGGAGGGGATGGCAAAGACCAGTTTTCCAAAGAATATTGAGTTCGTACGCAGGAGCGACCCTGACCTGTGGACGACACTGGGAGATCCAACACATCTCAACCAGGTGCTCATGAACATCTGCGTGAATGCGCGCGATGCCATGCCGCAGGGGGGGCGGATTACGATTACAACGCGCAATGTGGAGCTTGACGAACAGTATGTTGTAATGAATCCGGACCTGATGGCGGGGCGGCATGTGGTCGTGGAAGTCGCAGATGAAGGCAAAGGCATGTCGCGTGAAACCATGGACCGTGTCTTTGAACCCTTCTTTACCACAAAAGAGGTGGGGGAAGGAACGGGGCTCGGGCTTCCCACGTCGCTGGGTATCATCAAGAGTCACGGTGGCACCATCACGTTGTACAGCGAAGTGGGTAAGGGATCTGTTTTCAAGGTCTATCTGCCCGCCATGGAAGGGCCGGTGGGCGTGCGCGATTCCGGGGCCGACGTGGAGGAAGGTGCGTTTCCCCGTGGCAACAACGAACTGATCCTGGTTGTGGACGATGAGGCCTCCATTCTGACCATGACCCGGCAGACACTGGAAACGTTCGGATACCGCGTGCTCACAGCCGAGGACGGGGCGCAGGCCGTGGGGATGTACGCGGACCACAGGGATGATATTGCGCTCATTGTGACCGATATGATGATGCCTGTCATGGACGGCAGTGCGCTCATCAAAGCCCTGCGTCGCATGGACCCGGACGTTCCCTTTGTAGCAGCGAGCGGAATCCACGGAAACCACGAAGTCCTGGAAAACGGAAACGCAGGCGTGCAGGCATTTCTGGAAAAACCGTATTCTGCCGCGCAATTGCTGACTACGATTGCGGAAGTTCTTGCGAGGCGTTGAGCGCATTCCGAAACGCAGAGGGCTCGGATGTTCAGAAGTCCGGGGCGGCTGCCGATAACAGGCGCATACTGGCTTTGGAGCCAAGTCAAAACCTCAAGTCAAAACCTCAAGTCAAAATCTGTTGTGCCGAATTACCGGATTCAAATCGTAACCCTCATCCTGCTGCTGGCCGGATCCGTGGGCCCATCGCAGGCCCAGCGTCTCGGCACGCGGCATGTGGGCACAGACGACGGTCTTCCCCGGTCCCAGGTCCTCAGCCTGTTGCAGGATGATCGGGGTATGCTCTGGGTTGCTACACTGGGCGGCGATTTGTCGGTCTACGACGGCATAGCCTTCTCAGCGCTTCAGGAAATGACGGGCAGGGTGGTTTATGACATGCTGCTTCACAGCGATGGCACCCTCTGGTTCGGCGCAGCCAGTGGAGTCTATCTGTACGACGGTGTCGGTGTGCGCTCGCTGGACGGGTTTCACGACCAGGTCGTGCTCACGCTTCATGAGGACGAGCGTGGAAATGTATGGGTGGGAACGACCCGGGGTCTGGTCCAAATGGACCCTTCCGGGCAGGTGTTGCCGCCCATTCCGGGGATGGAAACCTTCCGGATTGAGACGCTCGCCGGGGGCACAGACGGCCGGCTGTGGGTCGGGACCCGGGATAACGGGGTGTGGTCGGTGGATGATCGTGAAGCCGTGCCGGTGCCGGAACTGCGAAATGTGCGCGTGACCGTTCTTCTGACAGATTCGGACGGAACCCTCTGGGTGGGAGGCGTGGACGGTCTCTTGAAATTCGTGGACGGTCGCGTCTCGCGCTTTACCGAAAAGGATGGCCTACCCGACGAGGATGTGACCGCGCTTTTTGAAGATGAGGTGGGGCACATATGGGTGGGAACGCACGCTGGGGCAGCCGTTCTTGACGGTCACCACTTTGTGTCATTCGCCGCGGACGTGCTTTCGGGCGCCCGGATTTCACGTATCGTGCCCGTCCAGGGCCAGGGAGTATGGATTGGTACGGACGGTTCCGGGATGTACTACTTCAACAACTCACCCTTCCGGCATTTTGACTCCGGGCACGGGCTCTCCGATGATATTGTCTGGAACTTCGCCTCCGCGGGCTCCGGTGGTGTATGGGTGGGCACGCGGGGCGGATTGAACCATTACGATGGGCAGCGCTTTACGTCCTGGCCAGCCGCTCGCGGCTATCCGACCCAGGAGCTGCGTGCACTGCTCGGGCGGAGCGATGGCGACGTGTGGCTGGGCTCGGCGGAAGGCGTTTTCCGGTTTGATGGTTCAGCCTTTCACAGCGTGGGTGCTCCACGGCGCGTACGGGATGTCCGGGATCTGGCCGAAAATGGTCGAGGCGAGTTGTTCGTGGCAACAACGACCGCCGGGGCATGGCGTTTCGACGGCGACAGCTGGTCGGAACTGATGCTTGAGGCGAGCAGCACAGACCGTATTGTCACAAGCCTCATGTCAGACCGGGACGGTCATATGCTCTTGGCAACGCATGGAGAAATTATCCACTGGAATGACAAGCGAACGTGGTCATTTGGCACTCGCGACGGGCTCACGAACAGCCAGGTTGCCGACATGACGCTCGACCCCGAAGCCGGTGTCTGGGTGGCAACCTACGGGGGAGGCATAAACTACCTGGCTGAGGGGACAGACGGGAGACTCCTGTTTGTCGATGCAATCACGCGGCAGGACGGCCTGTCGGACGATGCCGTCCTGTCAGTCCTTTTCGACGCCAATGGATACCTGTGGGCGTGTACAAATAAGGGCGTAGATCGGATTGACGCCAGGCAGTACCGCGAGGACGGCAGCAAGCGGGTTCGCCGCTACGACGTACGGGGAGATGCGACCGGTGTGGAGTGCAACACCGATGCGGCCTTCCGTGGCGACGACGACCATCTCTGGTTCGGTACGAGCACTGG
The DNA here is from genome assembly GCA_002787815.1 of Bacteroidetes bacterium CG12_big_fil_rev_8_21_14_0_65_60_17. Taxonomy (GTDB): domain Bacteria; phylum Bacteroidota; class Rhodothermia; order Rhodothermales; family UBA10348; genus 1-14-0-65-60-17. Next base: position 6,634 of record PCUY01000027.1, on the reverse strand, counting down.
TATATCCCGCTACGAGGCGGATCTTGATGTGACGGAGAGCGCCTCCACGCCGGTGCAGTTCACGGGTATTCGCATGTTCCTGGAGGAGGTGGACTGGCACATGTTCGCCGACAGCCTGCGTCCCTGGGACCGGCTACCGGTGGATTTGGCACTTCCCCACTTCCATAACCACCTTCGATTTGAATTCGTTGGCGTGAATTACGGCGCTCCGGAAGCGGTTCGGTACCGATACAGACTGGAAGGGTTTGACGACAACTGGTCGCCAGCGGCAACGGAGCGCGATGCGACGTATTCCTTCCTTCCGCCAGGTGAATACACGTTCGTGGTGGGAGTTGTAGGACCCGACGGTGAGCTGGAGCCACAGCAGGCGTCTTTCTCGTTCGTCATCATCACACCGTTCTGGCAGACACCGTGGGCCTACCTGCTGGCGGTGCTTGCCCTTGGACTTGTTGTGCTGGCACTCGTCAGAATTCGCACCCGGTCGCATCAGCGACAGAACGCCCGGCTTGAGAAAAAGGTGGAGGAGCGCACGCGCGAACTGGCAGTGGCCAAGGAGGAAGCGCTCGAGGCATCGCGCGTGAAGAGCCAATTCCTTGCCAATATGAGTCACGAAATCCGTACGCCCATGAACGGGGTCATCGGATTTACGAGTCTCCTCCTGGAATCCGATCTGGGTGACGAAGAGCGGGAATACGCCGATCTCATTCAATCGTCGGGTAATGCCATGATGTCGATCATCAATGATATCCTGGATTTTTCGAAAATAGAAGCCGGAAAGGTCGATCTGGAGCAGCGGCCGTTCGCCGTCGCAGATTTGATCGGGGAGATCGTCGACGTGCTGACGCCGGCCGCCCATGAAAAGGGACTCGATCTGCGCAGCTACATGGAGGAAGGCGTGCCCACCTACGTAATTGGAGATGAGAGCCGTCTCCGGCAGGTCCTGCTGAACCTGGTTGGAAACGCGGTGAAATTCACGTCGTCGGGCTACGTGGAGCTTCGGGTAAGCGGCGCCCCGATCTGTTTTTCTGTCACCGATACGGGCATAGGCATTCCCTCGTCCACACTGAAAACCTTGTTTGACCCGTTCACCCAGGCTGACGGATCGACCACACGGAAATTCGGTGGAACCGGCCTCGGCCTGAGTATATCCCGGCAGCTCGTGGAGCTCATGGGTGGCACAATCGAGGTCGACAGTGACGTCGGCAAAGGCTCCACATTCCGTTTCTGCGTTGATTTACCGACATCCATACTTGCGAGTGGGGCGGATGACGACGAGGATGTCGCCATTGAAAGCCTGGAAGCCATCAAGGGGCGCAAAATCCTGATTGTCGATGCAGACGTGACGACGCGGCACCAGCTGGAGAATCTGGTCACATCGTGGGGGATGGAAGCGGTGCCGGCTGGATCGGCCGCTGCAGCCCTGCGTTTACTGGTTTCCGAGCCGGACCTTGATGGCGTTCTTGTAAATATAGTCAGCGAGGCATTGTTGGACCGGGTGCGTGACGCCGGTCTCGATCCCATTGTACTTGACGGCAAGGACGGTGCGATTCAACCATTCATTCTTCGAAACATGATCATCTCCCGAACCACGCCTACCGCGTACGACTCATTCGCCGACAAGTACCCGCTTACGATCCTCGTGGCTGAAGACAACGTCATCAACCAGCGACTCATGACGATCATGTTCGCAAAGCTGGGATACGAGCCGGAAATCGTAACTGACGGTCAGTCTGTCATTGATGCCGTACACAAAGGGTGCTATGATCTCGTATTCATGGATCTGCACATGCCCATCATGGACGGCCTCGAAGCGACGCGGCGCATTGTTGACGAGTTGCCGGAGAAGACCGAACGTCCGAGGATCATTGCCATGACCGCAAGCGTCATGGAGGCAGACAGGCGCCGCTGCACGGAAGCGGGTATGGACGGATTCATTGCGAAACCCATCCAGAAAGATGCCCTGGTAGAGGTCCTGAAAAGCTGCACCCGGATTACATGTTGCGCCGGTACTGACCGCCAACCTCGAAGAGAGCGTGTGTGATCTGACCCAGTGAGCACACGCGAACGGCGTCCATGAGCGTGTCGAACATGTTGCCGCCGGTCCGGGCTGTTTCGCGCAGGCGCTCGAGCAGGGGTTCGGTCGCGTCCTTGTTGCGACTCTGGAAGGAGCGCAGGTTACGGATCTGGCGTTTTTTCTCCACATCCGTTGAGCGCATGAGGGGGACGGCAACTGTGTCCGCATCGCCGTCGTCATCGGCCTTGAATGTGTTCACACCGATAACCGGAAGTTCGCCGGAGTGCTTTCTATGTTCGTAGACCATGCTCTCTTCCTGGATGCGTGAGCGCTGATACATGGTTTCCATGGCGCCGAGCACACCGCCCCGATCGTTCAGGCGCTCGAACTCCTGGAGCACGGCCTCCTCCACGAGGTCCGTAAGTTCGTCAATGATATACGCACCCTGGAGTGGATTCTCATTTTTGGCGAGACCGAGTTCCCGGTTGATGATCAGCTGGATGGCGATGGCGCGGCGCACGCTTTCCTCGGTAGGCGTCGTGATGGCTTCGTCGTACGCATTGGTATGCAGCGAATTACAGTTGTCCTGTATGGCCATCAGCGCCTGGAGCGTGGTCCGGATATCGTTGAACTGGATTTCCTGCGCGTGCAGGCTGCGGCCCGATGTCTGAATATGGTACTTGAGCTTCTGGCTCCGTTCGTTTGCGCCGTAGCGGTCGCGCATGGCGACAGCCCAGATGCGGCGCGCTACGCGACCAATGACACTGTACTCCGGATCCATGCCGTTCGAGAAGAAGAACGACAGGTTCGGGGCGAAGTCGTCGATGTCCATGCCCCGCGCCAGGTAGTATTCGACGAGGGTGAAGCCGTTGGAGAGCGTAAAGGCGAGCTGCGAAATGGGATTGGCTCCCGCTTCGGCGATATGATAGCCGGAGATGGAGACTGAATAGAAATTGCGGACCTGATGATCAATAAACCACGCCTGAACGTCTCCCATCATGCGCATGGCAAATTCCGTCGAGAAGATGCACGTATTCTGCGCCTGGTCTTCCTTCAGGATATCGGCCTGTACGGTGCCGCGCACGACGCGCACGGCCTCGTCGCGAAGGCGGGCGTAGACGTCCGCATCCAGAAGTCCCGTCTGCACGAGTTCGCTGCCGGAGGTACCGAGCAGTCCGAGCCCGAATCCATCATGGGAGTCGGGCATGGCGTCGGTCGGGCCGGAGGGGCCCGTCGGGCTGTAGGTGGGAATGTCGTCGCCGAGCGCCGCATCTACCCGCTTTCTGACCTTTTCGAACGTGCCCTCGGCGCGGAGGTGCTTCTCGACTTGCTGGTCGATGGCGGTGTTCATGAACATGGCCAGGATCATGGGCGCCGGACCGTTGATGGTCATGGATACGCTCGTTGAGGGGCTGCACAGGTCGAAGCCGGAGTAGAGCTTTTTCATGTCATCGAGTGTGCAGATCGAGACGCCGGCATTGCCGACCTTGCCGTAGATGTCGGGCCGCTCATGGGGGTCAAAGCCGTAGAGGGTGACCGAATCGAAGGCGGTCGAGAGGCGTTTGGCGGGGAGGCCCTCGGAGACCAGGTGGAAGCGGCGGTTGGTGCGCTCGGGGCTGCCTTCGCCGGCGAACATGCGCGTCGGGTCTTCGCCCGTGCGCTTGAAGGGAAAGACGCCGGATGCGTACGGAAAGTAGCCGGGGACGTTTTCAAGGAGGGCAAACCGGAGGCGTTCGCCGGGATCTTCCGTGCGGGGAAGGGCGACCCGGGGAATGCGTGTGCCGGAGAGGGATTCGGTGTAGAGAGGGACCGTGAAATCGCGTCCGCGGACGGTATAGGTGAACTCGTTGGCCGTGTAGGTGGCTGCGGTATCGTCCCATTTTTCCAGGATGGAGCGGGAGTGGTGATCGAGCCGGTTCCACCAGCGCTCGGCCATGGCGCGGAGACGGTCATCGAGGATATCCCGGTCTTCGGGGTTCCATTCCTCGATCTGCTTGAGAGCACCGACGGCTTCGCCCCACTTGCGTGCCAGGCGGACCTGCTCTTCGGCGTGCTCGCGGTAGGAGCGGCAGGTATCGGCGATGTCCCCGAGGTAGCGCTGGCGCTTGCCGGGGATGAGGGCGGCGCTGTTGGCTGCGGCTTCGGGGGTAATGGCTGCGGCTTCGGGAACGTCTGCGCCTCGGTAGACGGTCGATGTGTGGTTGAAGTCGAAGTCGGCATTCAACCTGTCGAGCAGGGCGAGGTAGAGGGTGGTCACGCCGGGGTCGTTGAAATGACTTGCCATGGTCGGATAGACCGGCATGGCGTCGGGCGCGGTATCGAAGGCCATGCGGTTGCGCTGCATCTGCTTGCGTACGTCGCGGAGGGCGTCCTCGCTGCCCCGTTTCTCGAATTTGTTGAGCGCCACGAAGTCGGCTACATCCAGCATGCCGATCTTCTCGAGCTGCGTGGGGGCGCCGAATTCCTGCGTCATGACATAGAGCGTGAGGTCTGTCAGGTCGGCGATTTCGGTGTCGCTCTGGCCAATGCCGGCGGTTTCGAGTATGATCAGGTCGAATCCTGCGGCTTTGCAGACTCGGATGGCCTCGCGGAGGGCATTAGATGTGGCCCGGTGGGCCTGTCGCGTGGCAAAGGAGCGCATGAAGACGCGGCCATCGGCAGCATCGTATATGGCATTCATGCGGATGCGGTCGCCGAGCAGGGCGCCGCCCGTGGAGCGCTTTGTGGGATCGACCGAGAGGACGGCGACGTGGACATCGTCGAAGTCGTTCATGAACCGGCGGATGAGCTCGTCGGTGAGCGTCGATTTTCCGGCGCCGCCGGTGCCTGTGATGCCGATCGTAGGGACGGTCGTGGCGGGCTCGGCGGGCGCGCCGTCGCCGCCCGTCGGTGACGATTCAACGCGCGTGAGGGCGCGGGCAAGGTGGCCGGGATCTGGAAGGGCAGCGCGGCTCGAGCCGGGCTGGTCGGGCTCGTCGGGGAGCTCGGGTTGGTCGGGGAGCTCGGCGGTTGAAAAGTCGCATTCGCGCATCATGACATCGATCATGCCACGGAGTCCGAGCGCCAACCCGTCCTCGGGAGAGAAAATGCGGGCAATGCCGTATGCATGCAGCTCCTCTATTTCGTCCTCCACAATGACGCCGCCACCGCCGCCATAAATCCGGATATGGCCTGCACCACGATCCTGCAGCAGATCGTACATGTATTTGAAGTACTCCATGTGGCCGCCCTGGTAGGACGAGACGGCAATGCCCTGCACGTCCTCCTGGATGGCCGTATCGACCACGTCCTTGACGGACCGGTTATGCCCGAGGTGGATGACCTCGGCGCCGGCTGCCTGCAGTATGCGCCGCATGATGTTGATGGCGGCATCGTGCCCGTCGAACAGACTGGCTGCGGTCACGAATCGGATGGGATGCGTGGGTTTGTAAACCTCTCCGGATGCATCCGCGTGTGTGGCGTTCGAGGAAGTCGCTTCGGAGGCTGTCGGCATGGTATTGTCGTTATGGCATGGGGTCAGACACTCGTTAACGCCGTTAACGGGGGGAGGTTTTGGGGCTGCGTTTTCCGTGTGAGTAGACTTTCAGGCATGAAAATCCGTCCAGGCGTGACATCGTTTTTTTTATTTTGTACCGTGAGATCGAAGAATAGGTGAATGCACGGTCGTTTCATGCGCCTCGAGTACGTCAAAATTCTGGCCGGGTTGCTCTTCA
>PCUY01000027.1:0-879 GCA_002787815.1 Bacteroidetes bacterium CG12_big_fil_rev_8_21_14_0_65_60_17 | reverse complement strand
CGTGGGTCAGCCCGACATCACAGAGGAATATGAACACCTGCCGGATGCCTATGTGATGTGAGTTGGCTGGAGGCAAAATTGTCAGACAACACCATTCCAGTCGAAAATGCGTCGCGCAGTGTCGTTTTTTCTGTTGGTGCGTGGAAGTGCGACGCCTTCACGAACGATATTGCAGAATATGTCAATTTGATGGTGGAAGAAGGTCTACAATTTTCCGGCACAAGTCCCAGGCTTCTTCTCGTGGGCTCAGACTCACTCTCTACGCGACGCATAGCGCAAGTCCTCGACTTGGATCTACCTGTGCATCCCACAATCATATCGGACGATCCCCTCAACGTCCACCCGGCCTTGACCAGTCATTACCTGCATGTGGTAGACACTCGGGCGGGCCACATCGTCGGGACGGTTGCCCTCAAAAACGGGGACTTCTACACCCGCGAACAACGCATCTCGCTTCTCAGGAGTCTAGAACGGGAGTCGTGATTACTCGAAACGAATACAACGGAGAGAATTTCTCATGAAACTATTATCAAATGTCGTCCTTTTTCTGGGCTTGCTGGCTATGATAGCCGGATTTACAACACTGCGTGTACCGCCTACGTGCTATGGATGTGGGACGATAACCATGTGTTTGGACGGTTGGTCGGAGGCACAACAAGGGTGGGAGAATTGCGAGATCACATTCGATGAGAACGATCAGATACATTGTGACGTGTGGGGTTCTTACGGGCCATGCGGTGGTGCGTAACACACCGGTAGGCATTTTGGCAAATTATTTAATGAGAGGCCGGATGCAGACGTTCATCCGGCCTCTCCATGTCCCGCGCATCATGGTAAAGTATACTTGTATACTGTTGTTTGTGTCTTCTTTTTCAGCCC
>PCUY01000076.1 GCA_002787815.1 Bacteroidetes bacterium CG12_big_fil_rev_8_21_14_0_65_60_17 | reverse complement strand
TGGAGGGCACGTGTGCAATACACTCGATTTCAACAGCCGCGCCGAGCGCAAGCCCGTCCGCGCCGAAAGCGCTGCGTGCCGGCTTGGGACCCGGAAAGTACTCGGCGTAGACCTCATTTACCGCGCCCCACTGGCTCATGTCGTCAAGCATGACCGTGCATTTGGCAATATGCTCCATGCCGAGACCGTTTGCGCCGAGGACGGTTTTGATGTTCTCCATGATCTGGCGCGTTTCGGCGAGCACGCCCCCTTCAATGATCGTGTTGTCCGGCAAAATGCCGACCTGGCCCGAGAGGAACAGTATGTTTCCCACCCGCACGGCTTCGGAGAACGGGTAGCCGAGATCGGCCGTCATGCCCGGAAGGAATTCGAGGTCGCTCCCGGCGGCAGACTGATCGGTATTCCGGGGAGATGCGCCCGTCGGCGCTTCATCTGCCGGTGTGCACGCCGAAGCGATGAGGGTGGCGGCAACGACGAGCGCGGATACGCGGACTGCCAGGGCGGATGGAATCAGGAGATTACGCATGGATACAGCCGAATGTAGTGTTGGTGGGTGCAGAACCCCAATATAATCGCAGCGGCTGGTCACGTGTCAATGCTGGGCTGTTACACCGGCAATCCCTCCATTTTCATGATGGCAAGCGCGTTCGTGGTGGGGCAGGGGCCGTTGTGGAGCAGGTAGTCGAAAGCCATGCGGCCATGCTCGATATGCTCGCGGAAGTGCCGGTTGTCGAGGCCTTCCAGGTGAATGAGTTCCAGGTCATGCGTTGTGACGAGCCCGGCGCCCCGGCCCCTGCGGAGCGCCTCGAGTATGGCCCTGCTGCCTGCATAGCGCTCCCGGTTGTTCGTACCGCGGAAGATTTCATCGACCAGGAAGAGCAGCGGCGGGCCGCTGTCCTGGCTGAGCGCGTCGAGTAGCGCGCGAAGGCGCTTGACTTCGGCATAGAAGTAGGACATCCCGTCGCCGAGCGAATCGGACACATTGATGGACGTGAAAAGGCGACACGGACGGAGCATCATGCGACTGGCCGCGACCGCCGAGCCCGCCCGCGCCAGCACCACATTCACGCCCACCGTGCGCAGGAAGGTGCTCTTGCCGGACATGTTGGAGCCTGTGATGAGGACCACGTGGCCCGCGCCCCCGAGCGCAAAGTCATTGGATACGCGTTCTTCGGGCGGAATCAGCGGATGCCCGAGCGCATCGGCCTCCAGGAGGGTCGTGTCCGGGTCGTCTTCGCGGGATGCCGAGGCCGCTGTATCTCCCCGGAATGCGGGAAATACCGCCTCCGGATGCCTCCACGCCCAGGCGGCGAGCGATCCGGCGGCCTCGAGCGTACGCCAGGCATGCAGCCAGGCGGGAAGTTCGCGGTGAAGCCGCTCGCCGGCGCGTGCCAGACGCACAGAAAAAAGCAGGTCCCACGGCACGAGGATGTTGAGCACCAGGCGCAGCACTTCGCTTTTCTGCGTGCTGGCGGCGGCCGCAAGCCGGGAAAGCCGAGCCAGTTCGCGCGACGGGCTTCCGTCCTGTAAGGGGCGGCAGAGGGCTTCGAGAGCCGGCCGACCGTGGAACCGGAACCGCTCCAGGACCCGCAGCACGGGCCTCAGATGACGCAGTTGGTAGTACAGATGCTCGGCGTCGTCGAAAAGATGCTCGTAATGCCGGCTGTTCAGGAGATAGATGGCGGCGTAGGCGGTAAACGAAAAGAGCCAGAGTGCGGGCGTCCAGCCGAGGGCGTGCGTCGTCACCAGCGCGGCGTTCAGCGCGGCAAGTCCCGTGAGCACGCCGAGCAAAAGGCGGACGCCGGGGGAGACCTGCCGCCTGCCGAGCCAGTCGAGGAGTATCTGGCCGTCGAACGGATGGTTCTCGTGGATGCGAACGAGTCCGGCGGCTACCGCCAATCGGTACCGGAAAACGGGCATGTCCCGCAGCTCACGGACCAGGCGTTGCCGCTCCGTGGCGCGCCCGGTGCCGTCAGCCACCCCCTCACCTTCATCCAGGAGCCATCGGCCGAGCTCCCGGCTGCCGTCCCGTGACAGCGCCGTATCGAAGAGGTGGTGCACCGATCGGGGCCCGAACAGGTTCAGGTCCGCGGCGAACGCATGACTCTCCGAAACCCCAAGCGGCCCAGCCACATCGACGGGTGACGGGAGGTCTTCCCAGCGGCATGTTATCCGCGCCAGTTCCTCGCGTCGGAGCCGAATGGCAATGTCGTGGGAGCGGATGCGCTCGGCGACGCGCTCGTGATAACGAACCACAATCGCGAAAATCACCGTGGTACCCCCCACGACGACCCAGGCAAGTCCCGATTGCTGAGCTGAAAAAGCCACGGCTGCCGTGAGCACGCCAGCGAGCACAAGCCCGAGACGCACGCGAGAGAACAATGAACTTCGGTGCGCGAGGCGCTCCCGCTGTCCATCGAGCCGCGTGGCGGCGCGGCCGAGCCGCATCGGCATCACAATCTTTGCAGCTTCACAGCCGTCCCGTAGGCGAGCAACTCGGCCGCGCCCGTCATGACCTGACTCGTCACGAAACGCACGTTCACGACGGCATCGGCCCCACACTCGCCGGCCTCGGCCTGCATGCGAAGAATGGCTTCATTGCGCGCCTCGGTGAGCATTTCGGTGTATTCCTTGATTTCGCCGCCGATGAGCATGCGAATACCCGCCATGAAGTCCTTTCCGAGGTGTTTCGCTCGGATGGTATTCCCGCGCACGAGTCCGAGCGATTCGGTGATGTTATAGCCGTCAACCGTGGGAGTATTTACGAGGATCATGATTTTTTCAGGTTGTTGTCATACGTACGCCGGGCCATGCGCCTGGCCACGAGCGTTGTGAGCAGGATGACTGCGCCCAGGGTCGCTGCTCCCAGGCCCACGAGCAGCGGCCATGGCAAAAGTAACAAGAGGTCGGGCAACAACGCCCGGATCACAGACAAAAGTGGCCGGACTGCATACCCGACGAGCATCAGCAGGCCAAGACCCATGAGCCACAGGCCGAGTATTCGTACAACGCGAACGAGGGTTGCAGCGGTAGTTGCAGTACGCATGGTCAGAGGTCCCCCAGCCCACGTTCGGCCCGAGCATCGAGCAGGCGCTCCAGGATGAAACTGCCAATGAACAGGATGAACCCCGCCGCGAGCAGAAAGACTCCGAGCGAAATGAGCCAAGGTACACCCGCCGCGCGGATTACCATCCACAGGCGCCGCGCCACTTCCCACAGGAGGTATGCCGCGCTGAAAGCCAGGCCTCCCCGCCAGAGGTAAAAGCCGACAGCGGCCGGTATATTGGAGCGATCATCCATGCCCGGAAGTTATGGAAACCATTGAAATTGCCCTCACTCCGCTCGTATTTGTTTCGGGCATGAGCCTCTTCCTGCTGGTTCTCACCAACCGGTTCACGACGCTCACGAGCCGCGCCCAGGAATTCATCACGAACTGGGTAAGGGACGCGAATGACGCCCGGGGACGCCGATTCGCCCGGCGTCATCCGGAGCGGATTGAAAAACTGGCGGCCCGGATCGATATCCTGAAGGCATCCATTTTTTTCGCGGCCACATCGATTGCCGTATCGCTGGCTGCGAGCGGACTCATCCTGTTTTTCTCGACATCGGCCCGTGAACTGAAAGAGCTCATGCTCGTCGTTGCCCTGTCAGCGCTCACAAGTGTGGTTCTGTTCCTGGTCGATATCATGCGGGCGGCATCGAATACGCGTGCCGACCTGAAGGACCTGGCCGATATGGTGCACGAGGGGGGTACGGATACTCAGGAATCGGCCAGTTCGCTCGAGAACGTCTCGCCGTAGAGGTACCAGATCGCGAGGAACAGGCTTGCGACGATGGGCCCGATGATGAAGCCCACTGCCCCGAAGAGCACAATGCCGCCGAGCGTGCCGACCAGTATGAGCAGGTCGGGCATTTTCGTGTCATGCCCGATCAGTTTCGGGCGCAGGAAATTGTCGACCGTACCCACGACAAGCGCGCACCACAGCGTGAAAAGTACCGCCATCCAGACAGGGCCCTGAATGAACAGAATCACGGCCGCCGGCACCCAGACGAGTGCCGATCCGATGGCAGGAATGACGGAGAGCACGATCATGACCGTCATCCAGAAGGCCCACCCCGGAAATCCGACCAGGAAGAACGCCAACCCGGCGAGCGATCCCTGGATGAGTCCGATCACCAGGCTACCCTTGATGACGGCCCGCGTTACGGATACGATCTTCTCAAGCAGCACCTCTTCCGATTCCCGTGGCAACGGACTGTAGTACAGTATGCGGTCCAGGATCCGCGTTCCGTCGCGCACGAAGAAGAACATGGCATAGATCAGGATGAAGAGGTGGAGGAAAAACGTCGCCGTGCCGCGCGTCAGGCCCACCACCGAATTGGCCAGGAAGGAACCCGCTGCGGCAGCGAACTCACTCAGTTTGGTTACCAACTCCTCCTCGTCCGGCATCAGGTCGCCGACGAAAGGCAACTGCGAGAGCTTGTCGCTGAGCATGTTCGGATCCTCGATCTGGCTCAGGATCCACGGCCGGGCGGCCTGGCTGATTTCAAGCGCCTGATTGGCCACGAGCCCCAGGAAACCCGCAAGCGGAAGCCCCACGCCGAGAATCAGGATCACAAGCGTCCCCGAAGCACCGAGCGTACGCCGTCCCCGCGACATCCGATTGCAGATGCGCGAGAGCGGCTGCGCCATGGCGCTGAAGACGGCTGCCAGGAACAAGGTGATCAGAAAATCACGCACCATCCACAGGAACAGCAGCGAAATGCTGGTTACCAGGATGAGCAGCCAACGGCGGTGAAAGGTGTTCTCAATCTGCATGCCTGAATGTAGCAATTCCCCGCGATCCGCGCGCCCCATACCGGCCCTACCCCTGCCATACGGCAAACCCCTTGCTGCGGAGCCGCTCGGCCAGCCAAACCTCGAGCTCAAGCGCATCGGCGCGCGTCGGAATGGGATTATACGCCTCGAACAGGTCCGGCCGCAGCCGAAGACCGAATTCCCGTGCATACCGGTTGGCCCGGTAGCCTTCCTTGTGCTGCTCCATACGCAGTGTCGGTCTGCGCACGCTGCTGCCTACATACAGGCACGTACTTTTGGTAGATGCGCCGGGGTTCGCTTTCCGGAACCGGGCGCGCCCCTTGACAGCAGGGTCCAGTTCGATGACGTAGACGTAATAGGGCGTGTTCACACTACGTCGCAGCGGGCTGCTCCTCGGCGAATTGTGGTTGTTTCGCTTTTGGACGGTCGCGCCTGCCGTCCCGTTCTGACCATATCCGCGCCAGGAATTCCAATGTGCGTCGCTCCGTGTAGTACGGTCCGCGGCGCGTCACAAACCCGATGTGCCCCCCGAAGCGCGGAGTGTCCACTTCGAGATACGGATTGTCCGAGTCGGGCGTACAGCTTGGCGACAGAAATGAATCGTCCTGCGCGTTGATGAGCAGTGCCGGCCGGCGGATGTCCTCCAGAACGTGGATGCAGCTGGCCTTCTCCCAGTAGTCGAGCGCGTCGCGGAATCCATGCAGCGGGGCCGTGTAGCGGTCATCGAATTCCCGGAAGGACACAATTTTTTCGAGTCCTTCCGTATCCAGCAGGCCAGGAAAGAGCGATGCCTTCTCAGCGACCTTGGCCTGCATGGATCGGATAAAGCGCTTGAGATAGATCCTGTTCTCCCTCCGTTCAATGACTTCCGCGCTCGTTGTCAGGTCACAGGGCACGGAGAAAGTCACGCCGGCGTCGGCGAGCGCGCGGTCGCCCTGCTCACCAAGGTACTTGAGCACCTTGTTGCCGCCCATGCTGAACCCCACGAGGGCCACATGATCGTAGCGGGTGCGCACGTGCCGGAGAACCGTGTCGAGATCGTCCGTTGCGCCACTGTGATAGAAGTGCAATTGCCTGTTGGGCTCGCCCGAGCAGCCCCGGAAATTCCACGCCACGACATCATGGCCGGCTTGCGTCAAGGTACGCACCATGCCACGGATGTAGGGTTTGTCGGAGTTTCCCTCCAGTCCATGCGCAATGACGACCGCGTGCCGGGCGCGATCGGCCGGCGTGTTTCCGCTTTCCGGTTTGCTGGTTTTCGGTTTACTGGCGAATGCCCAGTCCAGGTCCAGGAAATCACCGTCCGGGGTATCGATCCGCTCCCGTGCGTAGTCGGGCGGCGGAACGCGTCGCAACCGTCCCCCGACTATCGTGTTCAGATGGCCGTTGCGCAGCAGCAACGGCGGAGAGTACTCGTGACGCGGCATATGTGGGTGTTGAAATCGGCCAAAAAGACAGCCTTCGAGCCGTATACACGCCCATCCGCGTCAGGTTCGCAGGAATTTAAATGTAACTATTATTGTTACATTTCCTGATACTGCGCCCGCAGGGCTTCGTCGCGACTTTCGGCAATCAACGTGCCGCACGTTCGGCAGCGCCAGCGGATACGGTCCGGAAGGGACGGAGCCACACCGAGCATGAGCCCGGCAAAGAAGGACCAGAGCGGATAATGTGCTTCGGGGCTCACCCAGAAGCTGTCAATTCCATTGTCGCATTTGCACCGAGCGTCAAGGTTCATTCCCATGATGATTACCTCCGGGATTCGTGACGTGGGTGCGATCTTCTTCCGGGCACCAGTTACGTTGCACGCGGCGCGTGTGCGTTACGCCGGGCCGTCTATTCTCCGACCGGCACCCGGAGTTCGAGCACCGGGTGCGTGCCGGGCGCGGTTATGACCGAAAGCATTTCGAACGTCATGCGGACGCCTGTAAGCAGCTCGAGTGTTTTCACGTCGAGGACCGTCGTGTGGTGCGGCGGCAGCATGATGAGGTCGCCCTGCTTGTGGAAGCTGTACGGCGAGGTATTGCGTAGCACGAACTCGGCGTCGGAAACGTTCTCGATTTCGACACGCAGCACCGACGTATCGCCCGGGTAGTAGGCTCTCGTGACGCGGATGGATGCATGGACCACCGGCATCACATGCGCTTCGCGACCAATCAGCATGTTCCGGTGCCATACCACGGTGCGCCGCTCTGCCAGTGCCTGCCTTATGCCCTCCGCGGAGCGCGCCGCCGCGAGCACGATGGTCACCGGGCGGTGCCCGCCTTCCGGCACGTGGTAATCCCAGTCCACGATACCGTGAACATCGGACGTGCCGATGATGGCCAGATCATGGTCCAGTGCAATCTGAAGGGCCTCACGTGAATAGGTATGCTCGTTCACGACTTCAATGCCGGAGAGCAGGCCATCGGCAATCAGCGATTCATGCAGCGGCTCAAGCCGCGCAATGCCATCTTTTCGCTGGGCTGTCCAATTCGGATGGTTCCAGAAGGTGAATGCTCCCTGGCTGCCCGCGGCCTCGAAGGCGGCCCGGACATCGTCGACGAGCAGCGCGTTGGCATTGGTCAGGAAAATGGCATTCGAATGGCCTGGAGGCATGCTGCGTGTAATTTCGGATCCGAGCAGGACGATGAGCTCGGAATTCGCGGCGGCGCGTGTGGCAATGTCGAAAGCCCGGTTCCGGTCCGGGTGTGGGATGTCATCCCGGTGCGGCTGGTACTCGATATGCTCGGTAATGGCAATGCAGTCCAGGTTGTCTCGCAGCGCTTCCTGGACACGGATCGTGGGCCATACGCTGCCATCGGAGAAAACGGTGTGCGTGTGGAAGTCGCACGTGAGTGACAGGTAGTCCGGTGTGTCGGGGAACTCGATGGCGCGCTCGGCGGCATGCGTGTGCGCGGCCGCCGTGGGGTCGCCGGACGCCTGTGCATGGGCTCGTTGGTGGGAAGCGATCGGGAGCGCGGCCAGCAGAGCGGCAACAAGGCGTGCGCTGAGCGCCAGTCTGTGACAATGGTTACGGAGCATCATTGGACATATGGGATGTGGGGTGCCTCTCAATATGCAAATCCCCGCGCCGGGAATCAGCGCTGCGTCCCTATGTTCACGATCATGTAACACGCGATATCAGGAGCAGCGTGGCGTCGTCCTCGAAGCTTGTGCCAGGCATTGTGGCAAGAACCCGACTTCTTCGCACGGTCTTGGCGGATCTTTTCCATGATGTGCCATAGAATTGTGTCTGGTCATTTTATTTGGATGATCAAGATTGCTTACATTTGTGCCACTTATGCCGCACACAGAAACGTATTGTATCGGAATCAACCACCACACGGCTCCCGTGCACATCCGGGAGAGGGTGGCGCTTACCGTTCGTGAGCAGCAGCAGGTGCTCTCGCGTGTGGGGCAGCACGACCCATCGGCTGATATTCCGGAAATTTTGCATGGTCTGAAGGGCCTCGTACTGGTGGCGACCTGCAACCGCGTCGAATTCTACGTGTCGATGGTACGGGAGCACTCCGACGCGTCCCGGCTTGACGGCATTGCCCTGCTGCAGGAGCTCGGCGTGGATGTTTCCCCGGTCGCTGACCACCTGTTCATCCTGAACGGTGACGAGGCCGCCCGGCATCTGGGGCGTGTCGCCGCCGGTCTCGATGCCGTTGTGCTGGGTGAAGCGCAGATCCTGGGCCAGCTCGATGCGGCCGTGAAGCTCTCGCGTGAACACGGCGCCCTGGACGCCCACCTGGAAGCGCTCATGCAGTACGGACTGAAAACAGGACGCCGCGCACGGGCGGAAACCGGTATTGGCCGCAATCCCGTCAGCGTAAGCTCGGTGGGTATCCGGATGGCCGAGCGTATTCTGGGTTCGCTCCAAGGTCGAACAGTGGTCGTGATGGGCCTGGGAGAAGTGGGCCAACTTGCTCTCAAGGTGCTCCGTGGCATGCAGCCGGGCCGCCTGGTGCTCATCAACCGGACACCCGAAACAGCCATACGGCAGGCAGTTGAATTCGACGCTGAATCGGCATCGGTCTTGGCGCTTCCGGACATACTCGCCGAGGCTGATCTGGTGTTCAGCGCTACGGGGTGTCCATATCCGATGATACATCGCGACATGATTGCGAGCGCCATGCAGCGGCGGCCCGACCGCCGCCTGGTGCTCATGGACATGGCCGTCCCGCACGACGTGGAACCCGAAGCGGCGTACGTGAAGGGCGTACAACTCTACGATGTGGATGCCCTCGAGAGCGTAGTCACGGCCAGCCTTGAGAAACGCCGACGGGCCATCCCGGATGTAGAGCGAATCCTCGAAGATGAACTTTCGCGACTTCTGACATGGCGCTCCAGGCGCCGCACGGAGCCGCTCATTTCCGATCTACGCCGCCAGGCGGAGGCCATTCGTCGGCAGGAAATAGCCCGCTTCACGCGCCACATGGCCAAGCTTGAGCCGGATGTGCAGAAGGACATTGAAGAGCAGGTGGACCGCTTTTCGCAGGCACTTGTGCAGAAACTGCTGCACCACCCGACCATGCAGCTGCGCGATGGCGCCCGGGAGAGCACACCCGATGTGACGGGCGTCGTGCGCCAGCTTTTTCAACTCGACAGGCGGTCAGGAACATGACCGCCGTTCGCGCCGGTACACGAAAATCCGCGCTGGCTACGTGGCAGACAAAGCGCGTCCTTCGTCTGTTGACAGCGGCGCACAGGGGCCTCCGCACGGAAATCATTTCGATGGATACGACGGGTGACCTCAACCAGCACGACCCGCTGCCCTCGATAGGGGCGAAAGGCCTGTTCACAGCCGAGCTCGAAGCGGCTCTACGCGGAGGAATGATCGATATCGCCGTACACTCACTGAAGGACCTGCCGACCCGGGATGCCGACGGGCTGGTCCTGGGCGCCATTCTGGAGCGCGCCGACGTGCGCGACGTGCTTGTGGCGCGCGGCGGCCTGACACTGGCTGAATTGCCGCCGGGCGCGGTCATCGGGACGAGCAGTATGCGCCGTGCGGCGCAGATCCGCATGCTCCGTCCGGATGTGTGCGTGGAAAGTATCCGGGGAAACGTGCAGACGCGCCTGGAGAAGGTAGAGCGCGGAGCCTACCATGCCACGGTGATGGCCGCGGCCGGACTCGTCCGTATGGATCTGCTGGACGTCGTGACCGAGTGGTTTGAGACGGCTACCATGCTACCAGCGCCAGGCCAGGCCGCCCTTGCGGTTCAGTGTCGTGAGGGAGACGAGCGCGTGCTGAAACTGCTGCGCGCCGTGCACGATGAGGACGTGGCGAGAGCGACAACCGCCGAGCGCACCTTTCTGGCTGTGCTGGAAGGCGGGTGTTCGTCGCCCGTCGCCGCCTGCGCCCGGATCGTGGATCGCTCTTCTCAGACGGAGGCCGGCGACGGGCGACATCTTGTGCTGGAGGGACTTGTGGCGGCGCCCTCCGGACAGAAAAGCATTCGTATCGTGGATTCCGGTACGGACCCTGTTCTGCTCGGCCGGGCGGTAGCCGAAATGGCTCTTGAGCGCGGCGCCGCGCGTCTCGTGGCCGTGTCCGAACCAAGGCGGGGAGGCCGCCTGGAAGGCTGGCGTGTGGTGGTGACGCGGGCTGCGCACCAGGCGGCGTCGCTCATCGATGCACTGGCAGCCGAAGGCGCCGTGGCGGTGGCTATTCCCGGAATCGAAATTCATCCCATCCGCCCCAACCCGGCGCTGCGTGCCGCCGTGGAAGAAATCGATTCGTTCGATTGCGTCGTGTGTACGAGTTCGAACGGCGTGGATGTGCTTTTCAATGCGCTCCCGGGCGCGGCTCTGCCGGCATCCGTGCGCGCAGCGGCGGTGGGCAGCCGATCGGCAGACGCCTTCCGAGCGCATGGCGCCGACAATGTGTTCGTCCCGGATGAATTCACGGGTGAGGAACTGGCCCGTGCGCTCGTCGCGGGTGCGGGTCCTGGTGCCCGGGGCGCGGAGGCTATGAAGGGTGTCCGGGTGCTTCTGATACAGGCGTCCGGGGCCCGACGGGCCGCTGCCGATGCGTTGCGCAGCGCGGGCGCCGACCTGACTGCCGTTGCGGCCTACGATACGGCGACGGCGACGGCATCAACTGAAGCGCAGACGGCGCTGGCGGCCGGCGCCCATGCGCTGACGTTCACGAGTCCATCCACGGCGCGGGCCTTCCGCGCGCAGTTCGGCGACCTGGCGGACACGGTCGCCGCGACCGCCGTCATCGCGGTCATTGGTCCCGTGACGGCCCGCGCCGTGGAAGACATGGGATGGCCCGTACACGTTGTGGCGGAGCCGCATACGGCGGAGGGCCTCGTCCATGGCCTCGTCCGCTGGGCCGTCCAAAGCGAACAGCAGGTATAACCATGATGAGCAGCAGAAAAACCGAATGGGGTGCCACAGGCGCCGTCACATCACTGGACGCGGCCCCGCGGCCGGTTCGGCGGCCCCGGCGGCTGCGGCAGACGGCTGCCCACCGGAGCCTGGTTCGGGAAACGCATCTGTCGGCGGGAGATCTCATTGCGCCGCTTTTCGTGGAGGAGGGTTCCGGCGGGAAAACGCCGATTGCGGCCATGCCCGGACAGTACCGCTTCTCTGTGGATGCACTCCTTGAGGAAGCCGGCGCACTCGCCGCGCTCGGAATCCCCGGCATTGCGCTCTTTCCCGCGATTTCCGAGGACCTGAAAAATGCCACGGCCAGCCACGCCGTTGACCCGGACGGGCTCTACCCGCGGGCCATCAGGGCCGTGAAAGAGGCCTTCCCGGACCTGCTTGTGGTGACCGATGTGGCGCTCGACCCGTATTCCTCGGACGGGCACGATGGGATTGTCCACGGCGGGCGCATCCACAATGACAAAACGCTCGATGTGCTGGCCGCGATGGCAGTGGTACAGGCGCGTGCGGGGGCGGACTTCGTGGCGCCGAGCGATATGATGGATGGGCGTGTGGCGGCCATTCGCCAAGCGCTCGATGCGGCGGCGTTCACGGACGTTGGCATCCTGAGCTATACGGCCAAGTATGCGTCGGCCTTGTATGGACCATTCCGGCATGCACTCAGTTCGGCACCCAGGCCGCGTGCGAGTGTGCCAAGAGACAAGAAAACCTACCAGATGGATCCGGCCAACGGCGCCGAGGCCCTGCTCGAGGCGGATCTGGATGTGGCCGAGGGCGCCGATGTGCTCATGGTCAAGCCCGGGCTGCCGTATCTGGACGTGGTCCGCGCGCTCAGCACGCGATTTCCGGAGATACCGCTCGCGGTGTACAACGTGAGCGGGGAATATGCGATGGTCAAGGCCGCGGCGGCGGCCGGGTTTCTGGAGGAGCGCGAGGTGGTGTACGAACTGCTTCTGTCCATGAAGCGTGCGGGTGCCGATATCATACTGACCTATCATGCAAAAGACGCAGCCAACTGGCTTCGGGAGGACGTGCAACGTGGCTGAAGGGATTTCCATTGCGGAACGGGGGCGCGGCGAAAGTGGCCCGGTCGAATCGAATGAGCGGTTGTTCATGCAGCTGCTCGTGTTTGATGCGGGGCCGGACGTGGACGAGGCCGTGCTCACCGGGGCGCTGCAGCAGGCGGACATGCACGGCGTGCTCTATGCCGACGTGCTGCATGCGCGCCGTGTGGGACTGCTTACCTGGGCGCGCGATCCGGCCTGGTTCGTGGCGGACCTGCGGCCGTTTCTGAACGCGGCTCCGTTCGGTGATCTTGCGCTTCAGCCTGCGTATACGATGACCGGCCGGACGTATGCCATCGGGTATGAATCGGATCTGGAAGAGGTGCTTCTCCGCCGTCCCGTGCGGCACGCGACAACGGAGGCCTGGCCGTGGGCCGTGTGGTATCCGCTCCGCCGGAAAGGCACCTTCGTGACGGAGCCGGCCGAGGAGCAGCGCCGCATGCTCATGGAGCACGGCGGGATCGGGATGGCGTATGGCCGCGCTGACCATGCACACGATATCCGCCTGGCCTGTCATGGGCTCGATGCGAACGACAATGACTTCGTGGTGGCGCTTGTGGGCCGGGAGCTGGCACCGCTCTCGAAGGTCGTCGAACACATGCGAAAAACGAAGCAGACCTCCGAATACATGGACCACATGGGCCCTTTTTTCGTGGGCCACGCCGTCTGGCAGCAGCCTGCCAGCCGGGGCGCCGCCGACCAGGATGCCGCCGGCCAGGATGCCGCCGGCCAGGGCGCCGCCGGCCAGGGCGCCGCGTCCAACGCTCCCCGGTAATACCGAACACCCCGCCATGACCCACTCCTCGCTACCCGTTCCGCCATGACTCACGCCTCGAAACTCTTTCCGGCCGAACAGGGCCGATTCCTGAAAACACTGCGTGGTGAACACGCCGATGCCACACCGATCTGGCTCATGCGGCAGGCGGGTCGCTATATGCCCGAATACCGGGCGCTGCGCGAGCGGTACACGATGCTCGAGAGCATCCACTCGCCAGAGCTGTCGGCTGAAATCACGATGCAGCCCATCGAGGCGTTTGATCTCGATGCCGCCATTATTTTTTCAGATATTCTGCCGCCGCTCTCCGGTATGGGGCTGGAACTGGATTTCATCAAGGGAGTGGGGCCGCGGCTTGCAAACCCGGTGCGCAGCCGGGCCGATATTGACGCCCTGCGGACGCCCTCCATGACGGAGGTCATGGAAGGCACACTGGGAGCCATCCGTCTGGTACGCAAGGAGTTGGATACGCGCGGCATTCCTCTCATCGGGTTTTCGGGAGCGCCGTTCACGCTCGCCAGCTATGCCATGGAAGGCGGCGGCTCAAAGAGCTATGTGCACGCGAAGAGCCTCATGTACAGCGATCCGGAGGCCTGGGACGTGCTCATGTCAAAGCTGGTCACCGTCGTGTCCGATTACCTCTCGGCCCAGGCGGCGGCCGGCGCCCAGGCGCTGCAGCTTTTCGATTCCTGGGCCGGGGCGCTCGGGAGGTTGGATTATGAGCGGTACGTCCAGCCCTACACGCGGCAGGTTCTGGCATCGGCCCTGGCGACGGGTGTTCCGGTTATTCATTTCTCGACCGGTACGGGCGCGTACCTGGAGAGCATTGCAGCGGCTGGCCGGACGGCGGTGGGGGTGGATTTCCATGTGCCGCTCGACGAGGCGTGGGCCCGGATAGGTACGGACCGGGTCATCATGGGAAATCTGGATCCGGTACGGCTGCATGCACCCTGGGAGGTGCTTCGCCGCGGCGCCGATGACGTACTGGCACGGGCCGGTGGACGCAGGGGACACATTTTCAATGTCGGGCATGGCATTCTGCCGGACACGCCGGTCGACAACGTGCGTCGCCTGGTCGACTACGTGCACGAAGCCACGTCCAGATGAACCGGGAGCCTGTACAGGACGTGCTCGTGATCGGCGGCGGGATTTCGGGGCTGGGGGCCGCCTGGCGCCTGCGCCAGGCGGCCCCGCATCTTGCCATTACTCTTGTCGAAGCCGCCGGCGAGTGTGGAGGCAAACTGGTGACCGAGCACGTGGACGGGTATACGATTGAGCACGGCCCGGATATTTTCCTGGCGCGTAAGCCGTGGGCGCTTGACTTGTGCCGCGAGTTGGGCCTGGAGCAAGACATCGTACCGACCAACCCGGCCCATGCCGGGAGCTTCGTCCAGCGGGCGGGCAAGCTGTATCCGCTTCCCGCCGGCATGAGTGGACTGGTACCCTCGCGGCTCTGGCCGCTCATGACGACGCGCCTGCTCTCGCCACTTGGCAAAGCGCGCGTGGCCATGGAATGGTTTGTGCCGCGGCGCCGGGGCGGGGCCGACGAGGCACTTGGGCGGTTCATCCGGCGCCGAATGGGACGCGAAATGCACGAGCGCCTCATGGGTCCGCTGCTCGGGGGGATATACGGGGGTGATGTGGACAGGTTGAGCCTGCAGGCCACGTTCCCGCAGTTCCACGAACTGGAGGCGGAGCATGGCAGTTTTCTGCGGGCCGCCGTTCGGACGGGATCGGGCGGGCGTGGACATCGGCTATCCGGTGCCACCGGTTCAGCCTTTGTTACGCTTCGAGGCGGCATGCAGACGCTCTCCGCAGCCCTTGTCGAAAAAATCACGACTGGTGATAACCCGGTCCGCGTTATCACCTCCTGCCCGGTGGAATCGGTGCACCTTGACAACGAATGGCAGGCGCGTGCCACGCACCGGGGCGCACCGCTCTCTTTCCGTGCGCGTTCGGTTGTTGTCGCGACGCCGGCATTCGTGGCGGCCGACATGCTCGGGGCGCGTTCCCATGAGGCGGCCCGTGAGGCGCCCGGCGAGGCGGCCACGACGGCCGTTACCGAGGAGCTGCGGGGAATACCGTACAGTTCCACAGTCGTCGTGACCGTCGGTTTCCGGAGGAAGGATGTACGGCACCCGCTCGACGGATACGGGTATCTGGTGCCGGAATCCGAGGGAAAGGCCGTGCGGGCGTGCACGTGGAGCTCGTCGAAAATCGTGGGCCGCGCGCCGAATGACCGCGTCCTGCTACGTTTTTTCTTCGGGCGCCACGAGGACGATCCGTTGCTTGCAGCCAGCGAAAAGGAACTCCTGAGCCACGTCGCGTGCGAACTCGTCGACATTCTGGACGTCGCGCCCGGCGTGGCCGCGCGGCCCGAACTGGTCCGCATCTGGCGCTGGCCGCGGTCGCAGCCCGCCTATACCATGGGCCATCTGGACCGGCTCGATCGTCTGGATCATGCGACGCGGAAGCTACCCGGACTCGTCCTCACCGGCGCCGCCTACCGGGGAGTCGGCATTCCGGATGTAATCCGGCAGGCAAACGAAGCAGCCGGTAACGTATTGAAGCAGAAAGCAGCCCACAACCCATGACACATACCATGCAGATCGATGAATCCATCAGACTTTTCAGCGAAGCCCGGGACCTGATGCCGGGGGGCGTGAGCTCACCCGCGCGGGCCTTCGGCGCCGTGGGAGGGCAGCCGCTTTTCATTGACCGTGCCGAGGGCGCGACCATGACCGATGTGGATGGAAATTCCTATATCGACTATGTCCTCTCATTCGGTCCCATGATCCTGGGACATGCAGACCCCGAAGTAACCCGCGCCCTGGCCGAAGCGGCAGCCAAGGGTACGAGTTTCGGGGCGCCGAGCCCACTCGAAGTGGACTTGGTTCGCCTCATACAGGCCGCCATGCCAAGCTTGCAGCGGGTCCGACTCGTGAATTCGGGAACGGAGGCCACGATGAGCGCCATCCGTCTGGCGCGCGCCTTCACCTCCCGCGACAAGGTGATCAAGTTCAAGGGAAACTACCACGGGCACGCCGACATGCTGCTCGCGAGTGCCGGATCGGGCGTGGCAACGCTCGGCCTGCCGGACTCGCCGGGCGTTCCGAAACATGCCGTCGAAGATACGCTCGTCCTGCCCTGGAATGACCTGGAGGCTGTGGAGAAGTGTCTGGACACGCACCGCGGGCAGATTGCCGCCGTGATCATGGAGCCCGTGACAGGCAATATGGGCGTCATTCCACCCGTGGAAGGATACCTGGAAGGTGTTCGACGTGCGACGAGCGACCACGACGTGCTTCTCATATTCGACGAGGTCATGACGGGGTTCCGCGTGCATCCCGGCGGCGCGCAGGCACTCTATGGCGTGGTGCCCGACATCACGACGCTCGGAAAAGTCATCGGCGGTGGCCTGCCGGTAGGAGCCTATGGCGGGAGGCGCGACATCATGGACATGGTCGCTCCCGTCGGGCCCATGTACCAGGCGGGTACGCTTTCGGGCAACCCACTCGCCATGACGGCCGGCATTGTGACTCTGCGGCGCCTTGCCCAGCCCGGTGTCTGGCAGCAGATTGCCCATACCGCGCAACGCGTTGAGGAGGCCATTGGGCATGCGGCCCGTGAGGCGCGCGTCCCCCTCGCGCAGACGCGCGTCGGCACCATGTTCACGACGTTCTTCACGGGAGCTGGTGCAGGAAAGGATGCAGCCGCCGCCGCAGCCGCCGAAAGCCCCATCCGGGATTACGAATCCGTGGCGGCGTGCCCGCTCGACGTGTTCGCCCGCTTCTTCAACGGGATGCTGCAGGAAGGCGTGTACCTGCCGCCATCCCAGTTCGAAGCCTGCTTCGTGAGCGCGCGGCACGGCGAAACGGAAGTCGAGGCCACGTACCGCGCCGCCTCCAAGGCGCTGCATCCCCTCGGCCCGACCCGGATCGCGACCTGACCCTCGGCCCGACCCGGATCGCGACCTGACCCTCACCCCGACCCTGATCTGACCCCTCCCCTTCGCATCTACCAGAAAAACATCCATGGCTCATACATTCGGACTCATCATGCTCAACTTCGGGGAGCCGGAGGCGCCGACAATGGAGGCCGTCGTGCCGTTCCTGGAGCGGATATTCTACAACAATGCCCCGCTCGAGCGCTTTCCGACGGAGGAGGCGCGACGCGCACGCTGCCGGGAGCTCGCCGAAAACAGGGCGCCCGGGCTGATTGAGGACTATGCGCGCATTGGCGGATCGCCGCTCAATGCCCAGGCGCGCGAGGAGGCCCGCCTGGTCGAGGATGAACTCCAAGCGCGCGGTTTCAACGTACAGGCATATGTGGCCATGCAGTTCACCGATCCGACCATCACCGATGTAGTGGCCCGTGCGCAGGCCGGCGGGGTGGATGCGCTCATTGCCCTGCCCATCTACCCGATCTGCGGGTTCTCGACGAACGTGGCGGCGCTCGCGGATGTGGAACGGGCCGCAGCAGACCTGGGATGGGACGTGCCCATCCACGAACTCACGGCCTGGCACCACGACCAGGCATACACCCGACTCCGCGCGGAAAACATCCGTCGCTTTGCATCGGAGGAGGGTGTGGACCTCTTCGACCCGGAAACGCTCCTTTATTTCTCGGCCCACGGCACACCCATCAAGTATCTGGAGATGGGAAGCCGCTACGACGGATACGTGGAGGAGCACTGCGCGCAGATCGCGGATCTGCTAGGCGGTCCGGCGTGGACGCTGGGCTACCAGAACCACGCCAACCGGGGCATTGCCTGGACCGAGCCGGACAATGAAACCCACATCCAGACCGTTTCCGCGCGGTGCCTCGTGGTCGAGCCCATATCGTTCGTGCATGAGCAATCGGAGACGCTGGCCGAACTCGATCTGGATTTCCGTGCGGACGTCGAGGCGCTCGGCATGAAAATGCACCGCGTTCCGGTGCCCACCGACCGGCACGGCCTGGCGGCCGTACTCGCCGATCTCGTCACCCCTTTCCTCCGGGGAGATGCGCCCGCCACGCGCGGCCTGTACCCATGTCGCTGCAGGAAACGGGAGGGCACAGTGTGCACGAATGGCCACCGTGACGTACCCTGTCATCATGCCCGATACGTCGCCTCCCATGCCTGATACCCGCACGAGCGTCCTCCTGCTCCGCAGCGGGGACGGGTGCGAGCCGTATGTACGGGCGTTCGGGGACGAAGGCATCGATGCCGCGTGCGTCGATGTGGTCAGGTTTGAATTCCTGAACGAGGAGGCCATGCTGGCCGCGCTGGCACATCCAAAGGCCCATGGCGGTCTCGTGGTGACGAGCCCCCGGACGACGATGGCCTGGGCGCGCCTGCCCGAAGCCCGGAAGCGGCTTGAGGCGTGGCGGCATCTGCCCGTCTACACAGTGGGTCCCAGGACGGCCCGGGAAGCCCGGGCGCTCGGCCTCGCGCCGCGCGGGGCCCGCGAAGGATCGGCCGCGGCGCTCGGCCGCTTCATTGCCGGGGAACAGATGGCGCTCGCGTCGGAGATGAGCCCGGAGCTACCTCTGCCACTTCTGTTCTGCTGCGCCGAGGAGCGGCGCCCCGAGCTGCCCGAGACGCTCGCTCGCGCAGGCGTTCGCCTGCGCGAGCTCGTCGTATACCGGACGCTATTGCAGACGGACCCGCCCGCCGGGCCGATCCCGGACTGGGTTGTGTTTTTCAGCCCGACAAGCATGCGGGCGGCATCGGCCTGGCCGTGGCCGTGGGCGCGCATACGCAAGGCGACGGTCGGCGCGACGAGCCGAACCGCCATCCAGGAGTTCGGGTGGGATGCGGAGGTCGCGGCATCGTATCATGATGTCGGCGCGCTTGTGCAGGGCATTATGCGGCGCATCTCCCACACGAAACAGAACTGACAAGAAAAGCACTTCGCCCATATGACTTCGTTCGACTACGTCATTCTCGGTACCGGCCAGGCACTCGGTACGCTGCTCGGAAAACTGATTCCCACGGGCAAATCCATTGCTGTTGTGGAAGGGGCCCGTGTGGGTGGTTCGTGCGTCAACTATGGATGCACGCCCACCAAGACGCTCGTGGCATCGGCGCGGGCCATCCACCAGGCGCGGCGCGGCGACGAATTCGGTTTCCGCACGTCGGGCCTCGAAGTCAATTATGAGCGGATCCGGGAGCGGATGAACAGCATCCGCAACGGCTCCACCAAGGGCCTGACAAATTGGATGGAATCGACGGATAACGTGACGCTTTTTCGCGGATGGGGCCATTTTGTCGAGAACCGCGTGATCGGAATCGTGCACCCGGACGCGGGTTCGGATGCGGGTTTGGATGCGGTGGGCACAGGCCCGTCCACCCGTATCACGGGCGAAACGGTGTTCATCAATACGGGTACCCGTCCGTCGGCACCGCCCATTGAGGGCCTTGACTCGGTACCCTGGATGGACAGCGCGGGTCTTCTGGATCTGGAGGAGCTTCCCGAACATCTGCTGGTGCTCGGTGGCGGGTATATCGGGGCCGAGTTTTCCCAGATATTCCGCCGCTTCGGCTCCAAGGTCACCCTCATTCAGCGTTCCGACCGGATCATGCCCGGCGAAGACGAGGACGTGTCCGGTGCGTTAAATGACATCCTGACCGCCGAGGGCGTGCGCATTCGGACCGGCACCGAAACGACGCGGGTTGGCAGGACAGGCAGCGGCGGCGTGGTGCTCGACACGAACCACGGACGCCTCGTGGGCAGCCACCTGCTGGTCGCCGCCGGCCGCAAACCCAATTCCGACCGGCTGGCGCTCGAAAACACGGCCATCCGCACGGATTCCCGCGGTTTCATCCAGGTCGATGACCACTGCCGCACGGACGAACCGGGCGTTTTTGCGCTCGGCGACGTGAACGGCGAGGGCGCATTCACGCACACGGCGGTAAATGATGCGGAAATTGCGCTCGATACCCTGTTCGGGGGCACACGGACCGTATCTCTCCGCAATTCCATCTACGCCCTCTTCACCGATCCACCACTCGGCCGGGTAGGACTCACCGAGCGGGAAGCGCTTGGTGCCGGACACCGCGTTCTGAAGGCCACGCGGCCCATGGCCAAAATCAGCCGGGCCAAGGAAATGAGCGAGACACAGGGCTTCGCGAAGCTCCTGGTCGACGCCGATACCGATTTGGTGCTTGGTGCGAGCGTCCTTGGTCCGGGGGGCGACGAGATCATCAATATGTTCGCGGCCATCATGCACAGCGGTATTGTCTGCCGCAACTACCGCCAGGTGGTCCTCGTGCACCCGACCGTTTCCGAGCTCATGCCGTTTGTGCTGGACGGGCTGGAAGAGGTGTAGGGCGGTTTATACTTCCTCGGGGTTATGTCGCGTCCATGCCGGGGTCTTGTGATCGAACCCTGATCACAAAACAAATGGTGACCCCTCATGTCCTGCACCAATTTCAAACGCCTGACAAAAATCGTGTTTCTGCTCCTTATCGGTGGCGGAGTACTGACCGGGTGTGACTCTTCTGCTCCAGCCAATGACGCCGAAGTTGACGTCGAATCCATTGTGCCCGCTTCAGAATGGGAAGAGGTATTGCGCCCGGCGACAGACGCTTTAGGCAAAGGAAGTGTTTCTGACGCCGCATTCGAACGCCGCGTAACGAAAATGTACGCGGTGGCGTTACGAGACCTGCAGAAGATGGAAAAACAAGTGAATCGTTTCCGCAGGCGGAATCCAGGCGCATCGGATAAGCAGGGCATTGCATTCATGCGACGATTGACGCGAGCGAACGAACGACTTTACGTCAACATTGCCGATGCATTGGCCCAACTGGCCCGGGACTATCCGGAGCTGGACGATATGCATCAGACCGATGTACTCAGGTTGATTGATACCGTGCTCTCCAACGCCCCGGTAAATCCTGCGCCACTCGGTAAAGAACAACCCTGTTACGAAGAGTGCAACCTTGCTTATGAACGGGCACAGGCTGAAATTGATCGCACTGTTTACCTTCGAACCATCGAGTGTACCATGCTGAGTGCCGAGGCCGCACTTATCTCTGCCTATTCGGGCAATCTGATCTATGCGGCCGGAGCAGGGTTTCTGGCTGGCACGACCTGCTCCTGGTTCGGATGGATGGAGGTCGACCTCATGCAGCAGGATGCCAGCCAGGCACTTGCTGACTGCCGCATGGCTTGTTTTATTCAGGAACTAAACTGGTGGGAATGATGGACACAGGAATTGCCCAATGGGCACACATGGCTGTTGTAGTCGTCGCAGGCATCTGGTATATCGTTGCCCGGTACAGGGTTGCGAAGGGAGATCGTTGGGCGGCAATCGTCCCTGCGCTTGCTGGCCTCGGTGTTTTGACCCTGAGCGACCATTTTGTGCGGTCGGTGGCCGCGAGCCCTTACTTCGACTCCACGTCCAGCGTGCTCATCGGAGCGTACTTCCTCGGACTCGCTGTCGATGTCCATGTACTGACGAAAGAACGGCGCAAAACGGCATAAAAAAACGCCTCCTGACGGCGTGGCTGTCAGGAGGCGGTGTGTTGCCCCACAAGGAGTCGAACCTTGAACCTTCGGAACCAGAATCCGACGCTCTGCCAATTGAGCTATGGGGCAGCGTAGACGCGTAATTTACGGCGACCCGGAATTTTTTCCAACCGTGTGGTTTGTCGCGGCCGGGGCCGTCGCGGTATCGACATCGCTGACGGGCAGGCCGCGCCAGGCCGCAATCTGTTCCATGATCATGCTGCGTACGTGTGCCGTGAGGGCCATGCCGTCATCCCAGGTGGATGTATCGATCGGATCAAAAACATGCAGGCGGATGGTGCGGGGAGGGCCGAATTTCCAGCCGCTGCGCGGAAGCATGTCAAACGTCCCGTCAAGCGCGAGGGGAAGTACGGGCACGCCGAGTTTCATGGCCAGTTTGAATGCGCCGTCGTTGAACGGGAGCACGCGACCGTCGGGAGAGCGCGTACCCTCGGGCATGATCATGACACTCATATGTCCCCGAATGCGTTTGGCTACCTCGATCATGACGGCTGCCCGGCTGCGGCGATCCGCCCGGTCGACGGCGATGTCCTTGGCCTTGCGCATGAGCCAACCCAGCACGGGAAGCCGGAACATCTCGGCTTTTCCGACCCATTTCATGTCCCATGGCAATCGGCTTACCACGGGGATGTCAGCGAAGGACTGGTGGTTGCAGACCACGATGTACGGGTTGCGGATATTCGCCGGGTAGGCGCCGGTAATCTCAACGCGCCACATGGGATTCACGGCCACCATCATCCACCCGAGTCGGCGGAACTGGCGGCCTGTGGCGTAGCTCCACTCATCCCGGTCGAAGAGATTCGTGACCCACATGACGGGTACCCAGACCAGGATCAGGACTGAAATGGACAGCCAGCCCCAGATGGAACGCAGTACAACCAAACGAGCCTCCGTGCGTAGTTTGTGGCTACAAAGATACCGGTGGCCGCAGTGTATGTCGTAAAATATTTCTTTGAAGAACCGGCGCCGATGGGACTGGGACACCGCGGTTATGTCGCTGCAACCGATCTGGACACGCAGCGCATGGGTGCCTCGGTGTTACCCGAGACGCTCACGCGACTCATTTCCGGGTTGTTGCCGTCCAGTGGGCGCACCTGTTACTGGAGCAACGACGGGTCGGGCACGGCCTTCGCAGGCCGTCCGGGTGTGGCGTTCGATGACCTCTTGGCATCTGACGGAGAATTTTCCGAATCACTTTCCGCGGCACTCACGAAGCGGGTCAGGAAGGCCATGATCGTAGCGGGACCCTACCGCAGTTCCGATCACGGAGAGGCGGTGGCCATGCTGCTCGAACATGGAATCCGTGACGCCGCCCCCCAGGCCAGAGCGCTTATTGAAGACGGGCTCACGTTACTGTTTCCGGAGCCATCCCACGACGGACAGGACTGGGCCATCCATTCACCGGTGGCCCTGTCCGGCACCGTACGGGCCTTGTTGGCGGAGATGGCGGGACGCGACCTGGAAGCGTATGTGATACCCTTCCAGAAGGCACGGGCGGAACACAAGTTCTATTTCGAGCTGTATGACCGCATGCTCTTCGACGACTTCCGGGTTGCGGCTCTCGTTTAGCGCCCGGTTTTCAAGGAAATGCGATATCCCGCACCGACGGGTTCGGCCGTGTGGCTGTATTCCGTCTGGGTGACAATGCGTGGGGCGGCACCTCCTTCCGGTGGCAGGACGATTTCCAGTGCGCCGTTTTCACTTCCGAGCTCAATTGTGATGGATCCGATGGACGGCGTGCTGGGTGCTTCGGGGTCGATGTCTTCAACCACGAAGAACTGGAACGTTGTCGTACCGGGTCCTCGCACCACGTTCTCGAAGTTCATTCCACCTGAAAACGACGTCTCGGGAATCTGGAAATCGATATTTCCGGTCGCTTTGACCGCTGTGCCTTCCGCGGTCACGGTCACCGTCGATCCGGCGACAAGAGGATTTCCGTTTCCGTCGGTAATGGTCATGGAGTAGGCCTGGTTCACACGCGCCACGGCCGGAGAAACCTGGACGACCGGTGTGCCTGAAAACACGATGGGAGTCGTGGATGTGACGGCCCTCTGCTGGTCATCGGCCGTGGTTGCCGTGACGTGGGCAATTCCGTCTGAAGGCAGCGGGTTGGCACTCGTCAACGTGACCGTGCCGCGCCCGTCGGCATCGGTCGTGGTCGATCCACCAATCACGCCGTGCGTGGAACTGAAGTTGATCGATGTCCCCGGGCGGACAGGGTTTGAAAACTTGTCACCTGCGATCACGGATATCTGGTTCGTCAATCCAATCACGTTCAATCCCGGGAAATTGCGCCGTGCAGGCCCGAGCGAGAAGTGTGCCTGGTCTGGATGCCCCCCGTGAATGGTCAGCGCAATGGGCTGCGAGCGGACCGTGCGTCCTGCCACATCGGTTTCAGCAATGACCTGCACGACGCCCGCTTGCGTTCCACTGGACAGGGTTACGTCCACCTGCCCCTGGTCGTTGGTCTGTGCCTCGAGCGGCGCCAGTTCCTCGCCACCACCGGGCCTGACCCCGAACGAAAAACGAACGCGACTGGAGCGATCCAGAATGACGGGACGCCCCACCGAGTCTGCGAGTTGAAAGCGAAGCGTGGCTACTTCCTCACTGCCGCTCTCCCGGACACCGATGACAGTGGCCGACTGACTGAGCAGCAGCATGTTGGCCGCTCTTCCGGACTCGCGCGGAGCACCGGCTGCTGGACTGAGTGACAGGCTGGGTACGGTTATGGTGCGTTCTGCGAGTGCCAGGATTTCCGTCGATGCTTCAGAGAACCCGTCTTTGGTAGCCCGGATGGAGAGGTTCATTGTGCTGTCTATTTCAACGACGGCCGTGAATTTTCCGTCCGTGGTCGTTTCAAACAGTAGATCAAACGGAAGTACGCGTACGAATGCGCCGGCAATGGGCTCGGCGGTTGCGGCGTTGAGCACCTGGCCCGAAAGCGAGACGAATCCTCCGGACTCCGCGTCGTCGTCCGGCTTGAATGCGTCGCATCCAGCCATGAACAGGGCGGCAATCAGCAGGGGCAACAGGATGTAGTGCGATGCGTACGATCGGGGCATGACGATATCGGTGTGCTTGGATACATGGGGTATCGACCGTGCGTGATTGCGCTTAAGAATGTGTCCATGCCTTGTGCGCGTGTCAAGATCACGTTAACTTGGAAACAGATGATGCATTCGCGGCGATTAAGCAGGTCCTTACACTACCAACGACGAGCTATGGCTATCAAACCGATTGACATGGACGCCATTGCGGCGTTCACGGGGAATATTTACGAGAGTGTGACAGTGTTGTCGAAGCGCTCCCGTCAGGTTGCAACCCAGGAAAAGGCTGAGCTCGACGAGAGGTTGGCCTATTTCGAGGGCTTTGAACAGGAACTCGAAGACCCGCGCTTCCAGGAGGAACAGGCGCGTGTCAGTCTCGAGTACGAGGTTCGGCCGGAACCTTCGGAAGTGGCCATCAATGAACTCCTCGATGGGGACATCTACTACAGGGACTCATCGAAGGAAGAGGACATTTAGGGCTCACAAGGCCCGTTGAAGGGCTCCGAATACAGAAAAACCCATGTTGAAGCGGTCGACAACCGGCAAACCCCTGTCAACCGCACAGAAGCGTCTCTGGAGTGCCGCCCAGGGGACCGCCTTTGTCGCGGCGCTGGCTGTCATTGCCGGTCTTATCGTGTATCCGGATGCGACACTGCGTCTGGCCTGGTTCGGTGTCGTGCCACTTCTTCCGGCCTCCTTTCTGGTCAATGCCGGCTTCTGGCGCGGCGTGTGCCCGATTGCGACCGCCAACACGTTTGCGGCTCCAGGCAGTGGACGCGCGCTGCGTGGAAGTACACTGCGCGTCATGTTGGCGGCAGGAATGATCCTGCTTGTCGTGCTCATTGCCACACGACGCCTTGCCCTCAATACTGAGGGACCGGTACTGGCAGGTCTGCTGCTCGCGATCGTTGCGGCAGCGTTCGTTCTCGGGCGGTTCTACAGGTCGAAAGCGGGTTTCTGCAACTCCCTGTGTCCGGTGTTGCCGGTGGAAAAACTGTACGGGCAATCACCGCTCATCCACGTTCGCAATCCACGGTGTGTACCCTGTGACCTCTGCAGTACAAAAGGGTGTCTGGATATTGATCCCGTGCGTGCCGTGACAGCAGAGACGACACCCCGGCTCTGGATGAAAACACCATTCGGTCTGTTTTCGCTCTCATTCCCGGGTATCATAATGGGGTATTTTCTCACAGCTGACTACCCCGTGGCCGGTGTTCTTGACGTGTCTGCAAGTATTTTCGGAGGCGGTCTGGCGAGTCTCCTGCTTCTCGGCAGTACGATGACCGTCGTGTCTGCAGCTGCACGCGTGAGACTGAGGGTCGTGACGGTGCTGCTCGGCGCCCTCAGCATAGGTATCTACTACTGGTTTGCGGCGCCAGCCTCGATTCAGGCTTTCGGGGGTGCCCACACGGTGGGCGTCATCGCGCGCACGGCCCTGCTTCTGCTTGTACTGGTCTGGTTGCTTGTAGCACTGCGACGCGCTACGAAGTCGAAAGGATCAGACGTGCCCGGGATTGCATGAACGATCGCATTGTCATCCGCGGCGCGCGGGAGCACAATCTGGACAACATCGACCTGGACATCCCGCGGGGGCGTCTTGTGGTTATTACCGGGCTGTCGGGATCCGGAAAGAGCTCACTGGCTTTCGACACGATCTATGCCGAGGGCCAGCGTCGTTATATGGAGAGCCTCTCGGCATATGCACGACAGTTCCTCGGCATGATGGAGCGGCCGGATGTGGACTTCATTGATGGTCTCAGCCCCGTCATTGCCATTGAGCAGAAAACGGTCAGTCGAAATCCACGCTCTACGGTGGGTACGGTAACGGAGATCTATGACTTCCTTCGCCTGATTTATGCCCGTGCATCGACGCCCCACAGTTACATTTCCGGCGAGGTCATGCGCAAACAGTCCGACGATGAAATCATCGACGGCATTCTGGCGCTGCCCGAAAATTCCCGGGTCGTGCTGCTGGCTCCTCTCGTGCGCGGACGCAAGGGACATTACCGGGAGCTGTTTGAGCAGGTGGCGCGGCAGGGCTTTGAGCGGGTCCGCGTAGACGGGGAGCTGACCCGGATAGCGTCAGGAATGAAGCTTGACCGGTACAAAACGCACGACGTGGAGGTCGTCGTGGACCGGCTGGTCATCAAGGAAGGCATCCGGAGTCGGGTCAGTCAGTCCGTGGAGACGGCGCTCGGCATGGGAAATGGCACGCTGATTGCTTCTCTGATCGACGCGGGCGAGGACCGGGTGTTCAGCAGGCACCTGTACAGCCCGGAAGACGGTATTTCCTACGACGATCCGTCACCAAATACGTTTTCGTTCAACTCCCCCTATGGAGCGTGTCCGGACTGCAACGGTCTGGGCTCCAAGCGCGAGCTGGATCCCGATCTGGTCATCCCGGATACGGGAAAAAGCATAGCACAGGGTGCCATTGCCCCCCTGGGAGAGCCGCGTGACATCTGGGTGTTTTCGCAATTGCAGGCGGTAGCCGATGCCTACGGATTCGACTTTGACACGCCCATCCGAGCGCTCACGGACGAAGCCCGAACCGTTCTGCTGGAGGGCGCCGGAGACCGGCAGTTCGACATCGTGTACTCTTACAAGGATCGAGAAGTCACCTACAAACACCGGTTCACCGGTATATACGGACACATTCAGCACACATACGAGACGACATCCAGCAATACGTCGCGCAAGTGGGCCGAGGCCTACATGCGGGAAATGCCGTGCTCGACCTGTGGAGGTGGTAGACTGCGAAAGGAGAGCCTGTCCTACCGTTTCGGTGGCAGGAATATTGCCGAGCTTGTCCAGATGGATCTGTCCGGGCTGCGGGAGTGGTTTTCAGGTCTTGAGCTGACGGGTCGGCAGGAGGTCATCGGAGGGCCCATAGTCAAGGAAATCAGGGAGCGGCTCGACTTTCTGGTTGGCGTGGGTGTGGGTTATCTGAGCCTGGACAGGTCAGCGCGCACGCTTTCGGGCGGTGAGAGTCAGCGCATTCGGCTGGCAACACAGATCGGGACGCAGTTGACGGGGGTGCTCTACGTACTCGATGAACCCTCCATCGGCCTGCACGCCCGCGACAATGAACGGCTCATTTCCTCGCTCAAACAGTTGCGTGATCTGGAAAACTCGGTGCTCGTAGTGGAACACGACCGGGACATGATTGAGGCGGCGGACTTTGTCGTGGATCTCGGGCCGGGGGCCGGTGAACTGGGCGGCCGCGTCATCGGTGCTGCCGCACCTGCCGATCTGCCGCTGTCGACCAACGGGCAGATGTCGCTCACAACAGCGTATCTGCGGGGCAAACGGTCCATCAGGGTGCCAGCTGCGAGACGCACGGGGACCGGCCGCTGGTTGAAGATGACGGGAGCCCGGGGCCATAACCTGCTTGGCGACACGCTGGAAATTCCCCTTGGCACGCTGACGTGTGTCACCGGGGTGTCAGGCAGTGGCAAGTCGTCCCTGGTCAACCAGACGCTCTATCCCGCACTGTCCAAACACTTCTTCAATTCGAAGGCGGTGCCGTTGCCGTTCGATGCGCTCGATGGTCTTGACTACATTGACAAGGTGATCGACATCGACCAGAGCCCCATCGGACGCACACCGCGCTCGAATCCGGCCACGTATACCGGTCTGTTCGGACACATCCGGGACCTCTTTGCCCAACTTCCCGAGGCGCAGATACGCGGCTACAAGCCGGGTCGCTTCTCGTTCAACGTAAAGGGCGGACGCTGCGAAACGTGCAAGGGAGCAGGAATCGTGAAACTGGAAATGAACTTCCTGCCGGATGTGTATGTCGAGTGCGAGACATGTGGTGCCAACCGCTACAACGCGGAAACGCTCGAGGTCACGTTCAAAGGCAAGTCCATTGCCGAAGTGCTGAACCTCACCGTGGAAGATGCGCTCATCTTTTTTGAGCACATTCCACGCATTGCCCGCAAACTGAGGACGCTGCACTCCGTGGGCCTTGGATATATAAGGCTGGGACAACAGGCCACGACATTGTCGGGCGGTGAGGCGCAGCGTGTCAAGCTGGCCAAGGAATTGTCACGCCCGGGGACCGGATCGACACTATACATCCTGGACGAGCCAACGACCGGCCTCCATTTTGAGGACATCAGGCATCTGCTTGCGGTGCTGCAGGCCCTCGTGGGCAAGGGAAACACCGTAGTCGTCATAGAGCACAACATGGACGTGGTCAAAGTATCGGATCATGTCATTGACCTGGGTCCGGACGGGGGTGCCGGTGGCGGCCGCATTCTGTTCGGAGGCAGCCCCGAGGAGCTGGCGGAAGCAGACACGCACACGGGCCAGTTCCTGAAGGCAGAGTTGGAAAGGGTCGCCGAATACGATGAGGAGGGTGAGACCGTCGTGGATCTGGATGCGTTCTCGGGCGATGGGGACGATTCTGGCTACGACGAAGAACCTGAAGAAGAACCCGAAGAGGAATCAACCACGTGATGGAAGAGTCCCCGTTCATTCCGGATTACAGCAAGCCCGATGCGCCGGGCATTGCCATGAACTTCGACAATACGGTTTCAATTTACCATATTGTGCAACAGGATGATACGTTTGAGGAGGCCGTTGGAACGGTATTCCACCTGCTCAAGAAGGCCCAGCAGGACTATCCTGACTGGCCGCGTGTATTTTACGTTGACATCCTGGGGCACAAGGGAGACCGCTCGGGCTTTGATGACGACTTTTACGAGTTCCAACAGGAGTTCTGGTTCTCGACAATAGCGCACTTCGTGACGGCATTCGAGGTGCCCATGCTCGGGGGCCTGGTAAATCCCCAGCCCCAGCGCAATGACATTCCTGACGAACTGGTCCTGAAGGGACCCTGATTTCCGATATGATCTACCCACTCCGTCTGTTTTCGCTCCTGCTTCCCGGCACGATGCTTCTATCGGGAACGGTATTCTTGTCCATCTTCCCCGGCGCGGGATTGGCGCACGCCCAGGGCGTCCTGCCTATGAAGGAGCGGGCGGCCGTCATGGACGCGTGGCTGGAGGAGCGGCTCAATACGGTCGTACCCGAACTCATGCGCCGCGAGGGGTTCGATGTTTGGATGGTGGCCGCGCGGGAGTACAACGAGGATCCGGTCATCGAAACCATGTTGCCGGCCACGTGGCTGGCGGCGCGGAGGCGAACCGTTCTGCTTTTCCATGACCCCGGTTCCGACGCGCCGGTAGAGCGGTTGGCGGTGTCGCGCTATGACATCGGAACCATGTTCAGGGGAGTCTGGGATCCGGACACGCAGCCGGACCAATGGGCCCGAGTCGCAGAAATCCTTCGGGAGTGGAACCCGAAGGCCATAGGCATCAACGTGTCGGAGACTTTCGGCCTGGCCGATGGCCTGACATCCAGCGAACACGCCCTCTTTCTGGACGCCATCGGTCCGGAAATGTCATCCCGCGTAGCAGGGGCGGAGCGTCTGGCGGTGGGTTGGCTTGAAACCCGCACGCCAAGCGAGATGCTGGCGTACCCGACCGTCATGCGTATTGCCCGTGGCATTATCGAGGAAGGCCTCTCGGAGCTGGCCATTACGCCGGGCGTGACCACGACCGACGACGTCCAATGGTGGTACCGGGACCGGATCCGGGACCGGGGTCTGGTGACGTGGTTTCATCCATCGGTGGACGTGCAGCGCGCCGATGACCATGCGCGCGACAATGATTTTTCGGCGCGCGAGGGGAGTCAGGTCATTCTGCCGGGCGATCTGGTGCATATGGATTTCGGCATCACCTATCTGGGCCTGAATACGGACACGCAGATGCTGGCCTACGTGTTGAAGCCGGGTGAAACAGGCGCCCCCAAGGGACTCGTCGATGGCCTGGCTGTTGGCAACCGGCTGCAGGACATCCTGACGGGTGCCTTCAAAACGGGAAAAAGCGGCAATGCCATTCTGGCCGATGCGTTGGCCCAGGCACGGGAAGAAGGCATTGCAGCGACCATATACACACACCCGATCGGATTCCACGGTCATGCGGCGGGCCCTACGATTGGCCTGTGGGATGCGCAGCAGGGCGTTCCGGGAAAGGGCGATTACCCACTGTATCCGAACACGGCGCACTCGATTGAGCTCAATGCAGCGGTTCAGGTGCCCGAATGGGACGGCAAGATGGTCCGGATCATGCTGGAAGAAGACGCCTTCTTTGATGGCGATACGGTTCGGTATATCGATTCCCGGCAGGAGGAACTGCTGCTCATTCCGCGGCAGTAAGCGTCTCGATGTGGACTTCGAGGCCGTGATTGAGACGGAAGCCGAAGTGGCCGTTGACCGGCAGCGATTCATCTGTTGAGACGTGCACGTCCTGACCGTTCACGCGAAAATGGACCATGCCACTCATGGTCTCGATCTCCAGTGAATTCGTCGCCGTGCCTTCGGTGTCATCGTTGAACGGTACGACGGCTTCGTGTGCCGTCCAGTCCACAACAGTCTCCGTATTGTCGCCCCGGCGCACTTTGATC
Source organism: Bacteroidetes bacterium CG12_big_fil_rev_8_21_14_0_65_60_17 (assembly GCA_002787815.1). Taxonomy (GTDB): domain Bacteria; phylum Bacteroidota; class Rhodothermia; order Rhodothermales; family UBA10348; genus 1-14-0-65-60-17. Next base: position 28,857 of record PCUY01000076.1, on the reverse strand, counting down.
AGGAATTCGCCCGTTCTGCGTATCAGGAAGTAGAGGTATTCCTGATCGGGTCCCGTGAGGTTGGTGCCGCCAACAAAAAGACCGTGGGCTTCACGACGCTGTCCGGGATCGAACAGGTGCATGGTCGTCCTGGCCCTGTAATTTCCTTCGGCCGTTGAGTCTGGATGCCAGAAAATGGCGCGCGGGCGGTACATTCGGACGTGGAAACCAGGTTCCATGACGGCAAATTGAATGTCGGCATCCTCGGTCGCGGAGGTCGCGACGCTCGGTATGGAGCCGTCGTCCGTACGAATCTGCCAACCGGCCGGGACGGCATCACCTGCTGACTGCGTCCCGGTCTGAAGGTCGGACGACGCGTCTGGCTCAGCGCGGTTCGCAGGTGTGTCGGAGGAGCCGCAGGCGCCGAGCACGGAGAGGACCAGGAGCAGTGCGAGGCAGGAACGGAGTATGTTCATGGTAATGGGTGTGGATGACAGGTTTGGGTGACAGGAACCCGGCGGGGTTTCAATCTTACAGTTCGGCATGATGACTGAACCATATGATAGCAAGAAGCACCGAATTGTGCGCGGCCTGTCCATGACCGCAGCGGCCGTTCTGCTGCTACTCGTCGCATCTACAGGAAGCTCGAAGGCACAGGAAGTGCCCGACAGGGAAGTGGTGGCCGCTGACGTTGTGGCCCTCATGGAAGAGGCCCGGATTGAGGGTGCGGCTATCGCCCTGATCCGGAATGGTGAGCTGAAGTGGACGCTTCCGCTCGGCGTGCGAAGTGCTGTAAGTGGTGAGCCCGTCACGGAGGAATCGGTCTTCGAGGCGGCCCTTCTCAGCAAGCCGGTTGTGGCGTACTTGGCGCATGTGCTCAGTGACAAGGGGCTCTTCAACCTGGACAGACCGTTGGCCGAATATCTGGGTTATGACCGGAATGTGGCCGATCCACGCCTTTTCGAGGTATCGGCCCGCACGGCGCTCATGCACAGTACAGGGTTTCCAAACTGGCGTCCGGCGGGTGGAGACCTGCTCATCGAGTTTGATCCAGGCACGTCTTTTTCATACTCGGGTGAGGGTTTTGTTTTCCTCCAGATGGCCATGGAGGCGGCTACGGGCCGTACGCTGGAGTCGTTGGCCGGGGAGTTCGTGTTCGAGCCATTGGGCATGACAAGGAGCAGTTTCATCTGGAAGGACTCGTTTTCCGAACATCTCGCGGTTGCCCACGATACACAGGGAAACAGCCTGAACAAATTCACGCCGTCAGAGGCAAATGCGGCGTTCAGTCTGCACACGACCATTGGCGATTACGCCGCTTTCCTTCTCGCGCTCGCGCGTGGAGAGGGGCTCAACGCAGAGGGCCGGATGGCACTCTGGACGCCCCAGATGTCGGCCGAGGATGGAATTTACTGGAGCGAGGGATTGGGTCTGGAGCCACGCCGCGAAGGACAGGCGCTCTGGCACTGGGGTGATCAGGGTGGATACCGTGGGTATGCCTACATCACGCCGAATGCCGAGGAAGGCATGGTGTACCTGTCCAACAGTGAAAACGGTATGCTCATCCTGGATCGTCTTTATGACCTGTTGCTGTCGGGACCGGCAACGTCGGTCGCGTGGCTCAACTATGAAAGCCTCGATGACCCGGGGTACCGGCTGGGACGACGCCTGCTCGATGTACTGGCCGAGGGCGGTATAGAGGCGGCATTTGAAGCCTATGATGCAGCCAGGGCAGACCTGCCGGAGGATGCATTCGTGGAAGAATCGCTCAATACACTCGGCTACAAGTTACTGCGCCAGGGCCGCGTCGATGAAGCCATTGCCATGTTCGAACTCAACACGGTCCAGTTTCCACAGAGTTACAACGTGTATGACTCGCTCGGCGAGGCCTGGTATGCCAAGGGAGACTTGGACAAAAGCCTGGATTTCTACCGCCGCTCCGTGTTGCTCAACCCGGAAAACGAGAGTGGTAAGGCCATGATTGTCGTGATTCGTGACCGCCTGGCGCAGGTCAATCGGTGACCTCGAATGAGAGCATCATGCCGGCGTGCAGGTGTTCGGCGATATGGCAGTGCGCCATCCATTTCCCGGGGTTTGACATATGGACCAGGAAGTCGACCGTTGAGCCTACCGGAACGATGGCCGTGTCTTTCCACGCCATGTTGGGGTTTTCCACCCCGTCGATGTGCGTGACCAGGAACCGCTGGCCGTGGAAGTGGATCGGGTGGTTCATGGGATGAAACGACCGTGGCGAGTTGAAAATCCGGACCTTCACGACGTCGTCCTTCTGGAACGTCCAGTTGATATCCATGGACTCGCGCCCCGTGTCTTTTTCCCGAAGCAGCCACTCGACCTGCTCACCCGTGGAGACCCAGTTCATCATGGGCATGGCATCGTTCCACTCGATGGGTGGAACGTAAAGCGTATCGATCTCCATCATGCGCATGACTGGCAGGGGCAGGTTGTTCACACGGACCGTGAGCTCCAATTCTTTGTCCGGGGCCTTGTCGAAGTAGGGACGGAAGGAGTCGATGTCGGCGATGACCTCTTCGTTTGTACGAAGTTCTTCGAACGCCGCCGCATGCGATACATCCGCGGGCGTATCATCGACGCGGACCGTGGCAAGTGCCTGCACCGAAGGATAGAATTCGCCGCGGAAGTGGTTGATGGCCTGGACCGTATTTGTAATGGTGACCTCTCCTGGTTCGTCGAAGAGCACATCCACGATATAGCGCTCTGCCGGCGCAATTACAACGCTGCTTACGCTCATTTCCTCCTCATACCGACTGATGTCAGAGGCTACGACCTTGATCGGATTGCCGCCGAATACCACATTGAACGTACGCGAGTTTGCTACGTTGGTCAGAAAGAAGCGGACCACTTCGCCGCGCTTCACATCCATCGAAAAATCAGTCACGCCATTGGTCAGCATGACATTTCCGAATCGCCCCATCAGGGCGTGCGTGGGCGCACTTTTGCCATAGGGAATGATCCCGTTCGCGTCGATGAGGATGTCATCAAGAACGAGGGTCTGCTCGCGGTTCACAGGCGCATAGAAGTCCGCTGATATCGGGTTGACCAACATGTTGCCGTAGAGACCGAGGTCCTGCTGTACATCCTCCCGCATGTGGGGGTGATACCAGTAAAGCCCCTCATCCGGAAAATTGAGCTTGTACAGGAAGCTCTCACCGGACTCGACAGGCGCCTGGGAAATACCCGGGATGCCGTCGAAGCGGTAGTCATCCAGGCGCAGACCGTGCCAGTGGACAGTCGTGGGCTGGTCGATGGCATTGACGAAATGGACGTTGATGTTGGCGCCTCTGCTGACACGCAACAGGGGTCCGGGGTACTGCCCGTTGTACCCCATCATGACGAGGGTCTGCGCTCCGATCTGGCGCCTGACGAGTCCCGCCTGCAGGTGTATGGTGTCACCATCATCCACATCCAGGATCTCAAAAGGCTTTGCCTCGGGTACTGACATGGGGTCGAGACCAGCACCTGGCAGATAGGCCGCCGTGATGGGCACTTCCGTGTCCATGCCGGGAAGCATGGGCATGGACATGTCCATAGGAGGCATGCGCCAGAGCACACTGTCACCCCGCATGACGGGCGCATCCATGTTGTGTCCGGCGTGCATATCCATATCCTGCGCCCGCGCAGAAGTGGATAGCCCGATGATAAAGAACGTTCCGAAAAGGAGGGAGCCCGCCTGGACAGCGCGCAGTAGGCGTTTGAGCATATGGATCAGCGGTAGCCGTAGACGGCGCAGGGTTCACTCTGGAATGGGCCATGGCCAGCCATCGTATGCATGAGGCCACTGCGGGACATGCCTCGGGCAACAATGGGTCCGGTCCATGTGCTTCCCGGATCCGCAGTCGCAGACTCGAGCGTGACAACGACAAGGAACTTGTTCCAGTCCACGCTGCCCACGGTCCTGAACGCCTCATCGAGGCGTCCCAGATGCTTTACCTGGTCAAGATTGGGCGTTGTGACCCACACGTCGAGCGCTTTGCCCTCTTTGAGGGTGACGTTTTTCATGGCAACCGAGAGGTTGTACACATACTGGCCGTTCTCCGAGATAGACACCCCGAACGGGCTCGTCGCGAACGTCACATCACCCTGCCCTTCAGCCATCCTGGCACCCGGCACTTTGCGAGTGGGTACCAGATCTATCGCGTAATAGACGGGAGGATCGGGGTCCACATCGACACACGACATGACCGCGGCAGGAGCGTGGGCGCGGCTTGTGACAGGCTCGTGCATCCAAGCGATGACCAGAAGCAGCGCACAAGCGACGCCAGGTACTGCAAAAGAAGGAATATTCATGGCGTAGACGTCATATTCACACTCCTCTACGCCATTGGGGCGTCCTGGTTCGCACCCTGTCACCCGATGGTTTTTCAACAGCCTTCTATTGGGCCGGAACGCTGTCCCACTTCTGCGCGCTCGATACGTCGGGCAGCCCCCAGCCCTCGCCGTTCCAGCCGTCGAATCCGTCCATGCGGAATGCCCAGAAACCCGTCGTCATGTCGCTGATCACGATCAGTCCATCGGCGTTGCGGACATCCACGCCAAAAGCGCCGTTACCAACATTGCCACCCATGGACCCCAGACTGCGCGGCCCTGTGTACGTATCGTAGTACCCCACCGTAACCGGGTTTTCCGGATCCATGAGACTGAAGACCTGCAGTCCGTCGTGGTACCCTGATACGAAGACGTACGGCCAGCGCACCTCGTGGTTGTGCACCAGGTTTTCCCAGTGGGCCGTCCAGGCGCTGATGGGTGTGCGGATATTGAGCTGCTCACCGTCGAGCGCAGGCTGAACATCGAAAATGCGCAGCGGTGCATACTGGTACTCGGTTTCCGTGATGACATATCGGCCTCGCGGTCCGGGCGTAACCGTATGCCCGCGCGATACGCCCGTGATGCCGGTCATGGTGACCAGTAATTCAGGCCGGTCCAGATTCGAAATATCGTAGATGTAATAGCCACCCGAACCGCCGCCGTAGAAGCGATCCGTGTCCGTATCGACATGGTAGCCGGCATAGAAGTCATGATAGCTTCCCCGCTCACCACCCGTATTATCAGGAACGGGAATATTGGCGACGAGCGCATTTTCAACGTCGCCACTTACAACGCGACCCAGGTCATACACATTCGCACCGGGTCCGCGAATGGTGGTCATCAGATACACACGTCCATTGGAGTGTTTGTAGACAAAAATATTATGGAAGCCACCCGGCGTTTCCGGCGCGTGAATGCGCGCCACTTCGCGGACACTGCCCGGATCGGGAAGCCCGGTGACATCGAGAATCACGGCGCCGAGATCGTTATTGGGTCCCGTCCCCAGCTGCATGCCCTGGACGACATAATAGCGTCCATCCCACTTGAAGTGCTTCACGTCCACGCCGCCGGCACCCGTATGGAGTTCCTGGTTTTCAATGCGCCACCGGTAGAGTACGGCTGGATGCGACGGGTCCGATATGTCGATGATATCGGTGCCGCGCTCCACGCTTTCATTTCGCGCACGCCGTGAGACGTACACGTAGGGGCGCTCCATCTCCTGCTCCATGTCGAGGTCGGCCACCGTCATGACCGGGCCGAGCGGGAGATGACCTACTACGTCCATGTTCCCGGACCCGGGATTCAGCGCCGTCCACGGCGTATTCTGCTGCTGGGCGTATGCCGGATTGGACGTTGCCGGTACGGCGATCAGAATCAGGCCCGCGAGGAAACACGACAGGTGCGGGAAACCACTCATCTTGAACCCTCCCGGGACTCCTCATCCCATTTCTGTGCGCTCGATACATCGGGTACGCCCCATTCCTCACCATTCCAGCCGTCGAACCCTTCCATCTTGAAAGTCCAGAACCCCGTGGACATGTCGGAAATCACAATCAGCCCGTCCTGGTTGCGGACGTCAATGCCGAAGGCGCCATTGAACATGGGATTACGTCCTTCGACATACGGCCCGACATACGTGTCATAGTAGGCCACGGTGACCGGGTTTTCGGGGTCGGCCATGCTGAAGACCTGGAGTCCGTCGTGGTATCCGGATACGAATACGTAGGGCCAGCGTACTTCATGGTTGTGCACGACGTGGCGCCAGTTGGGCGTCCATCCGGCGATGGGCTGACTGATGTTGGAGACCTCACCGTCGAGGGCCAGCTTGAGGTCGAAAATGCGAAGCGGAGCAAACTGGTACTCCGTCTCTGCGATCACGTACCGGCCCGTCGGGTCGGGCGTGAACGTATGTCCGCTCGTGACACCATTGATGCCGGTGAGCGATGCAAGCAGTTCCGGGTTCTCGAGGTCGGTTACGTCATATACATAATAGCCGCCACGGCCGCCGCCGTAGAACCGGTCGGTTTCGGAGCCCTCGTGCCAGCCCACAAAGAAGTCGTGATACGCGCGGCGTGACGTTTCCTGGGGAAGGGGCACGCGGCCAACCAGCGCCTCATCACCACGCCCTTCAACAACGAGCCCGAGGTCGTAGATGTGCGCCGTCGACCCCTGGACGGTCGAAAACAGGTATACGCGGCCATTCGAGTGCCTGTACACAAAAATATTGTGGAAGCCTCCCGGGAAATCGGGTTCATGGATGCGCGCCACCTCGGTAACCGAAGCCGGATTCGGAAGGCCGGTCACATCGAGCACCACCGCCCCGAGATCGTTGTTTGGGCCACCCTGCCCGAACTGCAGCGACTGCACCACATAATACCGACCGTTCCACTTGAAATATTTCACGTCCATGCCACCCGTGCGCTGGTGCAGGTCCTGGTTTTCTATACGCCAGCGGTAGATGACCCTGGGATTCGAGGGGTCCGATAGATCAATGATGTCCGTGCCCTTGTCTCCTTCCCAGCCATAGACCATGCGCGACACGTAGGCGTAGGGCCGGCTCAACTCCTGCTCCAGGTCCACGTCGGCCACACTCAGTATAGGCCCGAGCGGAATGTGGCCCAGGACTTCGATATTGTCAGATCCCGGGTTGAGTGGTGTCCAGGGCGTTTCCTGCTGGGCTGCGGCGCGATCCGTGATGGCAAATGCCATCAGGATCGCGCCGAGTACGACGCTTCTCATTTCGTTCCTTCTTTCGATTCCTCGTCAAACTGCTGTGCGCTCGAGATATTTGGTTGACCCCAGTCTTCGCCGTTCCATCCATTGAACCCCTCCATGCGGAACGTCCAGAAGCCGGTGGTCATGTCGCTGATCACGATCAGTCCGTCGGCGTTGCGAACGTCCACGCCAAACGCGCCGTTCGCGACAGCACCTTCCATGACGCCCGCCTTGCGCGAACCCGTATAGGTGTCATAGTAGCCCACCGTGACGGGATTCTCCGGATCCATCATGGAAAAGACCTGCAGGCCGTCATGGTATCCCGAGACGAATACGAAGGGCCAGCGGACTTCGTGGTTGTGCACGAGGTTTTGCCAGTTCGCGGTCCAGGCCGAGATGGGCTGGCGGATGTTGGTGACGTCCCCATCGAGCGCCGGTTTCAGGTCGAACATGCGGAGTGGCGCATACTGGTACTCCGTTTCCGTGACGACGTACCGACCATCCGGGCTGGGCGTAAATGTATGGCCGTAGCGCACGCCCGTGATGCCGGTGAGTGTTATCTCAAGTTCCGGATTTTCCACATCCGTCACGTCGTAAACGTAGTATCCACCCGTACCGCCCCCGTAGAAGCGGTCTTCTTCGGTGTCCGGGTGCCAGGCAACGTACAGGTCGTGGTAGGACCCGCTCGTTTCTCCGCCGGGCAGGGGAACGGGCACCGTTCCAACGAACCCGTTCCCGGAATCACCGTCCACGATGGATCCGAGGTCGTAGATGTGCGCATTCGGCCCCGAAACTGTCGTAAAGAGATAGACGCGGCCATTGGAATGCTTGTACACGAAAATATTGTGGAACCCACCGGGCAGATCCGGCTCGTGAATACGACCCGCTTCGCGCACGGTCGCCGCGTCGGGAAGTCCCGTGACATCAAGGATGTAGGCCCCCAGATCATTGTTCGGGCCCGGCCCGAACTGCGTGGACTGCACCACATAATACCGGTCGTTCCACTTGAAGTACTTCACATCCATGCCACCCAGGCCCGTATGCAGTTCCTGGCTCTCAATACGCCACCGTTTGAGGACTTTTGGACTCGACGGGTCAGAGATATCGATGATGTCGGTGCCCCGCTCCGTACCCTCGCCCACCGTGCCGCGCGACACGTAAACGTACGGACGCGACAGCTCCTGCTCTATGTCCAAGTCCATTGTGTTGAGCGGTAGGCCGAGCGGCACATGCCCCTCTACGGCCATATTATCCGATCCGGGTTTGAGCGGCGTCCAGGGCGTTTCGTCCTGCGCCAGGATGGCCGGAGCGGAGAGGGCAGTGGCGAGAAGGACAAGCGTGCAAACGGCCGCTGTTGTCGCTGTGAATACCCGCTTGGGCTGAATGAGATGTTTCATGCGTGCGTCGGAGTTTGATATTGTGGAAGTCATCGGGTGCCGTCCTTGGACTCTTCGTCCCATTTCTGAACGCTCGATACATCGGGCTGCCCCCAGTCCTCACCGTTCCAGCCATTGAATCCTTCCATGCGGAATGTCCAGAAGCCGGTTGACATGTCACTGACTGCAATCAAGCCATCCGCATTGCGGACATCCACGCCGAAAGCACCGTTGATGACGGGATTCAGGCCTGTATCGGGGTCGCCGATGAACGTGTCGTAGTAGCCGACGGTCTGCGGGTTTTCAGGATCCATCAGGCTGAACACCTGCAATCCATCGAGATAGCCGGACACGAACACGAAGGGCCAGCGGACCTCGTGGTTGTGCGACAGGTTTTTCCAGTTGGCGGTCCAGGCCGAGATGGGCGATCGGATATTCGAGACCTCACCATCGAGTGCCGGTTTCAGGTCGAATATGCGCAGAGGAGCATATTGGTATTCTGCCTCTGCCACCGCGTAACGGCCATCCGGGCTCGGCGTGAAGGTATGACCCCATTCCACACCGTTGATTCCCGTCAGTGTGGCCCGGATCTCCGGATTCTGCAGGTCGGTGATGTTGAAGACGAAGTATCCGCCGGTTCCACCGCCGTAGAAACGGTCCTCTTCGCTGTCAGGGTGGTATCCAACATACATGTCGTGATAGGACGTCTGCGAAACGCCCTCCATGGGGTTATGGATGGTGGCAACATGTGCGCCGGCCAGATCACCTGTCACGACCCGTCCGAGGTCGTAGACCCGCACATCGTCGCCGCGGACGGTGGCGAACAGGTAGACGCCGCCGTTGGAGTGCTTGTAAATGAAAATATTGTGGAAGCCGCCCGGGTGATCAGGCTCTTCAAGCCGCGCAATTTCCGTAACTTTCGACGGATCCGGAAGGCCCGTCACGTCAAAAACCACAGCCCCGAGTTCCCGGAAGGGGCCGCCACCGAACTCGAAGGACTGGACCACATAATAGCGCCCGTCGAGCTTGAAGTACTTCACGTCCATGCCCCCCCGGTTCTGAAGCAGATCCTGGTTTTCCAGGCGCCAGCGCAGGATGACTTCCGGCTTTGAGGGGTTTGACAGATCAATGATGTCCATGCCCTTGGGGCCGCCATCCACGATGGATGCCCGGCTGACGTATGCATAGGGCCGGGAGAGTTCCTGTTCGAGCTCCATATCGGTAACGCTCGACGTCTTGCCGAGTGGAATGTGGCCGAGCACCTCCATGTTGTCCGATCCGCGTTTCAGAACGGTGGCCTGGCCAAACAGGGTGGACGCTCCTGCCGTGAGGAGGAGCATGAGAGAAAGCAGAAAGGTGGGGTATTTCATGTTGGTTTATCTGGTGATTGACCCAGTTCAGTCGTCGAGAAACTTTCGTTGGGCGGAAGACTCGTTGGGCATGCCCCAGTCCTCGCCATTCCAGCCGTTGAAGCCGTCCATGCGGAACGCCCAGAAGCCGGTGGTCATGTCGGAAATCACAATGAGGCCATCGGCGTTTCGCACGTCGACACCCCAGGCGCCGTCGTATACATTCCATGTGTATGGGCTGCCCAGGCGCTCGAGAGCGGCCTGCCGATCATTGTGGACGCCGTTGTAGGTATCGTAGTAGGCGACCGTATAGGGATTGGCAGGGTCCGCCATGTTGAACACGCCGAGCCCGGTTTCATAGCCCGATACGAACACATAGGGCCAGCGCATTTCGTGGTTGTGGGCCAGGGCGCGCCAATCGGCCTGCCAGTACCCGACCGCGTGATCAATCTTGTCCACCTCACCGCTCAAGCCCGGTCGCAGATCGAAAATGCGCAGCGGCTGGTACTGGAATTCGGTTTCGCCGACCGCGAAGTTGCCATCGGGTGTGGGGGTGAACGTGTGTCCCCAGGACACACCGGGTACATCCAGTATTTTTGTGAGCAGGTTGGGAGAACCCGGGTCGGTCACGTCATACACGTAGAAGCCGCTGCCCCCACCTCCATAGAACCGGTCCTGGCCGCTTTCTGCGTGGTACTGGACCATGAAATCGTGGTAACCGCGGGACCACATGTTCTCGGACTGGGCGACCGGCACCATGCCGACGAGTTCGCGGTTCTCATCCCGAAGGACGTCTTCCATCTCGGACTGATCACGGTCCACGAACCGGGCCATGTCGAACACCTTGGCGTGTTGGCCCGACGTGGCAAAGAGCAGCGGCTTTCCACCGGAGTGCTCGTACATGAATATGTTGTGGAACCCTCCGGGTGTTTCGGACTGGCGGATGCGACCAACCTCGTGGAAGGATTCCGGCAGATCGGTCACATCAAACACGATGGCACCAACGTCCGAATTCGGTCCGCTCTGGCGCAGCTGCACGGATTGTACATAATAGATGCGTCCCTCCCAGCCGAAATACCGGCCGTCCATGGCGCCGCCTACATGCAGTTCCTGGTCCTCAATACGCCAGCGGTGAATGACACGGGCCTGCTCCGGGTTCGAGAGGTCAATGATGTCGAATCCGATTTCATCGACGCGGCGGGCCACATAGGCATAGGGCCGGTCCATCTCCTGCTCGATTTCAATGTCGGACACACTGCCGGCCGCTCCGAGCGGAATGTGGGAGAGCACGGTGATATTGGGCGAACCCCGTTCACCGGGTGGGGGGGGATGGGGAGGCTGCTCAATGCCAAGCTGGGCGAGGGCCGGCAGGCCCGAGCCCAGCAACAGGAGCGCGGCGCTCAAAAGGGCCACTCGCGTGGTGTTCATGCTTTTCATGATGGTGATCGTATCGTTACCAGGAGACGTGTCCGGCAGGTCCATTTTCCCAGTCCTGCACGTCACTCACGTTCGGGAAGCCCCAGCCCCGGCCATCCCAGCCGTTGAATGCCTCTATCCTGAACAGGAACAGGCCTTCGTGCTGGTCGGCAACCGCCACCAGGCCATCGTGATTGCGGACATCCACGTCACGGGCTCCCACCGGAACCTGGCCGGGAGCTGGAACAGGCCCCTGCCAGGTCCTGAAATAGGCATCGGTGTACGGCGCGACCGGATCCATCATGTTCACGACCTGGAGACCTTCCTCGAAGGCGGCAACAAAAATGAATGGCCAGCGCACAACGTGCCGCTCAACGGGCCGGCGCCAGTTCGCGGTCCATGCCCCGATCGCTGTACGCATGACGGGTACGGTGCCGTCGAGCGCCGGGCGCATATCGAAAATCCGGATGGGGGCAGTCTCATATCCGGCGGTTGTGACCAGGTGCGTACCATCGGGTGTCGCCCGGACCGAGCGTCCTACCTGGACAGCCGCCGAATTGACCTGTGTCAGGAGGCGGGGTGCGGTGATATCTGTGATATCGAATATGTAGTATCCGCCTGCGCCCGAGGCGTACAACCGATCGGTCTCCGTATCGGCATGCCAGGCTGCCCATGCATCGTGGAACCCGTAATCCACGTTGGGCACCGGCTCGGGCAGGCCAATCCGTGTATGCGCGCCGGTCGAGCCGGCCAGGACGTCACTGATGTCATACACCAGAATGTCTCCGCCCGCAGCAACGAAGAGCCAGCCGGCATCACTGCCCGAGCGGTAGGCAAAGACGTTCTGCACGCCGTGTTCCGAAACCGACTCATCCTCAAGCTGGACGGCAGGCCGTGGACGCATGGGCTCTGTGACGTCCCATATTTCCACGTGCGCCCCGCCAAGGACCAGATAACTGTTTCCATCACGACGGAAGCCATCGAGCGCGTTCCATGTCGTGCCGGGCGTCTGTGAAGAGTGGAGGACACGGGGCCGGGTCTCGTCAGATACGTCGACGACATGCCAGGCGTTCGGTCCTGCAGCGTAGGCCAGCCGACGGTCCGGATGCTGGTCCAGGTACACTGTCCGCAGCGCATCGTGTCCGCCGAGCGGCACCTGGGCGAGGACAGTAACGTTTCGACTCGCCCTGTCGCCCTTCGTCTGGGCGTGGACAGCGTGGTGGATGGACGTTCCTGCCAGAAGGCCCAGGAGCATAATCCACATAGGGGCGGCGTGCTCTTGAAAAGGGACCGTCATGAAAGCACTGGAGATATGGTCTTGAGGGAGCTCAGGTTAAGAACCAGATCCGGAACTTGCAATATTATAAACACTTCTGCACAGGCGCTCTCTGCATGGTGTCGAGCAAAACGTCCCAAGCCGACAGCAGGCGACGCCGCAATGTCTGCGCCCTGTCACAGAATGCCTTCTGCTCGGCGGCATACTCGGCGCGGCCGTCGGGCGTCTCGACACGCACGGGCTCAAGCCCCTGCGAGCGAAGATCATACGGGCTGGCGCGCATGTCCAGCTCACGGATCTCGAAGGCGAGTTCCAGACCATCCACTACCAGGTCCGAACCGATCCACGGCCACCCCTTGTAGGCCCATTTGTAAAGGTCCATGTTGGCATGCAGGCACCCCGGCTGTTCCGTGCCGAGCATGTCACTTCGCGTGAGTTCCATATGGTTCAGGGGCCGGGCCGAACGGGAAAAGAACCGGAATGCATCGAAGTGTGTGCAGCGCGGGCCCACCTCCTCCAGGATTCTGTCGATGTCGCTCCGTGATAGCCTGAGCGGCACATCGGCATGCCGCACAGCACCACCGCCATGGACCATGGCCCACTCGTGCATACCCGCGCATCCAAAAAGCGGTGGTCTCTCAAGTGTCCGCGCAAGCAGTTCCCGGATGAACATGAATCCTGCCTGTCGATGCGCCGGAATGCGCGTTGGATCGAGCCGGATGTGCCCATCGCCACCGGTCGTCCAAGGGTCCGGTACGAGACCATGATCCGAACGAGGCTGCCGTTCGTCGGGAAGCGCGAGTCCGACACCCAGGCCCGGTGACCACAGCCGAAGATGTGAGATGCGAAAGCGGTAATATTCGAACAGAAAATCCGCGACCGGGTCTTTTTTGTGCGCGGCTCTCCGCTCGACGTGCGCATCGACCAGACGCGAGACCCGCCCGGCATGGCGCTCTGCAGCCCGTTGCCACATCCCGGGTGGCATTGTGTTATATCCTTTCATTCCTTCCACAGACCATCGTACACCGCGTTGACGAGGCAGATCCGGTCTGCAAGCGCAACAGGCCGTAACTTGTTGTACACACGTTCACACCGCCGCAATGCGCCTTGTTGATCTACCTGACAACGCTGACCAGTTTCCCGCGCAGGAGTGCCCCTCCTGCGGGCTTGATGTAGAGGCGGGTCACGAGACCTGCCCGTGGTGCCAGTACGAGTTTCCCCCGCATAAAAGGTCTACACGGTGGATGACCTTTCTGTTTGCGTGCCTGCTCATACTGCCGCTGATGTGGATACTGGATCGGATATTCTGATGGGATTCCTTGGATCGCTTTCGCCTGATGCTTTCCTGTCGGAGTATTGGCAGAAGAAGCCGCTGCTCGTGCGAGGAGCGGTGCCGGCATTCAATGCGCCTCTTTCGCCGGCGGCGTTCCGCAAGCTTGCTACACGCCCGGAGGCGCAGGTCCGCCTTGTTCTGGAAGAAGGCGGTGACTATCCGTGGCAACTCATCGAAGGCCCGTTCGAGGCGCAGGATCTGTATCCGGTGCCGGCGTCCATCTGGAGCATGCTCATCCAGGAAGTGGACCATCTCGACGGGGCTGTTCGCGGGCTCTGGTCGCACCTGGACTTCCTGCCCTCCTGGCGGCTGGATGACATCATGGTCAGCCTGGCCTCGGACCAGGGTGGTGTGGGAGCCCATATCGATGAATATGATGTTTTTCTGCTCCAGGGCCACGGACAACGGCGGTGGCTCATCGGCGGCGAGCCCGTCGAAGAGGAAGAGCTCATTCCGGATCTGGACGTCCGGATCCTGGCCAATTTCCATCCCGAGCATGACTGGACGGTGGAGCCGGGCGACATGATCTATCTGCCACCCCGGTATGCACATCACGGAATCGCCGTTGGGGAGTGTATGACGTATTCGCTGGGATGCCGGGCGCCGTCGGCGGCCGATGTATTGGGGGGCCTGCTCGAGGAAGCCCTCATGGCGCTTCCCGGCGGTTCGCGCTATTCGGATCCTGATCTCGGGCCGACGACGGCGCCCGCATCGCTGAGTCCGGACGTGGCGTCCTGGGCGCGCGGGCTCATTGAAAATGTGGCCAGGGAGGTGGAGCGCCCGCTCGGGCGGCTCCTCACGGAGCCGCGTCGCTACGACGAGACCGGGCAAGATGAAACGCCGCGCGAAGCCACCTGCTCTTTGGACAATCTCATGGCCGACCTGGCATCCGGCTCGCGGCTTGCAACGCCAGGCCGGTATCAGAGCCTGTACACCATCCGGGGTCGGCTGCTCATCTGGTTCCTGCGTGGGGAGGAGTTGGAGCTCGACGCGGCGCTCGAGCCGATGGTTGCCGCCATCAGCTCCATCCCGGGTGCAGCTGCATCGGATATCCCGGATTCGGTTGAAATCCGTAGACTGCTCGCTGATCTCGTATCGGAGGGAGCCCTGGTTTTGCTCAAAAAGTAAATGTAACAATAGAAGTTACATTTCCGGGTTTCAAAGCCCCGTCAGGCCAGGTAACAAAAAGAGAGGGGGCGGCCTGGCGGCCGCCCCCTCGTTGCTTGCTGTCAGTTGTGTACCCGGACGAGTCCGGATGTCAACATGTGCACGCGGTCAACGCAGCGGGATCGTGTCCACGCGGCGGTGCTGGCCGGCCCCTTCCTTCTTGCTCGTGCCGGCGGCGCGTCCCATGGGTTGCAGCACCAGGCGGCTTGCTGCCACACCATTGTCCACATAGAACTGCTCGGCTGCCCGGGCACGGTCCTCGGAGAGCTGCTGCGCGCGGCGTTCACCCGGAGCGGCCCATCCTTCGAGGCGGGCATTCAGGTTCGGGCACTCGAGCAGGATTTCGAGGTTTTCGCGCAGTGCGGCGCGGGCGTCGGCTGAGAGGTCGGACGAGTTGTGCGCGAAGAAGGCCGGGTTCATTTCCGTGACCTCACGACAGATGGCCGCCTCGAACGGATTGACCGTGATGGTCATCGTGCGGGTGACCGTACCGGCGCAGTTCGTCACTTCGAGCGTGACGGTGTACGTACCGGCGCGGGCATACCGGTGTGTAGCCATGGCGCCCGTACCCTTCGTACCATCCCCGAAGTCCCATCGGTAGCTCGTGGCTTCACTTCCACGTACCGTGGACGAGAAACGGACATCCGTTTCCGTATCCGGATTCATGTTCGATGCGCGCATGCCCGTGATCTGGGCTTCCTCGCAGGGCTCGGTAACGGTGACCGGGCACTCGGCCGATGCGCTGCCCTTGCTGTTGCCGTTGGTCGCCGTGAGCGAGACCGTGAAATCTCCGGCCCGGTTGAACGTATGCGTAGCCGTTGGGCCGTGGGCGGAGGAGCCGTCGCCGAAGCTCCAGCGGTAATTCACCGGCTGCGTGGCATTCTCATTGGCCGAACCCGTAAAGGTCATGGGAACCCCGGTGTTGAATTCGTCCGTGGGACAGATGACCGATACCGACTTGACCGGTCTGAACCGTGTCAGATTCGCCTGCAGACCGACGGTGTGGGCCCCCAGGAATTCAATATCCGTGAAAGCGTTATAGTCACGTCCATCCACATGATCATCGGGCAGACGGGCATCGAGACTCGTCTGTACGAAGAAGGACGTGGACGTATTGAGCATGAAATCAAATCCGAAGCCGGCACCCACGCCTCCTGTCAAGAGGCCCGTCTCGACCTCACAGGCGCCAATAACGTTGGCCGCACAGGCTTCACTGAATGTGGTAACATCGCCACCACCGACCGAAATCATGCCGAACCAGTACGGAGCAATTTTTTTGTCACTGAGGAGTTGCCGCCCCACAAGGCTCACCGACCACCGTGTAGATTCGTGGCCGTCGAGCGAAACGTCCGTGTTGGCCTCAAAATCACTGATCTGCGTGAAATTACCGTAACTGTAGGCCAGGCCGAGGCTGTACCGGGGGCTGAAACGCCAGCCGATTTCACCGCCCACATTGAAGGGGAAATCGTCCTGGAACAGGTCGCCATCGAAGTTGAATGGTGATTTTTCATTGTCACCGAGATACCACGAAATGCCAACGTGTGGGCGAATGTACAGTGTCTTGTCGCCACGCTCCACCTGGGCGTCGGCTGAAAGTGGCGCAAGAAGAAGAACGGATAATGCGAACAGGATGCCTGTTACTGACAGTAGTGGGTGTTTCATGGTCGTGCTTGATTGGTAGGTGTCGCGTGTAGTGGTGTAGTCACGAGATGCATACATGGTACACGCTTACGACGCAGGCGTACTCAGCTTAGCATAATATAAGGACTGTGTGTTAACGAATGAATAATCAGGCTTTACGCATGGTCCTCTCCTCTCCGCTCATCGAGCGGCTATTGGTGTATAAGCACGCTCGTTGCTCCCCGTATAGATTTGTCGTGGTCGGTAAATGCGTGTGGCGGGATCTTTTTTCATCTCGAGCCACTGGGCAATCCAGCCCGGGAGTCGTCCGAGTGCAAACATGACCGTGAACATGTTGGTCGGAATACCCATGGCCCGGTAAATGATGCCTGAATAGAAGTCCACATTCGGATACAGTTTACGCTCGACAAAGAATTCGTCCTCGAGCGCAATCCGTTCCAGTTCGCGGGCAATGTCCAGGAGCGGGTCATCCACGCCGAGTTGATCGAGGACTTCGGCCGCCTTCTGTTTGATGACGCGGGCACGCGGATCGAAGTTTTTGTACACCCGGTGGCCGAAGCCCATGAGGCGGAAGTCCGAATCCTTGTTCTTGGCGAGCTCGACATATTTTGTGATGTTGCGTCCGTCCTGTTCAATCTTTTCCAGCATTTCAATAACGGCCTGGTTGGCCCCGCCGTGCAGTGGCCCGGAGAGCGCCTGGATACCTGCTGAAATGGAGGAAAACAGGTCGGCTCCTGAACTGCCCACCATGCGCACGGTCGAAGTCGAACAATTCTGTTCATGATCAGCATGCAGGATGAGAAGCATGTCGAGCGTCTTGGTGAGCAGGGGGTCAATGTCATACTTTTCGGCCGGCACGGCGAACATCATGTGCAGGAAGTCTCCCGCGTATGAGTGATCGTTGCAAGGATATATATACGGCTGGCCAACGGACTTCTTGTAAGCAAATGCTGCAATCGTATTAAGCTTCGCGATCAGCCTGATGATGTTCAGGTTCAGGTCGTCGTCCGTATTCGCCACCGGATAGTAGGCTGCAAGCGATGCCACGATGGTGCTCAGCACGCTCATGGGTGGTGCGCTCGGTGGATACCCCTCGAAGAACTTCTTCATGTCCTCGTGGAGCAGGCTGTGCCGACGGAGTTGGCGCCGGAACGACTCCAGCTCATCGGTACTCGGCAAGTCGCCGTAGATGAGCAGGTAGGCTACCTCGGTGAATGTGGACTTTTCAGCCAGTTCCTCGATCGAGTAACCGCGGTAGCGAAGAATTCCTTTTTCGCCATCAATGAACGTGATGGAACTCTCACACGACCCGGTATTGGCAAACCCGGGATCCATGGTAATGACGCCGGTAGACGGCCTGAGCGTCTTGATGCCAATGGCGACTTCGTTCTCTGTACCCTTGGTGAGGGGCAGTTCGAGTTTCTCGTCCTGAACGTGAAGCGTGGCGTTGTCCATATGGCGTCTCCGATCTAAATCCATCCTTGGCGAATTGTGTACTGTCCAGATTAACGCCGTACATAGAAAAATGAACCCGGATTGTGTGATCTGCAAGGAAAATTCGTCTCAACCTGCTGCGTATCATGGAGTCATGGACGCAGACGCCCTCATAACCCTGTTTCGGGAGCGGCTCTACAATGACGGTGGGCACCCGCTCCTGTTCAACCCCTACTTCGACCGGGATGCAGACGAGGACCGTGAGGACGCCGTCCCCATTCGCCGTGCCAATCTGGAGGCCTACGTGCGCGAAAGGACGCAGCCGCCCCGCATCCTGCTTCTGGCCGAAGCTCCGGGCCCGTGGGGATGCCGTTTTTCGGGCGTACCCATCACGAGCGAGGCGCAGCTCGTGGACCCGGATTTTCCCATATCCGGTCGGCAGTCGAGCCGGCGTGACCAACCGCATGCAGAATACAGCGCGTCAATCTACTGGCGTATTCTGGCGCCGTATCACGAGCAAATATTTACCTGGAATGCAGTGCCATGCCATCCTTACAGGAAAAACGAACCCCTGTCCATCCGCACGCCCCGCATCTCCGAACTCAGGCACTTCCTGCCACTTGTCGGGGAAGTGGTCCGGGCCGTAGGCGCCGAAGATCTCGTGGCGGTTGGCAGGAAGGCCGAGCGCGCCTTCCATGAGCTCGGTCTGGCGTGCACGTACGTGCGGCATCCTTCACAGGGCGGTGCTACCTTGTTCGCATCCGGAATCCGCCGGGTGCTCGACTCGCAACCGGACAGCACACACGGGACAACCCGGCAGTACGATGAATGATGATCTGTTCGATGCATCGATCCGTGATTTCATGAAAAGCCGCGCCCCTCTGGCCGATCGCATGCGGCCGCAGACCCTGGGTGAGTTCGCGGGACAGGAGCATATCCTGGGCGCCGGGCGCATGCTGCGTCGCGCCATCGAAGCGGATCGGATATCCTCGCTGATTTTCTACGGACCTCCCGGCACCGGCAAGACGACACTGGCGAGGATCATTGCCAATACGACCCGGTCCGCCTTCGAGACCATGAACGCCGTGCTGGCGGGCGTGAAGGATATCCGCGTGGCCATCGGACGCGCGGAAGAGCGACTGCGCCTGCACAGCCAGCGCACCATCCTGTTCATCGATGAAGTGCACCGCTTCAACAAGTCGCAACAGGACGCATTGTTGCCGCACGTGGAAAACGGCACAGTCACGCTGATCGGAGCGACCACGGAGAACCCGTACTTCGAAGTCATCAAGGCGCTCGTATCGCGCAGCAGGATTTTTGAGCTCCGACAGCTCACTCAAGAGGATCTGCATGGGGTACTGCAACGTGCACTGGCCGACACGGAGCGGGGCTACGGTGCGTGGTCTGTACGGGTGGATGCGGACGCCGCGCAGCACCTGGTCTCGACCGCGAACGGGGATGCGCGCTCGCTCCTGAACGCCCTCGAACTGGCGGTGGAGACGACCGATGCCGGGGATGATGGCACGCGGCACATTACGCTCGACGTAGCGGAGGAATCCATCCAGAAAAGAGCCGTTCTCTATGACAAGGAGGGCGATGCGCATTACGATACCATCAGCGCCTTCATCAAGAGCCTGCGGGGCTCGGATCCCGACGCGTCGCTCTACTGGATGGCACGCATGCTCTATGCGGGCGAGGATCCCCGCTTCATTATCCGCCGCATGCTGATTTTCGCGGCAGAAGACATCGGCCTGGCCGACCCGCGGGCCCTGCACGTCGCCACATCGTGCGCCCAGGCTTTTGACTACGTGGGACTGCCCGAGGGGCGCTTCCACCTGGCCCAGTGCTGCCTGTACCTGGCAACCGCCCCAAAAAGCAACAGTACGTATGCCTTTTTCGATGCCATCGGGTTTGTGGGGCGCGAAGAGACCGGGGATGTCCCGAATCCGCTCAAGGACGGAAGCCGGGATGCCAAGGGGCTTGGGCACGGAGAGGGATACCTGTATCCGCATGCCTACCGGAATCACTATGTGCCGCAACAGTATTTGCCCGATGACATGCAAGGCACGTATTTCTATACGCCATCGGATGTGGGGTACGAGCGCACAATTCAGGAGCGCATGGAATATCTTCGCGGTCGCGACGCGGAGGAAAGCCTGGAGCGTCGCATCCACAGATATGCAGACACGGAAAACCGGGAAAACAAGGAAGAGGATCAGGATAAATGATGCCTTTGTTGTTGCAGATTGCCGACCGGATTGACCGCTTCCAGGAGCGGTTCGGGCGCGTGCTCGTGTGGCTGTCGCTGGCGATGGTGCTCGTGGGCGCTTTGAATGCGGTGGCGCGGTATACGGATCGATTTACGGGACTCGGTTTGAGCTCGAACATGTGGCTTGAGCTGCAGTGGTACCTGTTCAGCCTGCTTTTTCTGCTCGGAGCGGCCTGGACGCTCAAGGAAGATGCCCACGTGCGAGTGGATGTGTTCTACGGGCGGCTTTCGGCCAAGGGAAAGGCGTGGATCAATGTGCTGGGTACGGTTTTCCTGATGCTCCCTTTCTGTGGACTCATGCTCTGGACGGCGTGGCCGGCGGTTGTAAACTCGTGGGCCGTGATGGAAGCATCGCCCGATCCGGGCGGGTTGCCGCGCTATCCCATCAAGACGGTGATTCCGGTGGCCTTTCTGCTGCTCGCGCTGCAGGGGGTGTCGCTGTTTGCGCATAGCCTGGCGGTGATTCTGGGTGGGGATGCGGTGCCCGGTGACGGTCCCGGACCCGGAGGGGCAACATGAACGAGGACCTGCTGGCCCCGCTCATGTTCGTGGGCGCTTTCGTGCTCATTTTCTCCGGATTTCCGGTGGCGTTTGCGCTCGGGGGAACGGCGCTGATTTTTGCGTTCATCGGCGTGGAAATGGGGCTGCTCGACTGGCCGCTCCTGCTGGCCATGCCGGATCGCACGTTCGGAATCATGTCGAATTTCGTGTTGCTGGCGGTGCCGTTCTTCATTTTCATGGGGACCATGCTTGAAAAGTCCCGTCTGGCGGACGATTTGCTGACGACCATCGGGCAGCTTTTCGGACCACTTCGCGGTGGACTGGCGCTTGCGGTGGTGTTCGTGGGTGCCCTGCTGGCGGCAGCGACGGGTGTGGTCGGGGCAAGCGTTGTGGCCATGGGGCTGATTTCACTTCCCGTCATGATGCGCTACGGGTATGACAAACAGCTTGCGACGGGATTCATCACGGCCTCGGGCACGCTCGGCCAGATCATTCCCCCGTCGGTCGTGCTGATTGTGCTCGCCGATCAGATGGGTATTTCGGTGGGTGATCTGTTCTGGGGAGCGCTCGTACCGGGGATCATGCTGGCTGGGCTGTATGGCCTCTATGCGGTGGGTGTGGCCATCTTCCAGCCGCACCGGGCGCCGGCGCTGCCGCCGGAGGCGCGGCCCGCGAACCTGGGCCTGCTCTTTCGCCGCGTGCTTCTCGTCCTGTTGCCGCCGCTCGGGCTCATTCTCGTGGTGCTCGGCAGCATTTTTGCCGGGCTGGCTACGCCCACCGAGGCCGGTGCGCTCGGCGCGGTGGGCGCCATGGCCCTGGCGGGCGTAAACCGGCGACTGACCTGGTCGGCGCTGCGCGATACCATGGCCCGGACGACGTCACTGACGTCCATGGTGCTCTTCCTGCTCATCGGATCCACGGCATTCGCGCTCGTCTTCAGGGGGCTCAACGGGGATCTCTGGATTGAGCATTACCTGACGAATTTGCCGGGGGGCGTGATTGGCCTGCTGATTGTTGCCAACCTGGTGGTGTTTGTGCTGGGATTTTTCATCGACTTTTTCGAGATCGCTTTCATCGTGGTTCCGCTGCTCGTGCCGGCCGCGGCGCTGCTGGGTGTGGACCTGGTCTGGTTCGGTGTCATGCTGGGAATGAACCTGCAGATGTCCTTCCTCACGCCCCCATTCGGATTTGCACTGTTCTACCTGAGGGGTGTGGCGCCGCCCGAAATCACGACCGGCGACATCTACCGGGGAGCCATTCCGTTCATCATCATCCAGATGATCGGTCTGGCAGCGATCATCCTCTGGCCGGAACTCGTGACGTGGGATTGGTAGGATGGAGGCATGAGCGAAATCGATTACCAGCGAATACTCACGTCCATCCACCGCCGCCTGGGTTCCGAGGGGGCCACGGAAGAAGACGTCCGGAGCGGCGATGTGGCGGCGTACATCCCGGAGCTGGCGTGCGTCAATCCGGACCAGTTCGGCATGAGCCTGCAATGCCTGGACGGGTCCGTGCACAGCGTGGGAGATGCGGACGTCCCATTCTCCGTGCAGAGTATTGCCAAGGTGCCCGCCCTGCTCCTGGCGCTGACCATTGATCCCGACGAGGTCTGGGAGCGGATGGATGTCGAGCCTTCAGGAAATGCATTCAATTCTCTCTTCCAGCTTGAATATGAACAGGGCGTGCCGCGAAATCCGCTCATCAATGCCGGCGCGCTCGTTCTGTGCGATGTGCTGATTTCAGCGCTCAAACGGCCGCTCGAAGAGCTCTACGCGTTCGTGCACGCGCTCTCGGGCGACATGTCCGTGTCCTGGAATGAGCGCGTGGCACGGTCGGAGCGGGCTTCGAGCCATCGGAATGCGGCACTCGTCAATCTGATGAAGTCATTCGGCAACATCCACAACGAGCCCGATGAGGTATTGGACCTGTACGTACGGCTCTGTGCCATGGAAATGACCTGCACGCAGCTCGCCTGTACGTTCGGGCTGCTGGCCAATGAAGGACGCACGCTGCACGACGGCAAGGCGCTCGCGCCAGGCGTCATGGTACAGCGCGTGAACGCGGTTATGCAGACGTGCGGTTTCTATGATGAGGCGGGTGAATTTGCCTTCCGTGTGGGACTGCCGGGCAAGAGTGGAGTGGGTGGCGGTATTGTGGCCATCCATCCGCGCTACTATTCCGTGGCCGTGTGGAGTCCACGCTTGAACGAACGCGGCAATTCATTTCTGGGCATGCGGGCGCTCGAACTGCTCACGGCCGAGATCGGACACACGATTTTCTGACCTGCTGTTTCAGCTGTTTGCGAGATGTGCCAGGACGGCTGTGTCCAGGTGGTGCGCTCCAGGGTGGGTTATGAGCCGCACGTTGCATCCGGCGTCCCTGAGCGCGACTTCGGCCTTTTCAAGGCGCTCCATGGGGACAACCTGATCTTCTTCACCCGCCACGAGGATGATTTCACCGGTTTCGCGCAGCGCTTCCCACTCCTCATCGGAGAGATCGTGGGCGTGGTCGCCGCCCCAGAGGATGAGTCGCTCGGCCCTGAACTGTCCGTTTCCCAGCCATCGTGTGGCTGTTGGGCAGCCTTGGCTGAACCCGAGCACGGTTGTGGGTAGCTCAGTCATCAATTCATCGAGGACGTGCTCCCAGAGCGCATCCAGGTAGGTGACCTGGTCCAGGATTTCGTATTCGCGGTCCAGGCTTGTCATCCAGCTGGCGCCGATTTCCCCTTTCCGGTGGTTCGTATAGAAGCGCGAGAGGCCTTCCGGACAGAGCAGGGCGCGTCCCGGACCGGAAATCGGCGCCAGTAGATCGGCAAAGGACGTCGCGAGCTCACCGTACCCGTGCAGTCCGATCCAGAGATCGGAATTGGGAGCCGTTGTATCCTTTTGAAGGACGTATCGGGCGGAGCGGGCCGTCGGGAAGTGGAATACAGGCATGGTGGCGGCAGGATTGGTATGTGCGCCTGAGCGGGATCAGCGGCTCCGAAAGGCGAACGAGTTGTAGGTGTTCTCGGCCGTACCGAGCCATGCGTTCGATGCGTCCGAGAATGCGCGGTAACTTTCCAGGATGCGGGCATACTCGGGGCGTGCCGCGGCCTCCTGCGACTGCAGGTCGCGCGTTATTTCCTCGGCGGCCTCCAGGATGTCCTCTGAAAACGGTCGAAGCGTAATGTCTGTCTGCCGGAGGCGCTCCAGCGCAGGAGGGTTCTTCGCATCGTAGGAGGCGACCATGTCGACATTCGCCTCGGCGCACGCCGCCTCGAGCGCCGCCTGGTAGGTCGATGGCAGCGAGGCCCACGCATCCTGGTTGATATAGAAACTGAGTCCCGGCCCCGGCTCCCACCACCCGGGGTAGTAGTAGTTCTTGGCCACCTGGTGGAAACCGAGCTTCTCGTCATCGTACGGGCCCGACCACTCGGTAGCATCGATCGTGCCCGTTTCCAGGGCCGCGTAGATTTCTCCGCCGCCCAGCACCTGGACGTTCACGCCAAGCTCGGCCATGACCTTGCCGCCGAGCCCCGGAATCCGCATTTTGAGGCCCTTCAGTTCCTGTACGCTGTCCACCTGACGGCGGAACCAGCCGCCCATCTGGACGCCTGTATTGCCGCCGGGGTAGTTGCGGATGTTGAAATCCGCGAAGACCGATCGCATGAGGTCCATGCCCTCGCCATAGTACATCCAGGCGTTGAGCTGGCGCGCGTTCATACCGAAGGGCACTGTGGCATCGAAGGCCAGGGCGGGGTTCAGCCCGGTGAAATAATAGCTCGCTGAGTGCCCCATCTGGAGTGTACCCTTCTGCACGGTCTCCAGCACCTGGTCATAGGGCACGATTTCGCCAGCCGGAAATACGCGGATGCGGAAACGGTCGTCCGTAAGCGCCGAGACACGGCGGGCCATGACTTCGGCTGCGCCGTAGATGGTATCGAGCGAGCGGGGGAAGCTCGAGGCCAGGCGCCAGGATACGCGCGGACTGGTCTGCACGGCGGCCGGGCCTTCATCGACTGCGGCGCATCCCCCCAGAACGGCCCCGGCAGCGGCCGTTGCAGAGGCTTTCTTGACAAAATCACGGCGTTTCATGGGCGCTCGGGGCAGGTGGAACGTTTCGGGATGTTGTGTGGTCAGGTTTTCAACTTCGGGCGAAGTGGCCGCATGACGATTTCGGATACAAGGTAGTTATCCGGGGTCTGAAGCACATGAAGGACCGAACTGGACACGTCCTCGGAGGTCATGGGGTTGTCCGAGATGGGGACGCCGGCCTGCTCGAAGAACTCGGTTTCGATAGATCCCGGAAAAATGCAGGTCACCTTGATGCCGTCCTCGCGAAGTTCTTTGAACAGAGCTTCCGAATAGCCCTTGAGGCCGAATTTCGTGACGTTGTAGGTGCTCACATTGGGGTTTCCCATGAGACCGGCCACCGAGCTGACGTTCACGATGTGGCCGCCGAACCCGGTGTTCCTGTTCTGCTCCTGCATGAGGGGAATGGCCGCACGCGTACAGAGGAAAACGCCCCGCAGGTTCACATTCACCTGCAGGTCCCAGTCGGATGTGGAGGTGTCTTTTGCAGGCCCGAACTTACCCAGACCGGCATTATTGATGAGAATGTCGAGACGGCCGCCAATGCGGCTGAATGCGTTACGGACATCTTCCTCACTGGTGACATCGGCCGGAAGGGGTGTAAAGGCGCTGCCCAACTCTTCCTGGAGGGCACCGAGGCGCTCCTCGCGACGGGCCAGGCCGTAAACGTGGGCACCTCGCTCAACGAGATCACGCGAAATCCGGGCGCCGAGACCGGCGCTGGCACCGGTCACGAGGGCAATTTTATCTGTAAGTTGCATGTAATGAGCGTATTGTTCGCAAAGGCGGTTTGCATGCGGACCGGGAAGTGGTGTTCCCGCAGCGCAGCATGAGATCGGTAGCGTGCGTATCATCCGGAACAGCCAATCGGTGCAATCCCATGACCTCTGAGATTTCCGTGAGTCCCATGAAGATGTCTTTTTTTACCGTGCTCACAGCGTTTTGTGTAGTTCTTTCGGCGTGCGAATCTGATGACGCGCCTGACGTGTCGCCGGGCGGGCAGGTCACAGCGGCCCTTGACGTGGCCGAGGAATTCGTGAATGGATACTACCACCAGTTTCCAGAGGAAGCATTCGAAATTGCGTACCCCGATACGCCCATGGATCGGCTCGGAGACCGGAGTGAGGCGGCCATGAACGCCTGGAATGCGCGGCTTGAAACGTGGATGGCCAGGTTGGATGCACTCGACCCGGCTGTCCTCGAAGGCACGGATGCAGCCATTCCGTACGCATTCACGAGGGATCGGATTGCGGCGCGGTTGGGAACACGCGTCTGCCGCACCGAGCTCTGGAAGGTGAGTTCGACATCGAACGGTTGGATGGCCATGCTGTCGTCCACATTCGCGGTACAGCCAGTAGAAACCGCGGCTGAGCGGGAGAATGCCCTCGTGCGGCTGCGTGAGGTGCCGGCCTACATCGAGCGGGATGTGGATAATCTGCAGCTGGGACAGGAGGCCGGATATCTGGCTTCGCAGAGCAACGTCGATGCCGTCTTACGGCAGGCCACAGCCATGATACGTGGTGCGGCTGAGGATTCTCCGTTTTATTCTCCTGCCTCCCGTTCAAATGACCCCTCCTTTCAGAGAGAGGTGCGCGCCATCATTCGGGATATGGTCAATCCGGCCATTTCACGCTATGTGGCGTATCTGGAGGAGGAGTATGAGGGGCGTGCGGTGGTGGGTGTGGGCGAAAACCCGGATGGGGCGGCCTGCTATGCAGCCTCGGTGCACTACCACACGTCGTTGGATCTGACCCCGGACGAAATTCACCAGATGGGACTTCGCCAGATGGAGGATATCCAGGCTGAGATGGCTCGGATTGCAGAAGAATCCTTCGGGACGGACGATGTCCCGGCGCTGCTCGAGCACTTTCGTACCTATCCGGAGTTTACGTTCCGTTCAGAAGAAGACATTCTGGCCTACGCCCGGGCCGCGGTTGAACGTGCCAGTGTGGCCGTTCACGACTGGTTCGGCTATGTACCCGATACCCGTCTCGTCGTACAGCCGTTTCCGGCATACCAGAAGGCATCCGGCGGTGGTTACTATTCGGCCGGATCCATCGATGGCTCAAGGCCGGGCACCTATGAACTGGGAACGTGGATGCCGGAAGCGATCAGTAAGGTGGGTCTGGAGGCGACGGCGTTCCATGAGTCCTATCCCGGACATCATCTTCAGATGAGTGTGGCGCTTCAGGGCGGAAATGTCCATCCGGTCCTGCGCTACATCTACGTGGCTGCCGTGGCGGAAGGGTGGGGCCTGTATTCAGAGTTGTTGGCTGATGAGATGGGGCTCTACTCGGAAGAGAAGGATCGTATGGGCATGCTGTCGAATCGGGCGCTGCGTGCGGCTCGGCTGGTGGTCGACCCGGGCATGCACGTACTCGGCTGGACGCGACAACAGGCTGTTGATTACATGCTGGCGAATACGGCTGAAAGCCAAAATGCAGTCGAATCCGAAGTAGACCGTTATCTGGCAACTCCGGGACAGGCCACGGCCTACATGGTTGGAAGCCTGGAAATCCAGCGGCTCAGGGAATACGCGCGGGAGCAGTTGGGAGACAGGTTTGACATCCAAGGTTTCCATGACACGGTTCTTGCAGATGGGGCAGTGAGTCTTCCCATGCTGGAACGTGCAGTAGATGCGTGGATTGCGAGCCGGAGATGAATCATCGGAAATCAGCCCGTGTCAATGACGCCGAGCGTGATATGGCGCGGATGGAGAAGGATGCCTGCGGTCGATTTGAAGGTCTTTCTGTGGGGTCCCGCGATTCAGCTTCCCGCGACGTCATCCGACTCCTTGCGCCCCACCTGTCCGACGAGCGTCGGCAGCGTATTCGGGATGCGGTGCGCGAGCGGACGTACCACGTGGTACCCGTAGTCGAGGGGCTCGCCAATACGGGAAACGTGAGCGCCGTCATGAGGACGGCGGAGGGACTCGGACTGCAGGAGTTCCATGTCATCCGCGGGTCGGTTCCCCCGAAGAAATCGACACGTACGACGCAGGGGGCGCACAAGTGGCTCGATGTCCATTACCACGACACACCGGCAGACTGCATTGGGCCGCTGCGCGCGCGCGGATACCGGATCGTGGTCACCCATCTGGATGCGACGGCGGTGCCCATCTCGGCAGTGGACTTCTCGGAGCCGGTGGCCATCGTCTTCGGAAATGAGCTCTCAGGCGTGTCGGAAAACATGCTGTCCGAGGCCGATGCCACCGTACTGCTGCCCATCACCGGCTTCGTGCAGAGCTACAATATCTCGGTGGCCGCGGCGATGGCGCTCTACCACGCAGACGCGGCACGACGCGCGGCAGGTGTGGGGGAGTTGTCGGAGAGCGAACGGGAGCGGTTGGAGGCCGATTTCAGCATGCGTGCCGTTCGTCACGCCGAGCAGCTTCTGGCGCGCAGTGAAAAAACCTGATCAGCCGGAGGTAATCGTATGGTTGCAAATTCCGCCGGATGGATTGCAGCCGGTGGGACAACTCTCGCAGTCGCACCCGGTGATTTTGTCTTGGGCATCTGTC
Source organism: Bacteroidetes bacterium CG12_big_fil_rev_8_21_14_0_65_60_17 (assembly GCA_002787815.1). GTDB lineage: Bacteria > Bacteroidota > Rhodothermia > Rhodothermales > UBA10348 > 1-14-0-65-60-17. The sequence continues at coordinate 461 of PCUY01000076.1, read as the reverse complement.
GTGAAAGAGCATGATGTACAGGGGGCACCTTCACAGGAATGCGTAACAGGGGCCTTGGACAGCGCATATCGACCCGCGATGTCACCACTGGTTGCCAGGTCAAGAGGGATGGCAATGTTGGCGCATTCGCCCGTAGCACTCGTGCCCTTTCCAACCAGATAGTTGTGGTTGCCAGTCAGAATCCAAACGTCGGAAATCGTGGCATCAGGTTGATTGGTCTGTGCGCGAAGTGCATCGGATTTCTCCTGCGCGAGGGCAAGCATGGCTTCACGCTCATCTCCCGCAAGTTCCACACGTCCTGCAGCTGCGTCATCGTCTGGTGTTGTCGAATCTGACAGTGGAGAATTATCGCTGCATGCACTGAGAAAGAAAACACTGAGAAAGAAAACACTGAGAAATATAACACCGAGACGCAAGGCCGGGACAGCGCGTTGACGTGCGAAATACATGATGCCGTTTTT
>PCUY01000040.1:26496-60559 GCA_002787815.1 Bacteroidetes bacterium CG12_big_fil_rev_8_21_14_0_65_60_17 | reverse complement strand
GATGCCTGGGAGTTGACTTCAGGTCGATGATTTCTTCCACAGAAACATCGACGTGGACGTAACATTCAATGCGTACGGTTCATATCCGTACAAATACCCAAAACTATCATGTCAACTGCGTCTACTCATCCGGATCATGCCACGCGCGATGACTCCCCGAAGAAGGCACGACTCGATCTGAGGTCGACGGAATCCCAAAAATCCCTGATAGAGAAGGCCGCTGCCTTGTCAGGTGAGTCATTGACCTCATACGTTCTGTCGACATTGCTTGACAGGTCAGCCAGGATTATCAGAGAACACAAGTCAACAGAGCTCACTCTGGGAGATTGGGAAAAATTCAACGACATGCTTCGGGACGATACGGAACCGAATGCCAAACTGTCCGACGCTTTGAGACAGTACCGGAGGAGGATTTCCGGGTAGCATGGGCGCTGGTCCGGGAAACATTCGGATTGTTCGCCTGGGTAAAGCACATCAAAAAGATTCGTTCGACTGTGGAATTGACGATCTGAATGTGTTCCTGAAGCGCTATGCCACGCAGAATGCACGAAAAGGAATCAGTGTCACATACGTGGCGGTACATCCTGGCAGCACATTCATTTTGGGTTACTACTGCATTTCCAATGGGGAAATCTCCTATTCGAACTTGGCGGAGCAGGAAGCCAGGAAGCTGCCCCGTTATCCGGTTCCCGTCGTCAGGCTCGGGCGCCTGGCGACCAGCGTTGATGCTCGTGGATCGGGGATTGGAGCGTTGCTGTTGATGGACGCTCTGAGACGGTCGCTCCTGCTGGCTGAGGAGATCGGTATAGCGGCGGTTGAGGTGGACGCGAAAACAGACGATGCAAAAAGATTCTACGGGCAGTACGGTTTTCAGGAATTGGCGGACGACAGATTGCATCTATATCTGCCCATGAGAACCATTCAGAAGCTTTTCAACGAGAGTTGACGGAGGCAATTCGACCGATTGTGCCACAGCTTGTGGCACAAATTCCAAATCACGAAGCCCGCGTTCCTCCGGATGCGGGCATCAGCTACGGCCTCCGTCGCTGCCGGTAAAGGCGTATATGACGCGGTCGGGGATGGCGCGCGGCCGGCCGGAGGTCGTGTCGAGGAAGACCCACAGTGTCCGGCCGCGCACGACTTCGCGGCCCGAAGCCGCGTCCTTGAAGACGTAGCGGCGTGTGGAGCGCACACCCTCGGCATCGTCAATCCAGGTATCTACACGGACTGTGGTGCCGGGCAGCAGCGGGCGCAGGTACTCAATGACGTGCTCGCGAACAACCCACGTGCCGCCTTCCTCGAACGCGGCGCGCGTGGCCCCGGTGGAATCGGAGTGGGCAATGGCCACGTCCTGCATCCAGCCCACGTAGGCTACGTTGTTGACGTGCCCGTTCGCATCTATCGTGTCATCAGGAACGGGGAATGTCTGTGAAAAGGGGGATCCGATCATGCAGTTTTCCAATGTGTTCGTCAGCCACGCTTCGCCGCCAGGTCGCGCAACGCCGCGACCAGTTTTTCGAGATCCGGTGGCAGGTTGTAGAGCGCGGGAGTGACGCGGATGCAATCGCCGCCGGCAATGCCCGTCCGGGCGACAGTGAAAATGCCGTATTCTTCGGCAAGGGTCCGAACCAGGGCACGGTTTTCCTCGCCCGATGTCCGGCCATGCAGGCGGAAGCTGGTAATGGCGCCCACGAGGTCCGGATCATCGGGCGTGAGGATGTCGACGCCGTCCATGGTGCGGGCCTCGCGCACCCAGAGGTCGCGCAGGTGCCGAACGCGGGCGTATTTGTTCTCAAACCCCACGGACTGCTGGAAGTCCAGGGCATCATTGACCGTGAGTGTGGTTGCAAAGTTCGTGGTGCCCGTGTGCAGGCGGCTGTCAATGGCGTCAAGGCTGCCCGTGTCCCCGTGGGCCCGGTCAATGGCGGCAAGGCCTGCCGCACGGATATACATGGCACCGATACCGAGTGGCGCGCCCATCCATTTGTGCAGATTCATGCCCACGTAGTCCGCGCCGAATCCGGCCACGTCAAAGGGTACGTGGCCCCAGGAGTGCGCGGCATCGACAATCACATCAATGCCGCGGGCGCGCGCCAGCGCCGTGATGTCGCCAACAGGGTGGATGAGTCCGGTCTTGTTGTTGGCGTGCGTGACCAGAAGGAGCCGCGTGCGCGGATGCGCGTCGAAGGCCTCGGCGTACGCATCCACAATCTGCCCGGCAGATTCGGCAGGCTCGGGGATGACGAGTGTCGCCACTTCGGCCCGGCGCCGGGCGGCGAGCGCGTTCATGGCATGCTGCATGGCAGGGTAGTCCAGGTCGGCATACATGACCGTCTCGCCGGTCTCGAGCCTGTTGTACTGTCCAATCAGGGCCTGCAGGGCCTCGGTGGCGTTCCGGGAGAAGGCGATTTCCCCCGGGGCAACGTCGAGCAGGGCGGCTACGCGCTCCCGCACGGCCTCTGCATCGCGATTGAACTGCGTGCGGGCGTAGAACGAATTCTCCCGGTTGACCCGGGCCGTGTGGCGCTGGAACGCGTCAAGCACTGGCGCGGCCATCATGCCCCAGTAGCCGCCTTCCAGGTTCGTGATCCGGTCGGTGGTTTCATACCGGGCCGCAACATCTTCCCAGAAGTCTTCACCGGGTGCGCGGCCCGGAGCGGGCAGAAGTGGTGCTGCGGCGGGCGGCGTACGGAGCGGCGTACGGAGCGGTGACCCGGGGCGGCTTGCCGGACCGAGAGGAAGGGCGAGGGCGGCTGTGGCGAGGCCGGTGCGGCGGAGAAACTGGCGGCGTGTGGACATGATTAGCAAATAAGGCTGTTCAGAGTCAAGGAGCCGGTCGTGCGCTATATGAGCTTCCCGGAGGTTCCTCCCCAAGTTCGGAAATCACTGGCTCTTTTGGCGATTTCATTTCTGCCTTTTCGACCTGCTCACACGCGCGTCGTCTTGAGGCGTTGCCACAGCCACGTGTCAGCAATTCTCCATTTCAATGATGGCATATCCGGAGGCCCTGATGTCCGTTTCTGCGGAAGCGGATGCCGACTCGGAGTGGCAATACTGGCATTCGCTTGTGGTGAGGGGCTGTCCACACTGGCCCTTCGTTGCCAGGTATTCCCGGCCATATCGTTGAACCTCCGGGAACGGCGTTCCATCGGGAACGAGGATGTCGAAATGCATGGTGTGACCGTTGTCCGAGCGGGGTACACAGGTGTCCCAGACGGCGATTTTCATGGTGTTTTACTCCTGCCTTGTGTTACTGATCGACGGTGTAGGGAAGGCTGAGATCGGATGAGAGCACGCTGTAAACCTTGAAGACTCCCAGCATGGGGGCGTCTGGCTGTGACGTATTGACGCGCATGTAGGCCGATACGGCATCGAACTGGAAGTCGGTTCTGTTCGACATTCGGAACAGAGGTACAATAATTTTGAGCAACCCGTCGCGCAAGACGACCTGGAATCCAGGTGAATCGAGGTACATGGGCATGCCGGGAGCTGTGGGTGGCAGGTCGGATTCGACGTTCTGCGTCGCTTTGACGGACAGGCCGCCAGCAACACGATCATCGGGCACGAGGACTACCCAGTGTGAGTGGAAAATCCGTCCATCGTCGTCATACACTCCATTTGCGCCTTCATCCCAGAGAGGGGTGTCGTCAAAATCGGGATGTGATGTCGCCGCCAGGGCGACAATGCCGTCTCCGGGTGCGAATCCGACGTCCTCCGGTTTGAGCGTAGTAGGAAAAACATACCCGAGAACCGGAGCTCCGTCGAGTTGCCCGGCGGCTTCGGGTATGGTGTGGCCGGCTCGGCCTTCTACGGAGATTTCAAAAACCGCCAGTTCGAGTTCATGCAGGATCTCGACGTGGGCAGCAGTAATATCAAGGTCGTTCGTAGCGGCGGGCGCGCCGCCATCGGTCTGCTGTGCGGCGGCAGGGACACTGATCATTGTCAGTGCGAGAAGCGCAAGCCATGGCAAATGCGGCGCAGGAGCGAATCGGGAACGGCAGGGGAGCATGGAAGTACCGAGGTTTATGATTAGGACTCCTCAATAATACGACGTCCCATCATAAAAGCAAAGGAGTCCTAATAATATAATCATGACCAGAGCAGAACACGTATTGGATCCCCGGAGACAGGCGAAGAATCGTCCTGCCAAGATCTTGGCCGCGCTGGAACGGATTGGCCACATCATACTGACATCCACTCGTGAGGCGGCTGGGAATGCCGGGTTGAGTCCCATCCAGTCTCGCCTTCTCATTCACGTAGCTACGCATGAAGCGTCGGAGTCGCGTCTGTCTGTCCTGGCACGGTACTTTGATCTGACGGTGCCGACCGTGAGCGATGCGGTGAACTCGCTCGTCAGGAAAGGTCTTCTGGACAAGAAGAAGTCCGCCGATGATGCCCGCGCCCGTGTCCTGCGTCTCACCGCGAACGGAAGAAACGTTTACAACGATCTGGCCACGTGGTCTGCACCGTATGAACGTATTCTCGGAGCCATGCCGGCAACGGATCTGGATGCACTGGCGGAGTCGCTGCTTTGTTTCGTGTCGGGCCTGCACGTGGACGGGCAGGTGGCAGTCGCCCGGATGTGCCCGATCTGCACCCACTTTGCCCGTGAAGGGGACCGCTCTACCGCGCGGTGCCTCCTGTTGTCAGAGCCACTCGGCCCGGGCGATTACCGGCTGGACTGCCCGGAGTGGGAGCCGGTCGGCATGGCCGAGGAGTGAGTAACGTCATGTTGCCAACGTGTCTCGATGATACCGGGGGCGGTGGTGCGGTTAACGCGATTCCTCGTTGTATAAAGTAGCTACGATTTCCTGCAGAAGCGCGGGGCTTGAGGCCGTTACAAGATCGGGCGCATCTACCAGGTTGTCTGTTTTTCCCCGTGTGGATGCGACGGCCCCGCCTGCCTCAAGTACGCAGGGAATGATGGCGGCGTTGTCCCACGGATGCATTTCGGTATCGATGGCGGCGTGGATGACGCCACGAGCCACGAGGGCGTGCTGCACGCAGTCGCCCACGAAGCGGAAGCGGGCGGCGCGGCGGATGACGGCGCCCAGATCCATGGGGTCGTCGGCCTTGAGGGGCTGGATGTGCGTCCGGTAGACCCCTGTCGAGGACACGTACGCATCCCGGAGGGCCGCGGCCGACGCATCTACCCGGATTTCGTGCGCCTGGCCCTGATCGTTGCGGTGCCAGCAGCCCATGCCGCGCGCAGCGTAGACGGTTTCGCCGAGGGCGGGCAGGTGGATAACGCCGAGCCGGGCCTCGCCTTCTTCTTCGAGCGCGATGAGCGTGCCGAATGTGGGCAGTCCGAGCGTGAAGGCGGCCGTGCCGTCAATGGGATCGAGGATCCAGCGGCGGCCGGATGTGCCTGCCTGCGCGCCGTACTCTTCGCCGAGTATGGCATCGTCCGGGAATTCTTCTGCAATCAGGGCGCGCATGAGGCGCTCGGCGGCGCGGTCGGCTTCGGTCACGACCGTACCGTCGGCCTTCGTGAAAACGTCCGTGTTGCGGAAGCGCGGCAGGATGTCGGCCTCGGCGCGGCGGGCCAGTTCAAGGGCGAATTCAATCATGGGAGGCAGCCAGTTCCTCGAGCACGTCGAGCGTGAGGCGGATGTCGTCGAGATGCGAGCGGAAGCTGACAATGGCCAGGCGCAGCGTAAACCGCCCATCGATGACCGTTGAGCTGAAGAACACGCGCCCGTCCTGGTGAACGGCTTCGAGCAGGCGGCGGTTTGCCTCGTCGCTGCCCCTGAGGCGAAAGGTCACGACCGTCAGGTCGGGCTTCGGGCCGACTTCGAACCGGTCCGATGCGCGGAGCCGCTCCCATGCCCAGCGGGCAAGCACCAGCTTCTCGTCGAGGGCATCGCGGAACGGGGCAACGCCGTGCACCTGGAGCGGAAGCCACATCCGCAGGCCCCGGAAATGTTTGGTGAGCTCGGGCGACATGTGCGCGGGAGACCACTCGCCGTCGGCGGCGCGGGCATCCTGCATGTAGCTGGCATCCGAGAGGTGGGATTGCCTGATGAGTGCGCCGTCGCGCACAATCAGTGCGCCGGAGCCATAGGGCAGGAAGAGGGTTTTGTGCGGATCCATCACGACTGAATGGGCCCTTTCAATACCGCGGAGCCGGTTTTTACCGGTCTCTGTAAGGAGGAAAAAGCCGCCGTACGCCGCATCTACATGGAACCAGAGGCCGTGCCGGTCGGCCACGTCGGCAATATCTGCAAGCGGATCCACGCTGCCCGTGTTGGTGGTGCCGGCACTGGCAACGACGAGCCAGGGCATAAGGCCATCATCCAGATCGTCTTCGATGGCGCTCGCGAGCGCACCGGCATCCATGCGCCAGGCTTCGTCCACCGGTACACGGCGCAGCACAGCGCGCCCCAGGCCCGCCACACGGAGGGCCTTGTCCACGCAGTGATGTGCGTGGTCGCTGAGGTAGACGACGGCGCGGGGTACGGCCCCGGCTTCGATTCCGTGTACATCCCGCGCCGTCACCACCGCCGTCAGATTGGCCAGGCTGCCACCTGCCGACAGGTATCCGCCCGCCTCGGCTGGAAAGCCCACCAGACCGGCCATCCAGCGGACGAGTTGATTTTCCATGCGCACGGCGCCGGGGCTGGCGAAAAACACGCCGGCATACCGGTTCGTGACCGCCGCCAGGTAGTCGCCGAGCGCCGATTCGTATACACCGCCGCCCGGGACGTATCCCGTAAACCGGCCCGAGGTGGTATTGAGTCCCTCGTGATCCACGTACCGATCGAGCACGTCGAGTGCCGCGTCGAGCCCGGCACCGGTTTCCGAAATGGGCGTGTCCAACAGGCCTGCCGACAGATCCGGGCTGCGGGTGTAGGCCGGCGCCGCACCCTGCGCATCCAGATAGTCGGATGCGTACGCGTGGACGGCCTCCAGGCGGCGATTCCGGTCGGCCGCGGGCGTCTCGAGCTTGCGGGCCAGCGGCTCCAGTCGTTCCAGTTCCTGTTCCAGGAGGTCCGTATCATGTCGTGTTTTCATACCCACCAAAATACGCGCGAGCGCTTGAACGCGCGGAGAATATGGATCTGAACCCCGTCATCCTGGCCATCCCGGTCTATTTCACGCTCATGGGTGCCGAGCTCATCTACGAAGCGTTCTCCGGCCGCCAGACGTATCGGCTCAACGATGCCGTAACGAACATCAACCTGGGCGCGCTCGATCAGCTCACCGGCACCTTCACCTACGTCGTGAAGGTGGGTATCTATACGCTCGTCTACGAGCATGCGCGCCTCGTGACGCTCGACCCGACATGGCTGACTTTCGCGGCGCTTTTCGTGCTTTGGGACCTGTGCTACTACTGGAGCCACCGGATGGCCCACGAAATCAGCCTCTTCTGGGGCGGGCACGTCGTGCACCACCAGTCGGAGGATTTCAATCTGTCGACGGCGCTTCGTCAGAGCTCGACGGCTTTCATCTGGAGCATGCCGTTCTACCTGCCGCTGGCCGTGCTCGGGTTTTCACCCGTCCAGTTCCTCTTCGTGGGCGGTATCAACCTGCTTTACCAGTTCTGGATCCACACGGAGCACATTGGTCGACTCGGCCCGCTCGAGCGCGTCATGAACACGCCGTCCCACCACCGCGTGCACCACGGCCGCGATCCCAAGTACATTGACCGCAATTATGCGGGTGTGTTCATCGTGTGGGACAGGCTCTTCGGCACGTTCCAAGAGGAGGAGGAGCGGCCTCATTACGGCATTACGCGTCCGCTGGAAAGCTGGAATCCGGTCTATGCCAATGTGGCCCATTACCTGGACCTGTTCCGCGAGGTGCGCTGCGCGCGCTCCATGCGTGATGCCGCGCGCATGCTTTTCGGCCGGCCGGGCTGGCGCCCGGACTATCTGGGGGGATACGACGCACCGCGGCCGGTGCCCGAGGAATATGCCAAATATGACGCGCATCCGGCGTCGTCCGCGATGACCGTGTACGTCGGCGTGCAGTTTTTCATGGCCATGGGGATCGTGGCCTTTTACCTGTTCGGGTTTTCGACCTTTCCGATGGTTGTCAAGGTGGCGCTTGCCGCCTGGATCATGACGACGACCGTCGCTTTCGGCGTGTTTTTCGAATCGCAGCGGCGCGGCATCTGGCTCCTGGAGGTGCTGCGCCTGGTGTCCATTGCCGCGGCTGCATGGTGGCTGCAGGGTGGGGGCTGGCTGGCCGCCCCCTTCGGCACAGGGGTATCGGCGGCGGCCGCCGCAAGCCTCATCTGGTTTCTGGCCGTGATCGCGCGCAGGTCGTAGCGGCAGGACCTGGAGCGGGCAACTCCGGCGCCGCACGTCCTGTCAGTACCCGGCCGGGATGCGCGCCGCTTCGAGAGATGTGCGGATGAAGGTGCGGATATCCTCGTTCGAGGTTGCCAGATCCTCCTCGCGCAGATACATCATGTGTCCACTCCGGTATCCGATGAATGCCATGCGGTTCTGCAGTCGACCACCCGGATCGAGGTTCCACATTGTGTATTTGGCATTGAAGTAGTCCGTGCCACCATCAAAGTAGCCGGACTGCACGAGCACGTGCAGGTACGGATTGCGGGCCATGGCATCGCGCAGGTTTTCGCCCGTCTGATCAGACGTTCGGTCCCACGGCGATACCGGGCCGAACAGGTTGTACTGCAGGTCGGTCCTGAAGCCGACCACTTCGCGCAGGTAGTGGTTGATGGCCGGCGCGAACGCGTGATTCCACGCGGTGAGCGCCGGGTCGTGGTCGTAGCGAACACCGGCATCCTGTCGGTCCGTGCCGCGGTATCGGGAGTCGAGGCGTCCTATTGTCAACCCCTCGTCTCGCAGGAGCTCCTTCCAGAAGAAGGACGTTGGTAGACGTAGATTATGCTCAAGGACGGTCCCGGCGTCCAGTCCGGCGTAGCGCGCGAGCGTGTCGGCGATACGTCTGCGCTCGGCCGCGGGCAGCGCGCCACCGCGTGTCAGGGCGGGAACGAGTGTCGAAATGGTCCACTCCTCCACTTCCGGGAGCAGATCGTCGAGGTCCCGCTCTTGGAGGTCGGCATCCAATTGTCCGTGATACCACGCCGTGGCGGCGTAGTAGGGCGCATAGAGGGCATCCCGGACCGGGCCATCACGGTCCACGCCGAGCCCTGTCGGCGATACCAGTATGACGCCGTTCAGGAACATCCAGTGCCGGTTCTGGAGCTGCGCGGCGAGACCCGAGACGCGGGTGGTACCATAGGATTCACCGATCAGATACTTGGGTGATGTCCAGCGGTCCTTGCGCGATACGAACGTGTGGATCCATTCAGCAAGGTAGCGGATGTCGGCATCGACACCGAAGAACTGTTCGTCATCCACGCCGGGGAGGGCACGGCTGAACCCGGTGTTGACCGGGTTGACGTACACGATATCGGCTACGTCCAGAATGGAATGTGGGTTGTCGTGCACACCATAGGGCTGCGTGGGGAGTCCTTCCGGGTCAATATTGAGTTGGACGGGGGAGGTGTAGCCGATGTGCATCCAGAGAGAGGCCGAACCGGGACCGCCGTTGAACGATACGATAAGTGGTCGACTCGGTGTGGGGCCGTCGTCCGTGCGCCTGTAATACGTGTACTGGAGGGCGGCAATCGCCTGCCCTTCCTCGCCAAAGACCGGTTGAAAACCAAATTCACGCGTGTATTCCACGGTCTGACCATTGATCGTGGTACTTGCGCTGGCAGACCAGGCGCTGTCGGCCGGGGGGTGGGTCTGGGCGCGGGAAGCGGGGGTGGTAAGGGCCAGGAGAAGTGCAATCGGGACCAGGCCGAGGACCGGGATGTGGTGTGTATTCATGATCGAATAGTACGAAATGACAAGTAATTCAGCGTACCCTTGCGTGATTCGTGTCGGCTGTACGTATATTGGCAGAGATTTCCATATCCACGCCGCAGTCCCCGCGGCTCGTCGCGCTCCCCAGTTGGCTCCTTCTGTTGTCTGACGCAGGTACGTTCCGATGCCACAAGAGGCCTGAGGCTGAACAATGGAATGTTCGAACCCTGTAAGATAAACAAGGGCCCATGAGGCCCCAAGGACCGATATGAAAAAGCTTTTTGTGGGCAACCTGCCCTGGGGCGTTGATGATCAGCAGCTCGAAGAAATGTTCGCACAGTACGGTGCGGTGGCATCTGCCAAAGTCATCCAGGATCGAGACACGGGACGTTCCCGTGGATTCGGTTTCGTGGAAATGGAGGAGGATGCAGCTGCTGACGACGCTGTGGACGCGCTCGACGGCTCCGAGGTCAATGGACGCCCACTCCGCGTGAATGAAGCAAACGACCGTCCCCCGCGTCGCGAAGGCGGTGGTGGTGGTGGTGGAAACCGCGGTGGCGGAAACCGTTGGTAATCGGTTTTACGACATGACGAAAAGGGGGGCGGGCCGCAAGGCCCGCCCCCCTTTTTCATAGGTACCCGATTTGGCGTCCGTTTTCGATCGCGTCCGTTTTCGGTCGCATTTGCCCGGTCAGCTCGTTGCTGCCGCCGGTGCCGGTTGCTGCGACGCTGCTTTTCTGCTCGCCACCCATGCGCGCCCCCGGTCCAGCAGTTCATGCGTGTAGACGTACACCGTTGGAATGAGCACCAGCGTTACGAGGGTAGATGCCGCAAGACCGCCAATCACGACGCGTGCAAGCGATGCCTGGATTTCCGCGCCGGCACCTATGCCGAGCGCGAGCGGGAACAGTCCGAGGATCGTGGTCATCGTTGTCATCAGGATGGGGCGCAGGCGCAGGCGCCCTGCTTCGACAACGGCCGGCACCAGTTCCATGTCTTTCTCTCGCCGGAGCAGGTTGATATAGTCGACGAGTACGATGGCATTGTTGACCACAATGCCCACCAGCATGACGACCCCCATGATGCTCTGCATGTTGAGGCTCGTTCCGGTGAGCACCAGTGTCGGCACGACACCCACGATGGCCACCGGAACGGCAAACATCACGATCAGGGGATCGAGGAACCGTTCGAACTGGCCTGCCATCACCATGTAGATGAGAGCCAGTGCCAGCAGGATGGCCAACAGGAAGTCTCCCTGCGCGCGCTGCTGCTCTTCATATTCGCCGCCAATGGTCGCCGTGTAGCCATCCGGGAAGGACATGTCGACAAGACTCGCCTGGATTTTCTTTACGGCCTCCCCGAGCGGTACGCCCTCTTCCAGATTGGCGGTGACATAGGTCACGCGCTGCCCGTCAACACGCTGTATGGTCGTTGGAGCTCTCGAGCGGTCCCGCACGATGAGTGCCGAGACGGGAATGACCTCTCCGGCAGGCGTGCGTACGCCGATATCGTCCAGATCCTGCACACCCAAGCGATCCTGGGGCCGCAACCGGACCATGATGGGAAATTCATCTCCATCGACGCGAAACGATCCGGCGCGACTGCCGCCCACACTGGTCTGTACCGCGCGACCTACCTGCTGTACGGTAAGGCCCAGATTGGCAATTTTTTCCCGGTCGAAAATCATGTTCTCTTCAGGGCGTCCTTCCCGGCGGCTCATCCGGACACCCGCCACGCCGTCGACGCGCTCCAGGCGATCACGGATCTGGCGACTCAGGTTGTCGGCCACGTCCAGGTTGTAACCACGCACTTCTACCTGGATGGCTTCCGTGCCCCCACCTGAACTGAACAGGCGTCGCAGTATCCAGAGCCCCGATTGCGCACTGACGCGAAGCTGGGCTCCCGGAATAGTTCCCTCCAGGTTGGAGCGCAGGTGATCTGCCAGCTCATCCGGATCTATGGTACGCTCTCCAGCCGGTTTCAGCCGGACTTCAATGGATGCATTACCCCAACGCACTTCCGTTGCCACATCCATTACCTCACCCATCGGAAGCAGTGGTTTTACGTTTCGTTCAAGCTCATCGAGGTACGTTTTGACGACCGAAATGTTGGTGCCCTCCGCCATGTCCAGCCTGATGTCGATTTCGTCGGCATCGGTGGGCGGAGCCAATTCCACAGGAATGGTCGGGAGCACCAGGAAACTGGCTGCAACAAGCACCAGAGTAACGGAAAATACCACCTTGCGGCTGCGAACAACGCTACCGAGCGAGCCGGAATACCAGTTTTCAAGGCGAAGGAACATGCGCTGGAAGGCCGAGCGCTTGTCGCGCTTGGCCGATCCGTCACCGGCCGTAAGAAAACGCGAGGCGAGAACAGGAACGAGCGTCATGGCAACCAGCAGTGACGCGGCCAGTGAGAACACGATTACAATGGCAAGCGCCTGGAAAAGATCACCCGTCGTCGTTTTCATGAAAACGAGTGGGACAAAGATAACCGTCGTGGTCAGCGTCGATGCCACGATGGCGCCAATCACCTCCCTGGCACCCGTGCGGGCCGCTTCAAGTAGCGGCATTTTGTGCTCCTCTCGATGCCTTACAATATTCTCAAGCACCACGATGGCGTTGTCCACCATGAGCCCTATCCCAAGGGCGAGTCCACCGAAGGTCATCTGGTTGAGTGTCATCCCACCAAAGAACATGAGGCCAAAGGTGGCAATCACCGAAATAGGAATGGCCAGTGCAATGATGAACGTGGACGAACCGTTGCGCAGGAAGAGATAGAGAACAAAAATAGCCAGCAGGCCGCCCCAGAATGCCGAATTCTGGACGTTGTCAATGCTCTGGCGGATGAATGTGCTCTGGTCACTGATCACGTGGAAGCGCATTTCTTTCTGCTCGGCGTGGATGCGCTGGATTTCCTTCATCACATTGTCCGCCACCTCGACCGTATTGGCGCCACTCTGCTTCTGGATGTCAAGCCGAAGCACGGGGATGCCATTGAGCTCCGACATGCGATCAATGTCCGAAAACCCGTCGACCACATTGGCTACATCCCGGACGCGGACCGGCCGCTCTCCGACGTAGCGGATGACGGTACTTGCAATCTGGTCGACGGACGTGAATTCACCTGTTGAGCGGACATAGAGATCTTTTACGCCTTCCTTCACGTTGCCGCCCGGCAACTTGACGTTCTGACTGGTCAGCGCCTGCTGGATATCGGCTGGCGTGAGCCCCGTTGCCAGAAGCCTGTCCCGCTCAAGTTCGATCCTGATTTCCCGCTGAACGCCTCCACGAAGTTCAATCGTGCCCACGCCCGGAATCTGCTCGAATCGCTGCGAATATTCGCGCTCAATGGCCTGCGTCACTTGATCGAGCGGCATCGTGGACTCGACGGCCAGCGTAACCACGGAGATATTATTGGGGTCGAATTTCCATATACCGGGAGGCGGCACCTCCGGTGGCAGGTTGTCCCGGATACGGTCGAGCGCACCCCGGATGTCGTTGGCGGCCTCGTCCGTATTCGTGCCCTGCACGAATTCAAGGGTGACCCAGGCCGAGCCCTCGGACGAGCGGGACGTGACGCGTTCAACATTCGGGACGCCAGCAATGGCGTTTTCAATGGGGTCCGTCACAATCTGCTCGATTTCTTCCGGGCCCACATTCGGATAGGATGCCCAGACGGTCAGGCGCGATACCTCGATGGGAGGAAGCAGGTCAACCGGCAGATACGTGAAGCCCGCAGCTCCCACCGTAATAACGACCAGATAGAACATGGCCGTCGCAACGGGACGGCGGATGGACAGATTTGTCAGGCTTCCCATGGGTATCTGTTACTGTGCGGTGGAAGAAGAGGATGACGAAGATGATGCCTCGCGGTCACGTTCCGAGGCAATGCTGTCGGCCATGCGCTGCTGCTTTTCCATGAACTCGATGAGCAGATCCTGGTCCTGCATATCCTGGAGTAATGCGACCCTCGGCCACGTGACCGGACGCGCTCGTGCCACCAGATCGGACCCGGTTCGGATCGCAAGCATATCCTGGCCAATGGTAACCACCCAATCGCCGAGCGATATGCCGCTCACACCAGCTACACCACGGCCCCGGGCAAGAATGTCGACTGGTATGAAGCTCACGGGAGTAGGCTCGGTGAGTGGTGGCGGGTTGTCCGATTCATACTCATCAGGCTCTCGTACGGGCGTTTCCTGCGCCAGGGATGGGGCAATGTAAACACCCATTTTGCCCGACGTCGGATGCTCGAAGAGCGCGCTTTCCGGCACGAGTGTCGCCTGCTCGCTTTCGCCGTAGGCCACATCGACCGCCACAAACATGCCCGGCCGGAGAACGCCGCCCGGATTTGGCACGTCAATTTCAGCGGCTGCGCTGAAACTGCCCGCTTCCAGAAACGGGGAGATCCGGGAGACCTGTGCCGCGATGACCGTATCGGGTCTGTTCTCCATGATGATCATGGCGGTTTGGCCCGGCTCTATGTTGCCCATCATGTTATCTATAACCGAGACTTCAACTCTGACCGTTTCAAAATCGCCGATCATGAAGAGGGGAGTGGATGGATCGATCCGCATCCCGGGTTCGACGCCCCTCTGGCCGACCAGCCCTCCGAATGGGGCCCTTACAATCGTACGTCGTAAGGCTTCCCGGCGCTCCTGCACTGTCGCCTCGGCTTGCGCTATACGCGCCTGAGCCTGCTCGTGGGCGGCCTGTGCAGAGGCACGATTCGATTCAGCCATTTCAAGTTGTTGCTGGCTCTGCAGTCCTTTGGACACCAGTTCCTGGACGCGTTTGTAGGAGGCATTTGCTTCATTGAGAGCCGCTTGGGTTCGTCCCGCATCGGCCTCGTTGATTTGCAGTTGGGCTTCGGCCTGGCGAAGTTGATCCTGGAACTGCTGATCGCGCAGATAAACGAGTGCATCGCCGCGCTTAACCCGATCGCCATTCCGAACGGCAACCCGCTCGACCGGCGCCGATATTTCCGAAAAAACGGTGACCTGGTTGTCGGCACGTACAATGCCCGACATGCGCTCCTGAAGTGGCAACGAACCCACACGTGCCTGTACTACCTCAACAGCGGTCGGCTGCGGTCCTCCCTGGGCCCGTGGGGGAGCACCACCCGCGCCGGATGTTGATTTCGAGTCGGAGCCGCATCCGACAAGAAGAACGACGGCGAATACGGCCGTTCCGCACAGGCGCAATAATGGCATCATGAACGTGAATTGGATTGAAGTGCAGGAGCAAAAACGCTCAAAACGTAGAAATGAATGTATTATGTAATCGTTAGACGGTGCTCAGATTCCGTTCATTCCAACGTCCACACGATCTTGACACGACATTCGGTCGTGGCAGATGCCTGTTCCCGAACAAAAGAAGGGGGCGTCCGAACGGACGCCCCCTTCTTTGCATGAATCCATGACAACGACGCTCGAAGGGCGCCGTTGCGTGTCGGGATTATTCCACGATCATGACGCCGCGCATGGTGCCGTAGTGACCCGGGAAGGTACACAGGTACTCATACTGGCCGGGTTCGGTGGGAGCGGTGAACGTAATGGTGTCCGTTTCGTCCGGTCCAAGGAGCGACGTATGGGCAATCACACTCGAGAGGTCGGTCGGAAGGTATTCATTGTCCGCATTGCCCATGGCCGCGGTGGCGAACGCCTCAAGGTCGGTACCGGCCGTCAGAATCACGAAGTTGTGGCCGAACGTTTCCTTTGGAAGGGTACCCACGTTGTGCAGCGTGACGGTGACTTCTTCACCCGCGGCTACGGTGAACTCATTGATACTGAACTGGAGCTGGTCATTGGCTTCGACGACAATGCCCTCCACGGCTACAGCTTCTTCCTGTGCCGGGGCGGCAGATTCCGCCTGCTCACCACCGCCACCACAACCGGTAACGAGAAGCGCGGCAAAAAACAGAGCGTAGACTGACAGGTTCTTGAACATGATATTGTATATCTCAATGGGGTAGGGATGAGAGCGGGAAACCTTGTTGGTGGCAATCAGATCCCGGCCAGGCCATTGTTCACGTTTTTTTTGGATTTGCAGGCCCTGTCCGGGCGCCCTGAAAGGCCGTTGAAGCCGTTCATCCAGCCGGATACACGTACGATGCCCCGAATCCAAGCGGCAACCCTATTGTCCAGTACAGGATCAGAAAGGCCGTCCAGACCACAATGAATACAATGGAAAACGGAATCATGATGGAGGTGAGCGTTCCGATGCCCGTTTTTTTGACGTACCGCTGACAGTAAACCACAACAAGGGGGAAATACGGCATGAGCGGCGTAATGATGTTCGTCGACGAGTCGCCGATCCGGTAGGCGGCCTGCGTGAGGTCCGGCGAAATACCAACCTGCATGAGCATGGGCACGAAGATCGGCGCCAGGAGCGCCCATTTGGCCGATGCCGAGCCAACAAACAGGTTCACGAACCCGGCAAGGAAAATGATGCCGAACATGGTGACCGAGCCGGGAAGGGCGAGTGCCTGCAGTACGGATGCCCCCTTGAGCGCGAGCAGCGCCCCGATATTCGACTGCCCGAAAGCGTACACAAAGAGCGAGCAGAAAAACGCCATGACAATGTAATAGGACATCCCCTGCATGGCCTTTGTCATGGCATCTACCATGTCCTTGGAGGACGTGAAGACCTTGGCAACAAATCCATAGACGACACCCGGCAGCAGGAAGAGCAGGAAAATGAGCGGCACGATCGACTGCATGATGGGCGCGGAGAACGAATTCAGCGATCCCGACGCATCGCGCATGGGTGAATTGGCCGGCAGCAGTGTCAGGATGAGAAATGCGAGTCCGGCCAGCATGGTCATATTCGCCCACAGAAAGGCCTTCTTTTCACGCGGGCCAATGGCGTCCATGTCTTCGGCTGTCTCGGCGTCCGCATCTATCGGAGTATTCCTGTTCAGTCGCGGCTCGACAATCCGGTCGGTAATGAGCCAGCCGAGGGTAACAATCAACAGGCTCGAAGTGGCCGTGAAGAAGTAGTTGTTGAGCGGATTGACCAGGATGGAAGGGTCAATGAGTTGGGCGGCCGGCTGCGTGAATCCCTGCAGGAGAGGATCGAGTGCGCCGGGCAGGGGGTTGGCGCTGAAGCCGCCCGACACGCCGGCGAACGCGGCTGCGATACCCGCCAGCGGATGACGGCCGGCCGCGTGGAAAATGATGCCCCCAAGCGGGATGACGAGGACGTAGCCGGCATCGATTGCGCTGTGGCTGATGAGGCCAACGAGAACCACGGCGGGCGTGAGCAGCATGGACGGCGTGACGCGTAGCAGCAGCTTGATGCTCGTGTTGAAGTAGCCTGCTTCGTCGGCCACTCCCACGCCGAGCATGGCCACGAGTACAACGCCGAGCGGCGCGAAGCTCGTGAAGATGGTCACCATGCTGGAGAGGAACGTTGCTATGGCCGAGCCGGTGAGCAGGTTGTTGATCACGAGCGGATCTCCCGACCGCGGGTCGATATCGGAAAAACTCATGGGGGCCATAAGCGCCGACAGCACCCATACAATGACGAGTGAGATCAGGAAGAGCATACTGGGATCGGGAAGTTTATTACCGATCGTCTCGATGTGTTCGAGAATGCGATTTATCCGCCCCGTTTTTTTCGGTGGATGCGCGGCTTCCATGGCGTCTTCTGTTTGGTTTGCCGGCCAAACCTACGCTATTCCCGCGTGAACCGCCAACCCATCTTCACGGAGAGTTCAGGATTCAGGAGGCGGGGATCGTATGTGGCATTGCCGACGCGGATGTCGCGATCGCCTCCTGCGCGCAGGCTGAGACCGGCCCAGGGCCGGACGTACAGGTTCTTCCACACGTCCCGATGCCAGCCGGCACTGCCGTTGACGAGCCAGACGTCATAGTCCGAAGAAATCCGGGTAGATGCATCGCGAATGCGCCCGTCCCAATGCACGAGACCACCGGCCACCCACCACGGGGACGAGGCGCCGAGTGGATGCACGTCAATCAGGACGGCCACAGCGTCAATTTCCTGCCGGTCAAAGGCGTCGGGGCGGGCCAGGTCCGGAATGTGGACGCGCGCGGCGAGTGCGCGGACCTGGACGCGGGGTGTGCCCATCCAGGCTGCGGCGAGGTAACCACCTGTTGCCAGCGGCAGGGCATCTGTCTCCACACCCGCCGAGAACCGGTTCTGCGCCTGCGTCTGGGGCGACCCGGATGCGCTGATCGAGCCAAGTCCCGTGGCCCCGAATACCAGCAAGAGGGAGGCATACAGCGCGCCACGCGGAGCCCACCAGTGAATTCGTCCATGGCCGGAGAACCGGAACCGACCGGACAGGGTATGTTCGACTCCATTTCCCGAAACCACCTTTCTTTTTCTGCCATGCATAGAACGTCCCTGCTCCTGTTGATGAGTGCACTCTTGTTGTTACCCATGACGCTTCGTCAAGCTACGCCAGCGGCGGCACAGGCAACAGGCCTTGGGTTTGGCGGCGTGTCTGTGACCGATGGTACGCGCATTTTCGTAGGATCCGCGCCCATGGGGTGGCCGCGCGGCGATGAGCCAGCCGGATCGGTATATGAATTCCGGCTGGGCGAGGATGGATCGTGGACAAATACGGCCCGCATTATGGCGCCTGACGGGACTATTGGCGATGATTTTGGGCGCACCATGGCCCTGGAAGGAGAAACACTGTTGATCGGCGCCCCCGGGCTGTCGGTAGTGCATGTGTATGGTCTGGATGCGGCCGGGAACTGGACTGCTGTGGCTGCACTGCGCCCCTCCACGTTGCCGGAGGGGGCCGAGTTCGGCGGCGCGTTTGCACGCGCCGGATCTCGGACGCAGAATGTGGCGCTTTCGCCGGCATTTGCTGCGGTGAATGCATTCAACGCAGAGAAAAATGACGGGCAGGTGCACGTCTTCGTGCCCGGTGCCGATGGCTCGTGGCGCGAGTCGTCCATACTGCGCCCGGATGATGCGGTGCCGGGCGACGGCTTCGGGTTTTCCGTGGCGGCCCGCGGCGACATCCTCGTCGTGGGAGCACCGGGTGCCGACGAGCGTTCGGGCGCCGTTTATGCCTACCGTGTGGCGGCCGATGGATCGGCTGTACTGGAGGCGCGCATGACGCCTGACGGCGCACCGGGCCCTGCGGGCCTGGGTACGAGTCTGGCCATGCACCAGGCGCATCTTATCGCGGGTGCTCCGCTTCTGGCCGGGGGCGGTGGGGTCTTCGTGTACGATGGCTACAATAACTGGGTCGAAATGGCGCGAGCGTCGGCCCCTGAAACAGAGGGTTTCCGCATGGCCGGATTCGGAGCTTCCCTGGCGGTGTCCGATACTGACGTTCTGGTCGGTACGCGGCGCGGCGTTGTCTTTGCAACGCGTTTTTCGGCCGAGCCTGACTTCAGGATGATCGAGGCGCCCGGTGAGCGCCAGTCTCCGGGATTCGGTGTGGGTCTTGCACTGGCGGGTGATGTGGCCGTTATCGGGTCTCCCACAGCGGATTTTGAAGCCGGCATTTCAACTGTTTTTGAGCGCAGCGCCGCGTCTGGTCGCTGGGTGGCAACAGATATCCTGGACAGCGAAGTAGGACATTTTGAGGCGGTAACGGGCCGTGACGTCCGTTGTGAAGACGGCGGAGCGGGCGCTTTCGCGTGTGAAGGTGTGGATCTTGTGGCGTTTCTTCCCATCAAGGACCTGGCCTCGCAGCGCGGGGTTGGCATGACGGATATCTGGGGGTGGACCGATAATATGACCGGAAAGGAATGGGTGCTCGCGGGGCGAACCGAGGGCGTGGCTTTCGTGGATATCTCCAATCCCAACAATCCGGTCTACGTGGGTGAGCTTCCGAAGACAGCCACCTCGCCCGGCAGTGGGTGGCGCGACGTAAAGGTGTATCGGGATCATGCCTACGTCGTGGCGGACGGTGCAGAGCACCACGGCGTCCAGGTTTTTGACCTGCGTCAGCTGCGCGACGTGAAGCCGGAGGACATGCCCGTCACGTTCATGGAAACCAACTGGTACGGTGGTGTGGCCTCGACGCATAATTTCGTGATTAACGAAGAGTCCGGCTTCGGGTATGCTGTCGGCAACCGCAGCGGCGGAGAGACCTGCCAGGGGCAGCTCCACATGCTGGACCTCTCCGACCCAGCCAACCCGGTTTTTGCCGGTTGTTTTTCAGCCACCGAGACCGGAGGCACCCACGATTCCCAGTGCGTTGTCTACCGGGGACCCGATGCCGACTACCAGGGACGCGAAATCTGCTTCAACTCGAATGGATCGTCGTTTGTGATTGCGGACGTCACGGACAAGCAGAGCCCTGTCACGATCGTGAATACGAAATATCCGCTCCTGGCCTACACGCACCAGGGATGGCTGACGGACGATCATCGCTACTTCTACATGAACGACGAGCTCGATGAACTCAACAACCTCGTTGAGGGAACGCGTACGCTCATATGGGACGTAGCCGATCTGGACGATCCACTGCTCGTGTCCGAGTACACATCGGACGTAGCGGCAAGCGACCATAATCTCTACATCAAGGGCAACCTGATGTACCAGGCGAATTACCAGGCAGGACTGCGCGTCCTGGACATTTCAGATCCTCTGAATCCCGTTGAAATCGGCTACTTCGATACCGTCCCATTCGGCGTGGACGAGCCGGGCTTCGGCGGCGCATGGAGCAGCTATCCCTATTTTGAAAGCGGCATCATTCCGGTCACAAGCCGGGGCGAAGGGCTCTTCCTGCTTCGCAAGCAGGAGCAGGACCTGTAGAAGTCCCTTGAAAACCCGTCACACACCCGTATGCTGGTTCTTCAACACACTTATAGAGTCCCGTTGACAGTCAGAACCTGATCTGCCCGGAGGGTGATGTCCGCATCACCCTCTCCCATCCTGTACGACAAGAAGGACGACGTCCTCACGAACCGCATGGTGCTCCAGGCGATCGTGGAACGAGCAGTCAATGGGCGTATGATCAGAAGATGTAGCGGACACCGAGTTGCATCTGCCAGCGGGACAACAGGCTCACGTCATCCACGAACGTTTTACGCGCGCCGCTGAACGTGAATACCGGTTCGCCGTCGTCGTCAAAACGTGACAGTTCAAGCGGGGATGTGGCACGGGGGTCGGCGACTTTTCGGACACCCCATTCGCTGTTCAGGAAATTGCCCACGTTCAGGATGTCAAGGCTGACCTGGACGCGCTGTTCCTTTCCACTGCGGTTGAAGACGAAGTCCTGCATGACACGCACATCCACATTGCTGTACCACGGATTGATGGCACCAAACCGCTCGGCGATCTCACCCCGGTTTTCGCGGAGGTATTCGTCCTGTTCAATGAAGGCGTCAAATGCAGCCGCCTGGGCTTCCGCACTGATTCCCCCCGTTGCATCGAAGCGGATTTCACTGCGATCTGACGTAGAGCGCGGGATGTAAATCAGGTCATTGCCAGCGAAGCCGTCGCCATTTACGTCACCCGAGTACGTGAAGGAGTACCGGTTTCCGCCTCCGCCGAGGAACGTATTTCCTTCCGCAATTTCCAGAAATACACCGAAATGGGTCTGGAAGCCGTTGGACCAGTCGTGGGTGTAGGTGGCGTTGCCAACAATGCGATGTCTGTTTCCGAATTCCGAATTGGCCAGTTCAGGGCGATTGGGATCTCCCTGGATTGGGCTTTCCGAGAACAGGACGGACGCAATTTCCGTCGACTTGAACAGGTTTTTGGCCTTGAGGAAAGTGTAGGCCAGGCTCGTGTTGATATTGTCCAGGAATTGCTTGCGCAGCGTACCTGTGACCGAGTAGTTGTACCCTTTCGTGTCGTTGTCAATGACGTACACGCCGGCACCCTCGAACGGGAAGGCCTCGTTGAGCTCATTGAAACCGAAGCCGCCGTAGTAGGGCCGGCCGTCCGCAAGGAACCGGGACGGTGCCTTGAGGTCGGCGTTCCGTACGAAGATGGAGTTGATGTCCTTGCTGTAGATGAACTCGATGGAGCCAAGGACATCGTGCGGTAGCCAACCGTCCGCACCGAGGTTGACCGTCCAGACCTGCGGCCATTTGAAGTCATCGGTCATGGCATTAAGGTCAAAGGACTGTTGCAGGACAGAGTCCTCCTCGCGGCCGCCCGTAAGGCTCGTCGGATCGGTGCTTTCGCCCTCGCGCGTCACTATCAGGTCGTTGGACGCCGGGAAAAGGTTCGGGTTGAACCCTGGATTCGAAATCACATTGCCTACCCATACGAATGGAATCCGGCCCGTGAAAATACCTGTGCCGCCCCGCAGTTGGAGGGACCGGTCGCCGAAAACATCATAATTGAATCCGATGCGGGGTGAAAACAGGGGCGTGGCACCCGCCAGATCCGCCTGGTCAATGGTCTCGGGCCGATCATCCTCATCGAGCAGGCTCAACCCTGTAGAGAACGGGTTGGCCACGGGATCGGTGAAGTACATGGGGATATCAACCCGCAGGCCATAGCTCAGATTGAGTTTACTGTTGACAATGAACTCATCCTGGGCGTATACGGACAGTTGCCCCAGATCAATCTCTTCACCCTTGAACGGGCCGCTGCCCACCATGCTGTTGAAGTCGATGAAGTTGGGGCTGTTCGGATCCGTCACGTCGAAGAACTGATCGAGCGAGAACAGGGTCGTCTGGGCAAAAGGCAGGCCGAACAGCCCGTGCCGGAAAATATTGAAGGAGTTGAAGAAGCTGAACGACTCGAAGGTGGCGCCCACGGTATAGACGTGCCGTTCGCGGAAGTAGCTGAAGTTGTTGGTGAACTGCCACACGTCCTGGTCCAGGATGTTGTGGATGGAGAAGGGCTCGTGTCCGATCGTCGTGTAAGTCACGCCTCCTTCAGCCAATTCGATCGTAGGGAAATCGGTCGAGAACGGTTCGCGATGATCCCTGAACCGGTTGTAACTGGCAAAGAAACGGTTTGCCCAACTGGTCGAGCGGCTGTTCAGTTCAAAAGCCACCGAGTGTAGGTTGTTCGTAATCCGGTACCCCGAGTTTTCGAACGGCAGACTGCTCTCGTTCGGACCCCGCCCGGTTCCCGCAAACGAGAGCACGAAGGGGTGGGGACCCTGCTCACGCGATGCATCCATATAATTGTACCGGAGCGAGGCCGTATGACGGTCATTGATGTTCCAGTTCAGTTTGGCGAGCAGCTTCTCGTTGTCCGTGTCGTGCTTGTAGTCCTGGAAAGCACCCGTGTCATAACCATACACGTTGCGCATGCGGTCACTGATGGCCTGCATGACGCTGGCTTCCACCCGTGATTCCCCGGCACCGAGTGCGCCTTCCCGGGCCCGGAAATTGGTACCGGGATCTTCCCGGCGCTCTATTTCCCCGTTCACGAAAAAGAACAGCTTGTTCTTGATGATGGGACCACCCACCGATGCCCCGTACTGGGCGAACGACAGGTCTGGATTTTCGAATACCTTGTCCTTGTTGACTTTATTTCCCACGAAGTCCTCATTGCGCGTGAACAGATATGCGCTTCCTTTGAATTCATTGGTACCGCTCTTGGTGACCTGGTTGATACCAACGCCTGTGAATCCGCCTTCCCGGACGTCGAACGGTGCTACGGATACCTGGACCTGCTCAATGGCATCGAACGGAACGGGTTGCGCATTGGACTGGCCACCCGGCTCCGGGGCATCGAGGCCGAACGGATTGTTGAAATAGGATCCATCGAGCGAGATGTTGTTGAAAAGCCAGTTCTTGCCACCGAAGCTGAGGTTGCCGTCGCTACGAGGGTCGAGCCGCGTCAGATCCCGTGTCGAACGCTTGATGGTCGGCATGAGGGCGACCTGTTCGGGAGATACGACGGTTGTGGCGCCCTGTCGATTGCCGTCCATGACCGCGTTGTTATCGGCCACGACAACAATTTCCTGCCCCTCCAATACCTCTTCTTCCAGCGTGATGTTCAGCTGCAGATCCTGCGCGAGGTTGAGATAGACGTCCCGGATTTCGCGCGTTCGGTACCCAACAAACGAGACGGTGATGGTGTAGGGGCCACCCACGCGCATGTTGGGGATGTTGAACGTGCCCGACGTGCGCGCAGCCGTCCCATACGTCGTGCCACTCGGCACATGGACAGCCGATACGTTGGCACCGGGAAGCGTGGTACCGCTGGCATCCGATACAAGGCCACTCAGGGCAGCCGTCGTGACGCCCTGGGCGGTGGCGGAGGATGGAACAAGCATCAGCAGGGTGGACGCGAACAGGAATAACCCTGTAAACCTTATGGCAGACATGAAAGTAGTGGGTTGGTTATGATTTCATAATACCAAACCGTACTCCGTGTCGGCAATAGAAAGTTTTGCACAATGGGATCTTTCCAGGGTATGCCCGTTTCGTGGACGCGCGTGTCGGGGGCCAGTACGGGACGAGCTTCCGCGAGGACCCGTTCCAGATCAACCATTATGCCTTTCGCGCCACGATCTCGAGGGTAGCCCACCGCTGGTCAAATCCAACGTGCCCTCTCAACATGTCGGAATACGGAAGCGGATCCTCGTATGCCCACGCTGCCCATTCAATCCTCTCACCGTTTCCTGCGTAGTGGAAGTAGGTGGCTTCCCCTTTGATGGGACAGGCTGTCGTGAATCCATCCTCTTTTTCGACGAGTTCCATCCGCGTGTCGCGCACGGGAATGTAAAAAGACGGGTTATAGACCGTTCGCCCTACTTCTTTCAGAATGAGGGCGGCATCTGTCTCGGCGACAACCACGTCGCCTATCCGTACGCGTATGGTGTGGGGATAGAGCTCGGTGATATGCCAGTGGCCTGCGCCGGCCGGGCTTTCCTTGCGTCGGGTCAACATGGGATTGTCGTCAGACATGGGCTCGGGTATTATCTGGTGGTCATTTCGTGTACGAGTCGCTCTATAAGCGCGTCGTCATCCGGCAGCAGCTGTGACAGGGGAAGCCTGGTCACAAGCTCGGCCCACCGCTCATCCTGCGCCTGCGCGCGTTTGAGGTAGGGTATGGCTTCGTCCACATCACCATTGCCGACCAGTGTGATGCCGACCCAGAATGGCGCCTCCCCGTTGGTGGCCTCATCGGGAAGCAGGGACATGGCCATGTCGTACGCGTCAAGCGCGGCGGCCATGTCTCCGGCCGTGACAAAGGCATCTCCTGCATTCATGGCATTGTAGGCGCGTTGCATGCGGACAAGACGACGAAGCTCGGCAATGGGCTCCGGGTGGTCGTCAATGCGTAGATCGAAGAGCCGGTCCTGCCATGGGAGTCCCGTGCCCTCGGCCCGGGCCACAATGAGCGCGGCCGACTGCTTGCCCCGGATATCCCCGCCCTCGGCCTGCGCCGCTTCGAGAGCGGCCAACATGCGGTCAGCGAGGTCGCCTGTGGTCGTTTCGAATGCGTTGGCCATGGCCGGCCAGACGGTATCGTGTTCCATCATGTTGGCCTGGACGGAGTAGCCGTCTCCCACGTGATGCCCGGCGGCCTGGACAGCCAGGCTCCCCGTATGGGCGGCAACGCGGCCCGATGCATCGACCATGGCTACCTGCCGGACAGCCTCGCCCGTGTCGGTCGAGACAAGCGCGGCCAAGGCCTCCTCTGCTGTGCGTCCCGTGCGCATGAGTTCAAGACCGAGCGGGCCATAGCGCGAGTCGACAAACGACTGCGTCGCGACCGCGCCCACACCGGGTTCGACAAAAGGAACGATGGGGCCGACGGAGAACCAGTGGGACTGGACGGCCACGCCGAGTTGCCCCGTTTCAGAGTCATAGGCTACGATGGAATAGGTAGCTACGGGTCGCTTGGGAGCGTCAGCGGGGCGCTGGGCCTGGGCGGCCGCATCTACAGAAAGCAGCGTCGCTGTCATACAGGTGACAAGGAGGAAACGATACATGGCTTGTGGTGGTTGGTTTGGATACTACGGCTGCTGTGGCTCGATGCGCGCGAGAAAGCGCGTTACGGCATGTGCGAATGCTATGGGCTGGTCGACCATGGAGACATGGCCGGCATCGTCCAGAACCTCGACGCGGGCATCGGGAATGAGAGCGGCGAATTCATGCATGGTTTCGGGGCGGGCTTCGTCGAATTCGCCGGCAATCAGAAGGGTCGGGACCCGGATGTCATCGAGTACCCCGGTCCGGTCGTAGTCGAGCAGCGTACCGGTTGCGGTGAACTCGCTCGGTCCCCACATGGCTTCGTACATATCGGTATTGCCGCTCACGCCATCGCATTCGGGCACGTCGCGGGGCGGTTGCTGGTGATACAGGAACCGGGCATAGAAGGAGTCCGTGGCCGCCAGGTACTCGGGATTGTCGAACGTGCCCGCGGCCTCGTGCTTCCGGATAACCGCTTGCAGATCTTCAGGAAGCTCGCCGATGAGGGATGTGGCATCTTCCAGCCAGCGGGGCGTGCTGAGCAGTGGGCCGGCCAGAATGAGCGACTTGAGGCCGAGCGCCGGGGTGGTGAGGGCATATTCGGCGGCTACGGCACCGCCCCAGGAGGAGCCGAGGAGGTGAACCTCGTCGAGGTCGAGTGCATCGCGAAGGGCGTCTATTTCGGATACGAAGTGTTCAAGATGCCAATAGGAGGTCGTGGCCGGCCGGTCGGACAGGCCCGTTCCGAGCTGGTCATAGCGGATGACCGGCCGATCGGTAATCAGTTCGTCCAGGAGGCCGAAATAGCAGCTTGTGGATCCCGGGCCGCCGTGGATCATGACAAGCGGCGTGCCGGGGGCCTCGGCGTGATGCATCTCGTAGAAAATGCGTCCATGCTCGACGTCCACGTAGCCACTTCTCGAGTCGGGAGCCGGGACGGGAGCACCGCATGACGGTGCGAGAACGACCACGAGAAGCAGTGTGAAATAAACCGGGGTTCGCTGCAAGAACATGGTCATATCCAAAATGGCTGCTGTGTGACGGAATTCCAATGTACAACGGCGCACCGGATCGATGTGTCGTGGCACGTGTATGACGATGCATAATATCGGGGTCCGAACTCATGCAACATACTTCCGGAGGACGCTCATGCTGACTGCCATGCTCGATGCCGGAATGGCCGTATTGATCTGGCTGGTGCAGATCATCATCTATCCGTCGTTCCGGACGCAACGCGTCGAGGGCTTCGCGTTCTGGCATGCTGCCTACACGCAGCGCATGGGGTACATTGTGGGGCCGCTGATGCTGTTCCAGGCGACGTTCCATGTCGTGGCCTGGCGCGGCGTGCTGCTCGAGCATGGTCTCATGTCGGGGCCGTTCGCTGTGCAATCGCTCTCGCTGCTGCTCATCATGGCCGCATGGCTGGTCACGGCATTCGTGAGCGTACCCTGCCATCGCGCGCTGGGCACAACGGGATACAGCTCGTACATGATAGAGCGGCTCATACAGACAAACTGGTGGCGCACAGGCCTCTGGACAGCCGTGGCAGCCCTGGATTTAATGTAACTATTATTGTTACAATTTTTACGGGAGCAGTGCACGCCCCACCGTGTTTGCATCGGTTCCGAACCAGATGGCACCGGCCGCCGGGTCGCGGTACATGTGGCGGACCGTGCCGCCACCACTGGGCACCGGGGTGGCGTGCTCAAATGTCTCCGTAGCCGTGTTGAACGCGGTGAAGAGGTTGGGCTGGACGCCCGTCTCAACGAACCAGACGCGGTCTTCGCTGTCCACTTCCATCGCGTACGGGCGGGACTTTTCTGCGGACGGCATGGCCCACTCCTCATAGGATCCGTCGGCCGGGTTGTACGCGCCGAGATAGCCGCGGGTATAGTCTCCCACCCACACACGGTCATCGGACGTGACCACGAGGCGGCGGGGGCGCGCGTCCTCATTCGGAAGCTCAAATTCCACGAGTTCCATGGCTTCGGTATCCACGTGGGCAATCCTGTTCGTTCCGAAAAGGGCAACCCAGGGCGTTCCCTGGGAGTCCATCCAGATTCCGTAAGGCCGGGATCTGTCCGTCGGTGCGGACATGAGCTCCACCTCGCCCGTTTCCGTATTCAAATGGCCCACCATGTTGGATCCCTGCAGTGTGAACCAGATGTTGCCATCGGGCGCCCACACGAGCGTGTGGGGATCGCGGGCTTCCGGTACCGGCATATCGAATGTCGTTACGTCGCCTGTTGCCGGGTCGAGCCTGCCAATATGGGCGCGGCGGTTGCCGGCGTACCATACCATGCCGTCCGCATCCACGATCAGGTTGTGGGGACCGGCACCTTCGCCGAGGTCGAACCGGGTTGTCTCGCCTGTTTCCGGGTCGAGTACGGCCAGGTATCCGTCGCGCTGACCGCAGAACCAGACGCGGCCGTCAGGAGCCACGTACGGGTCGCGGGGTCGGGAATTTTCCCATTCGACGGTCCATTCCTCAATCACGAGCTGGGCGTTGGACGCGGTTTCATCAGCGTCATCGGGCGCATTGGATGTATCCTGGCCGCCACAGCCGGCGACCAACAGGAGCAGAAGTGTTATAGCGAGAACGTGTGTGGAATAGGGTGATTTCATGACGGGTCCGATTCTTTGGGTGCACGTTGTCTGGCGCGGAGCTCTACGACGAACTCCTCTGCATGGGAGCGGTCTTTTCGTTTGGTCCTGAGGACAAGTTCACCGAGATGATTGCCGGGAACGGCATCGAGCAGGTCCCGTTTTTTCGGTCTCAGTATGATCCGATCACGTAGCATATGCCGCTCGAAGCCGATGGAAGCCAGGGCTGAAGGCTCTATTTTGACGGTCTTGTGCTCTTTGCTGAACTCTCCCATCAGGGCGGTTTCAATTTCGAGCACCAGGAATTCATCCTCGAACCAGGCGGCACCTCTGACCTCCGTTAAACCGGCGTGGAGATCCGGGAGTTTGAATTTGAGGGTCGTGCTCATCGGACCGAGAAATTCGAATAACGCTCAGTAACACGCATTTGTCCTTCCGGGAAAGATACCAACTGGCGGCGAACCGTGGGCAGGCCGTCGGCGGAGAGGCTAATCTTGGCGGCGCCGGCCGGCTCACCGGCCACGGTTATATCGAAGGCCACTCCGGCGGGATCGGCGCTGAATGCGCCGACTTGCACCCAGTCACGAACGCCCTCCTCGGCCCGGTCCGGAGGAGCACCTGCCACGAGGCGGGCCAGGTTATGGAGAAGCCCCATACGCGTGAGGCCGACAATGAGCGCGTCGTTGAGGTGGGTCGGTGTGAGCAGTTCCAGCGTATCCCGGTTGCGGCCGAACTCCATGGACGTGCCGTCCGATAGGAGCATGACGCGGACGGAGTCGCGACCGAACGTGCCGCTCCCCGTCATTTCCGCGTGCCCTTCGGACGAAATACGCACGTCTCCCCGCAGATTGGCGGGAAAGACGCCTTCCGACGTAATGTGATAGGAAAACCGGATTTCGTGCGCGGCAAGCAGCGTACTTTCCATCTGTTCATACGCCGCGGCCGGATTGGATACGGCAGCTGCAGGAGCACGCGCTTCCTCCCGGTTCGCGCGGTCGTTGGACGAGTTCGGTTGTTCCGGATCGGCGCACCCGGCGGCGACGAACAGAATGAGGGCCCAAAACAAGGCGCAGCAGCCAGAAATGTGCGAGGAACAGGTTTTCATGGATTCAGAAAGGCCGCCATTTCAGCGGCGGTTGCCGGCACGTGGGCGGTCAGTACGTCTGCTCTGGCGCCGGTAACCAGGATCATGTCTTCCAGATAATAGGCATGGTCTCCCCAGACGAACATGGGCTCGTAGGCAATGACCGTGCCGTCGACCAGCACATCGGTATTCGGCTCAGCGCTCTCAACGCCAATGCTGTGGATATGCCAGTTGATGTCCGACGCCATGGCACGCAGGATGTCACCTTCGGTCGGGGTCGTGAACCGACCGCTCGTTATCGCCTCTTCCAGATATCCTGTGGATGCGGCGCGGACCGCATCCAATGGCACACCGTCGGCCATGGCATGGATCCCGGTATGGTAGGCTTCCACGAGCCGGTCCCAGATGAAGGCCTGTTCTCCCTCGAAGCGGCCCGATACCGGTACGGTCCGTCCCACGTCGCCGCCGTACCCGCCGGCCATGCAGCCGACGTCGGCGCGCAGCAGTTCTCCGGCCTGCATGGTGCGGTTGAGGTTGTCATATACGTGGAATGAGTTTGCGAGGCGTCCAAAATGGGCATTGGGACCGGACTGCATCCAGGGCCAGAAGGACGGGCCGTTCGCGCCGGCCTCCAGGCAGGCGGCGACGACGGCGGCTTCAGCGTGGCGTTCGGGGAGGCCGGCGCGAACGGCCCGCATGCCAGCCATGAGCGCACGCGCCGAATAGATGGCATTGCGGCGGATCTGTTCCTGCTCGTGGGGAGACTTTTTCCATCGCAGTGCGGCAATGGCGTCGGCAGCGCTGTGGATCTCGGCGCCAGGAAAGGCCGTCTCGACCGCGTGGCGCCAGATGTTGGCTGCATCGGTGAGTGGGGGCATGCCGGGCGGGGAGCCTGAAGGCACGGGTCGCCGGGCGGCATCGAGGTGGAGCGTGGCGCCGGCCGTGAGGCGCTGCGTGACGTATGGTACGAACTCGTCCCAGGGGAGGACGCGGTCCACGCCTGTCCTGCCTGCGAGTGAGGCATCGGCCGGCAGGGCCACGTCCGATGCCGGCGCGCCGAAGGCGCTGGGCACGGGTCCGACAAAGAGCACGGACTCACTGCGCGGCGCATCTACCAGAAGAACAGCGTTCGTTCCCTCGAGCAGTCCCGTGAAGTAGAAAAAGGACGGATGCTGTATCCAGCCAGGCTGCTCCATGGTCTTGGCCGAGGGCTCTGCAGGAAGCAGGACCAGGGCGTCGGGCAGGGCTTCCATGAGGGCGCTGCGGCGGGCTTCCAGTTCCGGGACGGTGACCGAGGGTCCGGTTTCAGCGCCTGTGGGAAGGGGTGGGCCGGGGAATGCAGCGGGTGGCTCCATTCCTGTTGGCTGGCACGCGGCGACCAGCATGGCCAGGGTCAGCACGGTCACGGACAGCGGGAGACGGGTCATGGTATTACGGGTCAGTTCCTGAGCACAATCCGGTAGCGGGCATCGCCCGATTTGAGGTGGTCAAAAGCGACGTTGATGTCCTTCATGTCGAACGTTTCAACGACAGGCGCAATGTCATGCCGCTCGGCGAAATCCAGCATGCGGCGGATGGTGGCCGGGCTACCGACGGGTGAACCCGAGATGGTGCGCTGCGCGCCGATGAGGCCGAAAGTGGCCACGTCCATGGGCTCGAGCGCCGCGCCCACCATGTGCAGGCGGCCCTTCGGAGCGAGCGTTCCTATGTAGGCATTCCAGTCGAGCGTGACATTCACTGTTGAAATAATCAGGTCGAACTGCCCGGCCGCGCGTTCGAGGGCCTTCTCGTCGCGCGAATTGAGCGTGGCATGGGCGCCGAGGCGGAGCGCTTCTTCCTCCTTTTCAGGCGTCGACGTAAATGCCGTAACGTGGCATCCCCAGGCATTCAGAAACTGGAGGGCCAGGTGGCCAAGGCCGCCAATGCCGACGACGGCGGTGCGGGCGAGCGGCGAAATGTTGTACTGCACCAGGGGGTTGAAGACGGTGATACCGCCACAGAACATGGGACCCATCTTGAGCGGATTGAGGCCGTCTGGAATGGGAAACACGCTCGCGGCCTGTGCGCGGACACGGTCGGCGAATCCGCCATGATGGCCAATGATGGTGGCTTGGGCTGTCTGGCACAGGTTGTGGTCGCCCGACTGGCAGGACAGACACGTATTGCAGTAGCCAGCGTGCCAGCCAAGACCGACCGTCTGTCCTTTGGAAAGGTGCGTGACCTCGACGCCGGTCTCGCGCACGCGCCCTACGACTTCATGGCCGCCGACAACAGGGTATTGTGTAAAACCCCATTCATTGTTTACGACACTCAGATCGCTGTGGCAAATACCACAGTAGAGCACATCGAGTTCGACGTCATGCGTTCCCAGGGGACCGGGATCGTATTCAAACGGTGTGAGAGGTCCTCCGGCTTCTTGGGCGGCCCAGGCAGTAATCATGGTATGTTTCAGTATACGGTCGGTGAAAAGTGGTGTGGATTCCGGCAGTGATGGGTGGCTGCTGCCGTAGGGTCAACGCTCGAGCCAGACGGTGCGGCCTCCGACGACCGTGCGTAGTACGGTGACATCCTTGATGCCATCCGGATCCATCTCGATCAGATTGTCTGAGAGTACGACAAAATCGGCAAGTTTGCCCACTTCGATGGATCCCTTGAGGTCCTCCTCGAACGCGGCGTAGGCCGTTCCCATCGTGTAGGCGTGGATGGCCTCCTCCGCTGAAATGCGTTCCTCCGGAAACCACCCCTCGACGGGTTCGCCGCTGAGCGTTTTCCGCGTCACTGCGGCGTAGATGCCCAGCATGGGATTCAGGAAATAGCGCGATGCGTTCGTGCCCGGAGAGTCCGACCCGAAACTGAGCACCATGCCTGCATTGAGCATGCTTCGGAAGGCGTACGCGCCCCGCGAGCGCTCATGCCCAATGCGCTCTTCCATCCAACGCATGTCGTCCGATGCATGGAACGGTTGCACCTCGGGCACCACGTTGAGCCGACCGGCCCGCGCAATGTCCTCCGGTTGCATGACCTGGGCGTGTACGAGGCGGAAGCGGCGGTCCCAGGAACCGTTTTTGGCCGTGATCCGCTCGAGCATGTCGAGCAGGTAGCCATTGGCTTCATCCCCGATGGCATGCACTGTGAGTTGGATTCCGTTGGCATCGGCCTCGAGCGCAAGGCGTTCGAGCCGGCTCTGCATTTCTTCGGGGTCGTCGGGTGAGCGCTCGAACGGAAACATGATGTCGCGCCAGATGCCCCGACTCGACGGGTTATGCGTGTACGGTTCATAGAATCGCGCGCTGCTGTTTCCCATGATGCCATCAATCCAGGCTTTGACCGCGCCAAAACGGATCCACTCGTCGCCGAAGCCTATGCGAATGCCGAGATCAGCCATGGACTGCCAGCGGTCGAGAGGCGGACGGTACCGCACGCGGGCCGTCATTTCGCCCTTCTCGCGCAGCTCGCGGTAAATGTCCACGTAAACAGGACTGCTGGTGACATCCGAGTAACTGGTCATGCCGACACGCGCCATCTGCGCCCAGGCCCGGCGGGTTTCTTCCGTGCGCTGCGCGCGCGTCGGTGCGTCAATGAGCGGACCAAAGAGCCGGATGACATTGTCGCGTACAAGCAGGGTAGATGCGACGTCCTGCGCCACGGGGTTGTAAAGCACACCGGTCGGGGTACCGTCTTCACGGCGGTCGACGCGGATGCCGTCGGGGTCGGGCGAGCGGCGGTCAATACCTGCAATGGCCAGCGCGGCTCCGTTGGCGAAATAGACCTTGCGGTCGAACCGGCGGACGAGCACGGGGCGAACGCCTGTGATGTCGTCTACCATGCTGCGATGGGGCGTGAACAGGTTGCCGTAGGGATCGTCCGGATCCACCTGGCGTCCGGCCCGGGCCACATCGTTCGCGTTCCACTCCTCGTAGGCGGACCAGTCACCGCCCGTGATCCACGTTCCGTCGGGATAGCGGTCGTGCACCTCGGCAATGCGCGAGCGGAAGCTGGCTTCGTCCGAGACGTCGAGCAGGTTCAGGCCGAAGAGGAGCCGGCCGGTGGCCTCGAAATGCACGTGGTTGTCGTTGAAGCCGGGGGTGATGAAGGCGCCCTCGGCATTGATGGTCTCGGTGCGCGGGCCGCGCAGCGCGTCCATGTCAGTGTTCGACCCGACGGCAATGAAGCGGCCATCGCGAACGGCGAAGGCTTCGGCCCAGGGCTGATCGGCATGGACGGTCCAGACGCGGGCGTTTTGCACAACCAGGTCGGCGGGTGCGGACTGCGCCTGCGCGCCGCCTGCCAGGAAAAACATGGTCAGGGCGACGGTAGCCAGAAATGGCTCCAAGAATGCTGTTCGGCGTATCTGGGCGCAAACTTGAATGGGGGCGTGTGTGTGAAACATGGGCTGCTCTCCTTACTCGGCGGCAGTTGTACTGTTCGGATGGTCCCAGGCGGCCAGGTGCGATGCCGCCCTCCATGCATGATAGCCGACACGGTCGAGCCACGCAATCCGGCCCAGCTCCCGATCGGCGTCCATGACGGGCCGCTGGCCGACCGACAGGTCGGCCAGCAGGCGCGTCCGCTCACGCGCCCGCCAGGAAGCCAGGTCTTTTGATACCTTTTCCAGGTGGTCGGCCACCTCCGTTTCGACGCGGTCGGCCGCATCGAGACGGTCCGCAGCCGCGCCGAGCATCGTGGCCAGCGTCGCAGCGGGCTCATCCGGCTTTCTGTCGTCCGTGGGCGGCGTGGCGGCCGTATCTCCCAGTGCCT
>PCUY01000040.1:0-26490 GCA_002787815.1 Bacteroidetes bacterium CG12_big_fil_rev_8_21_14_0_65_60_17 | reverse complement strand
GCCGGGCCAGATGGTCCGAGGCGTGGGCCAGGTTCGTCCGGTCCCGTGGGATCTCTCCCACATTTCCTGTGCGGGCCATGAAATCGAGCGTCGTGCCGAGGCTGGCCGTGAGTTCGGAGAGTGGCAGTTCCTTCGGGGTTGACGCCTTGCCTGCCCCGGATGCGGTTCCGCGTGCGTCTGCCAGGCGGGCAGCCCGGCGGTAAACGATGGCTGCTACGCGTCGCACGACGTGGGCACTGGCATCGAGCGCGGCGGGCGGAACCTGGAGCAGGGATTTATCCAGATGGCGCGTCAGTGTCGGAACGGGTTCCGGCACCAGGTGCTGCACAGCGCGCGCCAGCAGCCCAACGGCCGGGAGTGCAATCAGCGCGCCAGCAATATTGAACAGGGTATGGAAGAGGGCAATACGGATCACGTCCGGCGCGCCCGCGCCCAGCAGGTAATTTACGAATTGCAGGAACCAGGGCGCGGCGCCGAACGCGATGGCACCGGCCATGAGATTGAACAGGATGTGGCCAATGGCTGTACGCCGGGCCGGAACGGTGGCGCCGAGCGAGGCGAGGACAGCCGTGACGGTCGTGCCGAGGTTCTGCCCGATGACCAGGTAGGCGGCCTGTGTCATGTCAATGGCCCCGCTTCCAAGGGCCGTGAGTGAAAGGGCGACGGCCACGCTTGAGGACTGGACAAGGGCTGTGATCAAAAGGCCCGCCAGCACGAGCAGCAGGCGGCCGCTCCAGGTGGCGGCGCTGTATGCGGAAAAGTCGATGTGCGCCGCCAGACCACCCATGCCGTCCTGCAGAAAGTCGATTCCGACAAAAATCATCCCGAAGCCGGCGAGCGCGAGTCCCAGGTGTCGTTTTTGGGATTTGGAGACCAGGTGGAAAAGTGCCCCGACACCGACCATGGGCAGCATCCATGTGCCCAGGCTGACCTTGAATCCGGCCAGTGAGACAAGCCATCCCGTGCTTGTCGTTCCGACATTGGCTCCGATGATGACGCCGAGCGACTGCCCGACCGTGAGCAGCCCCGCGCTCACAAACCCGATCGTGGCAATCGTCGTGGCACTGGATGACTGCACGAGGGCGGTCAGGAGGGCGCCCGAGACGAACGCTTTCCAGCGTGTGGATGCGGCACGTTGCAGGCCGCGGCGCAGACCACTGCCAGCCGCCGCCTCCAGCCCGTCGGACAGCAGCCGCATGCCGACGAGGAAGAGGCCAATACCGCCAAGTACGATTGCAGTCGATGATAACATACGCGCGGGCCCGAAGTGACCCGTTGCGCATGCCCGGCGCTTCCTGGCCGGTTATACCTTCAGGGTCTCGATCTCTGCCTGATTTACTTTTCTGAGTTCCATGATACGCATTGCGTATGCTTCAAGGCGCCGATCATCTTCGGTTTCCGGTTCCCAGCGGGGAATCCGGACCGGTTTTCCGTCCTCGTCGACAGCGATGAAAACCATGATGCACCGCACGGAGCGCTCCATGTCGCACCCGGTCGGCACGCATGAATAGAGGTCCACCACGATATGCATGCTGGTGCGCCCGGTGTGGATGATCCTGGCGCGCGCTTCGACCAGGCTACCCACCCGGATGGGCTTGTGGAAGTTGATGTCGCCCACGAATGCGGTAACGCAGTATCGGCTGCTCCACGTTGTGGCACATACATACCCGGCCTGGTCGAGCCACTTCATGGCCGATCCGCCGTGCACGTTGCCGCCGAAGTTGACATCGGTCGGTTGCGCCAGAAAGCGCAGTGTGATGGCGCGCTGCGCCCCGCTGTGTACATTCATGATACTGGAATGGGTGTTGCTGCCTCGGAGGCGTTGCTGTGCAAATCGGGTTTGTGGCCGGTAATGAGGCGCGCTCCACGCTGGAACGTGATGTACGACCAG
Organism: Bacteroidetes bacterium CG12_big_fil_rev_8_21_14_0_65_60_17; assembly: GCA_002787815.1. Classification (GTDB taxonomy): domain Bacteria; phylum Bacteroidota; class Rhodothermia; order Rhodothermales; family UBA10348; genus 1-14-0-65-60-17. The sequence goes on along the minus strand of PCUY01000040.1, from coordinate 24,599 downwards.
GCCCATCCCATCATGACCTGGAACCGGTTGCGGAAGCCGACCAGGAAAATCACGTGCACAAACAGCCACATGACCCACGCCAGCCAGCCGTGCACGTTCCAGTTTCCGATTCGTGCCACGGCTGCAGCCCGTCCAATGGTGGCCATCGAGCCCTTGTCCCTGTATACGAAGGGATGCGACGGTTTCTGCTCAAGGCGGGCCACGATGCTTTTTGCAGCGTGCACGCCGGCCTGGATGGCCGCCCGGGCCACGCCGGGTACGGGGCCGTCCGCACCCTCGATGTGCGCCAGGTCGCCCGCGATGAACACCTCCGGATGGGAGGCCAATGACAGATCTGGTTCCACCGTGACACGCCCGGCCCGGTCGAGTGGAACACCCAGTGTTTCCGAGATCGGCGATGCTTTCACGCCCGCTGCCCAGAGCAGCGTCCGGGCATGGATAATCCGGTCTCCCACCTGCAGGCAATCGTCGGTGAGCGACGTGGCATACGACCCGGTGAGGACCTCTACGCCCAGTTTTTCGAGGTGTTGCGTCGCTTTTTCTGACAGCTTCTCCGGGTACGCGTTCAGGATCCGGTCATTTCCTTCCACAAGCAGGACGCGCACCTGCGTGGGATCGATCCTCCGGAAGTCGTTTGCGAGCGTATGTTTGCCGATCTCGGCCAGCGCGCCGGCCAGTTCCACGCCCGTTGGCCCTCCCCCGACGACGGCAAAGGTGAGCCACTCCCGACACACATCCATATCCGGCTCGAGTTCTGCGGCTTCGTAAGCCAGCAGGATGCGTTTTCTGATGTCGAGCGCATCTTCAATTGTCTTCAGGCCGGGAGCAGATGAGGCCCAGGAGTCGTTTCCGAAATAGGAATGAGTGGCGCCGGTAGCCAGGATCAGGTAGTCGTACGAAAGGGCTCCGACGCCCGAATGGACCGCCTTTTCGTCCAGATCCACGCAGCGGGCTTCGCCAAGTACAACGCTCACATTTTTCTGTTTACGGAGGATGGCGCGGAGTGGTACGGCAATATCACTGGCGTTCAGTGCCGCCGTCGCTACCTGGTAGAGCAGCGGCTGGAACAGGTGGTAGTTCTCGCGGTCAAGCAGCGTCACGCGTACCGGTGCGCCATCGAGGGAGCGTGCGGCGTTCAGGCCCGCGAAGCCGCCACCGACAATGAGGACATGGGGGGTCTCGGCCGAGGAGTCGGGCATGGATCGGGAAGTCAGGTCAGCGTTGCGTATGGGCCCTTCAGTACACCTCGATGCTTGAGTGTTTCGGACCCCACGCAACCTTCACCGGAATCAGAATGCTATCTGCGCGTTGAAGTGCAGACGGTGGTCACCGAACTCCGAGTCACCGTCGGCCGGGATGATGTAGTTGACCTGGAATTTGGTGACCGATGTTGGAAAGAGTGTGTACCCGAGAAGGATTCGGTCACGGGATTCCGTGCCGTCGTCCCGGTCCATGACGTCCCACCGGACGTGCACCACATGTCTGTTCGGCACAATGTGGTAACCCGACGTGACGTGTCCTCCAACGGGTTGCCGGTCGGCGAGTTGGTCGTCGTCCGGATCGAAATCACCTCTGATGACGGCGCCTGAAAGCGACCAGACGCCGGTTTCGAAGTGGGCATCGGCCGTCAGCAGCACCTTGTTACCTGTGAAGTCAGGGCCGTCATCCTCAGAAAATGCGGCGGCAACGCCAGCCGTGAGCGTGCCCGCATCGATGTCCGGCCGTACCCAGACGCGTCCAACCGTCAGGAAGGAGTTGTTGTCGTTGGGTCGGCCAACGCCGTTTCCATTGAATACGGCGGCTTGGTAACCCGCGCCTCCGGAGGTGGACTGGCCGCTGATCTGAACGCCCGTCTGGCGTCCCAGACCCAGAATGCCGTCCGCGGGGGTGCGGTCAATCAGGTCAAGGTGGGAGGCTGGACGCAGGGTTTCTTCGGTAAAGGGCGCCTTGAATTGACCTGCCGTCAGCGTCAGACCGGGCTTGTGGGAATAACTCAGCACTGCATCGAGCAGGGCAGGTGAAGACCTCAACTCCGTCTGGATGTCATAGGAAAAGCCACCGTCAAGTTTACCCTGGACACGGAGTCGGGCGCGCCGGATGAAAAACTGGTTCACGGGGGGAGCCGATTCGGGTGGATCCACCTGGAATGTAGCTTGCGACTGCAGCAGGATGCGCAGTCTCAGATACTCATTTGAAAACGTGTCCTTGAGCGCCTCGAAAAGCGGCTCGGGTTCTGGCTCACTGTCACGTCCGTTCTGCGCGTGGGCTGCGGGCACGAGCAGGACGGCTGCGACCATGGCAGGCAGCAGGTATTTCATGGGTTGATCGTGTGGATGCAACGGGCACGCAATATCGCCACATTCCACGAGCATTGCCAGGCGGAAGTTACCGGCAGGTCCTACATTACGGCATGAAATCTGATGAATACGACGTCTGCATCGTGGGGTCAGGTGCCGGTGGCGGCATGGTCGCCCATGAACTGACCCGGGCCGGTGCCCGGGTGGTCATGCTGGAGGCGGGTGGAGATTGGGATGCGGTACGTGATGGCGCCATGCTGACAAATAATTACGAGTCCCCACGGCGCGGCAAGGCGACGCCGGAGCGGCCATTCGGCGAGTTCGATGCCTGTATCGGGGGCTGGCACCTCGACGGCGAGCCCTATACGACGGCAGAGGGCACGACATGGGACTGGTGGAGGGCGCGTATGGTCGGCGGCCGCACGCATCACTGGGGGCGGATATCGCTCCGTTTCGGTCCGGACGATTTCAGGCGCAAGACACTGGATGAAAAAGGGGATGACTGGCCCATTTCGTACAATGACCTCAAGCCGTGGTATGACCGGCTCGACCGGATGGTGGGTATTTTCGGTGAGGCAAACGGGGTCTACAACGAGCCGGACGGCATTTTCATGCCACCTCCAGCGCCCCGCTGTTACGAGAAAATGTTGGCCCGTGGTGCGGAGCGGGCGGGTGTCCCGGTCATTCCCTCCCGCCTCTCCGTCCTGACAAAGCCACTCGGTGACCGCCCGGCTTGCCACTACTGCGGGCAGTGCAACCGCGGGTGTTCGACGAGGTCGAATTTCTCGTCCCAGTCGGTTCTGCTGCCGCCGGCCTTCGCGACGGGCAATCTGACGCTCATCACGCACGCCATGGCCCGGGAGGTGCTCACGGGCGACGATGGTCGCGCCACAGGCGTCAGCTACGTGGACACGGCCAGCCGGCAGGAATTCCAGGTCCGCGCGCGCGTTGTCGTACTGGCAGCGAGCGCGTGCGAATCGGCCCGGCTCCTGCTCAATTCCAAGTCGCACCGTCACCCGAACGGTCTCGCCAATTCGAGCGACGTCGTGGGGCGGTATCTGACCGATTCCACGGGCGCGGATGCCATGGGGTTCTTTCCGCAGCTCGTTGACATGCCGGTGCACAATGACGACGGCGTGGGGGGCATGCACATCTACATTCCCTGGTGGCACGAGAAGGACCGCAGTCTGCCGTTCTCGCGGGGGTATCACATCGAAGTATGGGGCGGTCGAAGTATGCCCGCCTATGGCTTCGGCGGCAGCATCCATCGAGTCAACGGAAAACTCTCGGGCGGCGACCGCTCCCGGGGCGGCGGCGGATACGGTACGCAGCTCAAGGACGACTATCGGCGCCTCTGGGGTACGTATGTGGGTATGTCGGGTCGTGGGGAAATGATTGCCCGGCGCGAGAACTACTGTGAAATAGATCCGGAGGTCGTGGACCAGTACGGCATTCCCGTTTTGAAATTCAATGTGTCCTGGTCGGATGAAGAGTTGCTGCAGATGAAGCATTTCCACGAGACGGCGCGGGAAATCATCCATGCGGCAGGGGGAGAGAGCGTATGGGACATGCCGACAGCCGACAACGACTGGGGCATAACGCGCCCGGGCCAGATCATACACGAGGTGGGTACCGTCCGGATGGGCAATGATCCGAAGACATCGGCCCTCAATTCCAATTGCCAATCCCACGAGGTCGACAACCTCTTCGTGGCCGATGCCGCGCCATTCGTCTCACAGGCGCACAAGAACCCGACCTGGACCATCATGGCGCTTGCCATGAGGACCGCGGACCACATTGCATCGGAAGTCAAAAGGAGGAATATCTGACATGGGTATGGACCGCCGCGAATCGATGAAGGTCATGGCCCTGGCCTCGGTTGCCCTGGCCGTCCCCGGCTGCACGACGCGCGACATGGAGCGTGCCGCAACGCATGCCGCGGAACGTGTGGCGCGGCAACTCCCGGAGGCGGATCGGTTGCCGACCATACTGTCACCGACGGAATACCGGACGGTCGAAGTGCTCGTTGACTGGATCATTCCGGCCGACGAGCGCTCCGGAAGCGCCACCGATGCCGGCGTCCCCGCATTCATTGATTTCATGCTGGCAGATGCGCCGGATCTGGAAATCCCTGTCCGCGGTGGCCTTGGATGGCTCAATGCCGAGAGCATGCGGCGCACGGGAATCATGTTCGCGGACAGCCTGCCGCCGGACCAGCAGTCCCTGATCGATGACATTGCCTGGCCCGAAGCGGCGGCACCGGAGATGGAAGCCGGCGTCCGTTTTTTCAATCTCATGCGGGATCTGACGGCTTCTGGCTTTTTCTCAAGCCGCATCGGTTTCGACGACCTTGGCTACCTCGGAAACCGGCCGCAGGGCGGCTGGGACGGCTGTCCGGACGAAGCGCACGTGCACCTGGGATTGGACTGATCGCTCAGCCGGGCGTTGCCAAATCTACCCGCTCGCCCTTGGCAGCCCGGGCATCGGCCTCGTCGTGCGTGACGAGAAGTACAGGAAGTTGGCGCTCCCGTGCAAGCGTGAAGACGAGTTCGCGGATGTGGTCGCGCAGCGCCGCATCGAGTCCCGAGAACGGTTCGTCGAGGAGGAGGGCGCGGGGCTCGGCCAGAAGCATGCGCATGAGGGCGACCCGCGCCCTCTGCCCACCCGACAGGGTGGCAGGATCCCGGTCTTCGAAGCCCTCCAGACCGATGTCGGCCAGCGCCTCGACGACCCGAGCGCGGCGTTGCGCGCGGTTCCGGATACCCGGTGGCAGCCCGAAAGCCAGATTCGCACCTATGGACAGGTGCGGAAAGAGCATGTCATCCTGGAACAGGATCCCCACGCGACGTTTCTGCGGGGGAAGCCGTGAGATGTCGGTGCCGTCGAGCAGAATACGCCCCGACACATCGAAGGCCGGGGCGGTCGTACCGATAATGACCGACAGCAGCGTCGATTTGCCGGATCCGGACGGGCCCATGATGGTCAGGATATGTCCCGGCGCAATGTGGGCATCGAGGTCGACCAGCACCTCGCCTCCGAGTCGGATGCAGAGGTGTTCGACGGTCAGACCGTTGCGGGTGTCGTCGGGCTGGTTCATGGCATCAGCGGTGTTGCAGTGCGCGCCGGTTGCGCCAGAAGAAGCGGGGCAGGGCGATCGCGGCCATGAAAGGTACGGCAGCCGCGAGCGTCTGCGTGAGTGCGAAGACGCCGATCACGCGCCGGTCGCCGCCCGACGCCAGGGCGACAGCTTCCGTGGTGAGCGTCTGTACGCGCCCTGCGCCCACGAGCAGCGTGGGCAGGTACTGGCCCACCGATACCGCGAACCCAATGGCGGCCGCCACCAGGAGGGGCCCGAGCAGCATGGGCAGGCGGATTTTCCAGAGGGTCCGTTGCGTACCGGCGCCCATGGCGGCCGAAATCGTCGCATACCGGGCATCCCATGCCCGGTAGGGCCCGGCAATGGACAGGAAAACGTAGGGCAGTACGAAGACGATGTGGGCCACCGTCACCGCGGCCGTACCGGCGTCGAGTCCGGACTCCAGGGCGAGTGTCTGGAGGCCGACCAGGAATGCGACCTGGGGTACGAGCAGTGGAGCGTAGAGGAGTCCCAGACGGCGCGTCGTAAGTTTCAGATTGAAGCGCTGTTCGGCCTCGAGCGTGATGATGGTGAGGGCGAGCGATATGCCGACCGCCATGGCCCCGATCCGGACGGTTTCCATGATGGGATCGCGCAGGTCCGATGCATGACGAAGCCAGGTCGTCCAGGTGAAGGACAATGGAAGTACGTCCGGATAGCTCCAGAAACCGGCAAATGACCACACGAGAAGGCTCGCCAGACCAATCAGAACGGCCAGGATCGGGGCAGCGGCTCCCAGGAGGGCCGCGTGGCGCAGCACGCGGTCCCGTTGCATTCGCCGCCCGAGGTAGGCCCAGCGGCGTGCGGCGCATCCCACCGAGAGTTCCATCAGGCGCCAGAGAATGAGCGTTCCACCGACCAGTCCGAGTTGCGCCAGTGCGCCGGCCGAAGCGCGGTAGCGGAGTGCCAGGTCGGCGTCGCTCATCCAGGAGACGACCTGCGCCGAGAGCGTCCCCGGCGCGTTGGGGCCCAGGATGATGGCCACATCGACCACGGACATGGCGTAGGCCAGGACCGCATACACGGGCAGTCGGATCTGCTCGTAGACGCGGGGCAGGACGACTGTCATCCAGGCCCAGGTCCGGCCATATCCGAGCGACTGGGCAATGGTGCGACTCTTGATGGATTCCGTCTGCCCGAGGGCGGCAATGGTCATGAGCAGCAGGAACGGCACTTCCTTCGCAACGAGCCCGGCCATCATGGTAAGCCCCCAGGGATCCTGTGGAATGAGGACGTCAGGGGGGGTGGTCCAACCCGTGGCCCAGGGCGACATGACCCGCGCGAGCCAGCCTGAAGGCGCCAGCAGGAAGGCCACACCGAAGGCGGCGGCCGCGTGCGGGACGGAGAGCAGTGGGGAGAGCAGGCGTTCGGCCGCTGAAAAAAGCCGGGTGCCCTGCCAGGCCGCCGTGAAGAGGATCACGATGGCAAGCGAGAGGAGCGTTACGCCGACACCGGTCGTAATGGAGAGTGCTCCGGCCTTGAAGAAGCCAGGCCACCGGACCAGGTCCAGGATGGGGCCGGGGGAGAGGGAGTCACCGCCGAGCGCCGGAAAATATCCGATAGCCGGCAGGAACGTGCCCGCCAGGCCCGCCATGACGGGAATGAACATGGCTCCCAACATGACCAGCGGCGCATGGCGCAGCAGCGATCTGTCCTGGTGCAGACGTGTCACCGACCCACTCCGAAACGGGCGCTCCATTCCATTTCGAGGCGTTCGGTCCAGCTCGGGTGGGGCTCGGGCAGCCGCTCGCCAAGCGCGTCAGGGGCCAGCGTCGCGACGCCGGGCTCCATGCGCGTGAATGCTTCGCGCTCCCGCTCCGGCAGCATGTCCACATCGAGGACGGTCTCCGCACCCCAGACGTCAGGGTCAAGCTTGCGTGCCTGTGCTTCGGGCGAGAGCAGGAAATTGGCTACCACGCGCGCTCCTTCCATGGCCGATGCGTTGAAGGGAATGGCCAGGAAGCTCGCGTTGGCCAGCGATCCGTACTCCATCACATAGGTGCGCACGGTCGGGGGCAGTTCGTACCGGGAAATGGCGGCCGATGCTTCACCCGGGTTGAAGCTGATGGCGAGATCGATCTCGCCGTCGGCCATGAGTTGCAGTTGTCGCGGACCGCTCGGCGGGTAGGCACGTCCCCGCCGCCACAGGAGCGGCGTTATGCGGTCCAGGAAGTTCCAGAGCGGCGCTGTGACCCGGGCGTAGTTGGCGTCTGTGGCAGGTGATAGCAACTCCTCCGGGTCGGGTGTCAATCCGTAGAGTGCCTGTTTCAGAAACGTGGTGCCCAGGAATTCGGGTGGAAGGGGGTAGGTAAAGCGGCCGGGGTTGTCGCGTAACCAGGCCTCGAACGCTTTCATGTTGCGGGGCGGCTCTTCGAGGCGCGCTGTATCGTAATAGAACACCACCTGGGCGCGGCTCCAGGGTACCTCCAGGCCGTCGGTGGCGATAGTGAAATCCGTTGTCAGTTCCGGGTGCTCGTCCGCGTTCAGAAGCGACCAGTTGGGTAGCGTTGATGCCCAGGGTCCGTGCAGCAGGTTGTTTTCCTTCATGGCCCGAAAGTTCTCTCCGTTGATCCAGACCAGGTCCACTGCACCACCTGTGGTGCGGCCGGCTGTTCTCTCGGCCAGAATGCGACTTACTGCTTCTGACGTGTCAGACAGCTTGACGTGTTCAATGCGTACCCCATATCGCTGCTCCACGATGCGCGAAGCCCAGGCTATGTAGGCGTTGATGTGTGTCGATCCAGCCCACGCGTGGAAATACACGGTCTGTCCGCGGGCCGCGCGGAGGGTTTCAGCCCAATCGGTCGGCAGCGCAGACGGGGGGGCCGGCTGCGCATGGGCGGACTGGACGACCGGCGACAGCACGCCGGCTGCTGCCAGCAGCAGACCCATCAAGACTGCACGTGGCCGCACCATCATGACGAAATGGCCGCCTCCTCTTCGCGCCTCGCCGCGTTTGCGGCCAGGCGCTCCTCCCGGATCTGCTCCAGGATCGGTGCGAGCACCTGTTCGTGGAAGGCATCGCATCCGATGCACATATTCCGGTACGGCTCACCGTCAGGCCTCGTCGTGCGCGAGGCTTCCAGGAAGCGTTCCACATCCCACCCGTAGGAAACGCCCATGCGTTCGGGATGCCCCATGGAAATGGCTTCCATGGCCGGATGTCCTTCGAGGCTGTCGAGGATATCGTCGAGTCGCTCCTCCTGCAGGTTTCCGAGTGCCTTTTTGGTTTTCAGGCAGCATGGAAACACATCTCCGTTGGGATCTATCGATACCTCGGACCCGGACACGCCCCGGTTCAGGAAGTTGAGCCCGCCCGACCAGGCATTGCAGAAATTGTCCTCGATCGTGGCCTTCGAGAGGGAGTTTTCCCAGGCCCGTCCCCGCGGCCAGATCTTGCCTATCCAGGCATCGTCCGTAGCGCCGAACAGGGTGTAGACCGGTTGCGAGACGTCTTCCAGGTCCGCGCGGTGCTCATCGGCGGGGAGCGATGCATCTACCATACCTGCCTCGTGGAACATGGTACGCAGGCGCTCAATCAGCGGTACGCGCTTTTCGCCCTGCATGCCGACGTGGAAATCGTCCATGCCGGCGCACGAAATCTGCCACACGCCCCGTGAGAGCAGCTGCTGGATAATTTCCGGCGTCACACGGTCGCCCGTTGTCTGTACGATCACTTTCACGCCCTGTCCGGCATACTTCTGCGCAATGGCTTCGAGCGTGGGGTAGAGGACCTCCTCACGGACAGGATCGAGCAGCACTTCGCCGCCCGCCAGGATAATGCGCCCGGCGCGGCGCACGAACCCATGATCGAGCGTTTCGCTCGGTGATGACGTGTCGAGGTAGGACAGATCATTCGGCAGATTGGCAATAATCTGCGGTGATGCGTCCTTCGCTTCCTTGACCACCCCCTGGAGTTCGTCCTTGATGTACGGACGGAACCGGGGTTCATAGCAGTGGACGCACTTCCGATGGCACGCCCAGCACAGGACGTAGTAAATACTTTCCAAGGTGACGGGTTTTTTCTGATGGATGCGGGCGAGGGCGCTGGCCCCGGGCACGTGAGAGACATGGGACCCCACTCCGTTTCAGAAACCGGCTCGACGGGCTATTGTTGCGTTGGGCGCGGCTGCAGCTGCGGCTGTGGCTGTGGCGGGCTGGGTCACACGTATTTGTCGCCGCGGGCCACGTCGGCATCCTGTACGAACGCAATCAGGGCATAGTACTCGAAGTACGTGTCGGCCACGTGGGCCATGATGCGGTCGGCGACTTCTGCGCTGACCAGGAGCTCCATGCGGATGTCAGGCCCTTCCCATTCGTTGGCACGAACACCGCGGGAGCCTTGTCCGCGGGCATCGGTGATGGTGTAGCCCTTGGCGCCCAACCCTACGACTTCCCGTATCAGACGGTCTTCAAGAATGCGCTCGGCAATGATGGTAACGAGTTTCAGCGAGGTAATCTGCATGGATCAACAGAGGACTGGGGACCGTGGCGCCGCGATCATGCCAGGTAGGCGGCCATGTAAAAGTAGAGCGGAATGCCGAGCGTGATATTGAATGGGAAGGTGATACCGAGCGATGCCGTAAGGTAGTACGTGGGGTTGGCCTCCGGCAACGCGATACGGACGGCGGCCGGTGCCGCAATGTAGCTGGCGCTTGAGACCATGGCGCCGAGTACGGCGCTGCCGCTCGTTGACAGGCCGGACAAACCGCCGAGCCACACGCCGAGCGCTCCGTGCACAATCGGGACCAGAATACCGAAGGCTACCAGGAACGGGCCTACCTTGCGCAAATCTCCCAGGCGGCGGGCGGCCACAATACCCATTTCCAGCAGGAACAGCGTGAGTGCCCCCTGGAATCCGGCCTCGAAAAACGGAGCCACAGGTGCGAAGCCGCTTTCGCCGGCTGCAAGCCCCATGGCAAGCCCACCGACCAGCAGGATAACCGACCTTCCGGAGAGTACTTCATGGAGGGCCTCCTGCCACGAACCGGCCCGCTTGTCACGGTTGAAGGCCATCATGAGGGCGACAACGATGGCCGGAACCTCGAGAATGGCGACGAGCGCTGGAAGGTACCCCTCGGGTGCCTGGCCCATGCTCGTCCCGTACGTGATGGCGACGATGAACGTGACGGCGGAGACCGATCCGTAATGCGCTGCAATGGCGCTGGCATCGACCCGGGTCATACGGCCCAGGCGCCGCAGGATGTTGTAGGCCGTAATCGGGGTCAGGATGCCGAGTCCAAACGTGGCCAGGGCCGGCAGGGCGAATTCGGCCAGGGGCGTTCGGCTCAGCCCCACGCCACCCTTGAGCCCGATGGCAAGCAGCAGGTAGATGGAGAGCGCATCGTAGAGCGCCGACGGCAATCGGAGGTCACTGCGCACGACCGACGCGAAGGCGCCCAGCAGGAAGGCCAGGATGACGGGCGAGAGCAGACTGTCGAAGGCCATGAAACGTTAAGGTTACATATGATCAGCGGACCGAAAAATCGGTCAGGGTGCCCAGAATGATTTCCTGACGCCGCGACGTAATGGCTTCCAGCTCGTCCTGGACGTCGAGCGCGTGCATGGCGCGCCACCAGGTTTCGTATCCGTGCAGGTCGGAGAAGGAAATCATGCGCAGGTAGTCCCAGCCGTCAGACACGAGAAAGCGGCCTGTCTCGGAGGAAACGCCGTTGCGGGCTTCCCACGGAGCCACGTGCTCCCGAAGCAGCGTTTCGAACCGTTCCTGCTTGCCGGGTACAATCCGGTACCGGATGAAGGCCGTGAGCCGGGAGGCGTGGGCGCCCGTTCCCAAACCGGGAAGAAGGGTTACGAACTCATCGGTATGACCTGCCGCGTGGTCGGATATGGCGCCATAGAGGGCACCCATGCTCGTGCCGGCGAGCGCGGCGAGTTCACGCAAGCTTTCGTTCGAAGCATCCATGCCCTGCATGCCCCGGAAACGGCTCACAACCATGAGATCAAGCGGCACCGGACTCTCCACCTCACGATACGCCCGAAACTGCACCATGTCCTGATTCTGACGGTACAGGGGGAGGGCGTCATTCCGGTAGATCGCGAGGGCCGCCTCGGTGTGGCCCGGAAGGAACCGGAAGGTGACGAGCTGCAGCACCGTGGGCGTGGCCGTGTTCCGGTCCCACATCTCCTTTCGGTGCGTCGCGGCCGCCAGGAATTCGGTGTGGGACTGACCCTGCTCGAACAACCGCTTCAGCTCCTGCTTATGGGCGGCCGCCATGTGGCGGCCGCCCATAAGCAGGAGCAGGAGAACGGGGATCAGAAGTATCGATCGCCGAAGCGTCACGGCGTGGGGCTGGCGAGGGCGCGTACAACGTCGGCGAGCATGCCTTTCTTTCCGCTGCCACCAAGGTCAGCGGCCAGGCTGGTGAGCGCCGATCGCCGTGCCGTGCCGGAGGAGGTCTCAGCGCGCTCGAGCGCGGTACGGGCCGCCCGCACTTCGGAGGCTGACATGTCGCCGGAGCGTTCCATCTGGTCCACATAGGCATGCGCGAGGTGGAACGTTTCCGGCCACACGTACCGCGGTTGTCCCTGGGCGTTGAGATAGTCCAGTTTTACCGTATTGGCCGCCGCAATTTCGTGTTCGCTGAGGTACGGGCTCGGCGTGAGCTCAAAAATATCAAGCCCCCGTGCAATTTCCGAGCTGACGATCAGGCCGTTGTACCAGTACACCGACCAACTACCCCCGTTTCCCATTTCATCGGGGCTGACCGGGCCGCGGTCGTGATAGGCAATTTCAACCGGATTCGTGATGTCTGTCCAGTCGAATACGGAAATACCTCCCTGGTACCATGCCTGGACCATGATGTCACGGCCAGGGACCGGAATGAGCGATCCGTTATGGGCCACGCAGTTCTCGAGCGATGTCTGTGGGGCCGGGAGTTTGTAGTAGGACTTGAAATCCATCTTGCCATCATTGAGCGTGAAGAGCGCATCGGCACCCCACTCCATCGGATCGGTGTCGCGGCATTTGGGCTGGCCGCCACCGCCCCATTCGTCCGTAAAGAGGACCTTCGATCCGTCGTTGTTGAATGTGGCCGAGTGCCAGTACGAGAAATTCGAATCGGCGACGGCATCCATCCGGACCGGGTTGGTCGGGTCACTGATGTCGAGGAGCAGGCCGTAGCCCTCACAGGCACCACCCGCGAGACCGATTTCCGGGTAGAGCGTAATGTCGTGGCACTGCGTGGGGCCGGGACGCGGGCCATCCTGATCGGGATCGGGCGCCCCGAAACGCTCCGCCAGAATACCCGGCAGGGCTTCCCGGAAGGCGGCGCTGTCGGCGGCCGTAGCCGTGTCGCGTCCCTGCTCCTTCACGAAGGCAGCCAGCATGGGGGTGACAAACTGGTCGGGAAGTACACGCTCCTGTCCGAACAGATCGACGACAAACGCTCCGCGGGCCTTGGCCTCTTCGATGGCGGCGATGTCGGCGGGCGCGGGGCCGTGCTGCGGCGGCGCTACCAGATCCTCAAAAATACGCGGAGAGCTGACGATGGCCGCATCCTGTGGCCTGTCGAGTGGCACCTTTATGATTTCAATGCGGAAAAGCGCCGAGTTGGGGTCGTCGCCCGGCATTGCCGACACGCATCCAGGAAGCTCTTCAGCGGGCCTGACGCCTGCCGATCCCGATACGTAGACGTACACATTCTCGTCATCGTTCGGATCTTTCAGCACCGAATGTGTGTGACTTCCGCGGCAGGTCTGCACATTGGATACATACTTCGGGTTACGGATGTCCTCGATGTCGAAAATGCGGATGCCGCGCAGACGATCCTTGCTGACAGCTTCCTGCACGCCCTCGGTCCCACAGTCGAGACGACCGCCGAGCCCTTCTCCGGAGACGAACATCAGGTTGCCGTACACCGAGACGTCACTCTGAGAGGCAGGACACACGTAATCAACGACGACCTTGGGTTGTGCCGGGTTCGAGATGTCCCAGATGATGACGCCGTTGTAATTACCCTGAAACGCGTAATTGCCCTGGAAGGCCAGGTCCGAATTCGTCACGCCTACGAAGGCCTCCGGGGGTGCTGTCGTGGAGCGCTTGGTCATGTTCCAGATGGCTTCTTCGGCGTCGAACAGGCCCGCGCCAAGGCCAATCCGTGGATCGGGCATGGGCTTCTCTCCGGAATGGACAGTGACGGAACCGGCGGTCGTGCCTGTTGGCGCGACCACGGGTTTCTGCGAGCAACCAGCCAGGAGCAGAACGGCTGCAGCGGCCAGGGTACATGTGTGTTTCATGGTAGTAGGTGCATTAGTTGGTCATGGCGCTGAGCATACGCTGCATGCGCTCGATTTCTGTGATCTGGTCGACATTGATGTCGGTTGCCAGGCGGAACGACTGATCGTCCTGCCCGGCGCCGTCGGTGGCAAACAGCCGGCTCACCATGGTGACGGCGCCCTGGTGGTGCTGGATCATGTATTGCAGGAAGAGCCGGTCGAAGTCGGGGCCCTTTGCGGTGCGGAGCTCATCGAGTTGCGCCTGCGAGAGCATGCCCGGCATGTCGTGGTCGCCGTGCATGCCGGCATGTTCCGATGGGATGTCCTCGCCGCGGTCTCGGAGCCATTTCTCCATGGTCGCGATTTCGTCCTTCTGCGCGTTGATGATCCGGGCTGTGAGTGTCTGTATCTGCGGCGATGCCCCGTTGGGCTCAGCCCAGGCCGACATTACGAGGGCCTGCCGGTGGTGGGCAATCATGCCGGTCATGAAATCCACGTCAGCCTGTACGTAATTCTGCCGGGAGGCCTCGACGCGATCCCAATACACCCGTTCCAGATCCGACATTTCCGCTCCCGCCGTCTCCTCTCCCGTCGTCTCTGGACGGGATGTTTCCTGGCTGGATGCACAGCCAACAAAGAGCAGGGCCGCGAGCAGAGGAAGTCGGATGGGACGCATGGGTGTCAAGGTTGGGATAAGGCTGGGAAGTGGAGCGAAGCACCACCGACATGGAATGTAGGAAATAAATGGATCATGCTCGCAGGCTTCCGGGCGGAAGACCGCCGACGGAACACTCCATGGCGTCACCTATTCGAATTGGATGCCGCAGGAAACCCATCGATTGCTGGACCTTCACGAACGCCTCCTCGATATCAGTCTGAAACTGAATGCGGCGGGCAATCAGGAAGCGCTCCTCACGTATATCATAGATACCGTGGTGGACCTGCTGCGGTGCGAAGCCGGAGCGCTTCTGCTGTTCGATGAGGTGACGGGGTCGCTCCGCTTCGTCGCATCCAGTGGAACAAGCCAGGAGGAACTGGCCGGTATTCCGGTGCCGCTCAACAACAGCATTGCGGGAAAGGTCTACGTCGGCGAACAGTCGGTGATTGAAAACGCGGTCGCCACGTCGCGGGAGCACTATGATGGCGTATCGAAGGAAGTCCGCTTTGAAACACGGTCGCTCCTGGCCGTGCCGCTCACCATCGAGGGCATGACGATCGGGGTCGTTGAGGCGCTCAACAAGCGGGGCAGTGGGTTCGACGACGACGATGAGCACACGCTCCGCATGTTTGCCAACCAGGCGGCGCTCGCCATCCGGAATGCCCGGCAGATGGATTTCGTTCAGTCCGCCTACCGGAAACTGCGCAATTTCGAGAAATTCCGCTCTGATTTCATGGCCATTGCCAGTCATGAGTTGCGAACGCCGCTCTCCATCCTGCAGCAGAGCCTGGATATTCTTGGTGAGGACGGGTCGGAGTTGCAGCGCGAATTTGCCGCCGATGCCCAGAAGGCGGCCGCACGCCTCGCGGCCGTCATCGAATCCATGACTCAGCTTGAATCGCTGCGGCTGGGGGACGAGGTGTCCGACGTATCCGAGACTGCCCGGATTGACCCCTGCCTCGTTGCGCAGGAGGTGCTCGGCGAGATGGAATCCATGCTTGCTGCCGCGGGCCTGCGTGTCGTAACCCGTTTCCTGCCCGGTGTGCGGGTAGCCATGGATGCCGAGCGCCTGCGACGCATTCTGGGGAGCGTCATTTCCAATGCGGTAGATGCGACCGGGTCCGGCGACACCATCACCATCGAAGTCGTGGACACATCGGAGGGTCCCGTGCTTCGCGTGGCCGATACCGGGCGGGGGCTCGAGGTGTCTCAACTGGAGCGCGTCTTTGACGAGTATTATCAGGTGGAAGACCATCTGACACGGTACCAGGGCGGGCTCGGCATTGGACTCAGTGTGGCGCGCAAGCTCGCCGAAGTGGATGGCGGCACGGTCTGGATGGAATCGGATGGCCCGGGAAAGGGGGCCTGTCTCTGTCTGCGGTTCAGGGGGTAGGTACCACCGCCGCATCCCGCCTCAGCTCCGGTTTTTCTTTCGCGCCTTGAGGTCGACGGCTGCCATGGCGTATCCGCCGTTTGATCCGTCGACGAAGTGTACCTGGTCGCCGAGCCGCTCATACACGAGACACGTCATGATGGCACTGTCCGAGACGTGTAGGCCCCAGACCAGTTTTCCGGCTTCATGACGCTCGGCGAGCCACGCTTCCAGGCGCTCCCGCTGCTCGGGCGTTCCGGTGAGTACCATGCGAAGCACACCGTCATATTTGCGGAAATCGGTTGTGGCCGAGAGTACGGGGAGGTAGCGTTTCCACGCGACGCCACCTACGTGTATATCGCGCCGCACGAACAGTATGAGCAAAAACTGCTGTACCCAGATTCGCAGCGTATAGAGCCAGCGCATGCCGGGCCGGGCACGCAGACTGGGTTCGAGCCGCCCGAGATGACGCAGGCCGAACGAGGGCCGAAGGTCACTCGGGAGGACCGGCCGGTGCTCGGCCTCGGGGCCATAGATGCGGTCCAGCGCGCGAAGCAACTGCTGGTATTCACGCAGCCCGCCGGCCTCCACGATCAGGCTCACCGTTTCGCCACGACGGCTTTCAATTCGCTTCCACCGGCACTCGAGTCCCGTGAAATCCGGCGTTGTGGCGTGCGTGCCTTCGAACCGTATCACGGCGTCCTGTCCCGGCGGGCCGGGCGCCATGCGTTGTCCTGCTCCCTGTCCTTTTACACGCGCTTCCGCCTCGGCGAGTGCACTGCCTCCGAAAACAGCCTGGTGGTATCCGGGGCTGGCCTGGAAACGCGCCACCGACAACGAGTGTCCCTCCTCGCGCATCCTGTCAACGCTTACGGCGCCGACGCGCAACCTCATGTCCAGCGACGTTCGTGCCGCCTCGGCCGCCCCCTTGAGAGCCGCCCCAACGCGTCCCAGTTCATGTTCGGGCACGAGAAGCGTGGCGCCGTCACCACCGAACACGAATGGAATGTCCGGGCTCGAACATGCATTCCGCGCGGCAGCGATCGTGCTCGCGCCCACAAAATTGACATCCCGGTAACGTCCCTGTCGTATATGGTCGGTTGATCCCTCGATATCCACCACGACAATCCACCACCCGTCCGGAACGGGGTGCAGGACATTGTCCGCAAAAATATCCTCAAACGAGGTGATAACAGGCAGATCGGAATAGAATGACGGCATGTGGGTGAGGACGGCGTCTGCTCAGGTGATGGCGTGTCCCGCACCTGTGAGCGCCTGCACGGCCTGCTCCAGCGCTGCTGTTTTCACAAACAGATAATCCGTGTCATGGGTAGATACGGTGAACAGGCTCACGCCTTCCCGGGCCAGAACGGCAGACAGCTCCGCAAGCACGCCGGTCATGGTAAACGGAAGGGGGCCTTCGACTTCCAGGCAGGACCAGTCGGGCTCGGTGTGCTCGGGGCGCGCCGGGCCCAACGCGACGGCCGAGCGGCACACGACAGACAGTTCGGTCGCCGTCCGGGTGACGGAGAAGACTTCGGAGGCCAGTACGGAGGTTGGCACCGGCGTGTCGGGGGGAAAGCGGTAAATGGCGAAGGAGCCTGCGAGATGGCGGATGTTCATGGGCTGCTCACTGCCAATCTATGAGCGGAGAGGGGTAGTAGTCGATGTCGAGTGCGCGCCAGCGGGGGGCGTGGGCGGCGAGGCGACGGGCGTAGGACTCCCAGCGCAGGTGGTGCCGAGCCGACCAACCGAGCTCGGCTGCGCCCACAATCCGGGGGAATGCAAGCCACTCGAGATCGTTCATTGTTTCGGCCGTTTCCGTCCAGAGCGGCGCCTCAATGCCTTCGATGGCATGTTCCGGGATGCCTTGCACGAGATCGGCCGGTTCCCACTCGTACGCTGCCCTGACGCTTGTCAGTCCTGCCCATGAAAGTCCGATTCGGCTCGTTTCGTTGTATTTCATGTCCAGGTAGATGTGGTTGGCCGGCGAGAGGATGAACCGGGCGCCGCGGGCATGGGCTGCCCGCAGGTGCCGACGTGTCTCTTCGGTCTGTGGACGCCAGACCTGCACCAGGGCGCCGTCGGCCAGCCCAAGTCCCACTTCAGCCACTTCATCCCAGGCTACGAGCCGCTTCCCGTGGCGCGTTACGATGTCCTCTGCGCGCCGCATGAAGCACCGATAGGCGTCCGCGGACAGCTCCTGCACCTCATCGCCTCCGATGTGGAACCACGCGCCCGGCGTGCGCGCCGAAATTTCCCGGACGACATCTTCCACAAACGCATACGTCTCCTCCTTCTCCACGCACAGCGTACTGAAGCCCACGTTCATCCCCGTATACAGCGGGGGCGCCTTTCCATCGCAGTTCAGTTCCGGGGTGGATGCGAGCGCAGCATTCGTGTGCCCGGGCATGTCGATTTCGGGAACGATGGTGATATACCGCTCGGCAGCGTAACGGACCAGGTCCTCATACTCGGCCATGCTGTAATATCCCCCCGTTCCTCCGCCCACTCCGGTCTGTGCGCCAATGCGCGTGAGTTCGGGCCGACCCGGTATGTCAATACGCCACCCCTGGTCATCGGACAGGTGCAGGTGCAGCCGGTTCATTTTGTAGCGCGACATCAGATCCAGATACCGCTTTACGTCTTTGGGGCCGAAAAAATGACGGGCCACATCGAGCATGGCTCCGCGCCAGGCGAAGCGCGGCGCATCGGTAATGGACACAGGCGCGATGGCCAGGGCCTCGCGCGACAGGCCGGAGTGCTCAATTTCTGCCGGAAGCCACTGTACAAGCGTCTGCATGCCGTAAAACAACCCGGCAGGTGTGGCGGCTTCCAGTCGGATGGCATCGGCATGGATCTCAAGCCTGTAGGCTTCGTCCAGCGCACCCCCCGCACGCGGCGCGTTTCCTGCGCGTGGCACGAGCGCCAGATGGATGGCCGGCGCCTGGACATTGGCCGGGGGACTCGTCCCCAGCCAGGACCGGAGGTGCGCCGCCAGACGCTCCAGTTCGGTACCGAGCGCCGAAGTGCCCGGACCGTCGGCGAGCGCCGCATCCATGTGTACGAGAACAGCCGTCCGCTCATCGAGCAGGAAGGGCGCTGCCTGGCCCGATGCAGGCATTTCGACCGATCGCGGATGGGGAATCACGGCGTGGCCCTGCCGGAGATCGTTCGCCGGGGCGCGGCGTCCGAGCACGAGACGCGCCACAACCGGCAGGTGATCGCTCACGAAGCGGCCATTCGGCCTCTTGCCGGGCAGGATGGCATGTTTTTTGACGCCAATCGACGCATCTGCGAATACGTAATCAATGCGTCGCTCCGCCTGAACGGCCTCGAAGCCGTTCCAAGTCCCCGTCGGGCCGTGATGAGGCGTTGTCGCCACGGAAAAAGCGTCCTGAAGGCCGGCGTCCGTCAGCGCAGCAATCGGGGCTGTACCCGGAAGCGTATTCAGATCGCCCGTGGCCACGACCGGGTCTCCACCGGAATGGTCCCGTGTCCAGCGGGCAATGAGACGCGCGCTTTCGAGCCGCGCCTGTTCTCCCCGGTGGTCGAAGTGGGTATTGAGGTGCAAAATGCGCGCGGGAGCGCCTCCGGTGCCGGTTGGGTGGCCGGGACCCATGATTTCAAACCGCGCCCATGTGGCCACGCGCTCGAGCGCTGCATCCCAGCCGCGCGAGTAGGGCACGTGAGGGGTTTCCGAGAGCCAGAACGTGCCGCTTTCCATGACGCGGAGCCGGTCGCGCCGGTACAGGATGGCGCTGTATTCGTTGCCGCGCTCCTCGCGACTGCGGCCCTCGCCGAGCCAGTCGTATTCCGGAAGCGCTGCAGCCAGGTCGTCAAGTTGGCTGCGGAGTGCTTCCTGCAGCCCCACCAGGTCGGGCGCCTCGGTACGGATGAGCGCAGCCACATCGCGCCGCCGCTCGGGCCAAGCGTCGGGTCCATCATCCGGATTGTCGAACCGGATGTTGAAGGACATCACATCGAGCATAGTTGCGCGGTCCGGACCGGGTGCGCGCGGGCCGTCCTGCGCGGCCGCGGGGGCGACATGAGGCCGCAAGACCGTGGCCCACATGAGTAACAGCAGGCCTGGGGCAATGCGGCGGCGAGGCGGGATGGGTGCAGGGCGTGTCAGCATGCACGAAACATACGTCGGCGCGGCTACGATCGCACGAAAAGCGCACAGAACACGCCGCGTGGTCTGCCGTTTGC
This sequence comes from Bacteroidetes bacterium CG12_big_fil_rev_8_21_14_0_65_60_17, assembly GCA_002787815.1. GTDB lineage: Bacteria > Bacteroidota > Rhodothermia > Rhodothermales > UBA10348 > 1-14-0-65-60-17. The sequence goes on along the minus strand of PCUY01000040.1, from coordinate 4,689 downwards.
CCGGCATGAATATCCTCAATGTTGACTCCCTGCATAAAACGTATGGCCTGAAGCCGCTTCTGGAGGGCGTCACGTTCGGCCTCGGCGAGAGCGAGAAGATGGGCCTCATCGGCGCCAACGGATCGGGGAAGACGACGCTCATGCGCATCCTGGGAGGGCTCGAGAAGGCTGATGGCGGCCGCATTTCCATTCCGTCATCTGCCCGCGTGGCCTATTTGCCCCAGACCCCTGAATTCGATCCGGAACTGTCGGTTCTCGATGCCCTCTTCGATACCGACCACCCGGAGCTCCGCCTGCTTCACGACTACGAAGAGGTGTCGCGCCAACTGGAACAGGCCGCATCTCCCGAAGAGCAGGAAACCATACTGGCGCGCATGTCCGAGCTCAGCCACAAGCTTGACGTGACCGGGGCCTGGGACCGGGAGGCCCGGGCGCACGCGCTGCTGGACCGGTTGGGTATTGTCGATACGAAGGCCCGCGTCGGGACGCTCTCGGGAGGCCAGAAGAAGCGGGTGGCGCTCGGCCGCGCGCTGCTGCTCGAGCCGGAGCTGCTACTGCTCGATGAGCCGACCAACCATCTGGATACGGAAACGATTGCGTGGCTTGAGACCTGGCTGTCCCGCTTTTCCGGGGCGCTGCTGCTCGTTACGCACGACCGGTACTTCCTGGACCGGGTCACGAACCGGATGCTCGAGGTGCGCCCGGGCGCAGGCGTCATGAAATACGAAGGCAACTATACTCGCTATCTGGAACTGAAAGAAGAAGAGGAACGTCTCTCGGAAGCCACCGAGCAGACGCGGCGCAACCTGGCGCGGCGTGAGCTGGCCTGGCTGCGGCGCGGGGCGAAGGCGCGCACGTCCAAGGCCAAGTACCGCGTGGAGCGTGCGTGGGCGCTGCAGGAATCGACCCCGGACGGCCCCGACGCGGGTGTGGAACTGAGCGGCGCGTCGACCCGCCTCGGAAAGAAGGTGATTGAGCTTGACCGCGTCACCAAGGCCTGGGACGGGCGGACCGTGGTTGACGGCTATTCGCGCCTCATTACGCGGCATGACCGGATCGGAATCATCGGGCCGAACGGATCGGGCAAGACGACGCTCCTGGACATGATAGCCGGTCGGACGACGCCCGATTCGGGTCGCGTGGAAATCGGGCCCACAGCCGTGATCGGTTATTTCGACCAGGAGGGGCGGCCGCTGAACGATGAACTGCGCGTCATAGATACCGTCAAGGAAGTGGCCGAGCACATTCCGACGGCCGATGGCGGCATTATTACGGCAAGTCAGATGCTGGAGCGCTTCCTGTTTCCGCCAGCCGTGCAGTACACTCCCGTGGCCAAACTTTCGGGAGGAGAGAGGCGGCGGCTCCATCTGCTGCTGGTGCTCATGCAGGCGCCGAACGTACTCATGCTCGATGAACCCACAAACGACCTGGACATAGCGACACTCACGGCGCTTGAAGAGTACCTGGATTCGTTCCAGGGGGTCGTCATCGTAGTCAGTCACGATCGCTGGTTCCTGGACCGGACGGTCGATGACATCGTACGCGTGGGTGAGCTCGGGGTGCTTCGGAATTATCCGGGTAACTATTCAGCCTACCTGGAAAAGCAGCGCGAGGAAGAGGAGGAGCATGAGGCAGCGAAGCGCGCCCGTGAAATGAAGGCAGCGCCGGACGCAAAACGGGCTCCCGACTCCGCCGCGCCACCGCGCGCCGCCTCAGCCTCGGATGCGGCTCCAGCCCCACCAAAAAAGCTCTCCTGGGCGGAAAAACAGAAGCTCGACAGGCTGGAAAAGCAGATTTCCAATGCAGAAGCACGGAAATCGGACCTGGAAAACGAGCTGATGGCGGCGGCCAACGACTTCGAAGCGGCGCAGCGGCTTGCCGAGGAGCTGGGGGTGCTGGAGGCGCTGCTGGAGAAGGACCTGGAGCAGTGGACTGAATTGGCGGAACGTGCCTGAACCTTCGTCGATCAGGGTATGACGAGGCGGCCGAGTGTCGGATCCAGGTTTTGCAGCCGGACAGCCTCCACCGAGTTGGGCGTCATGAGCGTAAAGTCATCAAACTCAAAACCGGGGCCGACAGAGCACCCCACAAGTACCCCACCCTGTTTGGGCTCGGCCGCCTGCCACGTGCCAGCTGGCACAACGTGGCAGAATTGATTCGTGTCCACTGAGAGCTCTATGCGATCTGGACGCGAGGCGCTGCCATCCCATACGTAGAGATAGAGCCCCACACCCCGGTACAGATTCCAGACTTCATCCGACGCGACCCGGTGAAAGCGACTCCGTTCGTCGCCGTCGAGAGCGAAATAGATATGGGTCAGGGCTGATCGCTGCTTTCCGGTATCGTTGACAACACGGGCAGATGACCTGAAGACCTCCTGGTAGCGACCGCCTTCGGGGTGTTCTATAAAATGCTCCGGGTTCACGATGCACCTCCCAATTTGCGCATCAACGCGATGTTGCGTTCGGGAATGAGATGTACGTCGGGGTAGGAATCAATGGCTTCGCCCAGGCGATCTTCCCGGAGAATGTGCAGCATGGGAAAGGGGGAGCGGTTTGTCCTGTTCGCCGGGTCGTCCGGCGCAACTTGGTCGAACCGGTAGTCCGGATGGAAGCTGGCAATCTGATATGCACCTGTGAGGTTCAGGGCCTCAAGCAGCGCGTCGGCGCGGTCCAGAAACGCGTTATACGCATCGAATTCCGTGAGCACGTGCGGATGGATGAGCAGCGTGGTTTCCTCCACGCGCCCAAGTTCGGCGGCGAGCGCTTCGAGAAGTGCCTCTTCCGTCGCGGCGGCGGTCACCTGATAGTGGATCGTGCCCTCCCGGAACACCTTTCCCGCAAATGGGCAGAGCCCCAAACGAATGACGGTGCGCTCCACCCAGGAGCGCACCGTCAAGACGATCGTGAATTCTTCGTCAGTCACGACAAAAAATCAATTTTCGGCTGGATCAGGCCGGTACCACGTTGTTTGCACATGGGCCTTTGGGGCCCTGGCCAACTTCGAATTCGACCGACTGACCTTCGTCGAGGGTTGCGAAACCGTCGACCTTGATTTCCGAGTGGTGCACGAAAAGGTCCTTTCCGCCATCGTCAGGAGCGATAAATCCGAAACCTTTGTCTGCGTTGAACCACTTTACTTTTCCTTTGCTCATTCTGTCCTGCTTTCTTTATCGTTGGTAATGAACTGAAGTATACCACACAGCGAACTGGATTATATGTAGAAATTCTATGTAACATCCTCCGTGCCCGCCCCGTAGTCCCGGAAAACCAATCTTCTCAGGACTACGCATGCCCCAAAAACACCTGCCTCCGTTTGACCTGGAAGTGGCCATTTCCACCTGGCGTCAATTTCTCTCGCGCGACCGGGCCATCCTCCCGGAAGACCTTGATGAACTCGAGCAGCACCTGCGTGACGAATACGAAGCCGCGCTCCACGGGGGGCTCCCGCCGAGAGAAGCCTTCGACAGGGCGCGCCAAGGTACGGGGAATTCCGGAGACCTGCATGCTTCCTACCGGCGTATCGCATCCGAGAAGCGCTACTCGCGGGCCGGCATAGGCCGCGAAATCAGGTATATGGCGAGTCTGGCCCGTAGTCCCGTCGCATCCATTATAAATATCATTGGGCTGTCCATTGCCATTGCGAGCGTCATCACCGTTTTTCGGTTCTTGGATGTGTACTGGACGCTTGACAGCTTCCATGACAGGGGAGACCGGATTTTCCTGGTCAACAGTGTGGTGGAGCAAAATGGCACTCCGGAGTTGAGAGGGACGGTCCCGGCGCCCCTCGGACCGGCCCTTGAGCAGTCCGTTGTCCAGGTCGTGCATGCCGTTCGCGTGCGGGATGCCTCGGCCACGCTGACGGTCGGTGACAAGGCCATGCCGGAGCGCGTCATGTTTGCCGCCCCGTCCTTTCTCGATGTGTTCTCGTTTCCGCTCGCGACAGGCAGCCGCCAGGCTCTTCGCGACCCGTCGAGCGTGATACTGAGCAGCGCCGTGGCCGTGTGTACGATAGGGTTTCACGCACGTAGCGTCGCCCGGATGAACCCGGCCCACGTGCTCCAGTCTGCCTGATCAACCATATACAACATGTCCACAAAATCACTGAACGGTGCATCGATTACAGCCATTGTGCTGTCCATTCTGAAACGGGGTGACAGTTACGGCTACGAGATCATCAGCCAGGTGCGGGAGCTTTCGGGGGGTGATGTCGAGTGGACCGCTGGATCGCTGTACCCCGTGCTGCACCGCATGAAGACGAACGGTTGGATACGCGATTACTGGCATGAACCCGACGGGGAGCGGCGGCGGCGCTACTACACCATTACCCCGGCAGGCGAAAAAGCACTCGACGCCGAGCGCCGCAAATGGATGACCTTTCATCACGTTTTGACAGCACTTTGGGAGCCTACCTGAACAGGAGACCGCCGGGTACGCAGAATTACCCGTGTCCGTATTGACGTGATGGATTATACTAGGACCTGTTCACACTACGCCAGAACCCGCTGTAGCAATCGAAAATGGCGTTTATCAAGGCGTGAGGAGCGAAGTATGGCCGGGTCATTCGGCGAAGTATTTCGCCAGAGTGACGATTAACGCAGAGAAACGCCATTTTCGGCGCTACCCGGTGGGACGGGGCCAATTTCGCGCCCACCGGCGTTGTCCTCACCTCGAGTAACGCTGCTACACT
>PCUY01000055.1 GCA_002787815.1 Bacteroidetes bacterium CG12_big_fil_rev_8_21_14_0_65_60_17 | reverse complement strand
TTTCATGCCGATCCGTTGACGGGTCATCCCGAACCGTCGGATCAAATATATCTGTCTCAACTTCCGAAGACATCCAGGACAGCGTAGCGTCGAATGGCAGGCGGGTGCCTATGCGTGAGCCCCAGCCTGCGCTGAACCGTACAGCCGAAGCCGTCCGCTCCGGGCTGGGAAGCGAGAAAGAGCCCGGAACGGGTGTCGCTCCGACCAGATTCCACGAGTTGCGGGTCAGTCCGGCCCGAATGTCCATTATTCCTGGACCGGCGGTTCGACGCCACCTGACGTCCGACGAAAAGAGATCCCGTTCCGTCGAGCCACCCGTGGGTGTGGCGTCGTGCCCATCTGTGCCGAAATACGTCACCGATGTTGTTATGGATTGCGCGTCATCCACGTACAGCTCGACATCCGCATCCACAAATCGGTCCAGGTAGCGACCAGCCTGAAGCGTAATACGCCCTGACTGGGCCGTCCGGGAAGCAAAAGCTGAAACCGCAGGTGGGTCTGGTGGCGACAACGGGCTCGCTGGCAAATCCGCCCCGGATTGTTTGTACTGGCCAGTATAAGGCCGCCTGGAGTCGGGAATACCAGGGACGGCAGGAGGTGGATTGAAGCCAATCAGGGGTTGACGTCTGAGAGAGGGGAACGATATGGCGAGTTCACCGGTGATTTCCACCTGACGTGGAGCCAGATCGGGCAGAACGGGTGTCTCCTGCGCAAATGCCATGCCTACGACAAAAAACAATGCTGAAATACTGAATACCGCCTTCATTACTCGACCTCCAGATCATCTATGCGTTGACGCGCATGCTCCGCAACGGGGCTGTCCGGGTATGTAGATACCAGTTCCCTGTAGATGCGCAGCGCTTCGCCGGGATTGTCCATCTGCTCGAATGCACGGCCCTGCAGTCCCAGGCTGCGCGCCATCCATTCCGGGTAGCCGGGAAACAGGGTGGACATGCGGGAAAGAACCTCAGCCGAGCGTGCAACATCACCCTCGGAGAAATACAACTCGCCCAATACGAAAAGGGCTTCAGCACCCGTTGCGTCGCGTGCTCCACGGTAGACCTGTTCAAGAAGCGGCAGCGCCTCCATGGCATTACCCGATTCCAGATGAATACGTGCCAGACCAAGCAAGGCGGGATATGAGGCGGGACTGTCAGGTGCTGTCTCTGTGACGGCCTCGAGAAGGCCACGTGCTTCGTCCGACCGACCGAGTCCAGACAGCGCACGGCTTCGACCGTAAAGTGCCTGTGCGCGTTCATTCGTTCCGGGAGGTGTGGCGCGCTCCATGATATCGAATGATGTGAGGGCATCTTCAAAATCCTGTGTTTCCAGTTGCAGGGATCCGAGAGCATACGCCAGTTCGCTTCTGCGCTGGTCCTGGGATACATCGAGACCGGCCCTGAATGCTTCCATGGCCGCGTTCAATCTTCCTGCATCCCGATGTATCAGCCCGATATACCAGAATACATCGGCACGCTTTCCGGCAGATACGCCATCGGACAAGAGGGACTCGAAGTCAGTTAGAGCCCTGTCGGAGAGTCCCGACTGGTATCGCGTCTCGGCCTGTCGGAAGCGGAGTTCTTCTGCGAGTGCAGAACCGGCATGGGCATCCGCCAGTGAGTCTATGATGGCATCGGATCTGTCAACATCTCCACTGGCCAGGAGGGCGAACTGGATCCCCGACGCGGCATCGGCCGTGAATGGACTGTTCGGGTAATCACGAAGTACGGTCATATAGGCTCGGACAGCATCGTCGGTGCGCCCGGCGTTGAAGAACGAATCTCCAATACCATATTGTGCTTTGGCGGCAAGCGGATCCGTTGGGAAAGACTCCTTCAATGCACGATAGGAATCCACGGCCAACTCATATTCCTGGTTCAGGAAGTACAGGTAGCCCAGTTGATACCGGGCTTCCTCTCGCCATTCACTGAAAGGGTAGTCGTCAATCAATTGCTGAAACGTAGAGATGGCCTCCAGGGCATCACCGGCGTTGGAGTAGGCCTGACCAATCTGAAAAAGAGCATAATCGTCACCCTCGGCCGCCAATCGACCGTATACGCGAACTGCCTGCGGATACTGCTTCAAGGCAAAGTAGCTGTCTGCGAGGCGCAGCATGGCGTCACTCCGGTACGGAACGGTATCTCCAACGCGGCGATACGCATCCAGAAACGTCTCAAACTGCGGTATGGCATCGGCGTAGCGGCCCTGGCGGAAATAGGTCCAGCCGAGAGCGTAATGCGCTGCATCGACCTGTTCCGCACCGGGATACTCTTTCAGATACCGTTCAAACAGCGTGCCCGCCAGATCAAATTGCTCCAATTGGAAATAACTCTCGGCTGCCCAGAACAGTGACTGGTCCGCCGCTTTCGAGGTGTTGTTGGCTTCGTGGAGTGCCAGGAATTCCTCGGATGCTTTCCGGTAGTCCCTGTTCCTGTACAGGAGCCAGGCTTTCTGGAAAATGATACGTTCCCGCAATTCAGCCGGTGCGGCATCCAGGGCAATGGCCATATCAAATGCCGTGAGCGCAGCGTCAAAATCACCCAGAGCAATATTGGTATTGCCCAAATGCATGAGGGCATCACCGCGAACATCGGACTCCCTGAAATCGTCCAGGAATACGCCAAGTGCATCGCGAGCCCCGGACCAGTCACGACGCTGATATCTGAGAACACCCAATTCAAACCATCCCCTGTCAGCAAGAATGTGCTCAGGCCAGTTGGTTACATAACGCTCGAACGTGCGGAGCGCCTCCCGGTCCTGTCTTGCGAGTCGAAGGTTGACGGCCTCATGGTACATGGCCGACGCAGCCAGATCATCGGATCCTGTCTCATGCACTCGTCTGAAATTGTCGGCGGCCCACTGCCACGTCTCCTGATGGTGATAATTCCATGCCAAGCCGTAGAGAGCGCGTCTGTAATATGGACTCTCCGGACGCTCTTCGGTGAAATACCTGTACGATATAATGGCATCTTCATGGCGTCCCAGCTGGTTGTAGGACTCAGCCAACAGAAACGTGGCCCTGTCGAAGGCCTCACCATCCAGGTAGGGTCGCTGCCGGAGAATCTCGTCAGCAGCACGTCGGTAGTCACTGATTTCGTAATACGTTTCCGCCAGGGCGAGGCCCATGTTGCGGGTGTATTCGGATTGGGGAAACATGCGCGCCAGGTCCTCGAAACGACGCGCAGCAGACGTGAAAAGCTGTTCGTCAATATCAATGAGCGCAGCCGCATAGGCAGCTCTGGGTGCAGCGTCCGTATCGGGAAAATCCTGTACAATCCGGTCAAAGAGGTTCCTCGCCTCATTCACGTTTCCTTCTGCCGACCGGGATTCCGCCATCCAGTACAAAGCAACAGCCGAGGACTCACGACTCGGACTTCTTTCAAGCACGCCTGACAACAGCTCATAGGCGCGATCATGCTCTCCGCGATCGAAAAAGTACTTGCCGAGTGCCAGACGGGTACCGAATGCGAAAGGATGTCTCGGATAATTCGTGTCAAATACCTCCAGCAGGCGAATGGCTTCACCCTCGTGACCAAGCGCGAGGTGGGCTTCTGCCATGTAATACAGCGCGTCGACCGTGCGAACATGATCCGGATTGGAAGCGGTCAGCGTTTCAAATGCATCTATGGATCGCGCAAACAGGCCATCATTGAAGAGGTCCATGCCTCGTGAAAACGTTGTTTCAGCTGCGCGATCCACGGGCTGGGCGTGTAGGAGACCGGCCCCGCTGCCGATGGCGATCAGGAGGAGTAGAATGCGTGGGATATGCGTTGCTGTCATGCGGTTCAGCCTGAAGGTATGCTGCTGCTTGGGAGTTGGCAAAGTACTATCAGTGTGCGTCTACGTTTCCGCAGGCACAAGATTCCTGTATATCGATTCGGGTCGACGTACATTTACACGGTTAGCCACGCCTCCATTCCATTTCGACCACAACCGCCCAAGAATTCATGAGCATTCTGGCCGTCGGCACAGTTGCCTTTGATCGCATTGAAACACCATTCGGCAAACGCGACAGGGCACTGGGAGGGAGTGCCATGTATATTACCATGGCGGCAAGATTCTTTACGCCTCACCCCAGAATAATGGCGGTGGTTGGAGGCGACTTCCCGGATGCGTACATGGAGGTGTTGGCGTCTTCAGGTGTCGACCTGACTGGGCTCGAGATTATCGGCAAGGGGAAGACATTCGCCTGGGGGGGACGCTACCACTACGACCTGAACAATCGCGATACACTGTATACGGACCTGAACGTTCTGTCGACATTTTCGCCTGTTCTGCCTGCGGCCTATGCCAATTCACGTGTCGTCTGTCTCGGCAACCTGGATCCGTCGGTACAATTGCAGGTGCTCGATCAGGTTCAGACGGCTGATTTCGTCATGTGTGATACCATGAACTACTGGATAGAGAGTTCTCTTGACACACTTCAGGAGGTGCTGGCTCGTGTGGACTGTCTGGCGGTAAACGATTCAGAAGCACGCGAGCTCTCCGGTGAACCCAACCTCGTACGGGCAGCCAGGATCATCAGGGAGATGGGTCCCGATATCGTGATTGTCAAAAAAGGCGAGCATGGAGCCCTCATGTTCACGGAAAAAGACATTTTTGCAGTTCCTGCGTATCCGCTCGAGGAAATTCAGGACCCTACGGGTGCAGGAGATGCGTTCATGGGCGGATTTGCCGGCTATCTGGATGCCGCCAACAGTTTCGGAAGTGATGACCTCAAGCACGCCCTCGTATTCGGAAGTGCGATTGCTTCCTATTGCGTGGAGAGCTTTGGTCCCGAGCGCCTGCTTGATTTGTCGATGTCCGATATTGAGAACCGTATTGGCGCTTTTCGCGACCTGACTACGATTCCGGCGTCCCAGGTCCAGGCTGGCTACTGAACTCCGGGCTGAACTCCGGGCTGAACTGTGCCATCTGGGCATCCGGGATCCAACGCATCTCGATACGCGCGGCAGGTACGTCGAGCAGGTCGGAGAGGGCATCCACTTCTATTGGCGTAAGGTCGGCAATTCGCTCCACATCGGCGTAGCCCTGGTCGGAGAGCACCTTGAAGGCCGTGTCATCGAGTCCGAGAAGGCTTTGCAGCGGGGAACCCGAATCTTTGTGTTCTCCGGTCTGCGGCATCATCGTAATTACGGGCCGGAATACGGGTCTCTTGACGCGGGTTGGGTTCTGCTCGGGAGCCGGGACCTGGATGGCCGGTGAATCAACCCAGAATACACCAAACCGGCGTGGCTCGGCCACGGACGCTGCACGACGGGAATCCATGGTGTCTGCCACTTCCGCGGGGCGCTTTGGCTCGTCGACAGCTTCTGGCTCCTCGGCATTCTCTGTCTCCTCGGCATTCTCCGGCTCTTCGACAGGCTCCAGGTCTTCGACAGGCTCCAGGTCTTCAAAAACCGCGTCTTCCTGATCGCGAAGCGCGCTCAGTTCCCTCTCGAGATCAGCTATCCTGTCCCTCAGTGTGGCATCTTCCTCGGCGAACCGTTCCCTGAGCATATCGTTTTCCAACCTCAACTCGGCTATTTCTTCCCGCAGTCCCGTGGTTACGATCGATTCCTCCGCTCCTGGGCTGTCTTCCTGGAGGTCGCCTTCCTGTCCTTTTTCATGCGGACCGGCATCAGAGTGCAGATGTAAACGTGACAGGTTGAACCGCTCACGCTCCAGTTCCATTCTCTGCGCGTTCAGGCGACGATTCGAGACGGCCAGTTCCCGGCGTGGTTTGGACAGTGCCAGGTGCGCCACCATCCATCCGGCCAGAAGACCGGCGACCATGGCCACCGTGGCTGCAATGACAATAATGTGTAGAGGGTAATAGGCCAAGTATTTCCTGGTATGTACACGTCTTACTTTACGGAATCGGACGATTTAGGGAAAGCTGAAGTTCTTGGGGGAACGCCTCGCGCCCGGTGGGAGTTGGGCTGGCATCATGATTCGCCGACATTTTTCGTGCCCGGGTCCCATATCGTATACCTTGTCACTGGTGCTGTTGCAGGTACTCGCGGCGTGCTCGCCGTCCCCGCCTCTGATTCCGCCCGGCACCGTACCCATTGATCTCGACAAACCGGCCCCGGACGCTCTTCTGACTTATTGGCTGACCCCCTACCTGGATCCACCTCGCGATCCATTCACTGCTGGCATTGTATACGAGGTCGGCGGCGACTTTTTTCTGGGTCCGGAAGACTCCCTGCGCAGTCGTGCACCGGGGCTGTTGCCCCTCTTGGATCAGCCGTCCATCAACTGGGAGTCATTCACTGCTTTCCTCCAGAATACGTGGCACACGGCTGCCGGTCATCCCGAGAGGGTAGACGGCTGGATGCAGCGTGCAGGAAACTGGCGTGAGTCTGAAGGGTGGATCCGAATTCCCGTGAAAGGCTCGATGTCACCATTTGTGCGAATCGTTTCCGTCAAGGAGTCAGCCGTGGTTGCAGCCCTGTCCGAGCGTGCACGTGGCGGTATTCTGCAATATCCGGAAGGCACGCTTTTCGCCGCTGATCATATGAACGAAGGTCAGATAGTAGAGACGACAATAATGTGGAAACGTGGACCCGGAAAATGGGATTATGCATCCTATGACGGTGGCGGACGCCTCGCGATCGAGGTATTCAAGGAACCCAAACCCCTGCAGTCTCCGGTACAGTGTCTGGGTTGTCACACCGGCAACAGGGCGTTTGAGCCCGAGCGCAGTTTTCCGGCTTCAGCGTCCGACGGACCGGATGGTGCGCGCTATATTGATGTTGACGACGCCTCCCGCGATGCGACCGTAACTGCACTGCTCAATGAACATCTGCAGCGATCAGATACGATCCTGGGTCTGTATGCGACCATTTATCTTTCCCGCGTTCGTTCCCGCGTTCTGTCCGGACGGGGAACGCCTGCTGACTCCCTGTTGCTCACCCAACAGGGCATCCCGATCACTTCGGATGCCTCCTGATTCATCATCAAACCGTCACTCATGTCCAAAGGCACAGTTCGACTCGTAAACGCGGTATTCTATGCCCACCATGGCGTCATGCAGGAAGAACACCGCATTGGTGGTCGGTATGAAGTGGATGTGGAGATGCAGCTCGACTTCAGTAGTGCGGCCAAGGCCGACGATCTGACCAAAACGGTCGACTACGAACACGTCTACGCGCTGGCCAAGGAGATCATTCTGAACAACAAGTTCTTCCTGATTGAGCGGTTAGCCTACCTGATGGCCCATCGAATGCTTCAGGAATCGCCTCGCGTGGAGAGTGTACAGGTAACGGTTCGCAAAGTGAATCCACCAGTAGGCGGCCCGTGTGATCGCGCAGAGACCATCTACAGATGCGAACGAACGAATGGATCCTTACCGGAATCGTGAACTTTCCTGGCTTGATTTCAACGAACGCGTATTGCAGGAAGCGGAAGATGATCGCAACCCGCTGTTGGAGCGCCTCAAGTTTCTCGCCATTTTTTCGTCCAACCTGGATGAGTTCTACCGCGTTCGTGTCGCTGGTCTGAGGAGTCTCGGCCACGTGTCCGAGCGCAAGAAGCAGAAACTCGGCTATGCGCCCGATGCCCTCGTTCTGGAAATCCAGCGCCAGGTGGACCTGCTGCAGGCACGGTTTGGACGTGTTTTCCGGGAAACCGTGCTGCCGGGATTGTTGCATGCCGGTATACCCCTGTTATCTCCTCATGAGCTCGGTGCGCCGTCCCGGCTGGAGCGGATTGAAGCGGCGCTGCCGGACAACCTGGATATCTGGACAGAGTCAGGTGATTGCGCACCACCATTCCTGAAGGACGGGGAAACGGTCCTCGTCTGCCTGAGATCCGGGTCTATATGGGACGATGTTGATCCACGGGGAGGGGAGCTATGCATGTGTCGCCTGGCGTTTCCGGACATGACGCGGTTCATACATTTCAGTGACGGAGCGTTCTGCTTTGTGGACGATGCGGTTCGCATGGTGTTGTCTCGACGGGAAAGGGGCATGGAGATGCCCGATATGTGGGCCGTCAAACTATCCCGCGATGCCGATCTTCATCTGGAAGATGAATTCACTGCGGACTTGGCGAAACTGATACGGAAGAGCCTGAAAAATCGGGAAACCGGTCGTCCAACCCGGTTGCTCTACGACGGGCACATGCCCCAGGTCGTACTCAATCGCGTGCTTGAATTGCTACACGTGGATACGCTGGATGCGCAGCTTGGAGGTAGATACCACAACTTCTCCGACTTTTTCGGCATCCTGGATCGTGGCCACGATTCCTTGCGCAACAAGCCTTTGCCGCCCCTTCCACATCCTGTTCTGTCACAACAGGACAGCTTGGTGGCACGCATTCGAGAGGCCGATCGTCTGCTGCACGTACCTCATCAATCATACGCCCCGGTCGTGGAACTCCTCAGGAACGTTGCAACGCGGAAGGATGTGGAAGAGATCAGAATGACGGTGTACCGGGTGTCATCAGACTCGGAGATCATAGGCGCACTCTGTACCGCCGCCTGCCATGGAAAGCGTGTGTTTGTTTTCGTGGAGTTGAAGGCTCGATTCGATGAGGCCAGCAATCTTTCGGTCATGGATCGTCTTCGCGAAGCGGGCGCTGTCGTTGAGACCAGTCGACCTGGTATCAAGGTGCACGCAAAGTTGGTCCATATCCGATTCTCCGAAGGTAGCGGACGTGACGTGGCGCTCGTATCTACAGGAAATTTCAATGAGAAGACGGCGCGTCTGTATGATGACGTAACATTGTTTACGGCCAGACCTGAAATCACGGCTGATGTCGGCCGTGTTTTCAATCATCTGGAGCAGAACGCACCCTTTCCGTTGACGTCGAAACTACTTGTTGCACCCAATGAACTGCGGCGGGGATTCATGCGGGAAGTGCATGCATTGCAATCAGCAGCCCGGGAAGGCAGGCATGCCCGAATGATGCTGAAAATGAACAGCCTGGAAGACCCGGGGCTGATTGATGCACTCTATGACGCATCGGCCGATGGTGTGCAGGTCGATCTGATTGTGCGAGGTATTTGTTGTCTGCGTGCAGGCGTACCCGGGCTTTCCGAGAACATCTGTGTTATTTCCATTCTGGATCGTTTTCTTGAGCACGCACGCGTATATGTGTTTGAATGTGCCGGTCAGGAGACGGTGTACATGGCCAGTGCGGACTGGATGACGCGCAACATGAATCGACGTATTGAAGTGGCTGTACCTGTACTGGACCACGAACTGGCTACCTCGCTGAAAAACTGGCTGGAGTTGCAGTTGTCTGACAATGTAAAAGCACGTACGCTCAAGGAGGACAGGTATAACCAGTTTGTCAATAAAACGGGGATGACGCCTGCAGTTCGTGCTCAGATTGCACGTTATGAAGAGCTGGCTGGCCTCTCAGAAGGCGAAACCAAGGCCTCCGGATAGCGCGGTCTCCTCTTCCGAACGCGAAACGTGGATGTTGATGACAGTCAGGTTGAATACATTCGTCCACAATCCCACACCTACGCTCTGGTGCCATCGGTCCGAATTTTCGTCGTCAATCCAGACCCGTCCGTTGTCCAAAAAAGCGAGGATACCTCCCGTGCCGACAGCTACCGGTGTGACATAGCGAAACAGCCGCGATCGGATTTCGACGTTTTGGTAGAATGACGTCCGGCCGGAGAAACGATTCATGCGCCAGCCCCTCAGCGAGCCGGAGCCACCTACGGTCTGCGTCAGAAAAAACGGCACGTCGCCGATGGTATGTCCTGCTCCGAGTTGCAGGCCGAGGATGTGGTCTGGACTGCCTGTCAGCGGACTGAACCATGATATACGCGACGACAAATCGGCGGAGGTGCGTGACGCGTCGTTGTATCCGAATCGGATTTGCGAGCGGGCCATCCAGAAGAACCCGTAGCTTGGGGCAACTGGGTTGTCCCGGAAGTCAGCTTCTGCTTCGCCAATGACAGTGCCAAAAATCTGGCGGTCGAAATCACTGCGATCCACATTGGCAGCGCCTGTACCCGTAAAGCGATCGCTATCTCTCTGGACATCGAACAGTTCAAAGCCATGTCCCATGCGCACGGTCAGGTGTGGAGAAAAGGGTCTGTCAAGCAGGATATCGACCTCCGCTGCGGTCATGCGGGTCCTGTAAAACTCGGAGCCGGGAACGAAACGGTCAGTTTCATTGCCGAAGCCGAAGAAGTTTACCGTGGAATTGGGCGACTGCATATCGGCGCGCAGGAGGACCCCCCAGTCGCGGAGACGGTTAGTGAAATGACCGAGATAATTGATATGTATTCCGCCGGTCTCGGGAGCGAAGTTGGCTGCGGCCGTATGGAATGTACTGTAGGGCTTGCGTCTGAATCGGTAGGACGTATGTGTAAACCCACCGCCGAAAGCGAGTCCAACATCCTGATTCGACTCCACGAACAGGCGGGGCAGCAGCACTTCAAACCAGAATTCGTCAGGATCATAGACAGTCGATACAGGATCGTCGTCTCTTTTGTCACGGGTGGATGGGCCGGCACTCACACTCGAACCGGGGACGGTATCATGGATGATGAAGTGCTTGTTCGTTGGTGTTCCCTGCGTAGCATCCGTGTAGGTGTCCATACCGGTTCCACCAACGGCATATATCCGGATGGGAATGTCCGCATCTCCTGTAATCTGGAACGTATCCTTGCCGCCCAGGCCGTAGAGTCGGATTTCTTCTGTTTCATCCGCATGGAACGTGCGCCGGAACAACTCCTTACGGACCTCTCCGTCCTTCAAGGTTTTGAACATGACCACGTCGACCTGGTCTCCCCGCGAACGTATGGTAAACTGCTCGTGTTTGTCTGACCCAACCACATCCACCAGATTGCTCAGCAGATCGTAATAGTCGGAGGCAACCTGCGGTAAGTCGGCCAGTCTCGCGTGAAGTCTTGTTTCGAACCAGTCCCTGTAGTCCTCTTGGAGTTCTGCTGGGATTTTGTCAAGCGTAGCCTCAATGACCTCCGGTGTGAGGACCCGTTGCAGCGACAGCGCTTCATTTATCCAGTCTTCCCGTGTCAGTTCAGCCGTAAGTCTTCTGTCCTGCGGCATTCCATTTGAATTCAACCCGCGAAGCATTCCGAATTCGTCCCGGAAATCCTGGAATTTGGGGAGTACCCACGGCGACTTGATGATGCTGGGCAGTACACCATTCATATAATTGAATGCCCAGTCCCTGTCACGCGGAATGGGTTGGAAGAATCTTCCCTTGCCGTCGGGGTTGTCAAAAGAGGCCCAGCGCCACTGGTCCTTGTGTCGATCCCAGTCGCTCATGTACATATCGAGCAGCCGGACCCGGGCATACATGCGGGCGTCGACACGGTTATCGTTGTCCTCCCGGAGTTCCCGGTAAAACTTCGCTGCCGATTCGACGTCCAGCGATTCGCCGAACTGGGGAAGGCCAGTCATATCGTCGTCCGGGCGGCGTTCGAACAGCATGAGGCGGTCCGCCACCAGATCTTCAAACGGACCGAATCGAGGATCCCGGGGTACGTAATACAGCGATGCAGAGGGATGATATATGCTGGCAGCCCGGGAAAGAGGGGGGACAAGAAGAGCGCCATACGGGAATATGGCACTGTTCTGATCGGCAAAGACCTCGCGGGCAATGGTTTTCCGGAACGGTTCAGGAATGGTCGCTGTCGCATCCTTGGTCATCGTACGCAGTACGTATTCATGCCCAAGGCTGTCTACAAGGCGCACCGAGGTGGTTTGCACTCCACCGCCCTTCTTGACGGGTTGCAGGCCACCCTGCACTGTGCCGATATCAAAAACAGGCGCCTTGACTTTCCGTGTCCAGGCGCGTCTGTGATGATCTCCCCAGAAGAAAGACCGGACAGAACCTGCTTCGAGGTTTTCATCGAGAACGGCGGAAGCACTGTCGGGCAGGGAAGGGGCCTCGGCCGACGGTGCTTCGTCAAGAATGACACGTTTTTCCGGTAGTAATTCCGTCCTGTAAAGGACGTCGTACCCGATGTTGTTGTCTGCCGGAGACAGGGCATACAGGATCGTAGCTCCAGACTGCAGCACATCCAATACAAGCAGACCGAAGCCTCCATACGTGAACGCGGCTGGCTGGCCCGAGGATACCCAGGAAGGGCGCGAACCGCCGCCACTGACCAGGATATGGTCCAGGGGACCGATCGGGATATGCTGCAGACCATGCTCGTGCCCCGCTACATACAGGGAGCGTCCTTCTTCCGTCTGCATCATGGAGAGCATACTGCGTGCAAAGGCCTGGAATTTCCGGTTCGACACGTCCTGTTCGGCACCGATGGCATTGCGGAGCAGTGGATAGAGGGATCCGACAACGGGCAAAGGAATCCATGCATGTTCCCACAGTTCCGTAAGCGGAAAAACATGGTCCCGAAGGGGGTAGTGGCCGCCATGGCGCCCCATGGACATCAGGGGGTGGTGACCGACGACAATGACCAGTTCATCGTCCCTCTTGTTGAGCAGGTCCGACAGTGCAGCAAGAAGTTCTCCGTCCTCTCTCACCTCGTAGTCATCCGATTCGCCAGTGGGTTTGGGCTTGTCCATGAGCCACCACTGTGTATCGATGGCCACGAGCCGGACATGGTCCGACAACTTCGTCTCGTGTGGACCGGCAAGTCCATCATTTGGCAACATGCGAAACCTGCCATCGCCCCACGACTCTATATACCGCTCCTGACGATTCAGTATGACCGGGTCGTAGTGGGGAGCCTTCCCCCAATCATGGTTTCCTGGTACGAAAATGACTTCACCCCGAGCTGCGTCCACTGCCCGAAGCTGTGCTTTCAGACGGTGCTCTGCGCGGCCGCGCTCCGGAGACGTCGAATCGGGAAGACCACAGCAGTAGATATTGTCCCCAGTGAATACGACGTGGGCTGCCGTCGACGTATCGGTCAGGACGACGCGAAGCAGATCAAGGGCCGGCGTACTGCCAGAGGCATCGGCACCGCCCGCATCTCCAATGATAACGAGCCGGGAGTCAATCTCATACGATGGGCTGGCAGATGGAAGAATGCAGTCCTGGGCAGCGGCATCAACGGACAGGGTCAGCACAAGGAGGTGAAGGACAGTCCGGACAGAGTGTTTCATGGGGGCTACCGCTGATGGAATACAAAGATATGGGCGGGCAGGTCATGGCCTTCCGATGATATGAAAAGCGTGCCCGCGTCCGAGAACACGATTCCCTCGGGCTGGACCATGCCCTCGAGATCAAACTCCACCCGCTCCACCAGGCTCATCTCACGCGTCAGGACATACAGCTCGTTCTTCTTGGTGGACAGGACGTACAGGTGGCCCGTGAACGGATGGACGGCTACAGCCGACGGGTTCACATCCTCAATACGCTTCTTCTCCTCGCCCTCCGGGTCCACCGCCTGTTCGTCGATCACATAGCGTGCCCGGGACGACATGTAGCCTGATTCGGGATTGAAAGACCAGATGGTCCGTTCATGATCGGTGTCATAGTCGCGTCCGGGATAATTCTTGGCTGCAATCAGGAGATGGCCATCCAGATCCCTTCCGAGGCCCTCGGTGTTGTGCTTCCGTGAAAGCCCCGTGGGAATTCGGGACAGGTTTCCCGGGTCGTCCAGTGGGAAGTAAAACAGATCGCCATCCGACTCCAGGACCCAGGCCGTCCGGTCTGCGATTTCCACGCCTTCATAGTCGCGATCCAAGCCAAAACGAATATCTTCGAGTATATTACCGGTCCTGTCGTCAATCCTGAACAGAATCCCGTTTTCGTCCTGGATGGCGGCCAATGTTCCGTCCGGAAACATGCCGAGGCCGGAAATTTCTTTCAGGATGTCCGGAAGTACAAACGAATCATCCGGGGCATCAAACAGGTAAGGAGCATGCAGTGCGGGCTGCGCGTGGCAGGCGCCGAACAGGATGAATGACAACAGGACAGGAAGAGAGCGTACAAACACGGAAAAAAGGTATTCAATGGAGACGGAACAGGAGGACATCAAACTGGGGTCCAAGAAGCGGGGCGTCGAGACGATGTTGCGGACCACGTACCGCGTTCACATGGACCTGACGTCCCTTGCAGACGCCAAATCCAATATCATGATTTCCATCAACGGTATCATCATTTCCATCATCATCGCCTCGATCTCGCCGAAAATAGATACCAATCCGTGGCTTCTCATTCCCACGAGTTTCCTGCTGGTTGGTTGCCTTGTCTCGATTATCTATGCCGTCATCTAGTTGAGTCCTTAATCTTGTGTAAAAGCTGGCGGTGACCGGAAGAGCAAAGGTCACCGCGTCCGCTTAGGTTGG
>PCUY01000041.1 GCA_002787815.1 Bacteroidetes bacterium CG12_big_fil_rev_8_21_14_0_65_60_17 | reverse complement strand
CTTTTACACAAGATTAAGGACTCAACTCGAACTTCCTGAGCCGAACAGAGGAGTCCATTGTCGAAAAAGAGGAACTGCTGGATGTCCTCACGAAAGAACATCGATCGGTCGAATCCGAGATGGACAAGGTATATCGGCTCTACATCGACGATGAGATTACACGAACGGGCTTCGGATTGCGTTATAAGCCTCTTGAAGAGCGCCATCAGCAGTTGGAAGAGGAACTCCCACGTCTACAGGGAGAGATCGACAGTTTGAAGATCCACTTCCTCTCCAACAACGAAGTCTTCTCCAATGCTCATGACGTATACCAGCAATGGCCAAAATTCAGCTTTAAGGAGAAGCGGAACGTCGTGGAAAACCTCGTAGACCACATTATTGTAGAAAGAGATCGGGTTGTGCTCGAACTCACATTTTCGCCCAACCCTCCTCCCCCCTTTCCCAAGCATGACAAAATTGCAACACATGGACAGGGGTTCATGACGCCGGCGTTTCGGGGATCACGCTCGTGGACCTTCCATCGGCGGGAGAAGCCGCTGCCAGCTTGGCCGAGAAGGGGATTCTGGTCTCCGCACGAGACGGGGGACTGCGAATTTCCATCCACGCCTACAACGACACGTCCGACGTCGACAGGCTGCTGGAATCACTTCGGGTCGGCGCTCTCGCCAAAAGGTGAGAACCAACGGGGTGTCTGACGGATAGTAGCCATCGACGCTTCCCGCTCCATCCAGAAGAGCAGGATGTCGTCGGCGAACTCGGGCTTGGCACTTTCGGAGAGCACACCGGACACGATTCTGTCGAGTGGACGATCACTCCCGAAGGCCTCGCCGGCTGCACGTATGACACCTTCCTCGCCCAGTTGTTCGCCTGAGGCCATCTGTTGTTCGAGTAGACCATCCGTGTACGTCAGGATGGCGGCTCCAGGCGGGATGGATACGGCCGTATCCTTGAATTCGGCGTGTCCGTCGAGGCCCAGTATGATGTCCGAGTAGGACAGGATTTCCGCCCCCCTCTCAGTGATAATAACCGGGCGCGGATGGCCTCCATTGGCATAGGTTACGAGGTTGCGTGCCGGTTCCCAGCGCAGGAAGAGCAGCGTGGCAAAGGAATCCTCGAGCGGTGGGTCGTCCACGAGGAGTTGGTTTATCCGTGCCATGATTTCGGCCGGGGAATCGGACGTGCGCAACAGGGCATGGAGCATACTGCGGATGTATCCGACGAAACTGAAGGTGTATACCTTGGCCTGCAGGCCTTTGCCCATCACATCCCCTATCGTGATGAAATACACGCCAGGCTTGACCTCGGTCCAGTCAAAAATGTCGCCACCACTCACTTCCCGGGGTGCGTTGTGGAACTCCAGCTTGTATCCGTCTACGCGGGGCAACTGCTTGGGTATCAGCTTGCGGGAGAAATCCTCGCCGATGCGCGCGTCGAGTTGCGTCTGGAAATGGGAAGTGCGTGCCAGAAGGCGCTCTACACGCGCCAGCAGCTGGTCAATGTCAAAGGGTTTCGTGATGTAATCATCGACGCCCGTCCGCCGGCCCTTGAGACGACTTTGTTCATCGGCTTTGGCTGTCAGGAAAATGAACGGGATGACGCTCGTTTCCTTGCGGTCCTGGAGCGATGCCTGGAGTGCAAATCCGTCCATTTTCGGCATCATGATATCGGAAATGATGAGATCCGGCAGTTCCTCGGAGACGCGCACGAGGGCTTCTTCCCCGTTCGCAGCCGTGCGAACGTTGTATTTCTTGCTGAGCCTGTATTCGAGCAGGCGCCTCAGCGTATGTTCGTCTTCAACGACTAAAATGGAATGTTCAGCCATGACTCCTTGTCTCCTGATACGGTGAACTCCAGTTTCTGTCGTCCGTCTTCACTGTGGGCATACGTAAATGATTCGGTCGCAGCATCGAGCATGAGCAGTCCCATGCCCCGTTCCGGAAATGGTTCAAGCGCCCGTTCTCTGAGGGCGAGTTCTTTCATGAAGGGAAACCCATTGGAATTGTCTTCCACAATGCATTTCACACGCCGTCCATTGGGAACGATCTGCAATGTGACCCTTGGTTCGTTGTCGGCGAAATCGGCGTGCTGGACGATGTTGGCCACCCACTCATGGAGGGCAAGTCTCAACAGCTGGACGGTGTTGGCATCCAGATGCGAGAGCAGTGCACCGTCGGACTCCCATGTATCAAAGAGAGCGTGGAGCTCATCCATGATGGCATCGAGGCCGTGGAAATGTTGCGTGGTGACTTCCATGGTCTGGGGGCTACCGGAACTACCGGATTCCTTCACGGGCGGCATCGACCGACGGGAATTGACGGAACACCTTGTATGTGCGCGTCAATTGCACCACGACCTGTACAGGCCGCGAGACCGATGCGAAGACCACTTGGCCGCTCATGGGCGAGACCTGACGGTACAGGCTGAATATGGATCCAAGCCCTGTCGAGTCGAGGATACCGGTGTCGGTAAAGTCCAGAATGAAATTCCGGACACCACTTCGGACCTGTTCCTGGACAGCCGCCTTGAAGTCGGCCGCGTTCCGGAAGTCCAGTGCCTTGCCGATCTGTACCACGACGGAGTCGCGGGTGACCGGTTCTATGAAAAAACTCATTGTTGTCGCTTGCATGACTGTGTATACAGTAGATGGACGAACTGCTTAAAGGACGTATCGGCAATACGACCCTCGACTAAAGCCATGAGAGGCTCCCGCATCTCGCCCCATACACGAAATATACGCGCTGTATCTTCTCGCTGTAGTATGGGTAATCCAGTGATTGAGTTGGACACTTTTTCAAATCGTTTCCGCGCAGCCGGATTGCGGCTGTCTGTCGCCGCGCTGTTGGTTGTTTCGGCGTGTGCACCGCACGAGCGTGCAGTTACCGTAGAGACGGTGATGTCCGAGGGGGACCCCGACCAGGAAGCATGGGGAACGAGGCTTCTGATCATGGAGAGCGGTTATCCGCGGTTAACGCTGACGGCAGATTACATGGCACGATTCGAGGCGCCGGACAGCACGTACATGGTACTGGCACGCGTGGATTCGTCCAGCCGACGGGTGGAAGTCCAGATTCATGATGACACGGGGGGAGAGCGGGCACTGGTGGTGGCCAATGAGGTGGTCTATGTGGAATCGGGACGTCGCTTCCAAGCCACAGGCAGGGTGGTTGCCACGACGCAGGATGGTCGGCACGTGGAAAGCGAACACCTGTCGTGGTCCGAGGCGTCGGGTCGCGTGTCGACGCCGGGCTACGCGACCATCACGACGCCCACGCAGACCATGTCCGGATGGGGGCTCGATGCGGACGAGGCGCTGACCGACATGCGACTCTCGCGCGTCAGCGGAAGTGTGCTGCCGGGAGAGCAACAACCATGAATAGGCATAATCGGCCCCTGCAGCAGGCTGTTCTGGTCGTGGTCCTCTGCGTCATGATTCCGACCCATCCTGGCCGGGCCGCAAAGGCGCAGGAAACCGGACGCGTATTCCTGGAAGCCGATTCGGTGGCGACCAGTCTGGTGGCTGGCCGCATGGTCTCGGAGCTTGTCAACGCCCGGTTCTCCCAGGGCACGACGGAACTCCATGCAGACCGGGCGCGCGACGAAGGGAACGACCTGGTCCTGTTCCGGGGAAACGTGGTCATAGTAGAGGCGGCTGACTCCGTGTTTGCTGACCAGGTTCGCTACGACCGGAAAACGGGGATTGGGCTGGCAGAGGGCAACGTGGTACTTACCGATGGCAATGTGCGGCTGAGCGCTCCCTCGGCACGACACCATACCCTGACCGGAGAAACGTTTTTTTCGGAGACTGTACGGTTTGAGGACAGCCTCGGAGTGCTGCTCGCGGAACGAGGCCTGTTTTCGAAGCGCTCCGATCGGGCACATTTTGCGGGTCGTGTGTGGCTTGAACGGTCCGATGTACGAATTGGGGCCGACTCTCTTTCGGTCCTGCCTGGCGCGGACACGGCATGGGCCACCGGGCGCGTGGGTGTTGTTCTGGTAGATACGGCGGGTACCGATACGGCGCGTATTTTTGCCGACAGTCTGCATCGCGACGGGTCTACGGGCGTGACGAATGTTGTTGGCCGCATACTGGTGGCTCGGTTCGAGGCCGAGCCGCCCGATACGTTGCTCATCGCTGCGGAGCGCGCCCGATTCGGTGGCGCTCGCATGACAGCCGTCGATTCGGTTGTGGTGGCCAATGAATCGGGCGCGCTCCGCAGCGATTCGATGATCGTCATTGACGCGGAGCCCGGCATCCGGAATCGGGAGCAGCGTTTTTTCGGTGGAGTGCAGGCCTGGTACGAGGGTGTCCAGGTGACCTCCGACAGTCTGCTGGCGACATCACATGACGACAGCGGAGTGCCGGGCGCCGGGTCCGTGACCGATTCGCTCAAGGCTTACGGACAGGTCTTCGTTGCCCGGCAGGCAGCTGGCGCCGGAGGACGCATTGACCAGATGAAAGGACGCTTCCTTGAAGCGGTGACACGGGAGGGCGATCTGAGTTCCATGAGGCTGTTTCCGAATGCAGAAGTCATACTGTACGTACATGATGCGGAATCGGAGCGGATGCTGGCTTTCGATGCCCTCTCCGATACGGTATTCGTGGCCTTTGAGGGGGGAGAGCCGTCCGAAGTCCTCTTTCTTGGAGAGACCGCCGGGACCGAATACACGGAAAACCTGTTCGAGCAGGTCAGAGATCTTCCCGGTTATCTGTGGGTTCCCCAGCGTCGTCCCGACCGCGAGAGGCTCCGTGACCGCATGCGGGGCCTTGCAGCCGAGCGGATAGACGGGCGAAAACGACAGGAATGATATGGCATTAGCTGAAATAGAACAGGCAATCGGGCACTTCAAGGAGGGGGCTCCAGGAGATGCCATTCCACTCCTGGAAGAGACCGTGGCCATGGTACCGACGTTTGTGCTCGCGCATGTGCTGCTGGCGCAGGCGTACGAATCGGTGGGTCGCAATGCCGACGCCGCGATGGCCTGGAGGCGGGCCTACCGTATGATTCCCAACAGTCCGGTCGTGCCGACTGCGAAAGACGAGGAGACGGACGATGCCCGCTTTGTTCGTCAACTTGAACGGGCCGCTACGCAGCTCGAAAGTGTACTGGAGGAGCGATCCAGGAGCATGCCCGAAGGCGGCCTCGTACTGCGCGCCGAGGGTCTGGTCAAGCGATTCCGGAAGCGTACGGTCGTGAAGTCCGTGGAGCTGAGCGTGGAGCAGGGGGAGATCGTGGGGCTGTTGGGACCGAACGGAGCGGGCAAGACGACGACGTTCCACATGATGGTGGGTTTGATCCGGCCCAATGAAGGAGAAGTGTTCATCGGGGAAGAGTGTATAACGCGGCTGCCCATGTACGAGCGGGCACGTCGCGGAATTGGATATCTGGCCCAGGAGGCATCCATTTTTTCGCAGCTGACCGTGGAGCAGAATATTGAGGCGGTGCTCGAATACATGCCGCTCTCTCGCTCGGACCGGCAAAAGCGCGTCGAGCAACTCATCGGCGAATTCGGTCTCGAAAAAGTACGTCGCTCCCGGGGGTATATGCTGTCCGGTGGTGAGCGTCGCCGGACAGAGATTGCACGGGCTCTGGCCTCGCGCCCCCGGTTTTTCCTGCTCGATGAGCCGTTCGCGGGGGTCGACCCGATTGCCGTGGAAGACATCCAGGCCATCGTGGCCGGGCTGAAAAAACGGGGAATTGGTGTTCTCATCACCGATCACAATGTGCACGAAACTTTGGCTATCACGGATCGTGCGTATCTGCTATATGAGGGATCCATCCTGAAGCAGGGAACCGCGGAGGCGCTGGCCTCCGACCCGGAAGTACGCCGCAGGTATCTGGGCGAAAAGTTTACTCTTGAACGATACTGGTAATTCATGTCGAATACGATTTTTGAAGAACTGTCGTGGCGGGGGCTCATCTATGATGCTACTCCAGGTTTCGAGGATTGGACAGCTTCGGGCTCGCGCACGGCGTATATCGGATTTGACCCGACGGCATCGAGTCTGCACGTGGGCTCGCTGCTTCCCATCATGGGCTTGGCCCGTATGCAGCGGTTCGGGCACCGACCGATTGCACTCGTGGGCGGGGGAACGGGCCTGATCGGGGATCCGAGTGGAAAATCCGCAGAGCGGCAGATGCTGACCGCCGATGCAGTGGAAGAGAACCTGGAGGGTATCAAACGGCAGTTGGAGCCGTTTCTGGATTTCGGCAGCGGTTCAAACCGGGCTGTCATGGTGAACAACCTGGACTGGCTGGGCGCGATGGGCCTCGTGGATTTCCTGCGCGACGTAGGAAAGCATTTCACCGTTAACTACATGCTGGCCAAGGAATCGGTCAAGCGGCGCGTGCAGTCCGAGGAGGGCATATCCTATACGGAGTTCACCTACATGATGCTCCAGGCATATGACTTCCTGGAACTCAATAGTTTGTACGACTGCGATATTCAGATGGGGGGTTCGGATCAGTGGGGCAACATCATGGCCGGCATTGATCTGGTGCGAAAAGTCCGCGGCAGCAAGGTGCACGGACTGGTTTTTCCACTCGTAACGAACGCGTCAGGCACAAAATTCGGCAAGACCGAATCAGGTACCGTCTGGTTGGATCCGGAGCGCACGAGTCCCTACCGGTTCTATCAGTTCTGGCTGAATACGGATGACCGGGATGTGGTGCCGTATCTGAAATATTTCACGTGGTTGTCGGAGGATGATATTTCCGGGTTGGCAGTGGCGCACGAGGCCCACCCAGGCCGCCGTGAAGCGCACCGCGCCCTGGCGCGTGAAGTCACCGCACTTGTGCACGGCGAAAGCGAGCGGGACCAGGCGGAGACAGCGGCTTCCGTGTTGTTCGGAGGTGCCCTGGATCAGGTGAGGGTCAAGGATCTGCGCGATATTTTTGACGACGTGCCGTCCACGTCACTGCCCAATGACGTGTTCTCCGGGGACGGTCTGGGCATTCTGGAACTCTGTGAGCACACTGGGCTCACCGCATCGCGCGGCGAAGCCCGCCGTCTGGTGCGCGCGGGCGGTCTGTTCGTGAACAACGAGCGCATCGGGGATGAGCAGGCAACTGTCGGCGCATCGCACCTGATTGAAGGAAAATTGCTCGTACTCAGAAAGGGAAAGAAAAGTTATCATCTGGTACAAATCGAGGCGTGATCCATGGTTGTGGTAATGGAAGTGGGCGCTGATGAAGCCCGGATTGAACAGGTCATTGAGAAGTTGAACGCATTCGGCTTCGACGTGCATCGTTCTTCGGGCAGCCGTCAGACGGTCCTGGGCGCCATCGGTGTGAAGCCGGAGTTCGATCACCGGCATATTCTCCTCATTGACGGTGTGGCCGAGGTGCACCGCGTGACGGCGCCCTACAAGTTTACCTCGCGCTCATGGAGAGATGCGGAGACCGTCGTTGACCTGGACGGTGTGACCGTCGGCGGCACGGAGCTGGCCGTGATGGCGGGGCCGTGCAGTGTGGAGAGCGAGGAACAGATCCGCGAGAGTGCACAGAGGATATCGGCTGCGGGTGCGCGGATTCTGCGCGGCGGCGCTTTCAAGCCGCGCTCCTCACCATATTCGTTCCAGGGCCACGGTGAACCGGGCCTCCGGTGGATGCGTGAAGCTGCGGATGCCCACGGCCTGCGCGTCGTGACCGAAGTCATGGAGAGCGGGCAGGTGGATCTCGTGGCGCGGTACGCCGATATTCTCCAGATTGGTGCGCGTAACATGCAGAACTACCCATTGCTCCGGGCGGTCGGGCAGTCGAAGCGGGCGGTATTGCTCAAGCGCGGCCTCTCGGCGACGATCGAGGAGTGGCTGATGAGCGCCGAATATATATTGTCGGAAGATAACCCGAACGTAATACTGTGCGAACGGGGCATACGTACCTTCGAGCCTTCTACGCGGAATACACTGGACCTGTCCGCCGTGCCCGTGGTCCAATCAAGAAGTCATCTTCCTGTCATCGTGGATCCCAGCCATGCAACCGGAATACGCAACAAAGTGGCCCCCATGGCCCTGGCAGCCGTGGCCGCGGGTGCCGACGGGCTGATGGTGGAGGTCCACCCGGACCCCGACCAGGCACTGTCCGACGGACCACAGTCACTCTTCCCGGATCAGTTCGACGAACTCATGGGCCGGGTACGCGAAATTGCCCGCGTAGTGGGACGGACCATGGAACATTCCGCTGCAGGACCGCCGTGAAACGACCTTACATGGATGAGGGAATCACCAAGTACATTTCATTCTTGACACAGCAGACAACACGATGTGCGGCATTGTAGGATATCTCGGACACCGGAACGCGGCCGATATCATATTGACGGGACTCAAGCGCCTCGAGTACCGGGGGTATGACTCGGCAGGCGTGGCCACTGTGGATGATGACGGACTGCAAGTTTGCAAGAAGCTCGGTAAAGTCGCGGCACTCGAAGCATCGGTAGGTGCGGGGCTTCCGGGTCACATCGGAATAGGGCATACGCGCTGGGCTACCCATGGCTTTCCGAGCGATGAGAATGCGCACCCCCACCTGAGTACGGATGGGACATTTGCGCTCGTCCACAACGGCATCATTGAAAATTATGCAGCCATCAGGACGCGCCTTACGGGTAAGGGGTATACGTTCCACAGTCAGACCGACACCGAGGTGCTCGTGCGACTGGTGGAAGATGTCATGGACCTTACCGGAAGTGGACTGGAGGAATCGCTGCGGCAGGCACTGACCCAGGTCGACGGGACCTATGGTGTGGCACTTGTCTCGGCGAACGATCCGGACCTGCTGATTGCGGCCCGCAACGGTAGCCCACTCGTTATCGGTGTCGGAGAGCGGGAATACTATCTGGGCTCGGATGCAGCTCCGATTGTAGAGCACACGCGCAAGGTGGTCTATCTGAATGACGGGGAGATGGCAACCATTCGTCGCGGTGGGTTCGAGGTGCGCACCATTGACAACGAACTGATGCCGAAGGAAATCCACGAGCTGGAATGGGACCTGGAGCAGATTGAGAAGGGCGGGTATCCGCACTTCATGCTGAAGGAAATTTTTGAACAGCCGACATCGATCGAAGACTGCATGCGCGGGCGCGTGGGCACAGATATCGTCCTGGGGGGGCTTGCCGATTCCATGGAGCGGATCCGCAATGCACGCCGGATTGTGATTGCTGCCTGTGGAACGTCCTGGCACGCAGCGATGGTAGGCGAGTACCTGATTGAAGGGCTGGCCCGTATTCCCGTCGAAGTTGAATATGCGTCCGAATTCCGCTATCGGGACCCGATCCTGCACCCGGATGACTGTGTGATGGTCATTTCCCAGTCGGGCGAGACGGCCGATACGCTTGCTGCCGTGCGTGAAGCGCACGCAAAGGGCGTACCCGTCTATGGTATTGTGAACACGGTCGGATCGACGATTGCCAGGGAAACGGATGCGGGCGTATACCTGCATGCGGGCCCGGAAATCGGCGTCGCGTCGACGAAAGCGTTCACGGCCCAGGTGACGGTGCTTACGATGATTGCGCTCGCGCTGGCCAAGGATCGGACGCTCTCGCCCGAAACCTTTGCTGAATACCTGCTTGAGCTGCACACCATGCCACAGAAGATCTCCAAGGCGCTGCGCACGGAGAAGCAGATACAGGATATCGCCAAACTGAACCGTCTGGCATCCAACTTCCTGTATCTGGGGCGGGGATTCAATTTCCCTGTGGCGCTCGAGGGCGCGCTCAAGCTCAAGGAAATCTCCTACATCCACGCGGAGGGGTATCCGGCGGCCGAGATGAAACACGGCCCGATCGCGCTGATTGACCAGTTCATGCCGGTCGTTTTCATTGCGCTGCGCGACAACAGCACGTACGGCAAGGTCGTGTCGAACATCGAAGAGGTTGTTGCGCGCAGCGGAAACGTCATCGTCATTACGGACGACAACAACCGGGAACTGGATGAGCTGTGTGAACACGTCATCTGCGTGCCGAAAACGTTCGAGTTTTTGAGCCCGCTCCTGACGGTGATTCCGATGCAGCTTCTTTCCTACCACATTGCCGTACTCAGGGGGTGCGACGTGGATCAGCCGCGCAATCTGGCAAAAAGCGTAACGGTTGAATAGAACCTGTCGGCAGGCGACAATGCGTCTTTCCTGGCTTACGGCCGCATCCCGGCCACACGCTGGCGGTTTGAGGGAAGTATGGCGATTTTTGAACTGTGCGTATCTTCCGACATGCGAATGTTGTAGGCGGCGTACATGGTGCTGCTTATCTGGTAGTCGCGCGTGGAATCGAATACCAGATATACATCGTGATCATTGATCCACCAGCCGTTCGCACGTTTGTCGATGGCTCGCTGAAGGGCAATGGACAGTACGTGTTCGTCGGACATCCCTTCCTGCCTGTAATTTTCCACTGGAACTGGTAGCGGGCGCGTGGCCAGTCCGTTGATCACGTAGAAGACCGTACAGGCTGTGAGTATCCATAGAAGGATACCGCGTATGGCGTTTGACGCGGTAATCTGGTGGTAGGGCGATGCAAGCATGTCTGGAGTTTTATGGGTACGTGGGCCCCCATCGCAGAAAGCGTGCCAATCGTCAGGAATTGCCTGCAGGCGCTATATTGGCCGCCCTGCGAAGCGCCAAGTACAGGCGTGAGTCTCATTATGCGAATCAGCTTCATCCCAGTCTCCCGATGATCAAACCAGATGTGATTGACGGCATCCGTCGCCGCTACAAGGAAATAATGGCATTGATGGCAGATCCGGAGGTGGCCACAGATCCGCGTCGAATGCGGGAACTGGGCCGGGAACACACGTCGCTGAAGGAAATCGTACAGCATGCTGATCTGTATGAGAAATTGGTAGCCGAGGAGCAAGACCTTCGTGACATGACGCGGAACGAACAGGACGCGGAACTTGCCGAGATGGCACGGGCCGAGCTGAAGCAGTTGGAAGAGCGCATACCGGAAGTGGAGAATGAGCTGAGGTTTCTCCTGATTCCAAGGGATCCCGAAGACGGGAAGGATGCCATTGTCGAGATCAGGGCAGGAACGGGAGGAGATGAGGCGGCGCTGTTCGCGGGAGACCTGTACCGGCTTTATACGCGATATGCCGAGTCGCGCAACTGGAAGGTTGACCTGATTGAGGTTTCCGAGGGCACAAAGGGTGGTTTCAAGGAAATCATCTTCTCCATCAGTGGGAATGACGCGTTCGGGACCATGAAATATGAGAGCGGCGTGCATCGTGTTCAGCGGGTGCCAGCCACGGAGTCCCAGGGCCGCATCCATACGTCTGCGGCCACGGTGGCCGTCCTGCCCGAGGCCGAGGAAGTGGATGTGGATTTGCATCCGAATGACGTCAAGGTGGACGTATTCCGTTCGAGTGGGCCCGGAGGGCAGAGTGTGAACACGACAGATTCCGCAGTGCGCCTGACGCACATTCCTACCGGGTTGGTGGTGACGTGCCAGGACGAGAAAAGCCAGCACAAGAACAAGGACAAGGCCATGCGGGTGCTTCGTTCGCGTCTCTACGAACGTGAGCTGGAAGAGCGGCATGCTGAGCGCTCACAGCAGCGCAAATCCATGGTGAGTACAGGTGACCGTTCAGCCAAAATCCGCACATACAACTGGCCGCAGGGACGGGTCACAGACCATCGTCTGGAAGGAGATGACAAGAACCACGCGCTCGAGAAAGTGATTGGAGGCGATCTGGATCCCATAATCCGGTCTCTGCGAACAGCCGATAATGCGGATCGACTGGCAGCTTTGTAACGTGTTCGGGCGTGCTGTGGAGATTGGATAAAGATGTGACTGTAGTCGTGTAAACGCGTATATTACTGTTCTGTACAACAGTCCCTGCTCGTTGCAATGCGCAATGGGCTGTCATCCAAAAAATCCAAAGGGATTCCATGGCTACAAGAAATACGTACGAGTTGACGTATATCGTCAATTCGGTTATCAGCGATGAACAGGTCAAAGAGCTTGTCACTCGCATTACGGAATACATTTCCGATGCAGGCGGAGAAGTCCTTGACGTTGATGAATGGGGAAGCCGCCGCCTGGCGTACCCCATCGAGAAGAAGCGTAACGGCTACTATGTCAATATGCACTTCCGTTCCATCGGTGCGCTGATTCCACGCCTCGAGCGGGCACTCGAAATTGACGACAACATTCTCCGCTACATGACCCTCCGGCTCGATGCCAAGATGCTTCGCCATTTCGAGGCGGGCCAGGGCAGGAAAGCACAGGAAAAAACCGCGGTCACCGAGTAACATGAAGAAAGACGCTCTTCCAACCATGTCTCCAGAGACGAAATTCACCGAGCCGGAATATGTCGACTACAAGGAAGTCGATCTGCTGAAGCAGTTCCTGAACGAGCAGGGCAAGATTCTACCCCGTCGCATTTCCGGTGTGTCAGCCAAATTCCAGCGCCAACTCACACGCGCTGTAAAGCGGGCCCGGCACATGGCGCTCATTCCTTTTGTCGCTGACTCGCTCAAGTAAGAATTCCCAAGGTCATGCAAGTACTACTTTTAGAAGATGTTGACAAGTTGGGCGAACAGGGAGAGATCGTAACGGTCAAACCCGGCTTCGGCCGCAATTTCCTCATTCCCCGTGGACTGGCGCGCCAGGCAACGGCTTCCGTGATCAAGTCTTTTGAAGAGGAGCGCCGTCAGCAGTCGCGCAAACTCAGCAAGAAGAAGGAAGATGCCCAGAATCTGGCCAAGGAACTGGCCAGTATGGAAGTGGTCGTTTTTGCCAAAGTGGGCGAAGAGAGCCGCATTTTTGGCAGCATCACGACAAACAACGTTGCGGATGGCCTGGCCGCCCAGGGCGTCACCGTGGACCGGCGGAAAATTGAGATCGAGGACGATATCAAGACGTTGGGTGTCTACACGGCCACGGTAAAACTGCACCCGGAAGTGGCTGCAACCGTGAAAGTGAGGGTTGAACCGGAAGTGGCCACGTCGTGACAGTGTAACGGCAGGTCCGGTGAGGCTCACAGACGTACGCCGCTCCCGAACCTGGAGGGTGTACCGTCGTTTCTGTCTCAACTGAACCATTTACTGCTGTCGTGACTACCCGCGCTGCCTTTTTGCAACTCCTGCCGGAAATGATGGGGCGTGCCGTTCTCTGGGCGGGCATGCTGGTGGCGCTGATGCCTCCGTCCCTTGCGCAGGGACAGGATTTTGGCTTGGACTCCGGCCCGGACATCGGGCTCCCGAGCGACTACGTCACGTGGGACGTGAATGTCGCTCCCGAACGTGTGTCTGCCGGTCGGTCCGCGATTGTGCGATTCACGGCGCTCATTCAGGGGGAAGGCGACTGGAAGATGTACGCTCTCGACTCGGAAATGCCCGACCGCACGGTTGGTGCACGTCCATTTGGTGTGAAAGTGGATTGGGATTCGGTTCCCGATGCCATCAGGCCCCGACCTGGTATGGGCCAGGCACGACCTGAGCAGGGGCAAGACGAGAATTTCGACATGATCCTGACGTGGTTCCACGAAGAAGCCGTATTCACGGCTGTAATTGATGCGGACTCGGGCGCAGTCGAATCAGGCGAGCCCCATATCCTGGATGCCCGGATCAGATACCAGATCTGCTCGGACGAGTTTGGCGTCTGCCTGCGTCCAGAGACCGAAGCCCTGTCCGTGCCTGTAGCCATTGCTCCGGTCGGTCAGCAGCTGGGCGCTTCTTCCGAAGAGATCGAAGCCGCCCTGAAGTCCACCTACGAGCTTGCATCGTCTGATCCGGATCCATCCGGATCCTCGAACGGTGGAGGTATACCGATAGAGGGGCTTGCCGGCTTCCTGTTGTTGGCCGTGGGTGCGGGTCTCGCATCGCTCTTGACACCGTGTGTGTTCCCCATGATCCCGTTGACGGTTTCCTACTTCACGAAACATGCGGACGATCGTGCCACCTCGGTGCGCCTTGCCTCTACGTATGGACTGGCCATCGTGGCGACATTCACAATAATCGGCATCGTGATGGCGGTGCTGGTTGGGGCAGCTGGGGCACAGACCATTGCATCGAATCCGTTTGTCAACCTGTTCATCGCATTCGTACTGGTGGCATTCGGACTTTCGCTGCTCGGGTTGTATGAGCTCCGCGTGCCATCCGGCCTGTTGAATCGTGTGAATGCGATGGGCTCGTCGACGGGTGGGCACGCGGGCGTGGTGTTCATGGGACTTACGCTGACCCTCGTCTCTTTCTCCTGTACAGCACCGTTTGTGGCCGGTCTCCTGGCCGCAGCT
>PCUY01000038.1 GCA_002787815.1 Bacteroidetes bacterium CG12_big_fil_rev_8_21_14_0_65_60_17 | reverse complement strand
GCCTTGCTCGAAGAGCGCGTCGTGGACCGCGTAGCCGTTCCGCTGCTGCGCGTGCGCGTCGTGGACCGCGTAGCCGTTCCGCTGCTGCGCGTGCGCGTCGTGGACCGCGTAGCCGTCCCGCTGCTGCGCGTGCGCGTCGTGGACCGCGTAGCCGTCCCGCTGCTGCGCGTGCGCGTACTTGAACCGGCCGCCCGGCTCGTATTCGTAGTCCGGCCCGGTGTCAGCGCACCACGCGTGGACCGCGTCTCCGAACGCTTGCCTGCTGAAGACGAACCGGAACGCGTAGACACAACACCCCGCTCTCCAAATCCGGCCGTCGACCCGCTGCCTGTCAGTACACCGCGGGTTCCCTCCAACGAAGAACCGCCATTGTCACGACCGCCCCGCGTACCCGTCGACGTAGATGTCAGTGCACTCCGTGACAGGCTCGACCCCCGAGGTCCGTAGTTGCGGTCCACAACGTGAACCGTGCCGAGGCTTCCACCATGTCCGAAATAGTACGGACTGTGGAAGGCATACGTGGGAATATGCGCATATCCGAATGGACTGTACCCGAAAGCTCCATAACCGAACGAACTGTACCCGAAGGAGCCGTATCCGCCATACCCGTAGCTGCTGCCGAATCCGAACCCGAACGCACTGTAGGGACGGCCGTACCCGAACGAGACGCTGACGAACGAGTCGTAGTACGGATCACAATAGGAGAAGTAGCCGCACCCACCGAAATAGTGACCGCCGTATGACGGACCATAGAAGGACGAAAAATACCGACTGAAGGCGTACGGTTCATGCCGGTACCAGTCATACCCGGCTGGGTAGAAATCCTCATCGACCGTTCCGTCATCGTAATATTTGCGAACGACCACGTCTCCATCACGCTCGTAATCGGCTTCCACGAAATCAAGCCCCTCGTCGTAGGCTGGTTCCATCGTGGCCAGTTGGGTGTAACACCCGGTAAGCCCAAGCATGGCCACGATCAGCCAGACTGGAAATGATCGGATTCTGGAAAAGTAATGGTGGAGCAGGGACCTCATGTCAGCCTCTCGATGTGCGCAGTTGCATGTAACAGGTAAAGATCCAGACCGCCCAATGTTTCGCGTCACCTGGCATTGGACGCCCCGTCTTTTCCTGCGTGAAAAGTGGAGCAAATACCGGACCAACTTCTGTTTGCCTGCATGAATAGCCGTATATAGGCGCACGAAGTACTCGCATGTCCGCGATTTACACCACCTGCTGTACACTATGGCTGACGCAATAACACCCAGACAGAACGATTACTCCCAGTGGTACCTGGATGTCGTTAGACACGCCAAACTGGCCGACTACTCCCCCGTTCGTGGGTGCATGATAATCAGGCCGACGGGATATGCGCTGTGGGAGAACATGCAGCGCGCCCTGGATGACATGTTCAAGGCAACGGGCCACGAAAATGTGTACTTCCCGCTTTTCATTCCACAGTCTTTCATGGCGCGGGAAGCAGAACACGTCGAGGGCTTCGCCAAGGAGTGTGCTGTCATCACACATTCCCGTCTGAAACTCGACCCTGAGCTGGGCCTCATTGCCGATCCGGACTCCAAGCTGGATGAGAACCTTGTCGTCAGACCGACATCGGAGACCATCATGTGGGATACGTACGCCAAGTGGATCCAGTCCTGGCGCGATCTGCCCCTGAAGTACAACCAGTGGGCCAACGTCGTACGGTGGGAAATGCGCACGCGGCTCTTCCTGAGGACGATGGAATTCCTGTGGCAGGAGGGACACACCGCGCATGCCACACGCGACGAGGCCGTGGCGGAAACCCTGCAGATGCTGAACGTCTATGCCACGTTCGCCGAAGAATGGATGGCCATGCCGGTCATAAAAGGTGTGAAGTCCGCGTCCGAACGTTTTGCTGGCGCCGTGGACACCTACTGTATCGAGGCTCTGATGCAGGACGGCAAGGCGCTCCAAGCCGGCACCTCACACTTCCTGGGCCAGAACTTTGCCAAAGCGTTCGACTGCCAGTTCCAGAACAGGGACAATGAACTGGAATACGTATGGGCGACCTCGTGGGGCGTATCTACCCGACTCATTGGTGCCCTGATCATGGTGCACTCCGATGACCAGGGACTTGTCCTTCCGCCGCGACTGGCGCCGACGCAGGTGGTCCTGATTCCCATACATCGCTCCGAGGAAGACCGGAAAGCGGTCGTTGAAGAAGCACAGGCCATTCGGGAAGAGCTGCAGGCAGCCGGTATCCGTATCAGGATCGATGACCGTGAGGGCTACCGTCCCGGATGGAAGTTCAATGAGTACGAGGTACAGGGTGTGCCCATCCGCCTGGCGCTCGGCCCCCGCGATGTGAGCAACGGGACGGTCGAGCTGGCGCGGCGCGACACCCGGGAGAAATCGTCCGCCAGCCGCGAGGGCCTGGCCGAGCATATCGTGACGCTGCTCGATGCCATCCAGAGTGGACTCTACGACAGGGCGCTGGCTTACCGGGAGGCGAACACGCGCGTTGTCGACGATTACGATACGTTCAAGCGTGTACTCGACGAAGAAGGTGGATTCATCCGCATGCACTGGGATGGCACGCCCGAAACCGAGGCGCGCATCAAGGAAGAAACAAAGGCGACCGTCCGGTGCATTCCCGTCGAGGGAACGTGGCCGGACGACGAGGTGCCGGGTGTGGATCCCGTCTCGGGCGCGCCGTCCGAGCGGCGGGTGTTGTTCGCGCGGGCATACTGAACCACTTATCATCCATCATTGCCATGATCATGCACCAGTATCGGTTCTGTGCGACCGGCACCTTGCTCCTGCTTGCCGTTGCTGCACTCGCAGCCGGATGCGGGTCCGGCACGGACGCGCCCAAGGGGAGCCCGCCCATCGGGAGCGCCGAAGCTGAATTCGGGTGGGCTGCCATAGAGATCCTTCCGGAGCCGGGGCTCGGCGTATCGGGCCACCTGGAAGTGCATACCGACATCGAATCGGACCACATCCCCGGGCGGCGTGTCCACGTCTGGTTGCCCCCGTCCTATGGCGAACAGCCCGATTCCCGTTTCCCGGTGCTGTACATGCACGATGGCCAGAACGTGTTCGATCCGGCCGGCTCCGTGTTTTCCGGCCGGGACTGGGCGGTTGACGAGGTCATCCTGGCCCTTGCCGACTCGGGCGCCATCCGCCCTCCCATTGTCGTCGCCATTGAAAGCGGCCCGCTCCGGATTGTTGAACTCGCGCCCCAGGACGTCCTGACCGACTATTTTCCTGTGGATACGCTCGCCGAGGCACGCCGGCAGCTCGAGGCGGGTGTAAACATCCCTGCGTCCCAGCCGCTGCTGGGAAATGCCTATCTGGCGTATATCACGGAGGACCTCATGCCATGGGTTGAGGCGAACTACCGTGTGCAGGACGGGCCGGAAAACACGTTCATCATGGGGTCGAGCATGGGGGGCCTGGCATCCATCTACGCCCTCTACAAACGTCCGGACGTGTTCGGCGGCGCGG
This sequence comes from Bacteroidetes bacterium CG12_big_fil_rev_8_21_14_0_65_60_17, assembly GCA_002787815.1. GTDB lineage: Bacteria > Bacteroidota > Rhodothermia > Rhodothermales > UBA10348 > 1-14-0-65-60-17. Next base: position 60,202 of record PCUY01000038.1, on the reverse strand, counting down.
CGGCGCTGTCTACCCACTGGCCGGTCGTGGGTGACTACATGCTGGATTGGCTCAGGGACCGTGGCCCGCTGTCGGGCACGCATCGCCTCTATATGGATCGGGGCACGGAAACCCTGGACAGCCAGTACGGTGCCTGGCAGCACGACGTGGACCGGGCCCTTGGCGTGGCCGACGCATCCAACATGACCAGTCACGTCTTCCCTGGCCATGCGCATACGGAAGCCGACTGGCGGCGCCGGGTGCACCTCCCACTCCAGTTCCTGCTCGGAACGGAGCGGCGAGCGCCGCCCCTGCGTACAGTGCAATAACACGTACCCATTGGAACGACTGGCGGGTAAACTCGTCTCATCCCGCTGAACAATCCAGGGAGCCTACTGAAACAGCGATACGATCCATTTTCAACACGTACCAATCGTATGCGACGTATTCGCTTCAGCGCGACATCCATCGTGCTAAGTGCCCTTCTTCTCGTTCTTGCCACGCACAGCGCGAAGGCGCAGGAATGGGGATCGGTCGTGGGCACAATCACCGAATCCGACTCCGGATTCCCGGTTCCGGGGGCATCGGTCGTGGTGAACGGTACCAATTTCGGCACGGCCGCAGATGTGGACGGTCGATACGAACTCCGGCTGCCGATGGGCCGGTTCGTGCTCCGGTATTCATCGGTCGGATTCGAAGCGCAGCTCGACACGGTCGACGTTGAGCCGCGGCGCATTATTTCGCGCAATGTGGTGCTTCGCGAATCCATTGCCTCGATGGATGAACTGACCGTCGAGGCGCGAGCACCACTCGAGGCGGGGGTGTTTGAGATATCTCCGGAGACCGTCGACGACATTCCCGTTCCGGTGCGCGATGCGCTCCGGGCGCTGCGCATCCTGCCCGGCGTATCGGCCAACAACGAACTCTCCAACCAGTTTTCCGTGCGTGGTGGCGGGTTCAATGAGAACCTGTTCTTTGTGAACGGATTCGAGATTTTCCTTCCTTTCCGGCCGCGTACCGGCGAGCAGGAAGGGCTTTCGCTCGTCAACTCGGACATGGCCGAGCGCATTACGCTTTATACGGGCGGATTCCCGGCCCGCTACGGCGGCAAGCTGTCATCGGCCGTGGATGTACAGTACAAGCGGCCGCAACGCACGAACGACCCGTTTGAAATGAGCGGGTATGCATCCCTTCTCGACTACGGCGTGACCGGCTCGGGGTCCACGATGGGAGGACGCCTCGGACTCATGGGGTCGGTCCGCGTCGCGCAGGCGAGGCGCTTCTTCCAGACGCAGGAGCTCCAGGGAGAGTACCAGCCCCAGTATCTGGACGGCCAGGTCTATGCCGGATATGAAATCAGCATGGGGCAGGAAATAGAAGTCCTGGGCATGCTGGCATCGAACGATTTTGAACTGGATCCCAACTCGCGCAAAACGTTTTTCGGGTCATTGTCGCAGAATTCCGCTGTCGCTCCCTCCAATCTGCAGTCCCTCTGGGTCCGTTTCGATGCGGACAACCAGGAGTTGGACGGCTACGATACGGCATTCCTGGGCGTGAGGCTGTCGAACCGGCTTACAACGAATACCCGCATCGAACACGACATCAGCTTTTTCGATACCGCGGAAACCGAGGAACTGGACCTTTCGGGGACGTCGCTGTTGTTCAATGTGGATCCCGGAGCCGACAATCCGCAGGACGGCGACGGCCTCATCCAGACCGGGCAGAGTCGTCAGGAAGAGTTTGCCGACAACAGTGTGGAAGTGCAAACCATCACAGGACAGGGCCGGTACATGTACTCCAACAACCGACACGTGTCCGAGGCTGGCTGGAGCGTACGCCGTCTGGACTTTGACGACCGGATCGATGAAAAAAGCGTTGTCGTGGGGCAGGGACTCGATGGCGAGGTGGTCCGGATCGTGGCCGACAGCCTGCGCGACACGGCCAGCTTCGGTGCCTGGCAAAGTTCATTCCACGTGCAGGAATCGTACGACGCTATCGGCTCGGATCCGGGCAAATTGATGATCACGGGAGGCCTCAGGACGGACTACTACTCGTTCACGGGGGAATGGACCGTGTCTCCGAGGGCCTCGTTTACGCTGCGCCAGTCGGTCAACACGACGCTCTTCGGATCGGCCGGTATCTACTACCAGGCCCCCACCTACCGGGAGCTCCGGGGCAAACCCGAGGTGGGCGAAACCATCCTCGGCGCGCTCAACGATGACCTGAAATCGCAGCGCTCGGACCAGGTGATCATGGGTGGTGAGGTTTTCCTGCCCGGTCGGCGCGTCTATGTTCGTGGCGAGGCCTATTACAAGCGTATCACGAACATGATTTCCTACGATGTGGAGAATGTGCGGGTGCGCTACTCGGGCGAGAACGATGCGTCGGGTCGGCACTACGGGCTGGACCTTCAGCTCCGGGGTGAACTGGTGCCCGGTCTGGAGAGCTGGCTGAACTACAGCTACCTGGTTGCCCGCGAGCGGTTCGACGACGAATTCGTGACACCGGAGAGCCGGGGACTGCTGGCTCGGCCGACCGATCAGCGTCATACCATTTCCCTCTTTCTGCAGGACTACGTTCCAAGCGACCCGACCTGGAAACTGCACATGCGGACGCTGTATGGGTCCGGCCTGCCATATACTCCTCCGAAACCTGGACCCCAGATCGGAAATCTGATCACGCAGGCTCCGGGAGATCGGTTCTCGGCCCGTTACCCGCGCTTTTTCAGGTTCGACATCGGCGCGAGCAAGACCATCGGGCCGGAGGTTACCGGATCCCGCCTATCCATGCAGCTCACGGCGGAGATTCTGAACCTGTTTGACATGACCAACACGGTCTCCTACAGCTGGGTGCCCGACTCGGCCGGAATTTGGCAGCGCGTACCCACACGACTGACGCCCCGGCTGGTGAATGTGAGGATTACAGCAGATTTCTGATCCGCCCGAAGAAATATTTTTGCGGAGGCGAGGTTATACCTGAGGTCCGTCTGTGTCTGTTGGTCACATATGACTCGACACCTCGTTACAATAGCTCTCTCCGCCTTCTTCACGTGGCTTCTCGTGAGCGGCTCATGCAATCCCGTAAGCACTACGGATTCCCTTTTTCTGGCGTCCCGTTACGACGACGTCATCCAGCAGCAATCCGACTCCCTCGACGCGGTAGATGAACTGCTCGTTGCCCTGGCCTACATCGCCCAACAGCGTTATGCCGAGGCGGGACTCTTCCTGGAGCGACCGGTTTCGGAATCCGCGTCAGCCGACGTGCAGGTGGTTCGCACCTGTGGTTTGTTCGAAATTCTTGTCCGGAGCGGGAAGTACGTCGGCTCCAATCAGATCCAGGCCGCGTGCCGTGATGCCACCGCACGCATCCAGCGTGAGGGTGCACGCAGTTCTGATTCCAGACTCGTACTCTCGTACGGGCTTCACGTCCTCGGCTATGCCGATCAAACGGCATCACGATACGACGACAGCCTCGCACGGTACTTCGAAGCGCTCGATGCCAACCCGGGAAACAGCCGACTGGCCGAGTACTTTGAGCTCAACACGCGCAACAACATGGGCAACGTGTACTGGCGCACGGGTCGCTCGTCACAGGCCCTCGACGTTCACTTTGATGTGTATCGGCGCCGCGTGGAACTGCTCGGACCCGAGCATGCGAAAACCGGAGGTACCATCGGCAACATCGGGAATGTGTTCCACTCCCTCGGCGAGTACGAAAAGGCCCTTTATTTCCACGAGCGTGCGGCGGACATCTGGAAATCAAGGGCAGGCGCATTCGATCCGGAATATGCCTATGCGGTCAACAACGGGGGCCTGGCCCTGATTCACCTCGAACGGGATGAGGAGGCCATCGAAGCGCTCAACCGATCCCTGCGTATCAAGCGGGCCGTACATGGTGACAGTTCAGCTACCCTCATCAACACACTGGCGAACCTGACAACACTCTATATCCGGAACGGGGACAGGGATGCCGCGCATGCGCATGCGGACCTGGTGTCGAGTATTGCCAAGCGCCACGGACTCGAAGCAACACCCGGCCTTTGGGCATTCGAAGTGGACCGTTCACGGCTTCTGGTGCAGGAGGGCCGGACGAACGAAGCAATCGAGGCGCTCGATTATGCCCTGTGGTCTGCCCGGGCGGCCACGCATCCCGTTGCTTTCCGCCTGGCCAATCGTCTGGCCCGTGTCCTCATGGATTCGAACCAACCTGAATCGGCACGGCGGTACCTGGAATGGGTGGACACGTGCGTCCGGACGTGTACGTGGTCTCCCGTCTCAGACTCCATCCTCACGACCAACCCACCCGCTGAGGAAAGCATCACGCTTTGGCTCGAGGCCAACCGGTTGCTTCTGGACGTGGGTGGAGACGATACGCTGGAGCGGGCCGAACTGGCTGCACGGATTGCGGAACAGATCCAGTCCGATTCATGGTCTCTCAAATTCGATCGTCAATGGTACACGCAGGCACTGGACCTTCACCGGGTGCTGTTCGAGCACGCTGTTGCCCGAGACGACCTGGACAAGGCCTGGGAGCACGCCGAGATCATCAAAAATCTTTTTGCCCGTCGGGTCAGTAGGCGCCAAGGCAATACGGAGTGGTCGCCTGGGCAGATGGAAGAGTTGCTGGAGGCCGAATCGGCCATGATCAATGCGGAACGACGGGGTCTCAACCAGCACAGGAGGAAGCTGGTCGCAGAGCGGGTTCGGCTGCAGTTGGAATACGAACAGAGCAGCCGGGGCGACACGCAGAAAAATATGCGTGGTCCGTGGCTGGAGTTGGCTTCGGCCCGGGAGCATGCACGTGAAAACGACGAAACATTCCTTCATTTCGTGTGGGGAAGCGACCCGAAACTGCTTCATGCCCTTATTGTCCAACCCGACACGGTACTCGTTGCTCCGCTCCACGAGGCAGGTGTCGTTTTTCCGGCCGTTGACAGTCTGTTCCAGGCGCTCAATGACGACTCCAGGTATGCCTTCGAGCCGGCAGCACGGCTCCTCTCGGACATGCTCTTCCGGCCCATCCTGCCGTGGATTGACGGACGCACCATCGTCATATCAGCCGACGAGAACCTGTTCAATATCCCGCTGGATCTGTTGCCCCGTATGGGCGTCAGCGACTTTGAGTACCTGGTTGAGTCGGTCACCATTCGCTATGCCACGTCGGGCATGGCGTGGGCGACAGCGGCACCACTGCTGCCACTGTCGCCGGGTGAAACCGTTCGGGCTGCCATCATGGATGTCGATATCACTGAAACGGGGATACCGGTAAGACCGGGATCCACCAACCCTCCGAGGTCGGTACCACTGCCGGGTGCCCGCCTCGAGACCGAGACACTTCGAATGCTTCTGCGCAGCCGCGCGCTGTCGAACGTGTCCTACGTCGGCAATGTCACGGCACGAAGCTTTGAACGTCACCTGCAAACCCGACAGGATATAGTACATCTGGCAACACACAGCTTCTTCGACCAGGAGCTCCCCCACAATTCCGGAATAGTAATGGCCACACCGACACTGTCACGGTTGTCGGGTGGCAACGCGATAACCGTGCTCAGCCCTGCTGAGCTGGCCAGCATGGACCTGCGGGCACACCTGCTCGTTCTGAGTTCATGCGAGTCAGCCCTGCGCACGGGCGGCTCTTCGGCGGCCTTTGATTTCGGTGTTGCACTGGGACTTTCGGGAGTGGAGCATGCCATTGTCTCCAATTGGGCGGTGGACGACATGGCGACGAGCGAATTCATGTTGCGCTTCTACCGGGGACTCCTGTCAGGACTCGTACCTCATGAGGCACTCAGACAGGCCAAGGTGTCGTTCCTGCAGGAAGAATCACCGCTGGCCAATCCCCGTATGTGGGCTGGCTTCGTACTTACTACCGTGTAACGGTGTCGGCATGACGTCGGTAAAGCAGTGCCACCACCGGCCCCAGGGCCAGAAACGTGAACGCCCACTCGAATCCGATCCGGTCAACCAGCAATGGAATCAGCTGGAGCGATACCATGGTAACAAGGAAACCCGTGCTCGTCTGCACCTGCAATGCGGTCCCCGTCCACGCAGGATTCGTTTCTTCGGACACCAGTGCGCTGAACTGTGCGCTATCGGCAATTACGGCAAAACCCCACACCAGGCAGACGAGGGTCAGTGCAATCGGACTGTGGAACAGAAATCCTGCCACCAGACAACACGCTCCGGACACAATCAACGACAGGGATGTAACCCGGACGCGGCCGACCCGATCTGCCCAAAACCCGGCCAGAATGCACGCTGCGGCACCCACTACAAAAATCCCGAATGCAGCCAGACGGGCACTCGTGGGACTCCAGCCTGCCGCATCGTACGCGGCGAGAAGCAGGATGGGAGCCCATGCCCACATGGCGTAGAGTTCCCACATATGGCCGAAATAACCGATGTTGGCTGCCCGTGCGCCGGGGTGCGTAAACCCTTCGAGTGCATGCCGCCAATTGAACGATGCAGCACGAACCACATGCGGCCCCATTTTCATGAGCGTGAACGCAGGAAGTGCAGCCACCCCCGCCAGGACAGCCGTACCTCCCATTACCCACTGCCAAGGAGGAATGCCACCCGCCCCCCCCGCCAGACCATTGAGCAGGTGGGGTAATCCTGATCCCAGTGTGAGGGCACCAACCAGCACCCCGATACAGAGCCCCCGATCCTCGCGACACCAACTGGCCATGATCTGCATACCGGGAGGATAGACACCCGCCATGGCAATGCCGGTCACGAACCGGAGCGCAATGGCCCCCTCGGTACCCGTCCCGCCGTACGCGAAAAGTGCTGTAGCCACGGCTCCCAGTAGGGTACTCATTCCGACAAGCCGCGTAGCCGGTATCCGATCGGAAATATTGAATATGGCTCCCACGAGTGCACCGGCGACAAACCCCAGCTGGACCGCCATCGTCATCCATGCCTGCTGGCCTGCCGTCAGCGTCCACTCCTCTGTCAGTTGAGGAATGACGGCCGATGCGCTGAACCAGACCGACATGGACAGAAGCACCGTTCCCGACAGCAGCGCTGTCTGAAACAGCTTACGATCTGGCCATGACGTCATTACTCCGGTCGCAGTATCTGGTCAATACGCGCTGACATGTCTTCCAGGTGGGCGCGGGTCAATGCATGTTGTGTCCGCGATGCCGCCCGGTCCAATTGCGGCTCAAGCGTGGTCAATTCCATGCGCACATATGTTTTCAGGTCGGATACGTCCGGGTCGAGCGAAATATAGCCGCGTTGACTCCAGAAGCCAGTGGCAGAAAACCGTCCCGTCTCCATAAGGGCAGCCATGCGCACCAACCATGCTTTCTGGAGGTTCCGACGGTAGCCGTCAATGGGGGTGCCGCCTGGAAGCTCAGTGAAAACGGCTCCACGAATGTCCACAAGCATCTCTGCGACCGAATAGGGCTTCGGAGCGGCCATGGCATCGGCGCGCAGTTCAATTTCAATCATCCGGGCCAGGCGCTGCGCATCGAGTAGTGCATTGAGACCCTGCACCTGCAGGGAGCGAATCCGGTTTACGGTCCCTGCCGCTTCAATCCGCGGGAGGATATCCTCCCGCACGAGCCACCGGGGCGTTGAAAAAACATGATCTCCGACCCACGCTACCGCACGCCTCTGACGGTCCGCTGGAACCGGCTCGTAGACAACCCCTTCCTGATCTGCCGTCTTCAGAGTCTCATGGACGCTGCCCACGTTGGCAACGACGTGACCGATGTATCTCCCGAACTGCGATATTACGTTGTTGTAGAGTTCCTGCAATTCGTCGTAGTCATCGCCATCCTCAACAACCCACTCCGGCAGGCGGTCAAGAATGCGCTGCAGGTTCAGGATACCCAGACGACCCGCTTCCATTTCATCGTTGGATATGTTTTCGGTCTGACTGCGATGATCCGTAATAACGCTGCGACCGAACCAGAAGCGGTAATCTCCCGCCCTCTCCTTGACCCACTCATTGAGGAGCGTCCGTTCCTCCTCCGGAGACCGATTGCCGTCGAACCAGGAATACGTCCACTTGGCGGCCCAGTCATCGTATTCGCCCACCATGGGTCCAAACTGTGTCACCCCGTCTTCAGGTTGTGCGACGTAATTGAACCGGGCGTAATCCATGATGGAGGGTGCCGTGCCGTGTTCCGACGTGAAGGTCGGGTCACGAAGCTGTTCAATCGAATACGCGTACGACGAACCCATATTGTGCTGAAAGCCCAGGGTGTGCCCTACTTCGTGCGCCGAAACAAATCGAATCAAATCGGCCATTACGTCGTCTTCGAACGTTGCACTGCGGGCATTCGGGTTGATCGCCGCCGTCTGAACCAGGTACCAGTTCCTGAGCAGATTCATGATGTTGTGATACCAGTTAATATCACTTTCCAGAATCTGGCCGGAGCGCGGATCGTGGACATGTGGACCGGATGCGTTCTGAATGGATGACGCGAAATAGCGTATGACAGAGTACCGGGCGTCTTCCGGGCTGAATTCCGGATCCTCTTCGGGCGTTGGTGCCATACGCGCTACGATGGCGTTCCGAAAGCCAGCCGCTTCAAACGCCGACTGCCAGTCTTCCACGCCCTGCATAAGCGGTTCCCGCCATTTTTCAGGAGTGGTACGATCAATGTAATAGACAATGGGCTCGACGGGTTCGACAAGTTCGCCCCGCGCGTAGGCGTCCGGATCGGACGGTTCCAGCTTCCAGCGGGTGACATAGCAGGTGGTTTCGACTTTCTGCTGCTCACTCGAGTACCGACTGAACTGCACGGAGAAGAGGCCGACCCTGTCATCGCAGAGGCGGGGCTTCATGGGTTCTTCCGGGAGCAGCAGCATGGATTGCGCCATTTCCACGGTAATCGTATTGGTCGAGCTGTTTGACGGAGGCTTCGATGCATCGTAGGTCAACACATGTCGTACTTCCACATTTTCGGGAAAACTCCTTATCTGTTCAATGAATGTGCGGCTCTTGTCGAGGCGGCGGACGCCAAACGATGAACGGCGCGAGGACTGGAGTCCCAGCGCCGGAATATCGTCTACGAAGAGGTCGGTAACATCAATGACGACACCGGTTGAATCGGTATTCAGCGCTGCGATGTCGAACGTTTTCAGAATAGGCTCCAGATTGGAATTCCGGACGGCCTCGTAAATGGGATCGTCCTCATCGGCCTGGTTCTCATATCCCACTACGCGCAGCAGAACGTCATCTCCACGACGCTCCCATCGCAGGACCTGCGTGTTGGCCTTCTGTCCGCCATATCCGATGTTGTCGGCGGTACGGGCAATACGGGTCACCAGAAGAAATTCACGTCCCAGAAGCGAATCGGGAATTTCATAGTACCAGGTGTCCCCGTCCCGGTACGTTGTGAATACCCCCTCGTCTTTTTCGAAATCGTCCTTGATAACGTCCTTGAATTCCTTCGGACCCATGGACCGGGAGCTCCCGACCGAGACCGACCGTACGGCACCGGAGTCGGCGTCTGTTGAATCATCGGCGGCCTGATTGGTGACGAAACACCCTGACAGAAGAACCCCGGCAGAAAGCAGGAAAGCCGGAAGAAAGAAAGCCGGAAGAAAGTGGTTTTTTGTTGTATTGATCATACTTGTAATAACACGACATGTCACCTGACGACATCGACGACCGCCACGAGGCGGTCTGTCTGGCGCCGAACATCGTTGAGATATATGAAGGAAGTGTACTGGTTACGCAATCGAGGCTGGCCTTCTGAAAATGCCCGGATATGGGCCGGGTCCGAAAACCGGTAGGAATACTCATGCTCTCCCTGCTTGATGAGCTCCGTGCGCTCATACCACCGGTCGGATGCATTCCACGTCATCAATGAATCGGACTGCCATCCGGAAAACGATCCGACAATGGATACGCCCCCGCGAACGGATGCCTCACCGAGAGGCACGAACCGAAAAGTCGTGGCCACATATTCCGCTTCCCGGGACGGATCGCCAACACCGGGTACAGCACCAAGAATGACAGATTGACCGTTCAGGAACGGCGCCGGAAGGGTCCCCGGGAACTTGGCATAGTCCGGCTCGACCCATGCCCGCCACGGCGTCGTCGCCTGGTCGGTCCGCTCAATCCGTCCGCCGGGCTGCACGCGACCGAGATTCAGATAGAAAGGCGCCGCATCCGGTATGAAGGCTTCGTCCTGGTCCAGTTGGAAGGCAACACCCGGACTGTTCGCTATCGACGGGTTTTCGGAACATCGGGGCGTCCTCAAATTCCGGTTCTGCGTAAAGCATACCGTATAGTCGAACGCATTCACATCCTCCCCTTCGGGCCTGAACGTAACAAAGGGCTGTGTCGCCCGCCACTGCGATCCGATCAGGAGGACTTCGTCGAGCCGCACATCGACCGGCATGGACTGCTCACTCACATAGAATGGCCGCTCAAACAGTACATCATCTTCCATGCCCTGCTCCGTTACCCGGACCACGTAATTGCCACTGATCGAGAAGTCAATGGCATCGTTGGGAAATTGATACTCATAGTGGGTATACCGAAGCAGCGTGGCCGACGAAGGCCTGTATTCCATGATATTGTCCTGCTGGAAACGCGCCAGGAACTCGGCTGGGACCAGATCCCGGCGCCAGGAACGATCCGCGTGGTAGAAATAGACACTGAGCGGTCGACCCTCTGCTTCCAATACGTCAAAGGCGAGCCGCAGCGGTCTACCCTGGCCCTCCTGCAGGATGGGAATGTCCGTCTCGGAACCGAGCGGGTGAAGTTGCACGGTCTTTACCGTGGCATGATCTGCCATCAGCCGTACCTCATGGCCCGACCGGGACGCGACGGGTCCGTCAGACTCGTCTCGTGAGCCTTCCGAACCGGCACAAGCCGCCACAAAAAGCAACACTGCGGGCAGCGCCATATTCCTCAAAATATCCATCCTGGTCATCGGCATATTTCCATCACCGGTTACCGGCAATGAGTTGCCACCTCATTCGCTGCATCCATTCATGAAGTACCGGAATCATGGCAACATCTCCCATTTCCGCATACAGGAGTCGGGCTTCACGTGCCATGGCGAGTGCCGCTTCGTGGTCACCCGATGCATGCAACATACGGGTCTCAGTCCACATTTTGTAGGCATTTATTTCTGACGTGATTCCGCTCGGAAGCCTTCCACCCACATCCTCGAGAAGCAGACCACGCGCCGCCCTCTGCTGCCGGAAGTCGACGCGGGTCCTCCGGATGGACTCCCGTGCAAGTGTAGCAGCACGTTCCGGCGCCGTGAACCGCGCCGCGCGCGCTGACAGTTCGAACCAGAGGGCACTTCGCTCTGTCTCGGGAATATGTGCGAGAACCTGTTCAATCGCGGTAGCCGCGTGTTCATGCGACCGACCAGACTGCGATGGATCCATCAGTGACTCTGCGTGGGACCCGGCGAGGACATACCGGGCGGCTCCATATTCGGGCCACCGTGCTACCACGTCCTCCAGCGCATCGTGGTCTGCGGATTCGATGGCCCGGCGAAGCGCCTGCACATGCGGTTCTACCCAGTGGGGACACGAAACTTCAAACAGTGACAACCGGGAAAAACTGTGGTCGGCGTCTTCTCCCGCCGTGCGGGCAAGGACTGGCAGTTTCCCGAGATAATCCTGCCACTCTGTGATCAGCTCGGCAACCCGCTTTCCATAGACGTTCTCAAACTCCCCGTTCGCATAGACCCTCTTCAGTCGCTCCATCCCGTATGTCCGGCCCAGCCACGAGACGAATGAACCCGTCGTCGTGTATGACACACTTCCTCTGCCCGTCCAGAATCCAGACGCCGTGAGGCTCTGTTCCGTGCGCTGCACCAGGTACGGATTGCCCGTGGACGCCGCCGCGATCAGATGGTCTGCAGCGGCCGAGCCCCGTGGCGACTCGAATGCCACGGCGAGACCCTCCACAAGCCCCGCCAGACGTGACGCATGCACTATCGGCAAGCCGAATTCGCGTGAGAACACGTGCACCAGTTCATGCGAGACAAACCGCGGGAATTGCGTATCGATGACGTGGATCTGGGGGGTATCCAACCACACGGGTGCGACGCTTGTATGACGTGCGCCAGTCAGCCGGGCGCGTTCATCTGGCGACGGCCATGCATATACATGAACCTCGTCAGAGGGCCGAACGTCCAGAACGGATTCCAGCCGGTGCATCTGCCAATCCAGTTCGTCCGTCATGACCCACAGGAGTGAGTCCGATACCTGCGCCCGGTTATAAAACAGGGCGTACCCGTCGCCCGAGACCCTGCCACTGAACTGATTTTCAAGGTAGGTACGGGAGGTATTGATACCCAGGGGGCCGGCCTGCATATAGCCCACTGCAAGCAGCAGCAGACAGGCACCCGCCACGCGCTTTCGCCCCGTCGCCAGGGCCACCAGCAGGCCGGCCCACAGCAGGGTAAGCAGACGGAACAGAAAAACACCGGGCCGGATCACAAGCTCGGCATCGTAGATAGGTCCCAATACCCCTCCAAAGACGTGGTTATAGGTATAGAACTGAGGATGAAAGCCCAGATCATAAACTGGCCCGACGACAATGATCGCAACGCCGGCGGCCAGAAACACCCAGCGCTGTCCGCGAAGCTTTGCCTGCACGAAGACCGCAACGGCCACACCGAGGACAGCACTCGGAAAAACAAATGTGGCAAAAAGACCCGCCCCCCGGAGCCAGTCACAATTCGGTGCCCAGAGCATGGACGTTGCCAACCAAACGCCAGCTGCCAGCGGGTAGGCAACCTGGTCCCGGGCCCACCCCGGGTACGCCGACGTGTTTGATCTCCCCCCTGAGGAGCGCATCCTCCGGAGCATGCCGAGGCCCGCCGTAAAGAAGGCTGCTGTCGCTACAACCGCACCGCTTTCCACGTGAAGCCGGTCAAAAACCGGTATCATCCACAGCCCCCAGGCCAGAACCGAGTAAAAAAGGACTTCCGGGTGGTAGCGAATAAATTTCACAACTGGTTTTTCAACGGACTTTTACGTGTGCGTTGAAGAACCAGTGTGCGCCTGGACGCGAGCGCCGGAATGACAGATGCAAGGCGTCCCGACGCCGAATAGCAGCGCTATTCGAAGGAGGGACAACGCAGCAGATGGCGTTTCGCCGCCGCGTAGGGGTGTGCAATGGTTTTTCAACGGACTTCTAAAGCAGATTGTACGATACGCCAACAGAGAACACCTCCTTGATCTGTACTTGGCTGCTGATGTCCTCGTCAAACAGAAAGACCCACTCGAAGTTGACCTGCAGCCATGAGTTGACTTTCATCGTGACAAGGTTTTCCCACACCATGTCGGGCTTGTCCTCGGAATTGAACGCAGCAAAAAGCCCCAGCGTCGACTTGTACCGGACGTTTTCAAACACCTCCCGGTCAACGTCCGTGAACGCTTCGATACCCACCTCGTAGCGGACCGGGTCTTGCGGGTCCACGCCGTAGAGCGGTCGCAGACGATCGATCAGTACGACCGTCTGCTTCGCACCTACACCCAGGCGCTGGCTGAACCAGGTAGCAGGCTCCCAGGAAAGACCTACCGACTCCGTGAAAGACCCCGGCGAAAGCAAGTCTGACACTTTGACCGGTGGCGTGGCACCCGAGTCGAGCGGATCCTTGTCAAAGTTGAAACCCGGAGCAAACTGGGTGCGCACGCCGAAAGCCACGGTCGGCTTGAAAATGCGCGCCGTGCCATCGCCATCGTATGTGAGCGAGGACGTGAACCGGATCAGGTCTTCCGCCTTCCTGAAGTCGAGTGTATCCTGCTTGACAATACCGTAAGTCAGGCGCAGCGTATGCTTCTGTGACCAGACTCCCTCGCTGCGGCTGGCTGTCCCGTTGAGTCCAAGCGACAGTGCAAGTGTATTCACACCGCCCTCGGCCCAGTTCTGGAACCCCGCCTGCGAACCCGAGGCCGTCCCAATCGCGGATCGCACCCATGGCGGGGCGTCATCGGCAGAAACCGCATCCTGAGCAAGTACCTGCAGAGCTGGGTTCAGAGTGAGGAGTACGGTAACCGCGTACAGAAAACGAAGCGTTCCGACGGGGGTGTGGGCTGAAATAGTCGACATGGGTCGGCAGACATGAATGGGTAGATGGACATACGAAGACCAGGCCTTGGCTATTACGGGAAAATACAACGGGGCGGCGCCATGCGGCGCCGCCCCGTTGTGAAAAGCAGGAAAATCGCCCTGACGGTATTACTCAGCGTTTTTCCTGTCCTGAACCTCGATCCGGATGTCCTGGGCCATTTTCTTGATATCCTGCATGGCCTTGCGAACGCGCGTTCCAGCTGCCTTGTTGCCTTTGTCGTAGAACTTCGAAAAGTCATCTTCAAGTGCGTCTACAAAGCTTTTCAAGTCGGCAAATCTGCTCATTTCTTTTCCTCTTTGGGTGATACGATGGCTCAACGAGGTGTGCACTACCTCGTGATTGATGGCGTCCAAAGTAAGCCGAACAGATGCATGAGTCAAGAAAAGAGTGCGTTTCAAGTATAATCAGGCCACTTTTCAGGATTTGCGGGCAGGCTTCCAGCGCGATGCATGCTCGACGAAGACCGGTTCATCCACGAGACAGGCCACTTCTTCAGGTAGCCCCCCTTCGGCTGCAAGCTCAACCAGACCTCGTCTTGAAAGCGTCATGCCGGACTCCGGAAAAGAACTCGTAATACGTTGCGACATAACAGTATATGGAGACTCCCACCCCATCGTCTTCCGAATGGCCGCCGCTACCCGAACCGGATGGACATCTGTCCAGCCGTGCCCTGCGGCCACGCAGGACACGACACATACTACACCGCTGACGGCGAGCGACTCAACCGGCTCGAACGCCCCTGCCACCAGATTGCCATTCTCCATGGAAAGCAGGCCGCGATCGGCTCCGATAAGACCAACGGTCGACACACTGGCATCGGTAAGACGGAACACGGCGGCCTTGTTCTGTTCACGGGTGACCCGTTCGAACGCGGCGGTCGCATCCACAGGAACAGGAAGTTCGCCCATGCGTCGCTCCTGGCTGGAGAGCATGCCGCCGGTCGCCGCTTCGGCCTCTTCCCCGCTCCCGAGCAGCATGATGGGTGCCGGACGCAATACGCCCGCCTGGTGCATGGCTCGAGAGACCTGTTCCCAGAACATGAGATCGCTGAGTGCGGCATGGTCAATGCACACGATGGACGGCTCGGAATTCATGGGAACAAGGTTGATTGCATGGCGGTGGATGGTTTATTTCCGGGACCTGCGAATGATCCATCCACCCGTGACCTGCGAGCACCGCGCACCATGACCCCTTTCTGCCATCTGCACTGCCACACTCAGTATTCCCTGCTCGATGGCGCAGCCCGGATTTCCAATCTGCTCGACAAAGCCGAACGACTTGAAATGCCGGCCATGGCCATCACGGACCATGGCAATCTGTTCGGCGTGCCCGAGTTCTACACCACCGCCCGGCGAAAGAACATCAAACCCATCATCGGGTGTGAATTCTATGTAACAGCCTCGCCCATGACCGACCGGTCGGATCGTACCAGGTACCACCAGGTGCTTCTTGCGAAGAACCTGACGGGATACAGGAACTTGATCAAGCTCTCGTCGCTGTCCTTTACCGAGGGCTATTACTACAAGCCAAGAATTGACTTGCACACGCTCCGGGAGCACTCCGAGGGCCTGGTTGCGACCACATGCTGCCTGCAGGGCCAGGTCCTGCAGACCATACTGAAGAAAGGAGAGGCGGAAGCCCGCACCGTATTCGAATCGTACCTGGAGATTTTCGGAGACGACTATTTCATTGAGATCCAGGATCACAATATTGCGGACCAGCACACGTGCAACGAAGTACTTCTGCGCTGGGCGAAGGAATACGATGTGGATGTCGTGGCAACCAATGACGTTCACTATGTCGAGCAGGAGGACTCGGAGGCGCAGGATGTCCTGCTCTGCCTGCAGACGGGCAAGGATCTCTATGATCCAAACCGCATGCGCTTCGAGAACAATCAGTTCTACCTGAAGACAGCGTCCGAAATGGAGCATTCGCTCCGGAATGTAGCGCCGGCCATCGTGCGCCAGGCACTGGACTCGACCGTCTCGATCGCCGACCGGTGTTCTCTCGAACTGCCCATGGGAGAACTCCTCATGCCCCACTACCCGCTGCCTGCCGAGTTCGAAAAAGACATGGATGCCTATTTGCGGCACATGGTGTATGAGCGGGCACGCAGCCGGTATCCGGAAATGCCTGCAAGCGTGACCGAGCGCATTGACAAGGAACTGGGCATTATCAGAGAGATGGGCTACGCGGGATATTTCCTGATTGTACAGGATTTCACGACGGCGGCGCGGGAACTCGGTGTAAGCGTGGGTCCTGGACGCGGGTCGGCGGCGGGATCCATTGTGGCGTACTGCCTGGGCATCACCAACGTGGACCCGCTTGCCTTCGATCTGCTGTTCGAACGCTTCCTGAACCCGGAACGCGTGTCCATGCCCGATATCGATATCGACTTCGATGACAGGGGGCGCAGCAAGGTCATTGACTACGTCGTAAAAAAGTACGGCCGCGAGAGCGTTTGCCAGATTGTGACCTTCGGTACGATGGGAGCCCGCAGCGTCATTCGCGATGTGGCCCGTGTGTTGCAGGTACCTCTGCCCGAAGCCGACCGGATTGCCAAACTCATTCCGGAAGGACCGAAGTCGTCGCTGGCCTCGGCCATGGAGGAGGTCAAGGAGTTCCGGGAGCTTGAGAACGGGGACAATGAACAACTTCGCAAGCTGATCCACTATGCGAAGGTACTCGAAGGGTCTGCGCGGCACACCGGGGTGCATGCGGCCGGAGTCATCATAGCCCCTGGACGGGTGAGTGATTATGTCCCCATATCGGTAGCCAAGGGAAAGTCCGGCAGTGACGACGTTGTCACAACCCAGTATGATGGCAAATGGGTGGAGGCGTTCGGTCTGCTGAAAATGGATTTCCTGGGCCTGAAAACGCTCACTGTGATCAACGACACGCTTGAGCTCATTGAGCAGAATCACGGTGTGAAAATCGATCTTGACGACATACCTGAAGACGACGCGGTCACCTTCGAGCTCTTCCAACGTGGCGACACGGTGTCCATTTTCCAATTCGAATCGTCAGGTATGCGGGAGTGGCTCCGCAAACTGAAGCCGACCACGATCAACGACCTCATTGCCATGAACGCCCTCTACAGGCCGGGCCCCATGGACAACATTCCGACATACATTGCCCGCAAGCATGGCGATGAACCGGTGTCCTACCCACACCCGATGCTCGAACCCATCCTGGAGCCGACGTATGGCATTCCCGTCTACCAGGAACAGGTCATGCAGATGGCCCAGGTCATGGGCGGATACTCGCTGGGCAGCGCGGACATTCTGCGGCGTGCCATGGGTAAGAAGAAGCACGCTGAAATGGTCACACAGCGTGAAAAGTTCGTCGCGGGAGCCGCCGAGCGGGATGTGGATGAGAAAACGGCGAATGACGTATTCGACCTCATGGCCAAGTTCGCCGGGTACGGTTTCAACAAGAGCCACGCAGCTGCCTATTCCGTCGTAGCATATCAGACGGCGTACCTCAAGGCTCATTATGCGCCTGAGTTCATGGCTTCCGCCATGACCAACGAAATGGGCGACAACAAAAAGCTTGCCGTGGTGCTCGAGGAAGCCCGCCACCTGGGTCTTGACATCCTGCCGCCATCGGTCAACGACAGTCTGGCCCGATTCTCGGTCTATGATGGCAAAATCCGGTTTGGCCTGGGGGCCATCAAGGGCCTCGGTCTGGGCGCCATCGAAGCCCTGGTTGCCGAACGGGAAAAGGACGGCCCGTTCGAATCGCTGTTCGACTTTGCCCGGCGCGTAGACGTTCGGACCGTGAACAAAAAGGCCCTGGAAAGCCTGGTCCGCGCCGGCGCCATGGATGCGCTCGAAGGTCATCGCGCGCAACTTCTGGAGGCGGTGGAAACGGCCGTCGCCTATGGGCAGCAGACCCAGGCCGATGCCGCGGCCGGTGCCATGAGCCTCTTCGGGGAACCCGGAGGGGACGGCAGCGCACACATGGAACCGGCCATGCCGGGACATGTCCAGCCGTGGCCCCGCTCGCGCATGCTGAAAGAAGAGCGGGAGACCATGGGTTTCTACATCACGGGTCACCCGCTGGAAGCATTCGGACCCGAAGCCCGCGCATTTGCATCGGCAGACATTTCCGACATCCCGGACCTTGTGGCCAAAGAACCCCCGACGGACGATACCTGGCATGCCCGCAACAACCGGACGCAGCATTCCTTCTGTGGAATCATCACCGAGGTACAACACCGTGTGACGCGAAACGGAAAACCCTTCGCGTTCTGCCAGTTTGAAGATTATTCCGGACAGGCGGAAGTCGTCTGTTTTTCAAACACATACGACAAGGTCCAGCAGTATCTCCAGGTCGATGCCATCGTGCTTGTCCGGGGAGCTGTGGAAGTCCGCGGCGGGACGGGAAAAATCATTGCCAATGACATTACCCCCATGTGGAAGGTTCGGGAGCAGATGATCCGGTCGCTCGTCATCCGTATTCCGGTCGAAGACCTGCGTCTGCAACAGGTCGAGGCCCTCGAGTCCCTGCTTGCCGATCACCGGGGATCGTGTAAGCTTTATTTTGACCTCCTCAGTGGCCGGGATCCCCGACCAAGGCGTGTTCTGAGCCGAACATGCGTTATTGATCCCAACCAGGACGTCATGTCGGGTCTTTCCTCCCTCTTCGGGCAACGATCCATCGTGGTAGAGGGAGAGGCACACTCCTGACATGGTGTCGCGCCTCTTCATAGGACTCGTACGCCTCTACCAGCTCGTCATTTCCCCCCACTTCCCCGGCAGCTGCAACTTCTCCCCTACGTGCTCCGAGTATGCCATCGAAGCCTTGCGCAAGTATGGCGCCGTGCGCGGTATCATCCTGACGGTGCATCGTATTGGGAGATGCAACCCATGGGGGTCGTGTGGATACGATCCGCCTGTCTGGTACAGCGAACGCTCTGATACCGATGACATTCCGCCCCATGAAGCGTGAGCGGTCAACCCTGAGACAGGCCCTACTCGAATCGGAGAGCATCGATCGGATTCATGGCCGCCGCCTTCCGGGCCGGATAGAACCCGAAGAAAATTCCGACGGCCGCGGAAAACACCAGGGCAACGATGACGGTGTTCGGCTCAACTACCGTGGACCAACCCGTGATATTGGCTACCAGGGCGGCTCCACCGAAACCCACGGCAACGCCAATGGCACCGCCCAGAACGCTCATCACGATCGCCTCGATCAAAA
This sequence comes from Bacteroidetes bacterium CG12_big_fil_rev_8_21_14_0_65_60_17, assembly GCA_002787815.1. Taxonomy (GTDB): domain Bacteria; phylum Bacteroidota; class Rhodothermia; order Rhodothermales; family UBA10348; genus 1-14-0-65-60-17. The sequence goes on along the minus strand of PCUY01000038.1, from coordinate 40,950 downwards.
ATTGGACGAGCACATCACTGCCCCGCGCGCCAATGGCCATGCGGATACCGATTTCGCGTGTGCGTTCCGTTACCGAAACCAGCATGATATTCATGATTCCGATGCCCCCAACGAGCAGGGAAATGGACGCAATGGCGGCCAGGAGCAACGTCATGACCTCGGTCGTACCCGATGCTGCATCGGCCAACTGCGTCTGATTCTTGACCTCGAAATCATTTTCTTCAAACTGAGCCAGGCCGTGTGACTCACGAAGAATTTGATTTATTTCTTCCTGTGCGGCCGGAATGTCATTCTGATTCGACGTGGAAACCAGGATCTGCGAAATAAACCGAAACCGGCTGAGACGCTGCTGAACCGTGGTGTAGGGCGCAAGCACCACGTCATCCTGGTCGGATCCTTCCGGGGTCTGGCCCTTGGGCTCGAGTACACCTATGACCTGGACCGGTACGTTCCGGATCTGGATGGTCTGCCCGACCGGATCCTGCCCCGAAAACAGCTTATCCGCCACGGTCGTTCCAAGGACCGCGACTTTCTTCCCCGAGCGCACGTCCTGTGGCGTGAACCATGATCCGGATGCCAGGTCCCAGTCCCGAATGAGCAGGTAGTCCACATCGACGCCATTGAGGCGGGCGCGCCAATTGCCACTACCCCCGATGATCTGGCTGAATGTCGTGACGACAGGAGACACCATGGACACGAACACCGACTCATTCCTGATTTTCTCAGCGTCCTCAAGACTCAACCGATTGAAACTACCCGACCCCCGGCTAACGCCGCCGGCGCTCGACGAGCCCGGTGTGACCACCAGCATATTGCTTCCCAGATTCCGGATCTGGTTTTCGATCTGGCTTTTTGCGCCATCGCCCACGGCGACCATGACCAGTACGGCCCCGACACCGATGATAATGCCCAACATGGTCAGCAGGGTACGCATCTTGTTCTTGAGGATGCTCTTCCCGGCCACCTTGACGAGACGGAATGGTCTCATGATTGCACCTCCTCCATTTCATCCATCCGCCGCTCGGCCAGGATGCGTTCAAGATCATCCCGTGCCGAGACCCGCTCCTGGTATTCGTCCCGTATAACGCGACCATCGCGCAGTTCGATCACACGACCCGCGTAGCTGGCCACATCGTGTTCGTGCGTGACCAGCAGAATGGTAATACCACTGTCGTTGAGTTCCTGGAAGAGAGTCATCACTTCCACCGTCGTGACCGAGTCAAGGTTGCCGGTCGGTTCATCCGCCAGCAACATGGCCGGCTCGGTCACCAGAGCCCGCGCGATGGCTACACGCTGCTGTTGACCGCCGGAAAGTTCATTGGGCAGGTGGTCGACCCTGTCACCCAATCCGACCCGCGTCAGCGCACGCACCGCCGCCTCACGCGGGTTCCTGACGCGCCCCAGCCGGTCGTAGAGCAGGGGCAGCTCCACATTCTCCACCGCCGTCGTACGCGCCAGAAGATTGAACCCCTGGAATACGAAACCGATTTTCTGGTTGCGTACGTCTGCCAATTTGTTCTTCGATAGCGCACTGACTTCGATTCCGTCCAGTTCATACGTACCCGCCGTGGGATAGTCGAGTCCACCAACAATGTTCATGAGCGTGGATTTTCCGGATCCGGACGCCCCCATGATGGCGACCATTTCTCCTTTCAGAATGTCCACGTCAATACCGCGAAGTGCGTGCACCTGGTTCGTACCCATGGTATAGACTTTGGTTATACCACGCGTTCTGATGACAACGGATTCATCCATGTCAGAAACCACCCCCGCGTGAGAAACGGTTTCCACCCGCGTTGTCGTTCGATGAAAACGGATTCTGGAAGCCCCCGTCTGCAACGACCTCTGTCACTCCGGCAATGATTTTCATGCCATCCGACAGGCCTCTTCCCGTGATTTCCGTCGACGACCCGTCCGTGATGCCGGTGCGCACCCGGGCAATCTGGAGTTCGTTGTTCTCATCGACATACCAGAGCATGGCAGAATTCGAATTCCGGCCACCGGATCCCGCACCGCCCGGGAACCCTCCCCCTCCAGCCGGAAAACCGCCGCCGGACGGCGCGGCACCGCCCGGAAAACCGCCGCCGGACGGCGCGCTGCCACCGTTACGTCCATTCGCAGCCCTCGTTGTATCGCCGGCGGCCTGCCGCTGCTCCCGAAGCGCCTGGAAGCGCTGCTGAAGCACAGCCGTCATACTTTCAGTCGGGCGAAACCGGAGCGCCGCATTGGGAACCATCAATACGTCTTCGGCACGGTCAACGAGAAAATCCACCGTCGCCGTCATACCGGGCAGCAGTCTCCCATCGGAGTTGTCGACATCGACGACGACCGTATAGGTTACCACGTTGCTCTCCACTGTCGACTGCAGGCGCACCTGCCGGACAACACCACGGAAGATATCATCACTGTAGGCCTGTACCGTGAAGCGGGCCATCTGACCCTGCTCAATCAGGCCAATGTCGGCTTCATCCACATTGACCAGGATCTCGAGTTTGCTGAGATCATTCGCAATCAGAAACAGTTGGGGCGCAGAAAGGCTGGCGGCAACCGTCTGCCCCTCGTCCACATTCCTTTCGACCACAACCCCATTTATCGGCGAATAGATGGTGGCATATCCGAGGTTGCGCTGCTGACGTTCCAGTTGTATCCGGGCCGTTTCCAGACCTGCCTGTGCATTGTCGAGATTGAACCTGGCCTGATTCAGCGCCACTTCCGTCGTGAACTGCTTCTCATACAACTCGGCAATCCGGTCGTATTCCGACTTGTTGAATACGAATTGAGCTTCCGCGCGCCTCAGGTTCGCCTGCGCGTCACGAACGGATGAAGCCAGAAGGGTCGTATCGATGCGGGCAATGATCTGTCCCTTGCGAACCGGGTCATTGAAATCCACATATATCTGATTGATGATACCAGAGACCTGCGTGCCGACCTGGACCGTTTTGACAGCACCAATTGAGCCCGTAGATGCCACAACAGACTCCAGGTTGCCCCGGGTCACTTCAACGAACCGGTATTCCATGGTGGACTCTGCTTCGGCTCGGGTGGAGTACCACACGGCCGCAACACCGATGGCCAGAACAACAATTACTACAATAGCACGCTTCATTCAGGTTGTACTCTGAAAATGGGGTGAGATGGTTCAGTTCAATGTTTGCGTGGAATCGGCGACCTGCGACCGCGGCCGGAGCCAGTCGGCCATGGCTTCCTGTTGCGCTTTCGTCAACAGCGTCCGGAGTTCGACCCGCATGGAGTCAAGGATCACATTCCGCCTGTTTCTCGCATGTCCGTAGACATCTTCAAGTTGTGCGTGATAGCGATCGGCTACGGAGCGAAGTTGTTCTTCCTGATGCACGGACTCAGGGTCGATGTAGCGGTCAATGACGCCGTACAGCCCCCCCTCTCGGCGCATTTCCCGCATTCGCTCCATGCGCTCGTTATGCACGATCGACCAACCGACCGCACCGATGGCAACACCCACCAGAAGTGTAACCATCAATACCAGGGCGGATTTGGTTTGTGTATTCATGGGTTCAGTGATCTTCGAAATCAGGATCGAATGCGAGGGCAACGGTCACAGACGGCAGTCCAAGGACCCGTGCCGTGGGCGTATCCATGCCCGGCAGTTCGGTGGAGAGCCGCACGTTGTAGGCAACAAGCAGCAGTAGAATGGTCAGGCAGACGGCTACAACCGGCCGCGCCCACCCGATGATACCCTGGACCAGGAGGTCCGGCAGCTCGTGGCCGATCAGGCCGTGGGTGCGCGCCGCACGCACAATCCGATCTGCAGCCATGGGCCCCAGAGCGCGGTCCCGTTCCCGCTCAACCATGGAGCGGAGCGCATTTGAAAGGTCACGTTCGTGTTTTTGCTTCATGTGGGATTTTCCTCCAGCATTTCCAGCGTTCCATTCGCTGAAAGCACTTCTCGTAAATGGTCGGTGGCCCGCTTCAAGCGGGACAGGACGGTACCGTATTTGATATCAAGAACCCGCGCCGTTTCCTCGGTCGACAGGCCCTCGATGAGACGCAGCACGACGACCGTTCGCTGTTTCCGGGGAAGCGTTTCGAGCGCCTCCCGAAGCCGTTCATCCAGATCCTGCTGCTCCAGACCGGTCGTGGCAGGCGTCGTGGCGCCAGCCGCGTCCAGTTCCGATGCCAGCCCCCAGGTCTGCATCCATCGCCGACGCTTTCGCTGCCGGAGTACATCCAGGCTCCTGTTGATCGCCATCCGCGTGACGAACGTCCGAAGCGATGCATCTCCCCGGAACGTGGCCAGGTTGGCATGCAGCTTGATAAACACATCCTGCACCGCGTCGTCCACCTCGGCCGATGCCCCGAGCATTCCTGTCACCGTGCGCGCTACAGCATCGAAGTGCTCCTCCACAATGCGCTTGAAAGCGCGTTCATCTCCCTCAAGGACCTGCTGGACCAGAACCCGGTCATCCACAGCTCCCTTACGGGCCGCTTCCCCGTTTCCAGACAATACCCTGGCGGCCCGGAGTGCGCTCGATACAGGAGAAGCTATGGCGACGGAACCCGTCATGCATCAGTTCCCGTCCTGGGGATTGGTGCGCCTGGCGCCGCGCCGACCCATGCTCTCCGTCTGTCTCCTCTCCGCCACGAAAGCTGCATATTTTGTCATCTGCCCGGCCGAGAGTACAGCCGCAAGTGCCGTCTCCGTTTCCCTGTTCAACTCCTGCATGCGGGTGCGCATGCCTTCGCGTCCAGCACCGGGGCGCTGACCCTGGCGCATCTGCCGCATGAGATCCCGGCGCTGTTCCTGTTCCTTCTCCAGAATGGCCCGTACCTCCACGCGCTGCTCGTCGGAGAGCGACAGCTCTACACTGAGTGCGTCGACATGTTTTTCGAACTGCGCCTTCTGCTCTTCGGGAGACATCCGCCCCTGCGCAAATGCCACGGAGACAGAAGAGGCCAGAACGAGAGCAAGTGCCGGGATAGACAGTAAAGCTGCCACAATCGGGAAAACCCTGCCTGCTTGTGAGTGTGTCATGTGATGTCCTGCGTTTGTTGCCTCTTGGACGCGCAGCCGGGGTGCAACATTCCATTACCTCGACGCGGGAGATTCCAATGAACCCACCGGCTGGGCAGTGCGTTGACGGGGCAAACATAAGACTCGCTCCTGTGGCACACCCGTTTCAACTGTTCAACACGCTCACCCGCAAGGTGGAAAATGTCGAGCCCCTCGTCCCTGGACAGCTCACGTTCTATTCTTGTGGGCCCACTGTTTACTCGTTCGCCCACATCGGCAACTTCCGCTCCTTCCTGACAGCCGATCTGTTGGTACGGACGGCCACTGCGCTTGGCTACGATGTGCGCTATGCAACGAACATCACCGATGTTGGCCACCTGACGGAAGACGACGTGACCGACGCCACGGGGGAAGACCGCATGGCCCGTGCGCTGCGCAGCAGGGAGGGCCAGCAGTTCGCCAATGTCTGGGACCTGGCCCGCTACTACGCCGACGAGCTCATCTCCGACTGGAAACACCTGAATCTGCGGGAGCCCAGTGTACGGCCACGGGCAACCGAGCACATGCGCGAACAGATCCTGGCCGTACAGGAACTGCTGGACCGTGGGCACGCCTACGAGACGAAGCAGGGCGTCTACTTCTCGGTCGCTTCCTTCCCAGGTTACGGCTCCCTCTCGGGTAATCTGGATGCGACCACCCTGGAGCAGTCCGTCCGGGATGTGGTTTCGGATCCGGAAAAGAAGGACGCGCGGGACTTTGCCCTGTGGAAAAAGGACGATGCCCACCTCATGCAATGGTACAGTCCCTGGGGCTGGGGCTTTCCGGGATGGCATATCGAGTGCTCTGTCATGGCCATGCAGTACCTCGGGGATGAAATCGATATCCACGCCGGCGGCGAAGACCTGATTTTCCCGCATCATGAATGCGAACGTGCCCAATCCGAGGCCCTCAGCGGCAAACCCTTCGCCCGATACTGGGTGCACACCCGGTTCCTGCAGGTCGAGGGGAAAAAAATGTCAAAAAGGTCCGGCAATTTCCACACCGTCCGAGACCTGCTTGCTTCCCTGGAAAAAGGAGGTCGGGGCGTTGATCCACTTGCGTTGCGCATGACCCTTCTGGCAGGACACTACCGCAAGCCATACAACTTCACATTCGACACCATTCGCGCACACACCAGGCACCGGGAACGGCTTACGGAAGCGCTACGCGCCGTCAACATGGATCCGATGGATGCGGCGCAGGGCGCCGGTACCTCCGACCCGGCTTCCATGGGCAGTTTTGAGCCGCTCTACGACCGGGCACTGGCGGCCATGTCGGACGACCTCAATACACCGGAAGCGTTGGCTGTCCTGTTCGAGGGTGTCAAACGGATACTTTCTGCGTCTCCGGGTCTGTCCCGGGACGAGCAGAACCAGGCCGCCGCCTGGCTGCATGGCATGAACCGCCTCCTGGGAGTTGTCTATCCCGAACACGAGGGCGCGCAGGAGCCGTCGGCGACGCAACAGGACGACACCCACATCGACGAGCTTATCGAAGAGCGCCAGAAGGCACGTGCCGAAAAGGACTTTGCGCGCGCCGATGCCATCCGCGGCGAGCTGACTGCGCTCAACATCGAAGTCATGGACAGTCCCGATGGGGTCCGCTGGAAACGCAAAACAACCTTCTGATGGGATACACGAAAACACTGCTCGACTACAGCGGTCTCTCCGGTGGACTGGCCCGCATGATGGACCGGTTCCGTGAGGAGGGCACACTCACGGGTAGTGCCGAGGATGACGAACTGATCTGCAACAATGCGAACGCCGCGTTGCTGGGAATGCTCTACGATCAGCGTGTCCGGGCCGAATACGCATTTACCGGACCCCATCGTCTCCGGGAACGCCTCGGGCATCTTGACATGAAGCGTATTGCCGACATGGACCTCGAAGAACTCCGCGATGTGTTTGCCCGAAAACCGGCCGTACACCGGTTCACCAATGTCATGGCCGACCGTACGCAGGCCATTGCACGCATTCTTGTCGACCGGTACGACGGCAATGCAGCGGGTCTCTGGAATGATGGTGCGGACTTTGCCGTCATTCGCAAGAGACTCATGGAACTGCCCGGTTTCGGCCGAATGAAGGCCGACAAAATGCGCTACGTGCTGCACTATTTCGGGCATCGGGATTTCAGCTCTCCGGACAGCTGAAGCACCTCGACCGACCGAGCCCGCTGCATTATACAGGCCAGTCCTGCCTGGTCCATGCCTGGTCCCAGAACATGAATTCGTAGCGTACGCTCGTTACGAACGCTTCTTCGGCACGGTCCAGTTCACGGCCTCCCGCGTTCACAGCCGCCTGCTCCAGATATTGGAGAAGCTCAGCGGTATAGGTTACGAAACCGGGGTCGGCGTACGTTCTCAACCAGTTGGCCCACCGGTGATCCGGATCAATATCTCCCAGTTGCATGCCGATATCCGTATACAGCCAGGGGCAGGGCGTCAGTGCCGCCAGGGCCTCGACCAGTGAACCGGTCTGGGCCAGGGCTACCATGTGGTTGGCGTAGGCGCGGTTGTTCGGCGTGAGCGTTAGGCTACGGATGTCGGCGGCCGTGTAATCCAGCTCGCGGCCATACTCCTCATGCAGCTGTCGCTCGACCACAATCGAGAGCCGCGCCGCATCGATGAACCAGAGCTTCGCTTCAGGATCCGCGTGCCGCACGGAGATCAGACTGCACGCGTCGGCGAACGCCTCGAGGTAACGGGCATCCTGCATCTGGTAGAACCGGAAGCGCTCATCGTCAAGTGTACCGTCGAGCAGTGCGGCAAGAAAGGGATGCTCATGGCTGGCCTTCCAGGCCGAAACCGCCGCTTCTCTGCATCGCGCTGCGAATGGGCCATATTCAATCTGTGTCATGGGAGTCCAAGATAGCGCACGGCAGCCGTACGAAAAACATGGTTCCCTGTCCCGGTTCGGACGAAAATCCGATGTCTCCCTGCATGGTCTCTACCGTTCGTTTTGCGATGGCGAGGCCCAGGCCGGTCCCGCTCGTTTTTGTGGAGAAAGAGGGTTCGAAAATCCGCTCGCGGTCGGCCTTGGGAATGCCCGAGCCATTGTCCGCTACCTCAACGATCGCATGGGTTCCATCATGCCGCGTCGTGATATGGATTTCAGGCGTGCGTCCCTCCGGAACCGCCTGCACGGCGTTCTTGATGAAATTGACAAACATGCGCCGGACGGCCTGACGATCCCCGTTGACAGCCAACGGCCCGTCATGAAGGGTCAATTCGATCTCGGCCCCGATTTCAGCCTGCATCAGGTCAATGGCCTCGTGAACAACAACGTTCAGGTCCAGTTTTTCCTGCCTGTGCACCGGCATGCGTCCGAATGAGGAAAATTCATCGGCAATACGGGCCAGCGTATCGATCTGTTCAATCAATGTCCGGATGGCCTTCGAAAACTGTTCCCGGAAGGCAGGACCGTCCGCCCCGGACCTGTCCAGCGCGCGCTCCAGATGCTGGAGCGTCAATTTCATGGGTGTAAGCGGATTCTTTATTTCGTGGGCAACCTGCCTGGCCATTTCACGCCACGCCAACTGGCGTTCCTGGGTGGCCAGCAGCATCTGACTCTCCTTGAGCTGCTCCTGCATGGTATTGAAGGAATCCACCAGTTGCCCGATCTCGTCCTGCGAATCCACCCCTCGGATCTGCTGGAAATGCCCCTCTGCCACCGCCCGCAGTCCGGTCTGCAGTTGTGCCATGGGTCGCGTGAGCGCTCGAGCCAGAACCGAAGCCGTCAGCACGACAACGAGGACCATGAGGAACAGCGTGCCAAACAGATAAGCCAGTGTTCGGGCACTTTCCTCCCGGAGCCGTTCCTGCTCGGGCAGTGTTGGAATACCCACTACATACCGCGGAATCCCGACTTCGTTGTTGAACACACGATAACCCGCGAGGTAGGGAAACCGCCCCATGCGCTGGGCCACCGTGACGGACCTGAATCCATCCACGAACAGCGCTTCATGGGCTTGAGAAGGAAGCCTGGTTTCGATGAGGCGATCCTGGACCAGTTCCGGAAGCGACGTCCGTTCAAGAGTCGTCTCCCTGTAGACAGTGACATCCAACCCCACGCGAGCCGCGAGCGAATCGACAGGCATCCGTTGCAGAACCCGGTAGGGTAACTCGCCGGGCGCGGCATTGAGCAGCAACATGTCTTCCACGCGCTCCAGATAGCCATTCATCCAGGTATCGAGCGCGCGTTCGGATTCAGCCGTAATGACGCGTATTCCCACATACCCCATGATGGCCGCCGTCAACAGTCCCACGATCAGGAATGCATTCAGGATACGGTCCCTGAAAGGTCGCATCTGTGGACGTCGTCCCCTGAAAACGCGGTAGGCCACCGTGATCATGTAGGCTGGGATCATCACGAACAGACCGGCCACAATGAGGCGGAGCAGAAAGAAGAGGTGGTCAAAAAGCTGGATGGCTGGCTCCCGGACGGCAATTACGTGACGTGCTCCCGGTCTCCATCCCCTGTCTTCGACGCGAAGGTAATACGTCATGAACCGCTGGTCCCGGACCTCTTCGCGCACCCACAACTCCGACTCCACCAGAAGCCCCTCGTCCACGCCCGACGGGAGTTCCGACCGGATGAACGCATTGCCCCAGGTCCTGACCAGTTGCCCATCGCGAAACTCCGCCAGCGACAGGGGGGCCAGCGGTCCCGACACGTACCCCTGCGGCGAAAGCACCCGCGGGAAGGCCATCTCCCTTTGGGCAGCAACAGGGACGGAAGCGGCCCGTACGACAATACTGCCTCGGTTTTCCGGCAGCTCGGCGTACCCCACAAAGTCGAACCGGTGCGGCTGCACGGGATCCGTTACTCGCTCAATCATGATCCCCGGGCGTCCGGCGTCCTCGTACATGGCCTGTATGAGATCAAGCTCCCAGGTAGCTCCCGACTGCGGATTGAACGGGCGTCCGACGGCAGAATAGCGTCCAATGAGTTTCCCTCCCGGTGCGTGTATACCCAACTCCACGTTGCTGCTCCACAGTGATCGCGCCAGCGCCTTCTCTGCCAGCAAGCGAAGATATTCGCCGTCCGCCCCTCGATCGGGCCAGGTTGTCCGGGCCTCGTCCAGAGCTGTCTTCAAAATGCGCTCCAGCGCAAAGAGCGTTCGGGCATCACGCTCCTCTGAAAAACCCTGTGCGGCATTGACCATGCGCAGCGTTCGCCGCTCCTTCATGCCATCATCCATCATCGGATAGAGCACCAGAGCACCGGCGAGCAGCGCCGGCAGCAGCACACGCAGCGCCACCGATGTCCGGGAGTAGCCGGCCCGCATGGGCTCAAGCAGCGCCCATATCGTTACAGCGACCATGAAAAGGGCCACACTTGCCATTGCGAACAGCGTCAACGCGACGGCCGTGGATCCAACAACCAGTATCAACCACATCACGAAGGACATGTCGCGCCGCTCCAGAAGCGCCCGGCACCCGCCCTGACCCGCCAGCAACCACAACCCGCGCGCCGCCAGCACGCCCAGCGCAAGGACGAGTACCAACAGGCTGGCCAACACAATCACGACCAGCGTATCGGGCAAAAGGCCGGATCTGTCGAAATACTCAAGTGTGCTGTCAAGCACGATCCTCCGAATGAGCACCCCCAGCCCGAGGCCGAAAGTCAACGAAATGAGCGTGTGACCTCCTATGACGACCCAGGGCCTGCTGCGTCGTTGTGGGGCGGGAGCAAGCGAGAGCCTCACCACCATGCCTGTGAAGAGCATCAACAGGAGGGTTGTGATCACCAGATCTCCGGCCGTTGCGAACAACCCGAATCCGGCGCTTGTTGCGAGGTGTTGGACATCAAAAAGCGGGGCCAGTGGCGCTTTTCCGCCCTGCCAGCGGTGGGGAATCTCCAGCAGCATCCAGAGGCCGCGTGTGACCACAATGAGCGTAAACGCCGCCGCCAGCGACGTGGGTCGCATGACCCCGATCAGCAACATGTAGATCGAGGCCAACCAGACGAACAACACGGCCCAGTTGCGCCAGACACGGGTCCGGTCCGAAACGAGCATCTCCGAATCCCGGGGCAGCACGTCGGCATGTCCGAGCGTGCGTCCGTCCGGTGCCACCAGAAGTACGGATGTCCCTTCTCCCTCCGATGGCCCGAACACGAAATCGACCAGAAGGCCGGTACGTTGCGAGAAGTCTTCAGCCCAGCTGTAATCGCGCAGATACTCGTTACGGATGGGAACGCGGTGAACGACAAGGCGCAGCAATCGAACCGCACCCACCACGTCCCGTCCGTCCAGAACCGGAACCCATACCACCAGTGCAGTGCGCCGCCCCTCGTCTACGGCCACGGCGTGTACCGGGGCGTCGAGGAAGTGTACCTGTGACGGCCCGTCGTCCATGGGCAGGCGAGGACCCTGCCAAGCCAGAAGAGCCGGTGCCGGCGTGTAGATTTCCACCGCTTCCCGGTCCCCGACATGGATATCGGCGGCGAAGCGGACCACGTCATCGGCTCCACGCCGATTACCCGAGCGCAGCATGCGAAGTCCGGATACGAGGCGCTTCTGCTGAGCCAGTTCTCGAGCCTGCGTCCGCATGACATCGAGCTCCGCTTCGAAAAAGGCCACGATTTCCTCTTCGACGCGGGCCGCCTGCTCACGTTGCAATTCCGGAATCCGATCCTGGATACGGTAGCGATCCACCTCGCCGGCAATGTAAATCCCGCCTGCGACAAGGAGCAGAAGGCCGACGACCAGCAGATGGGCACGAGTGCCGCCCTTCGTCGGCTTATGGATCCTCATGCTGAGACGCTTCCAAAATGAGTTCTTTCACCAACCAGGCAGTATTCTGTCGTCGCAGACGTACAAAGAGCTGCAGCGGCGACCCAGGTCGCGTCGAGTTGTATCGCGCCTCAATGAACCATCCCGATGCGGATCTGCTGGCGTCCACCATCTCGAATCCGGCCGGCGGCCACGAGGAAAAAAAAGATTCCATGAGCAAGCGAGCCTGGTTGCGGGAATACCGCTTGCGGGCACCAAAGAGCGAGACGTCCACGGACGCGGCCATCATGCCGCCGAGCGCTCGGGCATCACCCTCCGCAAACGCGTGCTCGAGCGCTGCCGGCACCGAGTCCTGTGCCCATGCGAACCGGTCGACCACCATGGACGAGAGCAGGACGCCCACGCAGAGTCCTATGAGTGAATGTCGATACATGTCCATAAGGTAGGACATCGGAGCAAGAAACGTGCCCTTCATACAAGGGGTGGGACGCCAATTCACCCACCCAGCGTCACAACCGTTACTCCGGCTCCCCCCGCCTCGATCGGGGCCTCCTCGAAATGGGCCACGAACGGCGTCTTCTCCAGCACATCGGCCACCACCTGCCGCAGGGCGCCCGTCCCTTTGCCATGGATAATTTCGACGCGCTCCAGATTGGCTCCCAGCGCCGTGTCCAGGAACGAGGCCAGTGCTGACGCCCCTTCGTCCACTCGTTTGCCACGGATATCGAGCCGGGTAGATGCGGCGGCCGAGGTTGCAACCACGGGTTGCGATACATGAACCTGTTGGTGGCGGGGTCCCCCCACACGCGTGAGCCGATCGGGATGGACCCTCAGTTGCAGCGATCCAGCGGCGACGAGGGCTTCCCGCTCCGATATTTCCATGACTTCCCCGACCATGTCACCGTCGTCAATGCGGACCTGATCCCCCGGACTCGGTTTTGCATCCTGGGTCGGTTTCCGCGCGGCGGTCGATTTGCCTCCCCGCTTCCGGGCCAGCGACCGCGACCGGGAGTCGATCTGTTCGCGCGCTTGCGTCAGCCGCTCGCGCGCCACCCGGGTGGTTTCCTTTCCAGCCTGCGACTCCCTGATTTCCCGCACGGCACGCTCCACGGCCCGGTTGGCCCCCTTGATCACATCCTGGGCCTCGCGAAGGGCCTTCTCGCGAATGGTGCTCGCCTCCTCCTCCATCCGGTCCATGCGTCCGGTCCATTCCCGGCGCGTCGCCTCCGCCTCCCGTTTCATTTCTTCCGCCTCGGCTTCAAGCGACTCCAGATGCCTGTTCCGGGCAAGAAGATCTGCCAGCAGGTCATCGATGCGCACCTTTCCGCTGCCCATGAGCGCACGAGCGCGGTCAATGACTCCTGGCAAAAGTCCCACGCGCAGGGCAATTTCCGAGGCAAACGAGGAGCCGGGCGTACCCGAAAGGAGTTCGTAGGTGGGCTCGAGCGCCTCCTCGTCGAATTTCATGGAGGCATTTCCCGCGCCGACCGCTTCGTGTGCAAAGACTTTCAGCAGCCCGAAATGCGTGGTCGCCACGACGCGTGCCCCGCTTTCCAGAAGGTGTTCCAGGAGTGCCTGTGCCACGGCTGCGCCGGCCTCCGGGTCCGTACCTGTCCCGATTTCGTCGATCAGCACGAGGGTACCCGGACCGGCCTGCTCGGAGATATGTTTCAGGTGTGTCAGGTGGCTCGTGAACGTGGACAGATCGTTCTCCATGGACTGTTCGTCACCGATATCCACCATGAGGGCTTCGAAGAGGTCAATCCGGGAACCCGGAGCGAGAGGAACAAGCAGTCCGTGCGCCATCATCAGAGCAAGCAGACCGACTGTTTTCATGGCTACCGACTTTCCACCGGCATTCGGCCCTGATATGACGACCATCCGCTCCTGACTGTCCAGGTCCAGGTCCATCGGGACCACGCTCCGCCCTGAGCCGTCCTCCTGGAAATGCAGCATGAGCGCGGCATTACGCGCGCCGCGCAGCCGCAGCGTGCCGGACGTTCCCATTTCCGGGCGTGTGCACTCCAACCGGTGCGCCAGCAATGCCCGCGCCAGGAACTCATCCAGTTCGGCCAGGCTCTCCGACACGGATGCAAGGTCGCGGCGGGATTCCCGTACGCGCTCGGTCAGCATCCGCCGGATACGCTCCATTTCGCGTCGCTCCTCCAATTCCAGCGTGCGGACATCGTTGTTCCAGGCCAGCGCCTCGGCCGGTTCGATATAGACCGTCTGCCCGGAGGCCGATTCGTCGTGCACGAACCCCTCGACCTTGCGCCGGGCTTCGGCCCGGACGGGGATAACGACCCGTCCACCCCGGATGGTCGGCTGGTCTTCGGTAGCGTATCCGGCCGCGGACGCTCTGCGGAGGGCGCGCTGGGCTGCCGTTCTGACCCTGGCACGCGCCTCGCCCAGCGCGCCACGCACACGCCTCAACCCGGACGACGCGCTGTCCCGGACACTGCCATCATCGTCTATTGCCTGCTCAATTTCCCTCGCCACACGTCCAGGTACCCAGGTTTCGACCCGTTCCCATGTATGCGGAATTCGCCGGCTGCGCATTCTGCACCACGCCTGTACGCGCACCGCAACAGCGTCCAGTCGTGCTATGTCGAGTAACTCCCCGGTTGACAACATGGCATGCTCCGGCGCAGCTGCCCGGAGGGCCGACCGCACATCGGGCGGCGCCTCATAGGGAATGAGTTCATCCGACGCACGCAGCTCGGCCAGTTCCTCCACCCAGTCCAACTGCCTGCGAAGCTCTCCGATGTCGGAGACGGGCTGCCAGTGGGCAATACGCTCGCGTCCCTGGTCGGACCGGACCAGACCCCCGACGGCCCGACGAACTACATCAAAGCCCGTTTTGGCGGCTGCGTCATCGGGAAACAGGATCACGGCAGGTGGGCGCTTACGCTGCTGTGATCCCCAATATTGAGTGCACCGTCAAACCCGGTGACCTCAGCGCTCCGACCTACAAGGGACTTGGACAGCCGGGATTGCACCACGGTCGCATCTCCAAAAACAATACTGTCGGAAACATGGCTGTTGGTAATCCGGGCACCCGCTTCCACCGATGCATGGGGCCCGACAACGCCGCCCGATATGGTCGCTCCTTCACCCAGAAATACAGGCTCATGGATTATCGCATTGTCCGAAACCCGCGCGGGGTCTGGCGCATGGTTTTCATGGCGAAGAATTACCCGCGTGGTATCGAGGAGCGCCGGGATGGTACCGCAGTCGAGCCATTCGGTCACAGTCGCTGTCTTGAACACGCGGTCCTGCTTGAGCATGCGGTCAAATGCATCGGTCAACTGATACTCGTCTCCGTGGCCCGTCAGGTTTTCGTCGAACAGGTACTGGATGGCCTGCTGCAGCATGCCCAGATCCCGGCACCAGTAAATACCGATGAGGGCCTCGGTCGAAATGAGTTCGGCAGGCTTCTCGACAAGACGGACCACACGGTCCCCCTCGCGAACGGCGACGCCGAACCGGCTGGGATCGTCAACGTGCTTGACCCAGGCCACTACATCAGCCCCTTCCAGATCCAGGTCCGGCTTCATGAAAAACAGCGTGTCGGCAAACACCACAATGCCTTCGCCGTCCATATGGTCGCCGGCGCATGCGACGGCATGGGCGGTTCCACGGGCAACATCCTGCACAGCAAAATGGGCCGTCGCGCCGTGTCTGCGGCACACGGCGGTCAGTTCATCCCGAACTTCCTGACCAAAATCGGGACCCAGCACGAAAACGGCCTCTGTAATGGGACGCGGCAAAACGTCACTGAAGGTGGAGACAATCCGTTCCACCATGCTCTTCCCGCAGACCGGAAGCAGGGGTTTGGGGGTAACATGAGAGTGAGGCCGGACGCGTGTTCCGCGGCCAGCCATTGGAATAATCAGTTTCATACAGCACCTTTGGGGAATAGAATTATCAAGATACAAGCCACTCTGCAATCATCATGTCAATTAACAATCAGATTCGCCCCGAGGATACGCGCAAGCCATACGACGCCTGGCAGGACACGCGCATCAAAGACCTCTGGCGCATTTTCCGGATCATGGGCGAGTTCGTGGACGGATTCGAAACGCTTTCCGAACTGGGACCGTGCGTGTCGGTGTTCGGCTCGGCCCGTACGCAGCCGGGCTCACCGGAATACGAACTCGGCACGACCGTGGCCCGGGAACTGGTAAGGCACGGTTTCGGAGTAATTTCCGGCGGTGGCCCGGGCATCATGGAGGCTGCCAACAAGGGTGCGCGCGAGGAAGCAGGCATTTCGGTGGGCCTGAACATCAACATCCCCCATGAACAGCACACCAACCCCTACATCGACCAGGACAAGGTCATCAACTTCGATTTCTTCTTCGTGCGCAAGGTCATGTTCGTCAAGTACGCCCAGGGATTTGTTGTACTTCCCGGTGGCTTCGGCACGATGGATGAACTGTTTGAGGCGCTCACACTCATCCAGACCGAAAAGTCGAATCGGTTCCCCGTCGTGCTCATGGGTACGGACTACTGGTGCGGCCTCTTTGAATGGGTGCGCGATACCATGTTGAAGGAAGGGAAAATCAGCGAAAAAGACCTGGATCTGTTCCATTTGACAGACAGTCCGCAGGAAGCCGCCGAGGTCATTCATCATTTTTACGATCACCGAACCATGAAACCCAATTTTTGATTTTTTCAGGAAACTTAGCGTTTTTACGTCGCGTTGTTTACACCGCTCGACTACCAGACCCGTTCTCTCAGTCAACAATAACAAGAACATAATCGAAATGAGTAAGCTCAACACGATCATCCGCGCCGGGGCGCTGGCCGCCCTCATGATCGCGATATTTGGCGTCGGCAGCTCATCGGCACAGGCCTACAAGGAGGCGTTCAATGCCGGTGCTGAAGCTGCTAAAGCAAAAAATTACGCGCAGGCTGTGGAAAAATTCGTCGAGGCTGCGGACGGTGCAGCCGCTGAAGGCGACGACCGCGTCGAGGCTCAGGCCCGGGGCCTGATCGCCAAAATTGAATACAACGTGGCGCGTGCCCTCATCCAGAACGAAAGTTTCGAGCAGGCCATTGCGCACCTGGATACCGGTATAGAGCAGGACCCCAACTTTGCCAAGAACTATCTGGCCAAGGCGGCCACGCTGAAAAAGCTGGATCGCTGGGACGACGCCGTACCTGTCTACCAGAAAGCCATCGAGGTCGGTAATGCCACGGCAGACACGCAGACAGCCCGAACGGCCCAGCAGGCGCTGCGTGACCAGTATGTTTACCTGGCATCGAGCACGCTCAGCAACGGAAGTGGAAATGCCTCCCGCGCCCAGGCCCAACAGGCGCTCGAATACCTCGATACGCTCCAGACACTGGTCGAGCCTGACGCCGATGCCCTCTACTACATGGCAGAAGCCAACAAGGTGCTTGGAAACTACGGTGAGGCGATCAGACTCGCCGACGAGGCCCTTGAAATCCACCGTGGAAGCCGCACGGACAAGGCAAAAATCTACTTCGTCAAGGGCGAAGCGCTCATGAGCACGGGCAAGGCTTCCGAGGCGCGCTCGGCGTTTGAAAATGCCTCCTACGGAAGCTACCGGGCATCGGCCCAGCACTTCCTGGAGACGCTCGGCACCAACTGAGGACGGGTTGTTATTGACCTGATGTCCGGAATGTGATCCTGGAAAGGGGCGCACCTGATCGGTGCGCCCCTTTTTCATGATGCAGCTTCGCCGTGCCACGTGTATTTTCGTCAAAGTCATCAACCCACTCCCTGCATGACTTCAGACATTCACCCTTCGGCGCAGATCGGCAATGGAACCACCTGTGGCCACGGCTGTGTAGTCGAGGCTGGCGTCACCGTGGGCCGGAAATGCCAGATCGGCCATCATGTGGTCATCCGCGAGGGAAGCATCATCGGCGACAACGTGCGGATCGATGACGGTGCAACGATTGGAAAGCAGCCCATGCGCGCCGCCGCGTCGGCCGTGACCTCGGATCAGAAGGCTGCACCCTGCCGGATTGGTGATGGTGCCATCGTTGGGACGCACGCCGTCATCTACGCCGGATCCACGCTGGCAGAACGCGTGCTCGTGGCAGACCTGGCGACCATCCGGGAAAACGTATCCATCGGTGAACAGACCATTGTCGGGCGCGGTGTGGCGGTGGAAAACTTCTGCACCATCGGGCGCCGCTGCAAAATTGAGACGGAAGCATACATCACGGCCCACTCCGAACTCGAAGACTTTGTTTTCGTGGCTCCCGGTGTGCTGACGTCCAACGACGCCTTTGCCGGTCGTACCGAGGAGCGGTTCAAGCATTTCAAGGGAGTCACTGTCCGTCGTGGCGCGCGGCTCGGCGTCGGATCGATCATTCTGCCAGGCCTTGAAATCGGTGCCGATGCCATGATTGCTGCCGGCGCCCTGCTTACGCGCGACGCCGAGCCGGGCATGGTCTACATGGGGAGCCCGGCCCGACCCATCCGCCGCGTGCCCCCCGAACAACTTCTCGATGCACAGAACTGGCAGTAAGCACATGACGAGCGCGACCGAGCCCATACAGATGGTGGACCTCAAGACGCAGTACGAGCGCCTGCGCCCGGACATCGATCGCCGTATACAATCGGTACTCGACAGCACTGCCTTCATCAAGGGACCCGAAGTCAACCGGTTCGAAGAAGCACTCGGGGCGGCCCTTGACGCACACGTCGTCGCGGTCGCCAACGGCACCGATGCCCTGCAGATTGCCCTCATGGCACTGGGAGTCGGCCCCGGAGATGAAGTCATTACGCCCTCATTCACATTCGTAGCCACAGCGGAAGCGGCGTCGTTGCTCGGCGCCGTACCGGTGTTTGCGGACATCGATCCCCGGACATTCACCATGGATCCGGCGAGTCTTGAAACGCTCATTACGGGACGAACGCGCGCCATTGTGCCGGTCCACCTCTTCGGGCAGAGCGCCGACATGGATGCCATCATGGACATCGCCAACCGGCATGCCATTCCCGTTGTCGAAGATACCGCCCAGGCCATCGGGTCGACCTGGAAAGACCAGGCGGCTGGCACGCGGGGCGCCTTCGGAACATTATCTTTCTTTCCGTCCAAGAACCTCGGGTGTTACGGCGACGGTGGAGCGGTCATGTCGCGCTCCGCCGAGCTTGCCGAGCGTGCACGCCTCATTGCCAACCACGGCTCCAGGAAGAAGTACCACAACGAGGTCGTGGGGATCAACAGCCGCCTCGATACGCTGCAGGCCGCCATTCTGCAGGCCAAGTTACCTCACCTGGACGATTTCACGCGGCGCAGGCGCGAAGCAGCCGACCACTACGACGCACATTTCGCGGACATCCCGGGCATTACCACGCCCCACCGGTCTGCCCACTCGCACCACGTCTTCCATCAGTATACGCTCCGCATCCACCGGCATCGCGACCGTATACACGACGCGCTCTCGGAGGCCGGCATTCCGAGCGCTGTTTACTATCCGGTTCCGCTGCACGAACTGCCCATCTATGCCAGCAGTCCAGACGCTCATGTCCGGGTTCCACTGCCTGAAACCGGGCGCGCAGCGCGGGAAGTGCTGTCGCTTCCCATGCATACCGAACTCACAGAAGAGCAGCAGCAGCGGATTGCCCACGTCATCCTGTCCGCGTGAGGGCACCCTCCGTCAGGTCGCCGTCATGCGGATCATTTCCTCGGCGGTCGTCAGGCCCAGTTTCATGAGTTCGCGGGCCGAATCGCCGAGCGTCAGCATGCCTTCTTCGA
Organism: Bacteroidetes bacterium CG12_big_fil_rev_8_21_14_0_65_60_17; assembly: GCA_002787815.1. Taxonomy (GTDB): domain Bacteria; phylum Bacteroidota; class Rhodothermia; order Rhodothermales; family UBA10348; genus 1-14-0-65-60-17. The sequence continues at coordinate 21,450 of PCUY01000038.1, read as the reverse complement.
TCGCCAGCTTCCGGATGGCATCCTCATCAATGGAATTCCCGGATTCCGCGATGATGTGCCGGATGCCCTGCGAGAAGTACAGCGTCTCACAGACGGCCCGGCGGCCCTTGTACCCGCTTCCGCCGCAGCGGCTGCAGGACGTGTTGCATCCCGCCTTGTAGAACGTAGTTGTGTCCAGTTCATCCTCCGTGAAGCCGAGGTTGCGGAGCAGCACCCGGTCCGGATTCGTGTCTTCAATCCGGCACTCGCTGCAGACTTCGCGGATGAGGCGCTGCGCCACGACCAGATTGATGGCGTACGCAATCAGGAAAGGCTCAATACCCATTTTGTAGAGACGCGATACAGCGGCCGGGGCATCGTTCGTATGCAGCGTCGAGAAGGTGAGGTGTCCCGTGTTGGCCAGTTTGATGGCCAGTTCGGCTGTGGCGCGGTCGCGCATCTCACCCACCATGACAACGTCCGGGTCGTGCCGGAGTATGGCGCGGAGTGCCCCCTCCAGATCCAGTTTGTGGCTGAGCTTGATCTGGCGCACGCCTTTGATGATATACTCGACCGGATCTTCGACCGTCAGGACGTTGACCTCAGGCGTCACCACCTGGTGAAGCGCCGCGACCAGCGTTGTTGACTTGCCGGATCCGGTTGGACCCGTCAGAATGACCATTCCGTGTGGCTGACGAATGGCCTTGTTGAAACGCTCCAGAGCCACGTCAAGCATGCCGAGCTTGCGGATGTCGGTGAGCACCTTGCGATCGTCGAGAATACGGATGACAATGCTTTCGGCGCGCACCTCCTGGTTGGCCGTGGCAATGGGTAGGATACTCACGCGGAAGCGGATGAGCGCGCCGTCGATATCGCGCTGGATGAAGCCATCCTGGGCCATATCGCGCTCAAAGCGATCCACGTTCGTGGCATTGTCCTTCACGACCGCCAGAAAGGCTTCCGGATGCACCTTGTCTTCCGTATGCCACTTCTTCAGGCGCCCGTCGGTGCGGAAATGGATTTCCACCTGCCGGTTCTGGTTCGGATACATGTGGATATCCGATGCGCCCGCACGGACGGCTTCCACGAGCGATGCCTCGAACAGGTTGATGAGCTTCGAACGGCTCATTTCCGCCTCCAACGCATCCTCGTCGAGACCGCTTTCGCCCTCTTCCTCGTACGTCATGCCGAGGTCGAATGCCTCGGTCTCCTTCGTAATGCGCTCGAGGAACTCGTTCTTGCGCGGGAAAAGTTCGTCGAGCAGCCGGATGATCTGCGATTCTGGCACATACCGGAGCTCGAATCGGCCCACGTCGAGTGTATGAAGCAACTTGTTGACCTCGGGGCGCGTCGGGTCGGGCGTCACGAAAATAATGCGTCCGGCCCCCGTCTCCATGTCCAGCTCGTGTTCAAAAGGAACGAGCAGCATTTCGAGCATTTCCTCCCGATGCTCCTCGGCCAGCGTCTCCATGGTCAACTTCACGAAGTCGGCATCGGGCCGGCCCTCGGTCAGTTCTTCTTCCTTGAACGCGTACACAGACGCCGCCTTGCCGTAGACCATTTCGCGGGATACGGATTTCAGTTCGGCCAGGACGCGCCACAGCGCATCCCGTTCGCCTTCGGACTTGTGCACGGCCACAGCCTGGCTGACCGATGCTTCGTCTACCATGCCATCGGCAAGGAGACGTTTCACGACGCGGTCACGCGCAATGGTTTTTTCAACTTCCGACGAGGATACCGGACGCGGGGGTGGCGAAGGCGATACGTCGGCTTCCTCTACGGTATCCAATTCCACGTCATGCCCGCTGGTAGCCTCCGATTCAAACGACAGGCGGAGCCGCACGCGGTCAAGTGGCTCCGAGAGCTGTTCTGGCGACACATAAACACACTCCGCAGATACCGGAAACGCCATGAGCGCTGCCTCTGCCCCGGGTGCCGTCGGATCGGACGATCCGACAATCAGGTTGCCCTCCCTCATTTCGAGCGGCAACAGGCCGGCATCGATGAGGCGGGCGGCATCCGCTGCATCTACCCGCGAAAAAAGATCATCGATAAACGCCCGCTGCGGTCTGTCGCCAAGCACGGCTTCCAACCGATACCCATGGAAAAGGGCTGCTTCTTCGGCAATACGTTCCGACGGCGTCGATTCGAGGCGGCAGAGCGCCCGCCAGAGCTCTTCACCCTCCTCCCGCAGCCGTATGGCATCGAACAGCTGTGTCGTGTTCACGATCTCGGCCTGCAGCAGCTTCAGCGAAAGCTCGTCCCTGATAACCCCGGAAATGGGCGAATCGATCTGTACATCAGGATCAGAAACAGCATCGGGCTCCATATCGGCTTCGGGCCCTGGCATGAGGGGCTCATCGTCATCCGGCACACTTCCGTAGATGTCACGAATGGTATAGACCGGGGCTTCATGACCGGCCGGGCCCTCAGTATCCTCCAGCACCTGGTTCCATTCGTCGACCGTCAAATCGGTCAGGTCATTCAGGATATCACCCAGGATGGATGCGTCGACCTGCGGCGGCATTTCGTGCCGCGCCTGTGGCCGCCTGTCGCCTGAACGTCTGCTGCTGCCTTTGTCTCCGAAAAGTGCTTTCATATCAGTTTCCTCCCATCATATCTACGCTCGAGGGTGAGACCAGGGCAAGCTCGGACGAGATGACAGTCAGTGCGAGAATGGCCACGGTAATCACCATGGCTACGCCCGTCTGAATCATCTCGACCGTCGACGTCAACTTGAGTGACGTCTCATTTTCATAGTAGTCGGCCATCTGCCGGGCGGCTCCACGAACATTTCCCGTTTCGGATCCACTGCGGAAGCGGGCGAGCGCCATGGACGTGAAAACGTTGCTGGCTTCCATGGCCTTGACCAGGTCCACACCCTGGGCCATCATCATGGGTATGGTGATGTTCTTGATCCGGTGCTCCATGTATTTGTTGCCCGATGCCTCGGCAGCAATCCGGATAACAGAGATGTTGTCGCCGCTGCCCGAGTACAACACGGCGAACACGCGGCAGAAGATTTCTATGTTCAACTTGTGCAGGAGTGATCCAATGACCGGTATTCGGATCATGAAGCGGTGAATCAGGAACGTTCCGCGGGTGGATTTGGCAAAGGCCACGACCGAGCCAACAGAAAGCATGGATAGGCCAATCAGCCAGATATAGTTCGCATCCATCCACTTGGAAAAAGCGAGCGTTGCGGTCGTCATGGGCGGTAGCGTCATATTGAATGACTCGAAAAGCCCGGCCGTCTCCGGAAAAATGACCCAGATGTACCAGACGAACGCCGCAATAAGCACGATCATCGTGATGGCCGGCGTGATCATGGCGCTCCTTACGCTCTTCTTGAACTCGTTCTGCCGCTCCAGGAAGCGCGCTGTCGCCTCGTAGATCTCGGACATGTTGCCCGTCTGCGAGGCAATACCCAGCATGTATGCCGTGAACTTGCCCAGCATGTGCTGCTGCTTCATGAAGGCCTGCTGCGCTTCCATGCCGCCCTTCAGGTCGCCGTTCAGGTCACGGACCACCTGTTTGAGACTGTTTGAACTGATGTCGTTGACAAGCAGGTTGAGCACTTCATCGAAGGGAAGTTTTTCCTTGAGCAGATTGGCCGACAACCGGACAAACATGATCAGATCCTGCTGCGGAGGTTTCTTCTGGAAATCCAGCAGCTTTTTTTGGATTTTTATTACCTGCAGGCCCATTTTGGACAGCGCCGCCCGCAGCTCTTCTTCCGAGAATGCCTTCTGCTCTCCTTTGATTACGTTGCCGTTCACGTGGCGGACCTTGTACATGAAGGTCTGCCGCTGCTCCATCCGTTGCGGCCTGAATCCATGGCGCTCACCGAGCGAATCGACCCGCTTGCGCGCCGATTTCGAGCTGCCGGCAAACACGGTCCCCTGCACCGGCTGCCCGGCTCCATTGACTCCCGTGAATCTGAATTCCTTTACGGCCATGGTGGTCTCTCCCTGCCTCTATTCAATCGTGATGTCGCCCACGTAGCTGACGCGGCTCGAGTCTATCCCGTATCCGCTGATGTAGGTCCGCACACCGATGTCCGGATTGCGCAGGCCGATGCCGGTAATTTCCAGCGTGGTTTCCGTGGCGTTCGTGATGGCAAACGTGCCGAAGTTGGTCGTGCTGCTCATGCTGAGCGTCTCCAGTCCACTGTCGCCGAGCAATTCATAGGACATGTTTCCGCCGTTGTACGGATCCATTTTGGTCTTGTAGAACACAGCCGAGTTGGCAATCTCAAGATTGCGGTTCACGATGTTGTCCACGAGCGCCTGGTCAAAGTTGACCACATATACATTGATGCCAGCGATGATCGCGATGCCGACGATGATGACGCCGAAGACAAGCAGAAGCAGTTGTTGCTGACCCATGGATAATTACCGTTGGAGGGGTTGTCGACACTTCATGTATCGGCAGTAGCCGCCGCTGCTTAACCGTTTCCCGACCCGAAAACGCAAACATGAAAAAAGGGGCGGCGCTTCCGCGCCGCCCCTTTTTTCATAACGAACTGTTAGTCCGCCAGTCGATCATCCTGATTACGATGCGTCATCCACCGTGGAGACAACTGTTGCGATACCAGACGAGGATGTGTTTGAAATCGTTAGCTGTACCTGGTTGTCCAAGTCACTGTCAGGAGTGCTCTTGGCCAGTAGTACAACGGTTGCACCTGGCGTACCGCTGATTCCAATGCAGCCATTCACGTTTTTGATTTCGCCAGCTGCGCAAGCACCGTTGTTGGCGTCAGCTGTGTCATAGCCAAGCTTCGCCAGCGTTAAATTCGCGAAGCCTGTCTCGTCGGCGCCACCACCGAATGCGGCTGGCTTGAGCTTCCATGCCTGAATTTCAGATGCAACACGGACGGCGTCGTTCACGAGCGCATCGGCGTTGGCCTTTTTCATGTTTTCGGAGAATGCCTGGATACCGACAACGACGGCCAGGCCGACGATCACGATTCCGAGCACGAGGAGAAGAAGTTGCTGCTGACCCATTGTAGGACCTCCTTTGTATTAGGTTGTTGCACGTTGTTGACGTCTTCCCGCATGGTATCGACGTCGTTTTCAGCGTCTAAAGGAATTCCTTCGTGAAGATGTTGTGAAGATGTTTGCCATCTTTCGGAGAGAATACTTCAGTCGCCGTGTCTGTGCTGCGCCCTGTGCGCAACACTGACTGCGGTATCGCGTTCAACCCGGAAAGCTTAAATCCCACAGACACTTTTTTTGGAGGCCTGCCATGACAGACAAGGAACGCATGAAAACAACCATTGACGAGATGAAGGTCAAAGGCAACAACCTCGTCTCCAAAGTCAAGGAACTCATTGAGGAGGGCAATACCCGGCGCGTGAGTATCCGCAAGGATGGCCGTACGCTGCTGGAAGTCCCCCTTTCGGTGGGTGTGGGAGGTGCGACGGCCGCTATCATGTTCACGCCCGTGATTGCCGCAGTCGGAGCACTCGCGGCCCTGGTAACCGACGTGGACGTAGTTGTGGAACGCGCCGTGACGCCAGCTGAGATCGTGGAGGAGCGTGACGAAGACGCCAAGGACTCCTGATCTTCCCGTCCGGTTCGAGGACGTACAGGCAGCGGCCTCTCTCCTGGCCGGACAGGTGCACCGAACGCCGGTAGCGACATCGCGCCAGCTCAATGAGCGGGCCGGCGCGTCGCTCTATCTCAAGTGTGAGAATCTGCAGCGCACGGGCGCTTTCAAGATCCGGGGCGCCCTGAATGCCCTCTCCCGCCTCTCTGAAGAGGAGCGCGCGCGGGGCGTTCTAACCTACTCCTCGGGAAACCACGCACAGGCCGTCGCCCTCGCAGGGCAACTGACGCATACAAAGACGACGGTCATTATGCCCGACGTGGCGCCCGTCATCAAACGCCGCGCTACGGAAGGCTACGGCGCGCACGTCATTGCCTACGACCCAAGCGCTTACAGCCGCGAGGATCTCGCGCGCGAGCGCGCCGCAGAAACCGGCGAGACCATCATCCCCCCCTACGACCATCCGCACATCGTGGCAGGCCAGGGCACAGCCGGCCTGGAACTGTTTGAGGAGGTGGGCGCACTCGACATGCTGTTCGTATGCTGCGGCGGGGGTGGCCTGCTCTCCGGCTGTGCCCTGGCCGCCCGTCGGCTTGCCCCGCGGTGTCATGTCGTCGGGGTGGAACCCGAAGCCGGAGACGATGCCACGCGCTCTTTCTACAGCGGTACGCTACAGACGGTGCAAAATCCTGACACGATTGCTGACGGGGCCCGTACGCCGTACCTGGGTGAGATTACATTCCCGCTCGTGAAAGCCTGTGTGGACGACATGATCACCGTCCCGGACACGGATCTCATCCGCGCCATGCATTTCGTCTGGGAGCGCATGAAACTGGTCGTTGAGCCCACAGGGGCGCTGGCGCTCGCCGGCGCCCTCTCCGGACAGATTGATATTGGCGGCAAGCGTGCTGGAATCCTGGTAAGTGGAGGTAACGTGGATCTGGCCTTTGCCGCCGAGCTCTTCGCCACGCTGTGAAGGCGGGACCCAGACCGGTGCCGATTACGGCCCCGGAGGTCAGCGATCTTCGGACCGTGCGAGCGTGGCTCGATCCCATTGCCGCCCGATACGAGACTGAGCAGTTCATTGCCAACGACCCGGTTTCCGTCCCGCACGCATTCGATGATCCGATCGATCAGGAAATAGCGGGCCTGTTCGCTGCGCTGCTGGCCTGGGGACGACGCGACACGCTGCTCAGAAAGCTTCATGAACTCATGGAGCGCATGGAATACCGCCCGGCCCGGTTCATCCTCGACCTGAAACCCACGTCACATGCACTTGAAGGATTCCGGCACCGGACCTTTTCCAGCATCGACGCCCTGGGGCTCTCGCTCTCGTTGCAGCAGGTTTTTCGCGAATATGGCTCACTGGAAGGCCTGTTTGCGCAGCACTGGAACCACTCGTTGGCGACAGCCCTCACCGGGTTTTCCAACACACTCCTCGCCCACGTACCCGGTCAGCCCACGCGCATGCGAAAACATGTCGCCCGCCCGTCGACCGGAAGCGCCTGCAAGCGGCTCGTGATGTTCCTTCGGTGGATGGTGCGGCGCGGGCCTGTCGATCTCGGACTGTGGCGCAGCAGCATTGGGCCCGAGCATCTGGCGCTGCCGCTCGACGTGCACTCGGGCCGACAGGCCCGCGCCGCACACCTTCTCACCCGCCAGACCAACGACTGGAAGGCCGTCATGGAACTCACACGCATGTGCCGCGCGCTCCGGCCCCATGACCCCGCCTTCTATGACTTCGCTTTTTTTGGCACCGGAAGCGCAGGAGAAGAGCTGGGCGCTGCCCGGTAGGCGAGAATTGCTCGGGAGAAAGCGCAGACGGCTTTGAGGGGAAGAGCAGCTCGCTTCGCGGCCAGCCAGCCTTCCAGTGGCTCAGTTGTCGCCTTCGAGCGAGGTATCGGCGACACGGTCTCCGATCGCGTGGTACGCCCGCTGGTGGTAAACAACCGGACGTCCCGACTCTCCTTCCACCACGTCCAGCACGCAGCCGACCAGAATGGAATGGTCACCCGCATCGTGCACCTCGTCGAGCGAACAATCGAACCGGACGAGGGCATTGTCCAGGATATCGTACCCGAACGGGCCCGGTACGGTCGTCAGCCCTTCAAGCTGCTCGGCACGCGAATAATGCGGCATGGCAAAGCGGTCCGACAGGTCGTTCTGGTCTTCGCGCAGCACGTGCACCACAAAATTACGCGCCGAAACAGCGGTGTCGTGCATCCGTGCCGACTTCATCACATTGAAACAGACCAGCGGCGGCTCCAGGCTCAGGCTCACGAATGACCCGATTGTAATACCTGTCGGAAGGGACGGATCGGGCTGCTGAAACATCACGACCGTCACGACCGTCGGCACGTGGCGAAACCCTCGTCGAAAAAGCTCCGGTGACACACCCGTCCGGGCATCGGTCCCGGTCCCGGGAATTCGGCTCATGAGAACACGTCCTTGACGCGGGAAAAAAATGATCTGCGCTCGTCAAGCGTTTCGGGGCGCGGCTCGAACGATGGCGAATCGGTGAGTCCTTCCAGCAGCTCCCGCTCCTCGTCCGTGAGCGATGTCGGGGTCCACACATGGATGCGGACCATCTGATCCCCCCGGCGACCCTGCTCAATGTCGGGCAATCCCCGCTCCCGCATGCGAAGGATTTTTCCCGACTGGACGCCGGCATCGATCTGCAACCGGGCACGCCCACGAAGTGTGGGCACGTCCCGTTCGGTGCCGAGCGCGGCTTCGGGAAAAGACAGATACAGCTCGTGATAGATGTCCAGACCTTCCCGCGCAAAGTGTTCGTGCTTCTTTTCCACGATCTCGACACGCAGATCACCGGCAGGTCCCCCGCGCTGCCCGGCATTTCCGGCTCCACGGACGGTCAGATAGTGCCCTTCCAGGACGCCACCCGGTACCGTCAACGTAATGGTCTCATCTCCCTTCGTGCGACCTTCTCCGCCACACACGGAGCATGGGTGTACCAGCAGACGACCCTCTCCGCGACACTGCGGACACGGCTGTACGTTGACGAACTGACCAAAAACACTGCGCGTCACCTGGCGCACCTCACCCGCTCCCTGACACGTCGTGCACGTGGCAAAACCCTTTTCAGGATCTTCTGCACCGCGCCCGTCGCACGTTTCGCAGACGACGTGCTTCTTGACCTTGATCCGCTTTTCGGACCCCTCGGCAATTTCCTCGAACGTGAGGGGCAGCTTTATCCGGAGATCACTGCCCGGCCGCCCCTGGCCACGGCCGCGGCGCTGGCCGCCGCCACCGAACATATCATCGAAAATGCTTCCACCACTGCCGAAAATGTCACTGAAGTGGCTGAAAATGTCGTTGATATCCTGGAAACCCTGCGCTCCCTGGCCATTGCCCTTCACGCCGGCATGACCGAACTGATTGTAACGCTGGCGCTTCTCTGGATTGGACAACACTTCGTAGGCTTCGGCCGCCTCCTTGAACTTCGTCTCGGCCTCCGTATCTCCCGGATTCCGGTCCGGATGGAATTTGAGCGCCTGCTTGCGGTATGCCTTCTTGATCTCGTCTGCACCCGCATCGCGCGAAACACCGAGAATGTCGTAATAATCTCTCATCAGGAAGCAACTACCACTTTTGCGTGACGAAGGACGCGATCGCCCATCTTGTATCCAGGCTGCACAATGTCCAGTACCGTGCCCGGCTCCACACCCTCGGGAGCCTCCTGCTGCATGAGCGCTTCATGCTCATTCTCATTGAACGGTTGGCCCTTGGCATCGATGGGCACCACCTCCAGGCGCTCAAGCTCGCTGGACAGCTTTCTGTAGATAAGCTCCACGCCGCTTTTGAGCGATTCGTAGATGGGTGACAGTTCCCCTTCGAACTCGGCTTCGGCCTCCCGGGTCGCCTCGAGCGAGCGCTCGAAATCATCGACCACGTCAAGCAGGCCCGATACCACCAGGCTTTTACCGAAGGCGACCATCTGTGCCTTTTCACTCTCGGTCCGGCGGCGGTAATTCTGGAATTCGGCTGCCGAGCGGCGCCACTGGTCATTGGCCTGCTCGGCTTCCTCTCGCAGTTTTTCAATCTCCTCCTGCAGCTGTTCGACTTCAACCTGGGCTTCGGCCAACTCGGTATTCTTCTGGGCAAGCTCATCAATGGCCTGCAATACCAGATCCTCGTCCGTCGGCTCGGCTGCCTCTTTCCTTTTTGACATGTTCCAACTGGTTCGTGGGCACGGGGACGCGCTCAGGCATCCGGCACATCCGGTCGGCTCATGAGCATGGCCATGCCTTCAACAAGCGCAACGGCCCGTCCATAATTCATCCTTGTGGGGCCGATTACGCCAATCCGCCCCTGCATGTTGCTTCTCAAATATGAAGCTGTGACGATGGACAGCCGGCATCCCTCAACCTGTCCCTCCAGGTGGTGCCCAATCCTGACCTGGGCACGACCCGGCTCGGCCGGCGTTCCCTCCAGCAGTTCAACCATGCCGGGTTCGTCATCAATCAGTTCAATGAGTTGCCTCACGGCCGGAGAATCGCTGAACTCAGGCTGTGACAGCATGAACGGCGTGCCGTCGAGCTCGAGGCTCCGCGACGATGCCCTGTCGGAAAACAGGTCCGCCGAACGGTCCAGAATGAGTCGCACAATACCCGTGTCCTCGTCCGACAGGTCCTGGATGCGCGGTACACATGTCCGCCGGATTTCCTCGAGCGTCAACCCCACCAGCCGTTCGTTGAGCAGTACGACGAGCCGATCGAGCCGACTGCGGCGAATTTCCACCGGCACCTGGAACATGATCGTGCGAACGAGTCCGCCCCGGATGGAGAGCACGAACATGATCCGGTCGCTCGATACGGGGACCACATCGAGTCGTTCGAGCACGCCCGTCGTCAGCCGTGGCGAAAGCACAACGCCCAGCAGACGGGCCAGCTTTGCGAGCAGTCGTGACGATTCTCGTATCAACTCATCCGTATCGTTCATGAGCGCCATGATCTGCCGCTCCATGAGCGTGCGTTCCTCATCCGGCAACACCGCCGCATCCATCAGCTCATCCACGAACGCACGATACCCCAGTTCGGTCGGCACGCGGCCCGACGACGTATGTGGATGCGTCAGGAAGCCGGCTTTCTCCAGCTGAGAAAGCGTACTGCGCACACTGGCCGGGCTCAGGCCCAGGTTGTATTCCTCAACCAGCGACTTCGAGCCGACCGGCCCGGCCGTCTCCACGAAGCGTTTCACCACGAGACGCAGCACATTCCGCTGCCTCGGGGTCAACTTTGCCGCGCGTATGTCCCTGATGTGTATCGTCATGGCGTTTGGTATCTGGCGCGTAAACCCCGTGAGTCGTCCAAGGGTTTCGTCAGTACATCCAGTCTACGTCATCCGGCAAGAGGGATATCCTCCGGCCGAGTCGGGGCGCTATATCCGAATGGTACACCTTCGACACGCGGGAGCGCCGCAGATCCACATAGCCAATCCGGAATCCGTAGCCATCGTCGACCACGAGCCGGTATCCGCGACGGCGATCGCCCGTCACATATATATCCCGGTCGAATTCCACATCCCCGTTACGGTATACCGTCGCTTCAATTGTTCGCATGTCCCGGGGGATACGGCGCACGGCGCCCACATACCGGCCGCGGTCATGGAAGGCGATGTCGTCGAGCTCAATCCTCACGACCGTCATATGGGCGTCTGAATACACTACCCGATGCCGATAGTCCACATTGACGGCCAGACGCTCGTTCCGATATCCGCGCGACCGACTCCAGCGTGCATCGACATGCACGAAAACCGGCCACGATACGTGCACCTTCGTGTAATGACGTCGCACCGGGCGATGATGCGCCTTCCGCGATCGTTCAACCCGGATGCGCCCCGGTTCACCGCGGCGCGTGCGCTCATTGCGGACATTTGGTTTTCGGCTCTTCCGGGCGTTTTGAGAGCGCTCAACGCGGGTTTCGCGCTCACGCGTCCGCTCATCGCCCTTGTTCCGCTCACCACCGCGCTGGGCGAACGCTCCCTGCGGACCGGAAAGGGCCAACAGAATGAAACTGATGATGACAGCCAGATATGATGCGTTCGATAATCGTTTCATGACGCCTCCGTGGTTTTCCCATATCTCCTGTAAAAGGCGTGCCAACCGACAGAGGTGGCCGTTCCGCCCGCTGTGCGCCGTATCTCCCACAAAAATGCACACTATTCTGGACACCAGGAGGTGGACGTCGTGGTCAGATGCGAGCGGGCGTCAGACGGGTACGCCCCACACCATGATACCCCCGATGTGGCTCACCCAGGCAATGAGCGCGAACGCGGCCAGCAGCACCAGGAACACAAGTAGACGCATCCAGACGGCAGCGCCTGCCCGCCCGGTGTCGCGGCGGGACACATGGCGGGCGGCCAGGAGCAGCAGGACAAGCGCCATGGAGACGTACCACGCATATTCGCCAAGCTCCTCGTGCAGGTCGACAAACCGGTCCACGATGGGCACGCCTTCGCTCTGCTCCTCGAGGATGTCGCCCGTCGACACGGCCGCCCACGTCGAGAGGGCCACCAGTACCTGGAGCCAGATAGCCCAGACAAGCAGGGAGTCACGGTTGCGAAGGAGCCAGAGCCCGGCCACGAGCAGGACAACGGCGCTGAGGGCAATCGGGAAATGCACCACGAGCGGGTGCAGCGCCGGTATCCTGTACGAGAATATGTCCTGCATGAAACCCCCGTGGTGCGTTTCGACGTAGAACGCGCTTTACTTACCCACGGGTCCCTGCATGAAATTCCTTTCCACGCTCGTTGCGAACATCCTCGGCACGTTCATTGCCTTCGCCATTCTGCTGTTCATCGGCTTTCTGTTCGTGATTGCGCTGGTGGCGTCGGGCGACCAGACACCGGCCATTCGGTCGGGCAGTGTCCTTGTGGTGGATCTGGAGGGCTCGGTGCCCGAACGGGTTTCGGGCGATCCCCTCTCGCAACTCGTTTCGGGTGAAGCAGCCTATGGTCTGCATGACCTGACCCATGCCATCGAGGAGGCTGCAACCGACGACAGGATTGCCGGGCTCTGGATCAAGCCGGGTATGGTGACCTCATCATGGGCATCGCTCGAGCGCATTCGGCGCTCGCTCGACGCCTTCAAGGCGAGTGGTAAACCTGTTTACGGCTCCAGCCGGTCCTATTACACCCGTGAAAACGAATTCTATCTTCTGTCTGCCGCCGATCGGATTTTCCTGGATCCGGAGGCTGTTTTCGAATACAACGGGTTCGACATGCAGGTCACCTTCTACCGCGATCTGCTTGAGCGCTGGAACGTGGAGCCCATCATTATCCGCTCCGGGACGTTCAAGGGGGCGGTCGAGCCCTTCCTGCGCGACGATCTCTCGCCCGAGAACGAACTGCAGCTGCAGACGCTGGTCGACGGCATTGAGGCCGTCTTCCTGGACGGCGTATCGGTGGGGCGCGGTATACCGGTAAAAGATCTGTCGGCCATCATGGACAATGATATCGTCTTTGGCGCGGATCAGGCGCTTGCCGCCGGACTCGTCGATACGCTCGCATATGACGCCGACGTTCGCGCCGCCTTCAATCGTGCGCTCGGCAACGAGGCCGATGAGCGGCTGCCCACGGTCAGTATCCGCAATTATGCGCGTGCCGCCCCCTTGGTGGCCGCCGCCTCCGGATCCGTGGCTGTTGTCCACGTGTCGGGCAACATGATTGCCGAGCCTCCGGAACACACGCTGCCGATTGGGCAGGGGCAGGTGGCAAGCGCCGGCGCGGTCGTTGACGCCATCCGCGCGGCCACCCGCGCCTCGTCTACGCGGGCGATTGTGCTTCGCATTGACTCGCCGGGCGGCCTCGCGCCCGCGGCCGATGCCATGCTTGCGGCGCTCAATGACGTGGATTCAGATATCCCGATTGTCGTATCGATGGGTGATGTGGCGGCAAGCGGCGGCTACTGGCTGGCAACCGGGGGCGACATGATCATGGCCGAGGCATCGACCATCACGGGTTCGATCGGCGTGTTCATGATGCTTTTCAACCTGGATCCGTTCCTGAGTGAAAAAATCGGTATCCACACGGATGGTGTGACCTCCGCGCCCCACGCCGACATGATCACCGGCGTGACGTCGCTGTCCGACGCCCAGCGCAGAGCCCTGCAGTCGTTTGCCGACGACACCTATGCCCGGTTCCTGGGCCGTGTGGCCCAGAGCCGCGACATGTCCATCGACGAGGTCGATGCGCTGGCACAGGGCCGGATCTGGCTCGGCCGCGATGCCGTAGAGAACGGTCTGGTCGACGCGCTCGGTGGCCTGGAGGAGGCCATTGACGAGGCCGCCTCGCGCGCCGGGATCGATCCCTCGGAGCTGAGCGTCGCGCACTATCCCAAGCCCAGAACGTTCACCGAGGAGCTGCTCGCTTCCATGGGCGGCATCCGGGCAAAGAGCGTCTCGGCCCGCGACCTGCCCGAACCCTTTGCCTCGCAGCTGCGCGTGCTGCAGCTGTTCGGGAACGCGCCGCGCGTGCCACAGGCCGTGATGCCATTCACGTTGGACGTCCGCTGAGCCCCGACCTGCCCGAACCCCTCAGTCCCGGAGCGAAACCAGGGATTCTCCGGTCATGGCAGCCGGCTGTTCGATTCCCAGGATGTGAAGAATGGTCGGCGCCACATCACCGAGCTTTCCATCCCGGACGGGCCCTTCGAAACCATCCACAAGAACAGCGTGGGGTACGGGTACCGTCGTATGTGCTGTATGCGGCGTACCATCCGGGTTCTTCATGCGATCACAGTTGCCGTGATCGGCGATGACACTGACCGAGTAGCCAGCCTCACGAGCCGCTGTAATCACCTCTTTGGCGCCCCGATCTACCGCCTCGACGGCTTTTACGGCGGCCTCGAACACGCCCGTGTGCCCGACCATGTCGGGATTGGCAAAGTTGATCACCACCAGGGCGTACTCGTTTTCCCGCACGGCCGCCGCCACGCGACGGGCCAGTTCGGGCGCGCTCATTTCCGGCTGCAGGTCATAGGTGGCGACTTTGGGCGAAGCCACCAGTATCCGATCCTCCTGCTCAAAGGCGTCTTCCCTGCCCCCACTGAAGAAGTAGGTTACGTGCGGGTACTTTTCGGTTTCAGCCGCCCGGAGCTGCCTCAGGCCCGCGCGCGAGATGACCTCACCGATTGTGTCTCTCAGGTTGACCTTGGGAAAGGCCACCTCGTATGGAAACGTGTTGTCATAGCGGGCAAACGTGACGTAGGTCAGGTTGTTCAGGCGTTCGTTCAGCACCCGCGTCAGCTGCCGCGCACGGTCCGAGCGGAAATTGAAGAAAATCACCACATCGCCATCGGTCACACGTGTCATTGATGGTTCATCTCCGTCGCCCCCGTCTGCAATCTCTACCAACATGGGCTCCAGGAACTCATCGGTGGTCCCGTTTTCGTACTGCGCCCGAATTCCGGCCACCGCATCCGCGACGTGCTCACCACGGCCTTCCACCAACAGGTCACACGCTTTCTCTGTACGCTCCCAGCGGTTGTCCCGGTCCATAGCCCAGTAGCGTCCCACGACGCTGGCTACATGCCCTCTCGGTTTGCCATCACGGTCCTTCATGGCTTCCTGGATCCAGGCCACGTGCCCTGCACCACTCTCCGGATCGGTATCCCGGCCGTCCGTAAACGCGTGCAGCAGCACGTGGCCAGCCGGTACGCCGACCCGGTCTGCCAACTCAACGAGGGCGGCCACATGATGTCGGTGTGCATGAACGCCGCCGTCGGACAGGAGCCCCATCAGATGCAAACGTACTCCCCGGCGCTGCGCCTCCCGAGCCGCCCCACGCAGCACCTCGTTTCCATAGAATGAGCCATCCTCAATTGCGAGGTCAATCCGCGTAATATCCTGGTACACAACGCGTCCAGCGCCAAGGTTCATGTGGCCCACCTCGGAATTTCCCATCTGCCCGTCGGGCAGCCCAACGGCGCGACCGCTCGCCTCGAGCCGCCCCGTGGGGCCCGTTGCGAACATCTTGTCCAGGAACGGCTGATCGGCCGCCTCAATGGCGCTCACCGACGGGTCTTCGGCTATTCCATAGCCATCCAGAATGACCAACAGGTGCTTTTTCATATGCGGTAATCCTTTACTTTTTTTGTGGTGACACCAGTGCGGGCGTCGAATACGTTCATGCTGCCACAACGCGGACACGAAACCTGTTCGGTACCATGCCGGTCCGTGACCCGATCCGGCGCGTCGAAATAGTGCCGGCGCGTGGCGCAATAATAGTTACCACGGCTCGCATCCAGACCGCTGCGCGCCGGTGGCAGGGTTTGCATCCGGTCCCAGGTCTTGCACACGCCCGGTAGTACACACGCTTCGCACCGGGGAGCGCGCGCCGTGCATGTATAGCGGCCGTGCAGAATGAGCAGATGGTGCGCATCTCCCCAGGTATGCTCCGGCAATACGCGCTTGAGTTCACGTTCCACCCTGTCGACCGTCGTGGCGCGCTCCGTCACCAGACCAATCCGGTTGGCGACGCGGAATACGTGGGTATCGACAGCCAGCGCTGCGCCTCCAAAGGCCGCGCTGATCATGACTTCGGCGGTTTTCTGACCCACGCCGGGCAGCCGCTTGAGCTCGGCGCTTGTCTCGGGCACACGGCCACCAAACTCGTCGCGGAGCATGCGCGCCGCCTTCGCCAGGTGTTTCGCTTTGTTGTTCGGGTAGGAAATGGACCGGATGAGCGGAAATATGTCCTCCGGCTCGGCCTCGGCCATGGCCTCAATCGTCGGGAAGTGGTCAAAAAGTGCCGGCGTCACCTTGTTGACGCGCTCGTCGGTGCACTGCGCCGAGAGCACCACGGCCACGAGCAACTCAAATGGATTGCCATGAACCAGTTCTGTTTCGGGCGCAGGTATTACCTTTCGGAGGCGGGCCAACATGCACTCGGCCCGCTCACTGCGGGACATGCGCCCGCCGGTTTTCTTCCGCCCATCTGTATTCACCTGCATGTCCGTTCCATCCGCACTCGTGTCATCCATGCTGCATCATGCTCCTGCGGGTCGCATTCATCGCGTGCTGTTTTTTGTTTGTCTTCTTGCGGGCTTTGTCGGTGGCGCGCTGAGCCCGCGCCCTTCCTACGCCCAACTTCCCGAGCGGTTGTCACCGTCTGCGCGGGTGGAAATCCTGACCATGGCGCCCGGCACGGCCGTACACGCGGTCTTCGGTCACAGCGCGCTGCGTGTGGTCGATCCCGGTCTTGGACTGGACGCGGTATTCAACTACGGTACGTTCAATCCCGACGATCCACTCTTCATTCCCAGGTTCGCCTACGGCGACATGCAGTACTTCGTATCGGCCGCTCCGGGCCGGGCGGTGATGGACGCCTATGCCGCCGAGGGACGAAGCGTCTATGCCCAGACCATGCGCCTCTCTCCCGATGGCGTGGCCGCCCTCTACGCCGCGCTCCGCACCAATCTGGAGCCGGAGAACCGGACCTACCTATACGACTTCGTGCGCGACAACTGCTCTACGCGCCTCATCGACCTGCTCTCCCTCTACGCAGGCCTGCAGTGGCCGGCTCCGGACACAACCGGCGCGCGGCAAAACGCGCACGAGGCCAGGACGCCGGAAGCCACGTTCCGGGAGCTGATCCGCAGCTACCTGGAACCCCACCCCTGGCTCGACCTGGGTATTGATCTGGTCCTCGGCGCCCCCATGGAGCGCGTGCCCTCCCCGCGCGAGCGCACTTTTTTGCCGTTCGAACTCATGGCAGCGCTCGAGGAGGCTACCGTTCCAGGCGCGCCCGACGCCACACCGGATGCCGATTCCACGCTCCCCACTGCCAAAGACCCAACCCGCCTTCCCGCCGTCATTCGCACGGATACCCTCTTTTCGGGCCGCATTCAGGGTCCAGCCCTCCACGGAGCCACCCGAACCGGCGT
The DNA here is from genome assembly GCA_002787815.1 of Bacteroidetes bacterium CG12_big_fil_rev_8_21_14_0_65_60_17. Lineage (GTDB taxonomy): Bacteria > Bacteroidota > Rhodothermia > Rhodothermales > UBA10348 > 1-14-0-65-60-17. The sequence continues at coordinate 4,019 of PCUY01000038.1, read as the reverse complement.
GGCGCCGTCGCGGGCGCCCTTCGTCTGGCCCTTTTACCTTACGGCCCTCCTCCTGGCGCTCGTTGCATTCGTCCCGGGCCGCCGCGGTTCGCCGCGCCCGGGTTCGTCCCGCCGCGCCGATCGCCTGGACCGCACGCTGCTCTGGACCACAGGCCTCCTCGGGCTTTTCCTGCTGGTCATGTGGCTTGGAACACAGCATACGGTAACCTCCTGGAATTCGAACCTCCTGTGGGCGTTTCCACTCAATTTCCTGCTGCTGCGCCTCCGCGCCGCAAGGACGCTTTCGGTCGTGGCTGCCATCGGCTGCGTCCTGGCCGCGCTCTCGCCGGCGCTCCCCATCCAGTCCGTTCCCCCGGCCGTTTGGCCCTTCACGCTGCTCCTCGGGGCGCTTCACGCCCGGCGATGCATCCGGAAATTCCCCTGACCGTGTAAACACCTGACACAGATAAACCTGGAAACTCAGCCGCCGACCACACCACAGAATTGGCGGGCCGTCCGGTAGAGCAGCTCCGCCAGACCCGCGACCGAGTCCAAGTCGGCCCACTCCACATCCTGATGGATGCCCCCACCGGCGGCCCCCATCACGACAGATGGAATGCCGGCCGCGCCCAGGATGGCCGAATCTTCCCACCATCCATGACCTATGAAGCCCGGTCGAAAGGCTTCCACACCGCTCCCGGCGCGCTCGAGGGCCTTTACGATGTCATGCGAAATGTTGATTTCCCACGGGTCTCGCCAGAGTTCGAGTTCCAGGTCGGCCTCGAACGCCGCGCCTGACGCTGCCGCCCGCATGGACGCGCTCTCCATGAGCGCTTCGATTTCGCTGCGCACGGACGCCTCCGTTTCGCCGGGAAGCGTTCGGCGCTCCACCTTGATCCGACACGCATGTGAATAGATGAAAAGACTGCGCCCCCCTTCCACAATCGGCACATGGATCGATGCGGAGCCGCACAGCTCATGCTGCAGGCGACGCGGCAGCACCTGTGCGTGCGCATGCAGTTCGGCGAGCAACAGTCCCATCATGGCGTTGGCATCCCGCCCGTCCTCGTGCCGCCCACCGTGCGCCGTCTTTCCCTTCGTGGTAATGCTGTACACGGCAAACCCCCGATGCGCCGGACAGATATGCATGTCGGTCGGCTCGGTTACGATAGCGGCGTCCACGCGGCCTCGCCTCGCCGCCCCACCTTTCGCTCCCCACGCCTTCGCCACGGCTTCCGCCCCGATACTCGCATACTCCTCGTCGGCCACGAACGTGAGCACCAGGTCACCCTCGAGCTTATCTCCCGATTCAACCAGCCGATGCGCTGCGCCGAGCATCCCTGCCAGACCGCTTTTCATATCGTAGGCACCCCTCCCATACAGCTTTCCGTCCTCCATGCGGGCGGCGAGCGGCGCATCCATCCCGGAAATACCGACCGTATCCATGTGGCCGTTGATCATGAGATTCCGGCCGCGGCCGGGACCGGAGCCAGGGCCGCTCCCGCGGACAATACCGGTCACGTTCACGCGTCCGGGCGCTATTTCGTCAAGTTCGACCTCCAGGCCGAGGCCCCTGAGTTCGTCGGCAATCAGCGCCCCGATTTCCGCTTCACCGGCGCCGCCGGTTTCCAACTGGGGGTTGACCGAGTTGATGGAAACGAGGCGGGCGAGAATGCGCGTCGTGTACTTCATGCGTCAGATGGTTTTCAGGGCCTGTTCCAGATCAGCAATCAGATCCTCCATGTTCTCAATGCCGACAGAGTACCGGATGAGGGTCTCCGGTATGCCGAGTGCAGCCCGCTGCTGCCGCGTCATTTCGACGTGGCTCGTTACGCTGGGTGGCCCGACAAGCGTTCCGACCGACCCCAGGCTCGCCGCGCGGTGCGCCAGGTGCAGTGCGCCCGTAAACCGCTGGACGGTGTCCATGTCTCCCTGGAGTTCGAAGGAGAGCATGCCGCCAAAGCCCCGCATCTGCCGGCGGGCAATGGCATGGCCCTCGTGGTCCTCAAGGCCCGGATGGAATACGCGCGCCACGCCGGATTGACCGCCGAGCCACCGGGCAATCCCGAGCGCGCTCTCGTTTTGCCTGTCAACGCGCAGTTCCAGGGTTTTCATGCCGCGGATGGTGCGGTACGCGGCATCGGCATGGAGCGATGCCCCAGTGATTTCGCGGAAGCGGAAGACCGTCTCTATCAGATCCTTCCGCCCGCACAGGAGTCCGCACATCACGTCCGAGTGGCCCCCCAGGTATTTCGTGGCGCTGTGCACGACCAGGTCGGCACCAAGAGCGAGCGGATTCTGATTGATGGGAGTGGCAAACGTATTGTCACACACCACGATGGCTCCTGCGCGGTGGGCGGCCGCGGCGAGCCGCTCGATGTCCAGGATCTTGAGCGTGGGGTTGGTCGGGGTTTCGAGGTACACCAGCTGGCACCCGCCCTCCATGGCCCGCTCCAGCGCGTCGTGGTCGGCCGTGTCGCAGAGCACGGCATCGACCCCGAGGCGCGGCAAATGCTCCAGCAGGAGGCGACTCGTTCCGCCATAGGAGTCGTTGATGCTGACCACGCGGTCGCCGGGCGCAAGCAAAGCAAAGAGCGTATTGCTGATGGCCGCCATGCCCGTCGCAAAGCTGGTGGCTGCTTCGGCGCCTTCCAGAATCCGGATTTTCTCCTCAAGGACAGCGACGGTCGGATTGGTATTGCGACTGTAGATATGACCATCGCGGCGGCCGAGCGCCACATCGGTCCACTCCGCCAGGTCATCGTAGGCAAATGTGACCGTGTTGTAGACGGGAACGACGGCGCTGCCGTCGGCAAAGGGCGTTGTTTCGCCTGCCCATACCGACCTGGTGCCGGCTTTGTTTTTGTCGAGATTCATACCTTGCCGTGTGGTGATGTAAAGTGCCGTGCTGTGATATGTTATAAATATATCTGTAATATATCAGCGGCGCAGGTTCATTATCCTGTTTCTCCCTGTCGCAATCGTTCAGCATCTGCCAGGTCCTGCAACCACCCCGTGGCCTCCTTGTTGGCCACCAGGGCTGCTCTGCCCAGAAAATCTTCTATCTGCAGACCCAGCGCCCCGAATCCGAACGACTCGACCGCATGAACCATGGCGATCGCATTTCTTTTATCCCGTCCTATCCATACGACCAGCCACTCGACTTTACTTGAGTTCAAACACCTGGCAAATGCAGAGAAGTTCGGGTCGAGCTTCATACGGGTCGGTCCAGCCGTGCTGTTCTTCCACGGCCATCAAGCGTTCCGCAGCAGGCCGTGACCGCCACCACCGAACGGAATCGAACGTGCCTGTCTCATGACCGACGCAGCCTCCGTCAGCGGGTTCTGGCGTAGTGTGAACAGGCCCTACAGTCTTGACCATTTCAATGCGCATACGCGAGGTGACGACGCGAGAACCCTGTCGTTCCGTAAGGATCTCATTACCGCACCGTGGCAACGACTACTCCACGAGTGTCATGATGCGCTCGTAGAGCCGCGCAATGGGATCGTCTCCCGCCCCGATACCCGGCCCGATGGGCCATGTGGCGCGGCGCGTGGAATCGGCGACGGTCACGGCCAGAAAACGGGTCAGGTTTCCTGGATACTGGCGGGCCCTCGCAAAAAAATCCGCCTCCTGGATCCACGCCCAGAGGGAGTCGCCCTCGCTCTCGGATATGAAGCCCCGGTCGGTCGGATTCTGACCGGCCGAGCGCCCCCGCCATGCGGTTACCGCGCCGTCGGCTCCTATGCGTAGGCCCTGCATCTGACCGCCCTGCGCACCGGTCTGGCCAAGCAGGATGGACAATGTCGGGGGCGCGACGTCCGGTGCATCGGAACGGGCGCATCCCCCCGAAAGAAGGGCCACGATGAAGATGGGTGTGAACGGATTTCTGTACATCATTTGATCAGTGCCATCGTGCGCGTCTCGCTCGACTGCGGTACGCCAACCTCCCAGCAACACAGCCCGCTCGTATGAACCCTACGGGTTCAACTCCCTGTGCGGTCGAGTACAGTGAAAAGAGGGCCACCCCCTGTCGGGAG
>PCUY01000003.1 GCA_002787815.1 Bacteroidetes bacterium CG12_big_fil_rev_8_21_14_0_65_60_17 | reverse complement strand
GGTGTAGACCAGCACCTTGGCCGCCCCCAGCATGCGCGGCAGAAAGCGCTGCTCGATGTCAATATTCTGGATTCGCTCGACCGGGATGTTGCGCCGCCGCCGCGTGAACACACCCGAGTGGATAATGAGCTCACGCTCCGTGATCCAGTACTGGAAGCGTACGAAGTAGACCACCACCCACGGCAGAAAGAAAATGCCGTAGATCACGGCCAGCACGATATTGACCCAGATGCTGGCATCGGCACTGCGACCCGTGAAAACCGGCAGCAGAATGAAAATGAGCGCGGGAATGGAACCGGCCGCCCTGAGAATCAGCGTCAGGGGATGCAGACGCTGTGCGTTGTCCAGATTCACACCCACGTCAGAGCGCCTCGTCCTGGATGAACGCTTTCATGGCATCGCGCAGACGCTCGGCCTCCTCGAGCGCGAGGCCGGGCAGGACGACAGCGCTTCCCCGCGTCCCGGCCGTATGGACTACGAGGCGCCCCAGGTCAAACTCCCGCTCGAAGATGTCCTGTGAAACGTCAATGTGCTGAATGCGCTTGAGCGGCACAATCGTACGGATGTGGTTGAAAATGCCCCGCGCCAGGAACAGCTCGTCTTCCCGCAGGGCGAAGCGCCACGAGCGGTAGCGCAGGCGCGTGAGTATCGCAATGAGCGTGCCGAGCACGACGAGTGCCAGACCCGGCTTGACGCCGAAGGCCAGCGAGGACTCGCTGCCGAAGATCGTCACGATGTCCCATGCCAGGAGCGCCAGGACGAGGACGCCGGCCCATATACCCGTTTTGATCCGCCAGACGGTCACGATCGGTTTTTCGAGCGCGCGCAGCCCCTCCGTCAGGAGGTCCTCGTCGAGGATCAGCTTCGGCCCGTCGAGCAGCATGTCCGAATACGATGTGGCTACCAGGTGTCCTTCCTCGACGCCGAAAGCGCTCATGAGGCGTTCGCACTGCGCGCGGAGGGTATCGACATCCGGCTCGGCGGTTCCTCCCATTCCGGCCGTCGGGCCGGACACTGCCGCATCGGGATCGGAAATCGCTTCGATCTCCACGAACGAACCGAGCCCCTCGACCTCATCGACGTGGATTTTGACGTTGTCCAGGAACCAGATATCACGCTTCTTCCGGACAACGACCAGCACATCGAGCGCCGCCTCCAGCGTTTTGCGGAGCGCAGCAATGCCCGATTCCGGCCTGAAGAGGTGCACATCCGACCGCTTCGGGCCTTCGGCATCGGGCCGCTCGTAGGCAATCAGGCTCTGCTCCACCAGACCTTCGCGCACCTTGAGCCGACCGCGCGAGACGCGGAAGTACGTATCGACCTGCGTATCGACCCCCTTGAGATGGGCACCCTGGCTGCGAAGCACGTCCCGGACCTTGTCGGGATCCGGACACCGCGCCTTGATTTCAATATTGATTCGACGGTCCGCACTCACGGATCAGCCCCGTTCGCGCTTGATCACTTCGTGGATGAAGGCGGTATTGTTCCAATAGGCCACCTTGCGGCCATTGATGTAGAGTGACGGCGTGCCCGTAACGCCTATTTCGCGGCCGTGGTCGCGGTCGCTCATGACGCGCTCACCGACTTCCTGGCTCACGACGCACTCGGCGAACGGCCGGGGCTCCAGGCCCATTTCCTCGGCAATCCGGGTCACGAGACGCGGATTGAGCTGCACCTGGTCCTCAAAAATACGGTCGTGGAACTCCCAGAAATCCACCTCACGTGCGGCGCAGACACCCGCGCGGGCGGCGACTTCCGCGTGCTGGTGCATGTCGAGCGGGAAGTTCATGAAACGCAGCTGCACGTCGTTGCGGTACTCGAACAGCGCCGGGCGCAGGTGGAAGGCGCTGACGCGGCACGCCGGGCACTGGAAATCCGCGAATTCAACCAGCACGATATCGGCCTCGGGGTTGCCCCAGACGGCAGCCTCTTCCGGAATCTGGATGTCACGCGGCGTCTGCCGGAAATGGGCTTCAAGCGCCGACGACATGTTGAAGTTGTTCGTGCCGGTAATGTCTTTCTGATAGTTCAGCGCGCCCGCGTATCCGATGCCGAAAACAACCAGCACGGCCACGGCCGTCATGGCCAGCGAGGGGTCGAAGCCGAGCCCGGCGCGGTTTCCCGTGCCCGCCTGGATGTAATCGCGCACGAATGTTCCCCAGCGCTGCGGCGCGTACCCGATTCCGAGTCCGAGTGAAATGGCCGTGCCGAAATTGGCTATGTACATCCCGATGCACACAAGACAGACCACACCGAGCTGGTAGAGGTGGTAGGCCTTCACGAATGTGAAAAGCACGGCGCCGAAGGAAAGCAAGAGACCGGTCGCAACGAGTGGAGCGGCTCCGGACCCTTTCGATCCCGTGGCACCGAGCAGCGCGCCGAGTGCGGCGAACACATAGAACAGAAAGCCCCACCAGGCCACCGGAATACCAAACAGATTCGCGTATGAGGAGGCCGCTGCGACATCGCAGTTCACCAGATCGTTGAGCGAGCATCCGCTGGCCTCCACCACGCCCTGCGTAGCGATCTGGAACGTCATATTGGTGGAGTAGAGCGCCAATCCGGCGCCAAGGAGCGCAAAAACGAGTGCCGCCCAGAGGGCATTCCTGTTGAGCAATACGGAGCTCTTGGCGCGGCCACGTTGTTTCCGGTTACTGGTGCTTCTGGCCATGACTCAATGGGGTTTACAACGTACTTGTGGGGACCAGGCGCATGGGAGCGCTGGTTTCGGACTGGCGTACGCCGGAGCGTGCGCTGTGATTCCCGGACAGGTGTCCGACGGATTTGTCATTACCGGCCGTATCCGCGGTCAATGGCGGCCATGATGTCGGGCGCCTGCCAGGCTGCCGGCTTCATCCACTTGCCGTCCTCGCGCCGGTATCCTCCGTCGGCGAATTTGCGCAGATTCGCCTCATCCACTTCTTCGAGAACGGGCTCGTCATCGACGCCGATGGCAATCAGGGTGCCGATGGTGACCACGCTGATATCGGCGCATCCATCGACCACCATTTCGAGGTCAAATGCGTCGTCGGCTTCGTAGGAAAGGCCTTCCTCGGTAAGCGGCGCTCCTTTCGACGCCACGCGCACTCCGAGCGCCTCGACGGTTTCGAGTGCTTCCTCCAGAATGAGTTTCGCGCGCAGCACGCGCGTCTCGTCAGGAGGGCGCACCGCCCCCTCGGGCGTATCCTGCCCGGCTTTCTGCATGAATTCCTTGATGCGCTCGTAATGGGGTGTGGGCATGTGGCCGTTTTTTTTGGTGAGTCCGCAAAATAAGCTGTGGAGATCTGGGTTGTGACGGCGGCGTCCTGTGGGGACGGGTCAAAAATTCGTCCCTTGTCATTTTGGGTACCACGAGCAACTATATTATGCGCAGATCATCCATGGAAAGAAGAAAGTACACCCGAAATACCATGAGACACACCGCAATACCCCTGATGCTCCTCCTGGCGCTTACGCTCGCCTCCTGCACGACGGTCAACGTCGGCGACCCGGCCCTCGCAGGCCAATCGGCCGCGTCCGGCCAGGCAGGCGACGCATCCACGGGCGCGGCGGGAGATGCATCGAAGAGCGGCGCATCTACCAAAAATACAGTCGGCAAACCCTGGAAAGAGGTCACGAAAGATGCGCGCGCCATCGATGGCTTCTTCAGAATGCACATGAAGACCGACCAGTCGCTGCTGCTCGAAATCCAGCCGGAGCAGCTTGGGATGGATTTCGGATTCATTGCCCATTATTCAAAGGGGACGGGTGTGTTCAACATCCACGACGGTCTGGCGCTCGGAGACACGCGCATGTTGCGCTTTGAGCGCATTGGCGAGACGGTCTACCTGCGACACATGAATACACGCTTTACGGCCGACGAGGGGTCGCCGCTGCGCGAGAGCCTCGACGACAACCTGGGGCACTCGATCGTGGCGGCGTTCAAGATTGAGAGCCGGCATGACACCACGAAAGCGCTGCTCATTGATTTTACGTCGCTCATTGTATCGGACTACCTGGACCGGGCCGAAGCCATGAAGCTCTATTTCGGAGGGCGGCCCGTGCAGTTCGACAAGACGCGCTCGTACGTGAGTGGGGCCATGGGCTTTCCGAGGAATATCGAGATCGATGCGGAGCTGACCTACAAGCCGAACGGACTGCCCATTACGAGCTCGGCGGGCGTATCGGACGTAAGCTCCGTGCCGCTCGGGCTGCGGTACTCGTTCTTTGCGCTGCCGGAGAATCCCATGCCGCGCCGCGTGGCCGACGACCGCGTCGGGTTTTTCATCAATGCGCAGCGGGACTTTTCCATCGACCGCGGAGGCGATCAGATGGTTCGCTACGTGAACCGGTGGCGCCTTGAGAAGAAGGATCCGGAGGCGGAACTCTCCGATCCGGTCGAGCCCATCGTGTACTACATTGACCGGACCGTGCCGCACGAATACCGCCGCTGGGTGAAAGAGGGCATTGAGGGTTGGCGGAAGGCGTTTGAGGCGGCCGGCTTCTCGAATGCCATCATTGCAAAGGAAGCTCCTGATGACTCCACATGGAGCGCCGAGGACATGCGCTACTCGACTGTGCGCTGGAGTGCGGCCCACCAGATGGGCTATGCTATTGGGCCCTCGCAGACCGATCCCCGGACGGGCGAAATCCTGAACGCGGACGTACTGCTCTCGTCGGTCTTCATGTCGGGTTGGGGACGCGAATGGGAAGACCTGGCCGGTCCCAACGGCATGCTGCAGAAAATGGAGGACATCGAACGGGTGCGCCTCCGGATGACGCCGCACGAGCAGGATCACTTCTGCATGGTCGAGCTCGGCAAGCAGTATGAAATGGGGCTGATGTCTACCGCGCTCCTCGCGGACGGCGTGGCCGATACCGTGGGCAACGTACCCGAGGAATTCTACGGCCCGGCGCTGCGGGATCTGGTCTTCCATGAAGTGGGCCACACGCTTGGGTTGCGACACAACTTCCGCGCGTCGGCTTCCATTCCGTACGAGCGCATGCAGGACGAGGCCTACACGACCAGGAACGGCCTTACGCTCAGCGTCATGGACTATGCGGGCACGAACATCAATCCGGACCGCGATGCGCAGGGCCACTATGTGAACATGGAAGTCGGATCGTACGACGTCTGGGCCATTTCCTACGGATACACGCCGGACGATGAAAAGGCGGCCGGCATTGCCCGCCGGGCCGCCCATCCGCTGCACGCCTACAACACGGATGGCGATGCGGGCGGGTTCGACCCGCTGACAAGCGTCTGGGACCTTTCAAGCGACCCGATGGCCTTTGCCGAAGATCAGCGCCAACTGGTCGCGCAGATCTACCCGGTCATCGAGGAGCGCCTGCTGGCTGACAATGATGGATACGTCCGGCTGCGAAGCGCCGTCAACGGACTGCTCTTTACCACGTACCGCCAGTTCGGCAACGTCGCCAAGCTGGTGGGTGGATCGCATTTCGCACGCGATCACAAGGGCGATCCCGATGCGCGGCTTCCCATGACGCCGGTCCCCGGCGCGGAGCAGCGCGCGGCGGCCCGGTGGATACTCGAGAACGCGCTCGAAACGTCTTCGCTTCCCGTCACGGCCGAGCTGCTCAACAAGGCGGCTCCAAGCCGGCACGATGACTGGATGGGTGGATTCTCGCCGGGCCGCTACGACCTCGCAATCTATGAATCGGTCCTTGCGCTGCAGATGCAGGCGCTCGGAACGCTTACCAACCGGGACCGCCTCGCGCGCATGATCGGAACGGACTTGCGCCAGGATGATCCGTACACAGTCGAAATGCTGTTTTCGGATATCGATGGCGCGGTCTACAGCTCCCTGACGGGCGCCGACCGCTTCCAGCGCAACCTGCAACTGGCCTACGTGGATCACCTGGCGGGCATCATGAACAATGAGCGGCCATTTCCATTCGTTCCGTCCGCACCGGACGAGGCCCGCGCGCTGGCGCGACTCCACCTGACAGAGCTCGCCGAACGGACACAGGCGGCCCTCGGCCCGGCGGCTTCGGGCTCAGAAGCTGCTGGCCGTGCAGGAGCGCTCTCGCGGCTGGACCGGGCCCACCTTCTCGAACTGGATGCGCGCATTGCCGCCGCGTTCGACCTCTCGCTGGTCAAGGAAACGAAGTAGCCTGATCGTAACGAAAACTGAATTTTTGGGTATCTTGGTCGTCCCCTCGGCGTCCACCCCCACAGGATCAACAACGATCAGACGATGACCCCTCTTCAAGGAGTCTGGGCCGCGAGCGTTACACCGCTCGCGCCCGATGCCACGCGGCTCAAATCCCACATTGACTGGCTGCTTGAAAACGGCTGCCACGGCGTCGTCCTCTTCGGGACGACAGGCGAAGGGCCCTCATTCACCGTTGCCGAAAAGCGCCGCGTGATGGACGAACTGGCCGATGCCGGCGCGCCCATGGACCGGCTCATGATCGGTACCGGGTGCGCCGCCGTGCCCGACACCATTGAACTGACCCGCCACGCCGCGCGCGTGGGCGCTGCCGGTGCCCTCGTCATGCCTCCGTTCTACTTCAAGCACGTAGTCGATGACGGCGTTTTTTCGGCCATGGCGGCCATTTTCGACGGGCTCGGCGGTGACTCCATCCCCGTGGTGCTCTACCACTTCCCGCGCATGGCCGGCGTAGGCTTCACGCCCGCGCTTGTCGAGCGGCTGAAGAGTGCCTTCCCCGAGCTTGTGCAGGGCATCAAAGATTCGTCAGGCGACCACGAGAACCTCACCACGCTCTGCAAGCAGGTCGATGACATTTCGGTCTTTGTTGGCTCGGAGGCGCTCCTGCCCTACGCGCTGAACGAGGGCGGCGCAGGCTGTATTTCGGCCACGATGAACGTGACGAGCCGGCTGGTCCGCGCACTCTACGACGGAGACAACGGCAGCGGTGAACGCGTCATCCGGGCCAGAAAGGCGCTCGATGCGCTCCCCTTCGTATCGACCATGAAACACCTGCTGGCCGATCACCACGGGGATGCGTCCTGGCAGGCGGTCCGGCCGCCACTTCTTCCGCTTACCGCGCGGCAAAAACAGCAACTGTCGCAGATTCTCGATACCATTGGGACGTTGCCCAACTTCGAGACACTGGACCTCCCGGAAAATGCCTGAACAGATTACCACGCCCATGCACACATCCTTTCACCACGCCGCCGTCCGCGTGCTCTTTCTGACCCTTTTTTTGGGTGCGATGCAGCCCGGAGCGGCCGCCGCACAGGACGGCGCGCTTTATGCAGGCCAAACCGACATGGAACGCGCCCTCGACGAGCGCTCGAGCCCCGACAACCTGCGACGCTGGATGCAAGACCTCACGCGCGAGGTGCACCACGCGGGCAGTCCCGGCAGCCGGAAAAACGCTGAATACGTGGCGGAGCGGTTCCGGGAGTGGGGGTACGACGTGGATATCGAGGTCTTCCATGTGCTTCTGCCCACGCCGAAAGAGCGGATCGTTGAGCTGGTTCATCCCGAGCACGTTCGGCTGCGGCTTGAAGAGCCGTCGCTCGCGGACGATGCCTCGTCGCAGCGCCGCGACGGCATGCTGCCGCCGTACAACGCCTACTCGGCCGATGGCGACGTGGAGGCCGAACTCGTCTACGTGAACCAGGGCCTGCCGGCCGACTACGAAGAGCTCCGTCGGCGTGGTATCAGTGTGGAAGGAAAGATTGTCATTGCACGCTACGGGGGATCGTGGCGGGGCATCAAGCCGAAAGTGGCCGCCGAGAACGGCGCCATTGCCACGATCATGTATTCGGATCCGCGGGATGACGGGTATTTCCAGGGGGATGTGTATCCCGAGGGGCCGTGGCGCATGGGCATGGGCGTGCAGCGCGGATCGGTCTCCGACATGCCGACCTTTCCCGGCGATCCGCTGACGCCGTTCGTGGGCGCGACCGAAGACGCCGAGCGGCTGGAAATTGACGAGGCGCCGACGATCATGAAAATTCCGGTCCTGCCCATTTCCTATGACGAAGCGCTGCCCCTGCTTGCGGCGCTGGAAGGACCTGTCGCGCCGGCCCGGTTTCGGGGGGCACTGCCCATCACGTACCACCTCGGGCCCGGGCCCGCCCGAGTGCGCATGAAACTGGCGTTCAACTGGGACATTGTGCCCGCCTACAACGTGATTGCGCGGCTGGAGGGCTCCGAATTTCCGGACGAATGGGTCATGCGCGGTAACCACCGCGACGCGTGGGCCTTTGGCGCGAACGACCCGATCTCGGGCGCGGTCGCGATGATGGAGGAGGCCCGCATTCTGGGCGAGCTGGCCCGTGAGGGTCACCGCCCGCGGCGCACCATCGTGTTTGCCTCGTGGGACGCCGAGGAGCCGGGCCTGCTCGGCTCGACCGAGTGGGTGGAATACCATGCAGACGAACTCAGCCGGAAACTGGTTGCCTACATCAATACCGACGGCACCGGGCGCGGGTATCTGGGCATGGGTGGGAGCCACACGCTCGAGGCCATGATCAATGATGTTGCGCGGGACGTAGCCGATCCACGGGCCGGCGGCGCCTCGCTGCTGGACCGGATCCGGGCGCGAAATGCCGCGCAGCAGGGCCTCGAGCACGGAGGCGCCGCCGGCCCGACAGCCGACATCCCCATCTCCCCGCTCGGATCGGGCAGCGACTATACCCCCTTCCTGCAACACCTGGGTATTTCCGTGCTCAACCTGGGCTTCGGCGGTGAGGGTGGTGGCGGATCGTACCACTCCGCCTACGATACGTTCGAGCACTATACGCGCTTCATTGATCCGGATTTCGTCTACAGCGCCACGCTGCCGAAGGTCACGGGCCGCGCCACGCTGCGCCTGGCCATGGCCGACGTCCTGCCCTTCAGTTTTTCGCCGCTCGTGGACCGGATTGAGACGTACCTGGGCGAAATCGAAACTTTGGCCGACGACATGCGCCGGGAAACGGCCCGGCGCAACGCGCTTATTGAAAGCGGCGCCTACGACCTCTCGGCCGATCCGCTGGACCCCCTGCTGGCGCCCGAGCCGCAGGATGAGGTGCCCTACTTTCCGTTCTCCCATGTCCGTAACGCCCTCACGGTGCTGCGCGCCGCTGCAGAAGCCGCCGACCGCGCCGTGCAGCACGCAGCGCAGGGACCGACGGGCGCAGGTGGCGACAGCGCTGCACTGGGGCGCATCAACCAAGCCATGTACACCGTGGAGCGCGCCATGACCGACATGGAGGGGCTGCCCCGCCGTCCGTGGTTCCGGCATCAGATCTATGCGCCCGGGTTCTACACGGGTTATGGCGTCAAGACGCTGCCGGGCGTGCGCGAAGCCATCGAGGAGCGCAAGTGGCAGGAAGCGCACGAGGAGATCGAGGATCTGTCTGTCACGCTTCGGAGAATGGCCGAAGCCCTGCATGCCGTCGCTGCAGCCGCACCATCAGGAGGCGAATAGCGGGCGAGCCTATTTTCATATCACGATATTATGATGTTGTATGGTTATTACATCGTAATACGAAATCCGGTACCTGAAGGACTGCTACGAGGTGGACTGGCGTCCGCGTCGGGATGCCCACGGCTCCCGATACCGGGCTCCCTGCGCCCACCGCCGGGTGTAAACATGGCCGCTGGCAGATGGACCGTGAATGTCGTGCCTGTGTTGAGCGTGCTTTCCACCGTGATTTCGCCCCGCATGAGATCCACCAGGCGCCGGCAAATGGAAAGCCCGAGACCGACGCCCACATGCTCGCGGCTCAGCCCGTGACTCTCCTGGCGGAATTCGTCGAACACGTGGGGCAGAAAATCGGGCGATATCCCCACACCGGTATCGGTGACCTTGCACCAGATCCGGGTAGATGCGACGCCCGCAGATACGACGACCTCCCCACTCGTCGTAAACTTGATGGCGTTTGCCACCAGGTTCGTGAGCACCCGCATGACGGCGCCTTCATCGGCCACCGCTATCAGCCCGCCTGAGGTTGTCGCGTCCGGATCATCATCCCCTGCACCTTCTCCGAGACGCAGCGTAAGCCCTTTTTCCTCTGCATCGACGGCGTGCAGGGCTACCACGTCCCTGATGCACGATGCAATGTCGATCTCGGAGAAGCGAAGCTGCGTGCTGCCACTTTCAATCTGCGCCATGGCGAGCACGGAGTCGAGCGTCGACTGCAGGCGCTTTCCGCCCTGCCGGATAATACGGGCCAGCTCGTGCGTATTTCCGGTCGATTCGTCGACCAGTACATCCGCGTATCCGATAATGCTCGTGAGCGGTGTGCGCAGTTCATGGCTCATATTTGACAGGATGGAGGACTTGAGCCGCGCCAGATCTTCCGCCTGTTCCTTTGCGCGCCTCAGCTCCGCTTCGGCGCGCTTCGTATCCGAAATATCCGCCACCATGCCGAGTGCTCCGTCATACTCGCCGTTCTCGTTGTAATGTGGGCTCGCCGCCACGCGGCACCAGATCACCGCACCATCCTGCCGCTTGAAACGCACCTCATAGGTGTCGTGCACCCCCTGCTCCCGCGCCTCGAACCGGGCGCGCATGCGGGCGCGATCTGCCGGATGAACAAACTCGAACACCTTGCGGCCTGCCAAATCCTGCGTGTTGCAACCCAACATGTCCGCCATGCGCTGGTTCACAAAGCGCGTCTCGGCGCTGGCATTGATCAGCCAGATGCCGTCGTGGGCCGTCTCGACAAGCGTTCGGTACCGGGCATCGCGGATGGTATCGCGCGTCACGTCGCGGCCGACAGCAATCAGCATGCCGTCGGCATCTGACCAGTTCAGCGACAAGTTCATGTGCACCGTTCCCCCCACGCGGTTCATGAAACGCGCCGTGAATGGACGGACATCACCACCCCCCCGAAGCCGCCTGTCCATTCTGTGCAGCAGCGATCGGTCGTCCGGATGCACGAACTCCATATAGCGGAGCCCTTCGATTTCCGATGGCCGAAATCCCAGGATCTGCTCGCTCGCCGCACTCGCCTGTACAATCCGTCCGCCTTCGTTGACCGTACAAATCAAATCGCGCGAGTGGCGGAGCACGAGCTCCGCCGCGCGCGCGTGCCGCCGAATGCTTTCCGTCGCCTCGACCTCGGCCGTGATGTCCACGCCGTGCACACACAGCCCGCACAGGGTTCCGTCGGCCTCGCGCATGGGCTGGAGTGCAAAATTCACGTAGCGGACGACGGGCTCGGCGGGCAGGGCGGGCTCGGCCCCAGAGCCAGGCTCTCTGAACTCCAGCCGGATGCGTCGCCCAATACTGCTCTCGCCCGTCTCGAGAACATGGCGCATGCGCGCCACAATGCCCGCTTCCACGAGTTCAGGAAAGGCTTCCGGAACCGTTTTGCCAATACACTCCCGGTGACTTGTGTGCTCCTCGAACGATTTGTTGGTCCGTACAATACGCAGGTCATGGCCCTCAATGAGGGCCATGAAGGCAGGAGACAGGTCAAAATCGAATGAGGATACCATACGGGTGTGTATCGGCAGACCGTGATTCAATTCAAGACCACTGAAACGCAGACCGGGCGGCCCGCGAGGGCCGCCCGGTCCAAAAATACACCTGTATCGGGTCAGGGCAACTTACTACCCATCACACGGAATACTTGGCCGGATCGACGCCGTAATCCTTGATGAAGCGCTTCACCACCGGACTGTCGGTAGAAAGCCACACGGGATTGATCATTTTGGCTGCGAGTGCCTTTTCGTCATCAATCTTGCCATCGACCCGGACCGAGTCGAATTCCGGCATTTTGCGTGCCTTGCGGCCATCGACGCCTTTGCCTCCCACCAGGTACTTGTCCGGCAGGGCTCTGCGACGTCGCGTCGTTTTTTTCTTTCCGGATGCCGCTTTTGATTTGCGTCCTTTCTTTGGAGCTGACGGCAGTTTTACACCGTACAGCTCCTCAACCGACGTACCGGCAACCGAGCACATCCGGTCAATTTCCTTTTTCAGCTCTTTCTGAGCCTTTTTCTTGACCGAGTCCAACTGACGCTGCAGTTCGGCCCGCTCTGTTTCCATGCGCTGGGCTTCTGCAATGAGGTCGTGAATTTCACTCATGCTGTTTATTTGTTTTCAGTTATTACTTTGAGGGGTGAGGACCGGAGTATATAAATAAATTGTTACCGAGCGCTTCATGCGCACACAATCTTCACGAATCGGTCAGACCCGGTTCATACCTCCAGTGTATGAGTTCGTATTTTCACGCTCCATAAATATATTCCATTCGTGATACATATTCTTTCGGTCGTAGGCGCCCGCCCCAATTTCATGAAAGTGGCCGCGCTCGATGCCGCATTTTCAAAAAACAGGCACATCAAGCATACCATTGTCCACACCGGACAACATTATGACGAGAAAATGAGCGACATTTTCTTTCGGGAAATGGCGCTCCCTGAACCCGATGTTTTCATGGGACTTGGCGGTGGCAGTCACGCCCAACAGACCGCCAACATCATGCAGGCCTTTGAGTCGGTGCTGCTCGGGACCTCTCCCCACGCACCGTTCAATGAGCCGCCCGACGCGCTCCTCGTTGTGGGCGATGTCAACTCCACAATGGCCTGCTCGCTCGTTGCCTCAAAGCTGCACATCCCGATTGTCCATGTCGAGGCCGGCCTCCGCTCGGGCGACCGCAGCATGCCCGAGGAAATAAACCGCATCGTGACCGATGCCCTCGCAGACGTCCTCTACGTTTCCGACCCCTCCGGCATGGCATTTCTCGCGCAGGAAGGCGTTCCAGGCGAAAAAATCGAGTTCGTGGGCAACGTCATGATCGATTCGCTCCACACCTACCTCCCACTCGCCAAAAAACGCCCCATCCTCGAAGATTGGGGCCTCACCGAAGGCGCCTACATCCTGCTCACGCTTCACCGCCCGGCGACCGTCGATTCGCCCGATGCCCTGGCCCTGATGGCCGGCGTCTTCGAAGCCCTCGACAAGGCCGCCCCCGACCGCGCCCTCGTTTTCCCGACCCACCCCCGCACGAAGAACAACATCGAGCGGTTCAATCTTTCGGACCGCTTCGCCGCCATCCGGTCGCTGCGCCTGCACGAGCCGGTTGGCTACCTTGACTTCCTGAAGCTCCAACAGGCCGCGGCCTTCATCATCACCGACTCGGGCGGCATCCAGGAAGAAAGCACCATCCTCGGCATTCCCTGCCTGACGCTGCGCCCCAACACCGAGCGCCCCGTCACCATATCGCACGGCACGAACGAACTCCTGCCCCCCGACACGCCGGAACTCGCCGCGCGCGTCGTAAAATGGGTAGATGCGGCCGCGCGCGGCGCCTGGAAAACAGCGCGCCCCATCGATGGCTGGGACGGCGCCGCCGCCGAGCGCATTGCAGACGATCTTGTGCGGCGCTTCAGCAGGGCTTAATCATCCTGCGGGGATTCCCGTCCATCCCGTTCCTCCTGCCCCTCCCGTCGCAGTGCACGGCGCTCCTCTCCCGGCACCCACCGGGCATCCCGCTTCCGTATGTCTTCAAGTCGCGTGAGCGCCTCCGGCTTTTCGACCAGATCCAGGAGCGGCTCGAGCATTTCATACACGTACTTCCAGTCCATGGCCGCCCCGCTGCGCTGCACAATGCGCTCCACGTCGACCCAATCCTGACTGCGACCAGCAATGGTTTTCGTAATGAGTAAATCCTCCGCGGTACAGCACCGGAGCATGCGTCCCTCCCCGAAATCCACATCCGTGGCGCGCTCGATCAGCATGCATTCGTATCCCGATGCACCCAGTGATATGTCTACCTCCGTGCCGTCGGCCCATATGCCCAGGAACATGCGGCTCGTCCGCGCCAGATGTCCCGGATCCGGGTCGCGGGATGCCATGACCGATGCCAACTTTTCCATGACGGCCTCCTCCTGCCCGAGTGGGCACCAGATGATGGCGTCAAAATCGTCCGTGAACCGGCACTCGCCCCAACTCTGCAGGGCCACGCCGCCAATGAATGCACTCCGCAGACCCAGCCCGTCCAGCGCCTTCTGCAACTGCTCGGCGGCTGTGAAAAAATCACCCTGTGGCTCGCGTACCGACCACAGAACATCCAGCTGCCGCAGCCACAGCGCGCGGGAGCGGTTCTTGAGGCGCTCGACCCGCATTTCCTCCGCAATCCGGTAACCGCGGAGTTGCCGCTGAAAGAGTTCTTTTTGCGTCACACTATCCATGGAAATATATACCTCCTTGACACACTTCCGGTCCCATCGTGACTTTCCCGGTTGTCAGTCCGGCCGCCTGTTGCGATCTTTCGGCCATGAGAAACACGTCGACTTTTCGGGTGGCGCGCCTTGCGGCCGCCTGCCGGCTGCCCGGGCTGCTGCTCTGCTGGCTGCTGCTTCCCTGGTTGCTGCCCGTGACTGCCGCGGCGCAGCAATCTGACTCCGCGGCGCAGCAATCTGACTCCGCCGCCGCAAAACCCGCCGTTCGCCTCATCCAGGAAACGGGCCACCTTCATCTTGGCCAGCAGACAAGCGGAGACACCACGTGGGTCTACTACGAGGACCGGTACAGTGTGAACCCCGTGGCCGAAGCGCTCCGGCTCCAGGCGCGGCTCCAGGACCGGCTCGACGACCCGCCCCAGGACCGGCCCGTCATCCTCGTCCCGACCTGGAACCAGCAGTCGACGCGCGGCGCCCATAAGGCCGCCCGTGTCAATGCCGCGCCGCCCGCGTTCGCATCTCCCCGAACCACCGTCGATTTCACGCTGCACCCGCAG
>PCUY01000084.1:6913-14747 GCA_002787815.1 Bacteroidetes bacterium CG12_big_fil_rev_8_21_14_0_65_60_17 | reverse complement strand
GTCTACGATGACATCGGGAGAGAGTGCAGCGAGAACCCGGTCGTATTGGCACAGGTGCTGCGCCGCCGTGATGGGCGAAATGCAGAACGTATCGCGGGCAAAGATGTCGAGATAGCCCGTGTCCAGCAGATGACTGAGCGATGCGTTCGGAATGACCGTCAGCGGCAGCCCGGCGCGCCGACACACCATCCTGGCGGCCGCTACGTCAGCGTCTTTTTCGTCGCCAAACACAAAGGGATGAACATCGGCGCGCCGGCGCAACAGAATGGACAGCAGGAAGCGCGAGTCCAGTCCGCCGGAGAGCGCGAGAGCCAGCCGTTTCCCGCTCAGAACGTCGAATACGCGGTCATCATCCAGGTCGCTCGTCGGCTCCGGCTCCGGCTGCGGCTCCGGTGCTGCAACGGCCGCCGCCCGGGCGCTATCGCGTAGATCGATATCGAGTCCGGCGCCGGCATGCAGGCGCTGCGTGTCGGCAGCGAGGCTCTCACCCGTGAAACCGTTGTGGCAGAGCCAGTGGCTTGCGAACGCGTCCACATTCAGGCGGAGCCCACCGGTCACGAGGGCCAGCAGGTGCAGATGCGTGGAAAAGACCAGCGCGTCCGGGCCGTCGTGCACGTATATGCTGCGCAGTCCGTTGGGGTCGGTGCGCAGGCGGAATGTATTGTCCTCAACCGTGACGGAGGCAAACTGTCCGAGGACCGCGCGCGAGGCATGGTCCGTGTCAAGTACGGTGCCGCTCGTGACATGCGAGGCCGCCGCATCCATCGAATGCTGCAGTGTTGGCCCGGGCGGCGCCGTGAACAGGACCGCATTGTCCGCTCGGACCAACGTGGTGTGCGTACCCATGCTGCGCAGTGAGCGCGGCTCGAAGGAGATCGGTTCCCGTTTCCGAACAATGCCCAGAAACCAGGACGGGTGCGCTGGGCCGCGGCTCACCGCACTTCCTGACTCACCAGCTGTCCGTCAATGACAACGCCCACGGCGTGCGTCGTGTACTCGAAAGGATCGCCGTCGTAGAGCGCAAGGTCGGCATCCTTGCCAACCTCGATCGATCCGACGCGGTTGTCAATCCGAAGCAGGCGTGCGGCGTTGATGGTGATGGATGCAAGCGCCTCATCGAATGTGAGCCCGTTGGCCGCAGCAACGCCCGCTTCGAACAGGATGACCCGCGTCTTGGGCACGTAGGCCTCGAAGCCTGACTGGAGGGCGAAGGCAATGCCGGCATCGCGCAGGTGGCTGGCGGCCTCGAACGTGGCGTTTTCTCGCTCGCCTCCGTGGCGCGCCATGGTTGGATGCGTAATGACCGGAACGCCGGCGGCTTTGATCTGCTCGGCAACGAGGTAGGCCTCGGCCGCCGAATCGAGCACGATGTCTATTCCGAACTCGTCGGCCAGGCGCAGGACCGTAAGAATGTCATTGGCGCGCTCGACGGTTACGAGCAGCCGCATGTCGCCCGAGAGGACCTGGGCGAACGCATCCATCCGCAGATTGCGGGCGGGCTCCTTGCCCTCTTCGGCGTTTTCCTGTTTTTCGGCATATTCCTGTGCTTTGATCAGCTCCGCGCGCAGCATGGCAATCATCTTGGAGCGCGATCCGGGTGATTTTCCACCCGATGCGCGGGCGCCGTTTCCAAGCGTGACCGCGACCATGGTGGCCGGATCCAGAACGGCCTCGGCAACGTCATTTCCGATGGTTTTCACGATCATGGTCTGGCCCGATACCAGCACGCCGGGGCCGTGGCCGGTGTGCATGGTCGTGACGCCGAAGCCGCGGACCCACTCAACGAGCGCCTCGCGCGGGTTATAGGCATCGATGGCGCGGAGTTCGGGCTGGACCGGAGCCGAGCGCTCGACCTGGTCCTGGTCGTGGGGCTGGTTGAGGTAGCCCGCGAGACCCACAACCGTATGGGCATCAACGAGTCCCGGTGTGACGACCGCTCCATGAACGATGTCGAAGCTGTCCGGTATATCGATGTTGCCAGCCACGCCGACTGCGGTGATTTTCCCGTTCTCGGTCAGCACAACGCCGTTCTCAATGGCGGGTCCGGCCATGGTGTGGACGATGTCCCCCCGGATGGCGAGTTGCTGTGCGGAGGTGGCGGCGGGCTGCGCGAAGAGAAACAGCGCGGCGATGCACGCCGCCACACCAGGATGCGTGCGGTTCATGTATCCTTTCATTGTCCTGCCTCGCGCTTCAGAAGGTGTTCGAAATCGGCCTGGTCAAAACTGGCGCCATAGCCGCCGGTGGCAACTGTGCGGTCCTCATCGCGGCTCCGGTCAAAAACGAGCTGTCCATCGACCCAGGTCTGCGCTACGTGGGTATAGACGCTGAGCGGATCGCCCGACATGACAATGAAATCCGCATCCTTTCCCGGCGTCAGCGAGCCAATGCGTTCATCCAGGTCGAGCATGATGGCGCCGGCCATGGTAAGTCCGTAGAGTGCTCCTTCGCGGCTCATTCCGGCACGCACGGCGAGTGCCGCCTGCCGCGTGAAAAAGCGGGAATCGGTAATGCCGTCGTCGGTATGGAAGCCGGTCAGGACCCCGGCCTTTTCGAGCACGCCGCCCGATTTGAAATGGTTGTCGCGGGCTTCGAGTTTGCCGCCGGGGCTGTCGACCGAAATGAGGCTGACGGCTGCACCGGCGGCAGCAATCTCATCGGCCACTTTCCAGGCATCCGATACGTGGTGCAGCACGACGCGGAAACCGAACTCGTCCGAGAGGCGGAGCACAGTCAGGACGTCATCGTGCCGGTGCGTGTGGTGGTGCACGACCTTGCGGCCCTCCAGTACATCGACAAGCGCCTCGAGACCCAGATCCCGGGCAGGGCGTTTCGACGCATCGTCACCCGCCGCATCCATCTTGTCCCTGTACTCCTGTGCCTTGATGAACTCGGCGCGCACCAGTGCGGCTGCCTTGGCGCGCGTGCCGGGGAAGGGCGCATTGCCACGCGGATTCGTCCCATTGGCCATCTTGATGCCGCCCATCCAGTTGCCGGCGGCGTCGCGGATCATGAGATCGTCAATCACGTCCACATCCCGGAGTTTGACGTAGATGGTCTGGCCCGAGAGCAGATGGCCCGACCCGGACATGATGTTGGCCGTCGTAACACCGCCTGTCTGCGCTTTCTGGATGCCGGCATCGCGGGGGTTGATGGAGTCCATGACGCGTACGTCCGGCTGGATGGGACCACTCCGGTCCGCACCTTCCACCTCCCCGATGTGGCTGTGCGTATCGACAAGGCCCGGCATGATGACGCGGCCTGCCATGTCATGCAACTCGGCATTACGGGGGATGCGGACGTCGTCTGCTACGCCGACCGCCCGGATACGGCCGTTTTCAATGACAAGCGTTCCGTTTTCGATTTCGGGGCCATCGATGGGGATGATGTGCGCGCCGGTAAAGGCGTGCACCTCGGCGGCGGCGCCTGACTGGGCGCTTATGGCGCCCGGCGCGCCGATCCAAAGGCCAATCGCCAGCACGGTGCCAGCAGCCCGTGCGGGTATCGACAGAAAAAGAGAAGAAGTCATGGGGTCTGGAGCTTACTGCGCCTCCTGGGGCGCAGATGGTTGGTTGGAGTCCGCATGAATATAATCATTGCGCCCCGGTCTTCGTACGTGCATCCAATTCCTGGATGCACGCGAGTGGCAGCGCTGTCACGTCGTCGGCGATCGAATAGATTTTGGGCCCGGGGTACACAACAAATACCTCGCGCAGACCCAGGTCAGTCTTGGCTACAGTAATGGACCGTGTGGTACGGGGCGCATCGGTCCGTTTGATTTCGACACCGTAAAGATTGGAGCCTCGGCGGAGCAACAGGTCCATCTCCGCGCCCTGGTGCGTGGACCAGAATGCGACATCATCCCACGTGCTCATGGAGAGGATCTGCTCAATGGCATAGCCTTCCCAGGATGCTCCGACCTTGGGGTGTGTGAGTACGGATTTCGTGTCGGAAAGGCGCAGTAGCGCATGAAGAACGCCACTGTCGCGAATGTAAACCCGTGGCGACTTGACCTGGCGCTTCTTCAGATTGGCAATCCAGGGCTGAACCTGACGGACCATGAGCGCATCTGTCAGAATGTCGACGTAGCGCCGGGCGGAAGATTCACTGATGCCGAGCGCACGAGCCGGCTGCGCGGCATTCCATGTTTGTCCGTGCATATGGGCGAGCATGGACCAGAACCGATGTAGCGTTGCGGCAGGAATTTGAATGCCCCACTGCGCAAAATCCCGTTCAAGGAGTGTCTGGATAAAAGAATCCCGCCATTTGAAACTGTCGTCATCCGATGTCGCGAGCGTGGACCGAGGAAACCCGCCGCGAATCCAGAGTGTATTCAATGCTTCCGTGCCCATGTCCTGTATCGTGAAGCCGCTCATGTCAATGCGCTCCCTGCGACCGGCGAGCGACTCTGAACTCTGCCGAAGCAGATCGCCCGATGCGCTGCCCAGGACAAGGAACCGTGGAGCATCTGGAAGGCGGTCTGCAAGGACTCGGAGCACCGGAAACAGATCGGGTCGCCGTTGGATTTCATCGATGACCACGAGACCGCGCAGCGGGGCGAGGGCGGTCATGGGCTCATCGAGCCGCGCCAGGCTCAGAGGGTCTTCGAGGTCGAAGTAGTTCACCGAATTTTCGGGCACAAGCGTACGGGCGAGCGTTGTTTTGCCGCATTGCCGGGGTCCCGTGAGGACAACGACCGGGGCACGATCCAACGCCGCCGCAAGTTCCTGCTCAAGATTGGGGCGGGAAATGTACATGTCATAATATAAACATGAAAATCCATCACGTCAACGCGGAATTTCATGTTTGATGGAGGTGCGGCCGCACCACCACTACAACTTTTCGTAGGTTCACGGGTCCCGACATGAAGATAGTACTCCCCAAAAACCGGAGCCTCCGAATGACTCGACTTACCCTGATTTCTGCCGTATGCATTTTCCTGCTGGCCGCCTGCGGCGATGCGCCGGCGACGGACGCCCCGGGCACCGCACTGATCGTCGAAAACCCGTTCCACGGTCCCCATCAGAATGGCGATGCCTACCGCCTTGACATGGAAGAAATCGTCCGGTTCGGCGCCGAGGAAGAACCCGAGCGCGAAATGCTCTCCCAGGTGCGCGGCGTCGAGGTCGACAGAGAAGGCAATGTCTACATTCTTGATGGCAATCGTCTCATTTCCTTCACCGCCGAGGGCGACTTCCGGTGGGAGTCGGGCCGCGAGGGAGAGGGGCCGGGCGAATTCACTCGCGCATGGAGCATGCTCATGACGCCCGACGGGCATCTTCTCGTGCGAAACCAGGGCGGCCAGCGTTTCGATTACTTCACGCTCAGTGGCACCTACGTCCAATCCCTCTCTCGCGACCTTGACGTGTTCGATGGCTTCGCGAATCCCATTGGTTTTCTGGACGATACGACGGCTGTCGTAACAGGAGCCGTCCGCGATGGCCAGGGCGTTATTGTACGCCTGGCGCAGACATCCGCCGACTGGCAGGTCGCCGATACCTTCCGGGTCGAGCCGGAGATGGAACTTGACCTGCCGACTGGATTCAGTATTGGAGCGGGAGGAGCCATTCTGGATGGAAACATTGTTTTGGCCCGTCCAGACGTCTACGAACTCGGTATCTTCTCTCCACAGGGCGATACCGTCCGCATTGTGCGGCGCGACGTGCGCGACTTCACGCGGCCTGGCTATGCCACATTTGACGGAGGCGCCGGCATCCGGTCCTACAGCAGGACATCCATGCCTGTCGTCCTGCCAGGCGGATATCGGATTATTGCTGCTGGCTGGCCGACAAACATTCCCGATCCCGACGCGCATGCCAAGGCTTCATTTGCCCAGGAAGATCCGCCCGATCCCATCAATCATTCCACGCTGGATGTCTACGACGCCGACTGGCGCCTGCTCTTTTCGATCGAAAACGAGGACCTTGATGCGCTTGAGTTCGGCACCGTGATGGCCCAGCCTGCGCCGGGCGATCTTTACATTGTTCGCTCGAGCCCGTACCCTCACGTCAAGCGGGTGCGGGTCGCTGTCGAAGGAACGGGAAGTACACCGCCCACCCGTCCGTAGTGTGTCACCAGACCCTGCTTTTCGAGTGAAGGCTTCCGCGCTCTGCACGGCGTGGAGCCACGTGCGCTTGGGCGTTTTGCAGGTCGGTTAACGGCACAGCTTTGCTTCGACGTCCCACGCGTCCCGCCCTTTCGCCCGATTCCGGACAGATATTGTTTTACCGCCTCGTCCATGCCTGTCGTAACCTGCTTATGATGGGATGTGCCGTGACCTGCGGAGGCTCACGGCGGCGGTGGCCATGATGGGGGCGAAGAGTGTGCTGGCACCGAGTCCACCCGTGACGGTCACGGCGAGCCCCGTCCAGAAGTCGGCATTGTCAGCGTATATGAGCATGGGCACCATGGCGGCGATGGATGTAAGCGTGGTCGTGATCATGGGGCGGAGACGCTCCCGGACGGCGAGCCGCATGAGGCGGCTGCGATCGCCATGCGGGCGGCGGTCCCGGTGCTGGCGGTATCGATCCACGAGCAGGATGGAATCGTTTACCGATATGCCGACCATGAGCACGGCGCCAATGAATGCGCCCTCGGCAAAATTGGCACCCGTCCAGACGAATCCCCACGTGACTCCAATGGCTGAGAGCGGCACGGACAGAATGACGACGACCGGAAGGCGCCAGCTTTCGAACACGGCCGCCGTCACAATGAACACGAGCATCAGTGTTGCCAGCATGAGCCAGCCAAAGGACTTCTGGACGTCGTCCGTAAAGAATGAAAACGAGGACTGTTCGAGCGAGTACCCCACCGGCACGGCAAATGCAGCCAGCTCGCGCTCCACGAAATCGTTAGCCATGCGGGCCGGGCCCCGGAAATCGACCGAAATGAACCGGCGGTAGCGCTGATCAATGCGGCGTACCCCCGAAGGGCGGGTTTCAATGGAGTAGTTGGCATAATCACCAAGCACGAGCGCCGTTGAGTCGGTGATGGAGAACGGCTGTTCCATGACATCGGCCACATCGGCTTCCTCGGCGCCGGCTACCACCACCCGGACCGGGATCTGGGGGCCGGCTTCCAGATCGGCCCAGGCCATCGCGTGGCGCGACCGGAATACGGGGCTGAGCGCGGCGGCCACCATCTGCGTGTTCAGCCCGGAGCGCTCTTCCGATTCGGGAGTCCATTCGAAGCGGAGCACCTGGCGAGCGGCCTCGAAACGTCCGAACCGGTCGGCATTCACATCCACACCCGCCACGCGCCGGCTGCGCCCTTCGAGGTGGCGCGCGAACTGACGGGCCAAACGGTCCAGATCCTCATAGTTGGGTCCCCGGGCCTCGAGACGCACACCCGAAATGCCGCCACCCACGCCGCTGAAGTACCCGTCCTGCACCAGACCACCCACGCTGATCCGCAGCCCCCCGATATTGACGGCTGTTCCTATGAGGCGCTCGCGCAGCACATAGGGCTCGGCGGTCGCGAGCGCCTCTTCCGAAAACTGCAGCCGCAGACTGGCGCTCTCCTCGCGGACGTTGAGAATACTGCGACTTACCGACGGCGAGGCCAGGGCTTGCCGCTCGAACTGCGTCATGAGTGAATCGGCCCGGGCAATCGGATGCCCCGGCGGGAAGCTCATGTTGACATAGACCTCCGGCCGCGGCGACCATGACCATCCGGCCCCGAAGCTCACATCGCGCCGGAACACGCGGAGCGCCCCGCCAAGCAGCGGATCGGTCCATTCCCGGACGTCACGGACGAAGGCATGATCGAAAACGGCGTTGTACAGCAGGGCGGCGCGCGCGCGGGGGGGCGCAACAGCGATCTCCCCGGACCCGCC
>PCUY01000084.1:0-6897 GCA_002787815.1 Bacteroidetes bacterium CG12_big_fil_rev_8_21_14_0_65_60_17 | reverse complement strand
GCCGCAGGAGCGCCCGCTGCAGGCTCCGCCAGGCGCTCCGGGACGAGCCAGACGGGCAGACCGAGCAGCAGCACAAGCACAGCCACCGTCAGGCGCGGAAAGCGCGCCGCCACGCGGTAGGGCGCCGACATCCACGAGCGGAATCGTCTGCCGGTGCGGCCCGGGGGGGCGTGCACCGGCAGAAACCGAACACTGACCGGCACCACGAGCGCCGATGTCACAAGGCTCGCCCCGAGCGTGAGCGCCGTCAGCACGCCGAACGGCAGGAAAAGCGCCCGCAGATCACCGCTCAGATACACCAGCGGTATCATGACCGCCATTGTGCTCAGCGTGCCGCCGACCAGCGGCAACCAGACGGCTGCGAGCGCGCCCGATGCCGCCCCTTCGCCTCGCCGAATGAGCAGCTGCTCCACGACAACAACCGCGTTGTCCACGAGCAGCCCGAAAACCAGCACGAGCCCGGCAATGGTCAGCAGGTTGAGTGTCAATCCGAGCGGCTGCATCAGAATCACGGCCACAGCGAGCGATACACCAACCGAGAACAGCACAACCGCCGTCGCGCGAACGCTACGCAGCATGACAAGCAGCACCAGCACGACGAGCACCAGCCCAGCGCCTCCGCGCCGCGTCACGTCCTCCATCTGCTCCCTGACGCTCTCACTGCGGTCATCGGCCACGATCAGACGTGCGCCCTGCGGAAGCGCATCCTCTAGCGCTGCCAGCCGCTCATGAATCCGCTCCGCCACGTCAATCAGGTGACTGCCCCGCGCGCGGTCCACACGCAGCGTTACCACCGGCTGCCCGTCAATGCGACTTATGCTCCGGACCGGGGCCGGTGCCAAGGCCACACTGGCCACGTCCTGGAGCCGAACCGTCGCATCTCCCGTCCGTCGCAGAACGAGGTCCAGGAAGGCGTCCACGCGGTCCTCCGATGTGCGCATGAGAAGTACACTCCGCCCGCCGTCCTTGAGCCGCCCGTAGGCTGCATCGGAGAGGAGTCCCCGCACACGGCCACTGATTTCGCCAGCCCCGAGCCCCGTTGCTGCCAGCCGGTCCGGATTGAGCGTAATGCGCAGCTCACGCTCGGCCCCACCCAGGACTTCGATTTCGCCAACACCCGGCAGGCTTTCGAGCGCCGGCCGGACGGTTCTGTCGGCTACTCGCCGCACTTCTTCAAGTGAAAGCGGCGCAATGAGTTGTATGCTCATGAATCCCTGTTCATCACGCAGGGCATCGGGCACCTCCTTGGTCAGGCGCGGCCACACCCGGTCGGGCAGCGTGCGCCGCAGCATGGTCAGCTGTTCGCCGAGCTGCGCCGTATAGAGCCCGAGATCGACGTCGTCCGAAACGTGCAGCGTGACGCTCGAAAACCCCTCCTCGGACAGACTTTCCACGCTTTCCGTGCCCGGAACCCGCTGCACGGCCCGCTCAATGGGCGCTGTCACATAGCGTTCCATGGCCCGGGGAGATGCGCCGGCCCAGCTTGCACTCACCCTCACGACCGGCAGTTCGACCTGCGGTACCCACTCGAGCGGCACCTGGAACGCCGTCCAGATGCCGGCCAGCAGGATGGCAGACGACCAGGCCATCACCCCGATGGGCCGCCGCGCCCAGCGATCCGCAAATGCAAATGAGCGTGTCATGGTTCGGGCCTGTTCATTTTTCGACCAGCGAATACACGACGGGTACGACAATCAGCGTGAGGACAGTTGCCGCCAGGAGGCCGCCGACGATGGCAATGGCCATGGGAGCACGCAGCTCCGCGCCCTGGCCGAAACCGAGTGCGAGTGGAAGCAGCCCGAGGACGGTCGTAATCGTCGTCATGAGGATGGGCCGCAGCCGGTCGCGGCCGGCTTCCATGATGGCCGCGCGTTTGTCGAGTCCGCCGAGGCGTCGCTGGTTGATGAAGTCGACTTTTACGATGGCATCGTTGACCACGATACCCACGAGCACGACGCTGCCCGTGAGGCTCATCAGGTTGATGGTCTGCCCGGTCAGGGTGAGGACCGCCGCAACGCCGCTGGCGGCGAGCGGCACGGTTATGAGCACGACCAGCGGCTGCGTGAGCGACTCGAACTGGGCGGCCAGGATCAGAAAAACGAGTACGACCGAAAAGAGCAGGCTCCAGAGCATGGCCTCAAGGCTGCTCCGGAACGCCTCGTTCGATCCGCCCACCCGGCCGCGGACGTCCCGGGGCACGTGTTCGCGAAGCGTTTCTTCGGCCGCGCGCGTGGCCGATGTCAGGTCGGCCAACGGGGCAACGTCTGCCAGCACGCGCAGGATCGGAGCCTGGTCTGTCCGGTAGAGCGATGCCGGAAGCGCCGTAAAAGTCGCCGTCACGAAAAGGCGCAGCGGCATGGGTCCGCCCGGCGTCTGGATATGCTGCGCGAGCAGGTCATCCATCGTGCCAATACCCGTCAGCCGGAGCGTAATCGGAATATCCTCGTTGATGGATCGCAGGTCCGTGGTGTGTACGCCCCGCGCACCTGCTTCGAGCAGCGCGGCAACGGCGGCTTCCGACACGCCATAGCGGGCCAGTTCATCGCGCCGGAAATCCAGTCGCCAAGCCGGCACGTCAAACGCATTGGCGCGGCGGACATTGGTCAGTTCGGGGCGCGCTTCGAGCGCCGTGAGTACCGATTCGTAGGCAGGCATGGCCTCCTGGCGCGTATCGGCCGTAAGGTCAATGAAGAGGTCGGCCTCGTTCGATGCCAGCAGCTCTTCGAGCTGCGTCCGAACGGGCGTGATTTCGACGGTCATGTCGGGGGCCGCCCGAGCGCTACGGGCGGCACTCAGGGCCTCGTCGAGCGCCACGCCGGGCGCCAGCATGAGCGAGAGATCACCCTCGTAGGGCGGCCGGGGATCGACCTGGAGCCTGGCCTCGTCGCGCTCGCCCAGGTCGGCCAAAATGTGCTCAAATGCCGGATGCGCCGCAAGGTCGCCGGCCCACTCCATGGTCCGCGCATCGAGCAGCGGCAGATCGGCATCGGGCGGGAGCGCGATGTGCGCATTGATCCGTCCCTGGTTCGTCCGCGGTACGACTTCGCGCGGCAGGACGTCGAGCACGACGCCTGCCAGCGCCACAACGAGTACGCCCGCCCCGACAACCACGCCCCGGTGCGAAAGGGCCCAGTCGAGCATGCGCTCGTAGACGCCCAGCACCGGCTCCGTGCGGAGGCCCCCGCTCGTCTCGTCGCGCTGCGCGCCGCCCGGGTCGCCATCCGGCCCGCGCGGGCCGTCCCCTCCGCGCCACGCAATCAGTGGCACCGCCGTCAGTCCCACTACGAGCGATGAAGCCAGCGACGTGATCACGGCCAGCGACTGGTCCAGAAACAGCCGCCCGGCGAGCCCTTCCACGAACGTGAGCGGCAGGAAGACCGCAATGGTCGTAAGGGTCGATGCGGTGATGGCGCCAGCCACTTCCGATGTGCCCTGTATGCCCGCCTGCCGGGCCTCCATGCCCTGTTCGCGCAGCCGCGCAATGTTTTCCACGACAACGATGGCGTTGTCGACGAGCATACCCACGCCGAGTGCAAGGCCAGAGAGCGAGATCAGGTTGAATGTCACGCCGAGCGCCTCGAACGCGACGAGTGTCATGCCGAGCGACAGCGGCACGGCAACGGCGACGGCCAGCAGCGCCTGCCGGTGGCGCAAGAAAACGAAGAGCACAACAATGGCAAGGAGTCCGCCGAGCAGTACGGCCTGCGCAACGCCTCCGATGGCTTCTTCAATGAAGCGGCTCTCGTCTATGACCACATCCACCTGGATATCGGGCATGGCTTCGTTCAGCTCGGCAAGTGCGGCGCGGACGTCGTCCGCCGCGCGCACGGTGTTGGCATCGGGGCGGCGCTCAACGAGCAGCATGAGGGTCTCGCGGCCGTCCAGGCGGACGAGTCCGCGCCGCTCATCCACCCCTTCGCGCACCTCGGCCACATCCCCGAGCCGCAGCATGCGACCTGCACGCCGGGCTACGACGGTCTGCGCAATGTCCGCCACCGACTCGAACTCGCCCGTCACTTCGACTGCATACTGGAACGGGCCGCGGCGGATATATCCCCCCGGTTGCGCGACGTTTGCGCGCCGCAGTGCCTGGTCAACCGAACTGATGTCGATTCCGAATGCGGCCAGACGGGCAGGATCCATCACGATATCGACGCGGCGGTCGTATCCCCCCGTAACCACCACGCGGGCCACATCGGGAAGCTGTTCCAGGCGCCGGGCCACCACTTCGCGCCCCACGGTCTTGAGTTCGACAAGCTGCCCCGATGCGCCCTCGGCGCGCGCTTCCGAGAGCGCCAGGATCATGATGGGGCGGTCGTTCGGATCGACGCGCAACACGACAGGCCGCTCGGCATCGGTCGGGAGCCGGTCGCCAAGTCGGTCGAGCTGCTCCCGCACCTCGAGCAGCGCCAGGTCCAGGTTGGTATTCCACCCGAAATCGAGCCGGATCATGCTGCCGCCGAGCATGGATCGGGCGGTCAGGCGTTCAACGCCCTGCGTTCCCGAGATGGCTTCCTCGACGCGCTCGGTGACGGCCCGCTCCACG
Source organism: Bacteroidetes bacterium CG12_big_fil_rev_8_21_14_0_65_60_17 (assembly GCA_002787815.1). Classification (GTDB taxonomy): domain Bacteria; phylum Bacteroidota; class Rhodothermia; order Rhodothermales; family UBA10348; genus 1-14-0-65-60-17. The sequence goes on along the minus strand of PCUY01000084.1, from coordinate 2,351 downwards.
CGCTCGGGCGGCACGTCGGGGTAGGCGGTCCAGACAATGAGCGTCGGGTAGCGCAGATCGGGAAGCAGCGCGACGGGCAGCCGCACCCAGGCGGCGATCGCGGCAACCCCCACGAGCAGGAAAAATGCCGTAACCGCTACCGGCCGGCGAAAACAGGCACTGATCAGCGGATTCACTCGACCTCCACGCGTGCATCGTGTGACAACGCATGGTGCCCCTCCACGGCGACACTGTCCCCGGGAACGAGCGGCTCCCGGATTTCAACGAGCCCTCCCGAGCGCCGGCCGGTGGTCACATACGTCCACTGGGCGCGGCCATTCTGGACAACGAACACCAGATCCCGTCCCTGTCGCGAGAGTACAGCGCCGGCGGGCACAACAATCCGGTCCGAAAGCCGTCCAGCCTCGAGCTGAACGTAGGCAAACAGCCCTGACATCAGCTCGCCCCGCGGATTGGAGACTTCGACGGTCACCCGCCCCGTGCCGGTCGCCGGGTCAATGGACGGGTTTACCGAGAAAATGCGGCCGCTCAGCACGGTGTCTGCCATGGCCGGAATGCGCACGCGCGCATCCGCGCCGGGGGCCAGCCCCACAAGGTCCGCCTCCAGTACGTTTACATCGACCTTCATGCGCGAATCGTCGAGCAGCGTGAGCACCTTTGTGCCCACCGCAACCCGCTGCCCCTCTTCCACTTCCAGATTGGAGATGCGACCGGGAAACGGTGCCCGAACGGTCATTCTCGAAAGGGCCAGGTCAGCGCGCCGCACGCGCTGTTCGGCCTGCTCGAGCCCCGAGAGGACCGCCTCCACTTCAGAGCGGCGCTGTCCGCTCCTCAGCACATCGGATGCGTACGTTCGCCGCGCGCGCTGCCACTCCTCGAGGGTCAGACGCCCCGCGTTGAAGGCGGCCTCGGCTCCTCGGAACGCCTTTTCCGCGCGGTCGAGCATGGCCCGGTCCGGCTCCGTCGTGCTCGAGCCCACCTGTTTTGCGGCATAGTCAATCTGTGCCTTGAGCAGTTCACTGCGCGCTTCTTCGAGTTCCAGCTCCTGATCGCGCGCATCGAGCCGGATAAGTGGTTCGTTTTCCTGCACCCGCGCACCTTCCTCAATGAGCCGCTCCCGAACCAGCCCCGATGCTTCCGGGCTCACATCGGCCCGCCTCCAGGGCGCCAGATTACCCGTGGCCTCTGCGAGCAACAGAAAATCCTGCGGCTCAACAACAAGTACGTCAACCCGTGTGCGCTGCGCCACGCGCTCCGTTTCGGGAACGTTCCGCGCATTTTCTCCGGTAGATGCGCCGGTGAGCGCCGGCCAGAATACATACAGCCCGACAGCAGCCGCGGCCACGAAAAGCAGTCCGGCGGCTACCTGCCATGCCTTTGGTCGTGAAGGTTTCATACGGAATGGGACCGATCAGACGGGCAGAAAGTTGCCTCAATCTACGAATTCGAAGGTGGCAAACCGTTGGTGGATGTACGCAACCAGTTCTCGTACACGGCAACATCCAGTTTTGATATTCCACTACTTCGTGCCCAAGCGAGCATTTTCTTGCGGCTCTTGAACCCTGTAATAGTAAGCAACTGCGCAATGTGGTTACGAACGGTGGCAGAGGCAATGTACAGGATTTCGCCGCATTCAGCGTCTGTGGTACCTCCAGACATGATCTTCAGCACTTCCAGACGCCGCGGGGTGATATTCATATCGCGCAGGAGCATATACAGCTCCTCAGTGGTCGCCGGTGCCGACTCATCTTGATGTGGGTCGGGGGGGGGTACGCATTGTCCATGGTTTCAGGTTGTCGGATGTAAGGGACTTCGCATACACATACGTAAAAAGGAACGAAATACGGACATGCTGAACGGCAGACTGAACAAAATAGGCAATTTGCCTATTGCGTACCCAGGAAGGACTTAATAAGATATATGAGTAAGGCCTCGCGTGAGCACAAGTTCGCACGAGAGCTGACAATCAGAAAACCGATCTGACGAGGGAGAACAAATGAAAACCATTCGTAATATCTGCATCTTTGCAGCCCTGCTCGTATTGGCTGTGTCGACTTCCTTTGCTCCAAAGGATTCTGAGGCGTTCGAAACTGTTGTCGCGCCGTCATATCGCATGGACTATAGTCCAGGGTGTGGTGTCGAGTCGGACCCCGACTGCTACGGAGTCGCCTGTTCCTTTGGAGGAACGGACTGTACAAGCGGTGGATCGTGGTGCTTCCGTGACGAGGGTGGCATGTGCAATTGACGCCTGATTCTCATGCCCACCCCTGGTCCTCAGGAGGCTGGGGTGGGCGATGATTTTTCGAAACGACTGTTGCTGTACCTGAATTATGAAAACCGCTATTCCGTCT
>PCUY01000052.1 GCA_002787815.1 Bacteroidetes bacterium CG12_big_fil_rev_8_21_14_0_65_60_17 | reverse complement strand
CGATTCCTGCCAGGCCTCGTCACCCACGCGGATCGTAACCTTGCGATACCGGCTGATGTCGTAGTAGCGGGCCACATTCTCCACGTCGGCGAGCGACCGCTTGGCCATCGGGGCGATGGCCGTCGGTGTAACATCGATGGTTTCGCCGCGTGCCGGAATATGCATGGCCACACGTACAATGCGGTCTGCATGTTCATTGTACCGGTCCCATGAGAACTCGTTTGCCACAAAGAGCAGGATGAACAGGCAGCAGGCAATGCCGACCGCAAGACCCGCCAGGTTGATAAGCGTGTAGCCGGGGCTACGGCGCATGTTGCGCAGGGCGAGGAGGGCGTGGTGTCCTATCATGAGTGCTTCCTGGATTAACGTCGGCGCGAGCCGGCCTTTTCGTTGCATTTTGCTCCAGTACACCCGGCTGTAGGCGGCTTCCAGATCATCGGGCGATCCCATGGCCGCCATGACGTCACGATAGGCACGTTCTTCGACCTCTCCCCGTGCAGCGCGTGCCGCCACCTCGTCGCGAATGTGCTGCTCGAGCTCATCCACGTCCTCTGGCAGCAGGCCTTTTCGGCGTGAAACAACTTGTCGCCAGGTGGCTATGGCGTGCTCAAGGGAGAACATCGCTGTCAGCGACCTCCTGCGAAGAGCGGCGCCAGCATGGCGTGCACCTGCTGCCACTGCGTGCGCTCGGCCTCGAGGGCGCGCTCACCTGCCGGAGTCAGCCGGTAGTACTTGCGCCGTGGTGCACTTTCGGCCGCCTGCCAGAAGCTCTCTACGAGCCCTTCGTTCTCAAGTCCGTGCAGGAACGGGTAGAGCGTGCCCGTCGTCCAGTCGATCTCGCCGCCCGACAACTTGCGGATCCGGGCAATGATCTGATAGCCGTATTCGGGCCGGCCGTCAAGCAGTGCCAAGACCATGGGCCGCAGCGTGGCTGTGGCGAGCGAGCGCGTTATCATGAAGCGTACTGGTGTGATTCAAGCTCGTCAGACGTACGCCGTCGGGCTATGTTGCAAATCAACACAGCATATTTTTCACGGCACGAGGCCCATCAGGCGAAGCGGGCCTCCCGATCCCCCCTCGATTTTCATGGGCAGGCCAATCACCGCCGCGCCCGTTTCGGGCAGCCTGTCCAGATGGGCTACGTTTTCGAAGGCCGGAATGTTGGCCTCGAAAAGCACCCGGTGCGTCTCGAACAGGGAAGACTGCCCAAAGTCAATACTCGGCGTATCGATTCCCACGGCATCGATAGACCGGTTCGCCACCAGCCACTCGGCCGCAGCCGGATCGATTCCCGGAAAATGAAGCTTCGCGACGGCTTCTTCGCCCTGCTCTGCCGTTCCCATGTACTGCTCGCGCTCGGGCCAGTAGCGTCCGTAGCCTGTCCGCAGAAGCAGGATGGCTCCGTCCGGGATGGGACCGAGGCGCCCTTCAGCTTCCAAAAGGTCGGAAACGGAGATCAGGTAATCCCGATCGGCAAGTGCCATGTCCGACACATCCACCACGTAGGCCGGCCCCATGAGCCGCTCCAGCGGGATTTCATCGGCCGCGTGGCGCCCCTCGGCAAAATGAACGGGCGCATCCAGGTGCGTTCCACCGTGCTCAGCCGTCGTCACCGTGTAGGCGGAATAGTAGTACCCCCCATCCGTCATCCCTTCGAAGTCCGTGTTCTTTGTAAAACCCGGAGCCGTCGGCCAGTACACCGTTTCCTCATTGTAGGGCCAGGACATGTCAACTACGGTCGCCGCATCCAGCGCTTCTTGGAGCGCCATCGGGCCGGGGGCGCCAAACGCACCGGCTCCGTTTTCGGTCGAATTGTTTTCGGGAGATGCGCAGGCCGGCAACAGGCACACGGCCGTGGCGACCAGAAATAGTCGGGCAGGCATCCGGCGGGTGGGTTTCTTGTGGGTCATGATGGCTGAGATTGGCTTGGGAATCGTAACAATTATAATTACGTATCATTCGGCCACAAAACAACCCGGGTCGGAATGCGCGTCGGTCTTCTATACGATCTCTTCGAGGAGTATCCGTGGCGCGACGGCGAGCCGCCCGATGCCGACGCGGAAAACGAGCCCCTGTTGACCGTCGAGGCGCTGGAGCACGCCATCGGGGCGTTGGGCCATGAACCGGTCCGGATTGGCACGGCGCGCCAGCTCATGGCACAATTGGCGGCCTGCGGTGCAGACGCGGCGCAGGCCCTGGGGATCGATGTGGCCATCAACATTGCCGAAGGGGCCCACCACCGGGGCCGGGAGGGCGAGGTGCCGACGCTACTCGACATGTTCGGCATCCCTTATATTGGATCGGACGCGCTGACGCTGTCGCTGAGCCTTGACAAGGCGTGGACGAAGGATCTCGCCCGGCAGGCGGGGCTCGACACGCCGCCGTGGTGCGTTTTCCGCTCGGCGTCGTTTGGTGCTGAGACCCCGGTGCTACCCTGCTTCGTCAAACCCCGCTACGAGGGCGCCGCCAAGGGAATTTCACTCGACAGCAAGGTCAACTCGCAGGAAGCCCTGGAGGCGCAGGTCCGGCGCATTGTCCAAGACTACCGGCAGGACGCCCTCGTTGAGCGGTTCATCGAGGGCGCGGAGTATACCGTTGCCGTCCTCGGAAACGCCCCGGCCCGCGCCCTCCCCGCGATCCAGCGCGCCATCGATCCGGCGACGGGCATTGGTCTCCACGTGCTCGAGAAACCGGGTGCTGCTCATGGCTCGGCCGCCGAGCCAGACTGGGCGCTCCCCGGCACGCTCTCTCCCGATCTCGAGGCCCGGCTCCAACGCGCCGCTCTCCGCATCCACCGGAAACTTGAATGCCGCGACTTCTCGCGCAGCGATTTCCGGGTCGATGCCGACGGAACCGTGTGGTTTCTGGAGATCAATCCGTTGCCCACGTTTGCGGTTGACGGAACGTTTGCCGTCATGGCGGAATTGATGGGGCAGACGTACACCGAATTTCTGGCCAGCCTGCTTGACGATGCCTTCCGAGACCGAATGGAATGATTGGCGCTGGCACATGCGCCACCGCGTGACGACGCTCGCCGACGTCGAGCGCTGCATTCGTGTGACGGACGACGAGCGCGAGGGAATCCGCCGGACGGAGGGTGTATTCCAGTGGAGTATTACGCCGTATTACGCAAGTCTGATGGATGCGGACGATCCGGCCTGCCCGGTGCGGCGCCAAGTCGTGCCGCTCGCAAGTGAACTGGCGCCGGATATCGTGGGGGTGGAAGATCCGCTCGAGGAAGTGGCGCACTCTCCGGTCAAGAACCTCATCCACAATTACCGGGATCGCGTGGCGTTCTGCGTAACAAGCCAGTGCGCCATCTATTGCCGGTACTGTCTGCGAAAGCGCATGGTCGGTGAGGCATCGTTCATGATGCGGCGCGGTGAGCTGGAGGAGGCGCTGGACTATATCCGTGCCCATACGGAAGTGCGGGATGTGCTGCTGACGGGTGGCGATCCATTGACGCTCGGCGAGAGGCACCTGGACTGGCTGCTGGGGAGTCTGAAGCAGATCGAGCACGTAGATATCGTGCGGATTGGCACGCGCATGCCGGTCAAGCTGCCGCAGCGAATTACGCCTGAGCTTTGTGAGGTGCTGGAGCGGAACGGCCCGGTCTGGGTGAACACGCATTTCAACCATGCGAAGGAGCTCACGCCGCGGGCGCGGGAAGCGGTGCTGGCGCTATTGAAGGCGGGTGTACCCGTTGGCAACCAGACGGTGCTGCTCGCCGGTATAAACGATTCGCTGGATGCGCTGCGCGAGCTACTGGAAGGCCTTGTCCGGGCACGCGTGCGGCCGTACTACCTGTACCAGGCGCAGGTTATCGGAGGAACGGCGCATTTCCGGACGCCGATTGAGGTGGGGATGGATCTCATGGCCCGGCTGCAGGGACGCATTACCGGCTTTGCCATGCCGGTTTACGTGCTCGATACGCCGTTTGGCAAGATTCCGCTCAACCGCACGTATGTGCTGGGCCGGTGCGGGGATTTTGTTATTATGCGTTCCACGCGCGGGCGCGTCTGGGCGGAGCCCAATCCGCGCCCGCCTGAGGCCGTGGCAGCGCGCCTCGTGGAGGAGGCGGTGCTGCCGGAGATTGCGTGGCCGGACGGCGCAGAGACGATTTCGGTGCGCTCCGGCGCCGAGGTGGGAGCGTGATGGCGTTGCTTGCCGCCGCGTGGCACGATTTGTTGTGGTTCCTTCCTGCGTGGCACAACATCGTGGGAACGGTAGGCGTGCTGCTCATCCTGGCTGCCTATCTGCTCGTTCAGACCGGCCGTGTTTCGAGCGAGAGTCTGCGCTGGTCAATCATGAATGGGGTGGGGGCCGCCCTCGTGCTCGTGTCGCTTTCGGTCGATGTCAATCTGCCCGCCATTTTCATCGAGTCGGCCTGGGTCGTGATCAGCCTGTACGGGGTGTACCGGTGGTACCGGCGGCGGGCGTCGAGGCAGACTTCCACGTCGGAAGACGGCTCAGGAATATAAGATCCGGTTCGTAACTGGCTGATCCTCCTGCGTGGACAGATCCCGGATAATGAGGCCCGTCTCGGCGTCATGCCGCGTGCCGTATACCAGCCAGCGGCCGTCGGGACTGAGCGTTGGCCGAATGCCCGAGCCGTAACGGGCGCTGCGCGTAAAGCGGTCGCCCGATTCCAGTATGTACTCCTCGAGCTGATACTGCGGGAATTGGGCGTTGTACTGCCAGTCCCCGCGAACTTTGTGTCGTTGGTGTCGTCAATCGGCGTAAGGCCGGAGCCTCTGTTGACGTGGAACAGTTTGATGGCGGGCAGGCCGCCTCCGCGGAACTTGCCGATACTCGCCACGATGTACTTGCCGTCCGGCATCCAATCGGGCGATTCGGCCCGGTTGTCGGCTCCTTTCGAAATCTGCCTGAACGTAGAATCGGCAAGCGTCATGGTCCAGATATTCTGCCCACCGTCCCGGTCGGATGAGAACACCATTTCCGCTCCGTTGGGTGAATACCGGGGCTGCGAGTCGAAGGCCAGGCCACTCGTCAGGCGCTTCGCATCTCTCCCTTCGAACGGCACCTCGTACAGATCGCCGAGTAGGTCGAAGACAATGCGGGCGCCATCCGGACTGACATCCAGACTCATCCACGTGCCGGACAATACGTCGAGCGGAATTGTGCGGTCAACCTCAAGGGGAAGCCCTTTGTCTTTGGCTTTGTCCTGGGCCGAGACCGCGGATGCGGCAAGTAGTAGCCGGCCAACGAAAAACGCAGTAGCAAATGGAATTGGTTTCTTGCGTCACAGAATACGTCTATCCCTTCAGCCGCCCAAACGCCTCGGGCGTGAACAGCTCAACGTCCACGACGCCGAGCGTGTCACCGACGCGGCCGATCATAATGAATGTTGTGATGACCGCGTTGATTTCGAGCAACTGGCCGTTGTCCCAATGCGCCCGGAGCCGCTCCCATAGCGCGTCCGATACGTCGTTCGCATCGCGCGCGGTCTGCTCGACGAGCTCGAAAACGGCCTTCTCGGCGTCCGTGTAGTGCTCGCTGATCTGCCACAGGGAATTGGCCACGTCGCCGAGCTTGTCGTCGGAGACACCCAGGTCCCGGGCCAGTTTTTCGTGCGCCCCATAGCTGTAGAAGCTCCCCATGGCGCGAAGCGTCTTGAGCACCACCAGCTCCTTGAATGCCCAGTCAATGCGCCCGGGGCCGAGCGACTGGATGAGGAAACCCGTGATACTCCGGCACATTTCCGTGTTCGATGCGAGGGCGCGAACCAGGTTCGGAATGCGCCCAAAATGCGCCTTGGTCCGGTCAAAAACGTCCGCGAGGGCCTCGGGGGCTGCTGATTTGTCAAGTGTGGCTACTGCTGGCATAGTCTATTCTCGGAAGGGCGCGCTCAGGCGCTCTGGTTCAGGAAGTGCTCGAGGTGATGGCGGGCGGCGGGCGACGCCGGCGGCTCGGCGGCGAAAAGCACCGGATCGTGACCATGCCAGACCGGCTCGAGTTCCACGCCCATGGCATCGCCAAACTTGCTGACCTGGAGGTAGGCCCCGATGGTCGCCACAATCTCGACCACCTGGCCATCGTCATAGTGCTTCCGGACGCGCTGCCAGACATCGGCCGGGATTTCTTCCGGATTCAGCACCACGTGTGCGCACAGGTCCAGAATGGCCACCTCGGCGGGCGTGTAATGCGGACTGTTCCGGTACTCAACCCCTACGATATCCTGTTGCTTCTCGCGGCTCATCCCGAGCCGCGCGCTGACGGCCTCGTGCTGCGTCACGCAGTAGAGGCAATCGCCCATCTTGGTCGCCTTCAGAATGAGCAGCTCCTTCGTCACCCAGTCCACCTGTCCGTCACGCAGGATCTCAAAGAAGATCTCCCACATCTTTTCAGCGATTTCCGGGGCGTTACCCGTGATCTTGAAGATGTTCAGGACCATTTCGAAACGCGCCACCGTCTTGTCATAGACCTGCTTCGTGACCGGATCGGCGTCTTCGGGCTCGATGTAGGGTAGTTGTGCCATGGCAATGTCGTGTGGTTTGAATGTCTATCCGAACAGCGTGCGGAGCACGGCGTCGACGATATCTTTCATGGTGCGGGGAGATGCGCCGGCTTTCGCCATGGTCTTCAGCCCACTCCGGCTCGATACGAGATAGCGGGCGAGCGCCTTCGCGTCGCGGCCGTGGTCGATTTCGCCCTCCTGCTGCGCGCGCCGGACGGCGGCCTCGAAAATGGCTTCGAACCGCGCGAGCCCGCAGCTTACGAGCTCGGCCACCTCACGGTCGCGCTGGGCGAATTCGCTGGCGCAGTTGAGGACGAAGCATCCGCTTTCCGCGAACTCGCTGAACACGTCCTCAATGAACGCGCGGCCGGACGATGCGGCCGCGAGGTCCGCATCCATCCGGGAAGAAATTTCGTCCCGGTAGCGGCGAATGGCCTCGAGCAACAACGCATGTTTGCTTCCGAACGTTTGGTAGAGGCTACTTTTCGAGAGATGCGTCGCCCGGAGCAGGTCCTGCAGCGATGTGCCCTCGTACCCGCGTTCCCAGAACAGGTGCATGGCCCTGTCGAGGGCGACGTCGGGATCGAATGCAAGGGGACGGTTCATGTGCGAGATGTGCCGGAAGGCTGTCGTGCACATGCAGTATAGGACCGATCGGTCCAGAAGTGCAAGGTCTCAGGATTCGGGATTCCGAATGGTGCACGTGCGGCTCCGCGTTTCGTAGAGCGTGCGGCCGTTTTTGGCGGCCAAGACCTGGACGATATAGACGAGAGCGACTCCGCAGGGCACATAGATGCCGAGGAGCCATCCCGCCATCGAGGTTTCGCCCGTCATCACGAAACCCGGGTTCATGTGCATATGGGTGTGTACCATCTCCCAAGGAAGAAATTTCATTGCGTTGCGCACAAGACGCTGGCCTCTTGTGGTTACGTCACCCTCATGGGCGACCACACGGAGACCAAGTCGGCGTTTGCCCCAGGTCGCTTGGCGCGACGAACCTTCCATGACGACGAAATACAACACGATGGGTAGCGTAAGTGTAGTGAACCCGACCAAGTGGCGGGCGATGTACGAACTTCCCATCGCGCCGTGAAAGGGGATAACGGCGTTGACGGTAAAGGACAGGAGCGTGAGTACGATAATCCATGCATACACAACCACCATATCAAGGAGCATGGCGCCCGTTCGCCGGAGGGCAAGGGACAGGGAATGGCTGGGCATGTTGTTTCCGGCTTTTTGGGGAAGATTATGTGGCCAGGATCCAAGATCAGACCCCTGGCCTCACCGTGTATTGTAAAAACGAGACAACGTGCTCAGGTACTTTTCCGGAGACATTCCCGTCACCGATCGAAATTCCCTGATGAAATGCGACTGGTCGAAAAAACCACAGTCCAGAAAGAAGCCCGCGTCTTTCTCAGCGTGAAGCGAGGCTGAGGCCGCATGGAACCGCGCCGACTGGACGAGTTGTTTGGGTCGCAGGCCGACCAGCCGGCTGAACCATCTCCCCATTGACCGGCGGCTTATTCCCACAAAATGGGCAGCGTCGGCGAGCACGTTTTTATCCTGGAAATGGCGGACAATGTACTCCACGAGATCGGCCGTCTGCAGCCACGTCGTGTCGACATCCGAATCCAACCCGCGGGTGAGTATCTCTCGAAATGCCGAAACCCGTTGCGGAAATGATGCAGCGCGACGGACGTTGCTGGCAGCTTCCATGAGCCAATGCCCGCCAACGACGTCGCTGATGGGCTGAATCCGGTTGGTTGTGCGCGTCCACGGCACAATGTCCAGATACAATGCGGCCCGCGCGTGCAATCGAACACCAAACAGCGTGCAACGCATCTCCAGGAAATCTGCTGACGATGACAGGCCCTTGATGAGGGCGGGTGCGTCGCATCCAACGGGAAAATACAGATTCAGATAGGGCTCGGGAAGGGACGGATACACGACCACGTCATGACGGGGCGGCAGGGGCGCCTGCCAGTAGCAGTCTGCACGCCGCGCAAGACGGCTGTCCGTTTCGCGCTCAAAACCCACAGTGTCACTCCCGACGCCACGAGCGGTCGACGTCGACGATGTGGGGATGCACTCGTAGCGCCTGGTCGTTGATGCCGGCGAGGTAGAGGCCGTCGAGCGTGCGAACGCGCGAGAGGGCGACGTAGCCCTGGCCGAATTCGAATGTGCGGGAGAGGTTCATGTAGGCCGATCCGAGAGACATGCCCTGGCTCTTGTGGACGGTGATGGCCCACGCGAGGCGGAGCGGTACCTGGCGGATGAGGGCGTTTTCGTCGTCGCCCTCTTCCATGCGCCATTCGGCCGGTTCGACCTCGATGAACTGTCCGTCATCGGTTTCTACGATCGGAAGCCCATCGGCATCGTCCTGGAATTCGACGACGGTCCCGGTCGTGCCGTTCACAAACCCGGCGGTGAAATCGTTGCGCGTGAACATGACACGGGCATTCACCTTGAGCTCAAGGTTTTCCGGTGACAGGCAGCCGCGCGCGAGGGCCTTGGCGAGCGGCGTCGGGCCCTCCCATTCCATCTTGAAGCGGTGGGCATCGCCCGGGAGCCGGTCGAGCAGACGCGCATTGTCCTTGTCCACGTCGCGGTTGTGGGTGAAAAGCTTGGGGACGTCTTTCGGTGCCTGCTGCGTGAAACGCGTGGCGAGTTCCTGCTTCTCGTCGTCATCGACCGTTTCGTCCCTGATGGACGACAGGATGCCCAGGTAATTCCGGTCTGAGTGCCGGTGCTGTTCGGTGAGGTAGCAGACCTGAAGATCGGCCTCATGCCAGGCCGGGGACGAAAAGGCGAAAATGGTGGTGTCGCCGCCGGCACTTCCGAACAGGTCAGGGCGCGCCACTTCGGCGGGATCGCGCCGCCTGACGGGGGGCAGCTGGAAAAAATCCCCGACGAGCACGATCTGCAGGCCGCCAAAGGGTTTCTTGTTGTCCCGCAGCGTCTTGCAGGCCTCGTTGACGGCCTGGAGCGTGCCCGAGGAGAGCATGGACACTTCGTCTATGATGAGGACATCTGTCCGCTGGGCGCGCTCGACAAGGCGCCGGGTCTTGGCGAGACCGCGGCGGTCCGCCGGCGAGAGGGTTTCCTTCACGCCGATGCCGCTCCAGGAATGGATGGTCATGCCGCCGAGGTGCGTGGCGGCAATACCGGTCGAGGCTGTGATGCCGGGCGTGCGGCCCTGCAGTCGGAGCCAGTCAATAAAGGCGCCGATGGTGTGGGTCTTGCCGCTGCCGGGCGCGCCGGTCAGAAATACGTTGGCACCGGATTGGAGCAGGTCGAGGGCTTCTTTCTGTGTCATGTGGGAAGATACGGATGTCCGCGTGGTGGGGCCATGAACGCAAAAGGGGGGCGGGGCCTCTCGGCCCCGCCCCCCTGCGGTTTCCCGTCCTGAAACGCGGTGGATGGCGGCTCACAGGCCGCATCCCCCTTACTTCATGAGAACCACCATGCGTGTGAACGAATGCTCACCCGCGCGCAGGCGGACGAGGTACGTTCCCGACGGAAGGTCTTCTGCCGTCCAGCGGGCATGGTGCTCGCCGGCCTGCATGACCTCATCCACGAGTGTTGAGACCTCACGGCCCAGCATGTCGTGGACCGTCACGTTCACATGCTCGGAATTGACGAGTCGGAACGGAATGGTCGTCTGCGTGGCAAACGGGTTCGGGTAGTTCTGATCCAGACCAAAGGACGTGGGCAGTTCACCACCGACGAGTACGTTCTCGACCGATGTGGAAATGCTCTGTCCAATGTTGTGGTTCAGGAACACGCCCTGTCCTTCCGTGCCGATCACGAGCGTCTGCGAGAGTTCGTGTACGGCGAACGCGATGACCGGGATGTCACCCAGTCCGAGATCCGTCCAGTCCTGCGTGATGCTGTCGTACATAACCAGACCGGCGTTCCAGGTGCCTCCGAAGATGTCGTTGCCGACAAACTCGATGGTCCGGAACTGGAAGTCCTCACTGCCATTGCCGAACAGGCTCCACGAGAAGGTCGGGAATCCACCCGTGTTGTCGTAGCGGTACACGCCACGGTTGGTGGCCGCATAGACAGCGCCGTCCGGACCGAACTGGAGGTCGAACCCGTTCGGGTCGGCCAGGCCGTTCGCAACCGATCCGATCTGTGTCCACGAGGCCCCGGCATCGGTGCTTTCGTAGACGCCGTCGCCGAGCGTACCTACCACGATGTGATCGGAGTCGGTCGGATCAATCCGGATGGCCCAGACCGGCTGGATGAACGACTGGAGCTGTGTCCAGGAGTCGCCACCATCGGTCGATACCACGATGGATCCTTCGCCCGACAGGTTGGCACCCGCATAGACGATGTCCTCGTTGCTCGGATCGACCGCGATCGAGATGATCTGACGGGTCGGGAAGCCCACGAGCTCCCAATCCTGGCCGTTGTTGGTCGAGCGCCAGATGCCGCCCAGGCCGTCGGCCCAGATGCCGATGAAGAGCGTGCCGTCGGACGTGCGGTCAATTGCGAACGTCCAGAGGTTGTTCAGGCCGCGGTTCATACGGGCCCAGCAGTTGCCGCCGTCGCTTGAGAAGAGTACGCCGTAACCGAAGCTCGCAGCCCAGATGTTGCCGTCTTCGTCGACAACCATGTCCTGGATGACCGCGTTCGTCATGAAGTTGGCCACCTGGTGACTCATGTCCGGGATGCCGTCGAAGTCCGTATCGACAATCAGATAGATGCCTTCACCGGGAGCACCGGCGTAGACTTCGCCCTGGGCACCGGCCGCCATCGAGGCTACCGTGAAGATGGGCAGGTTGCCAATCGATTCCCAGTTGCCGCTGATCTGGTTGTAGAAGTAGGCACCCGACTCGCGCGATCCGGCCAGGATTTCTCCGTTGCCGCCGAGACCGAAGGACTCGATCGGATCGGAGTCAAGGCCCATGCCGAACTGGATCCAGCTGCCGCCACCGAAGACATACACGCCGTCGGAGTTCGTGCCGGCAAGCACCATGCCGCCGGGTGTCACGATCATGGCGTTGATTTTACCAATCGGAAGACCATTGTTCACGTCCGTCCATGATCCGCCCTCGAACTTCCACACACCGGCAGCCGCCGAGGCCGCAATGAGGCGGGAGTTGGCATCGTCGAAGACGAGCGAGAGCACCTGGTCGCCGAACGGATCGGAAGGGAGCGTGGCCGTCGAGCCGGTTCCCAGATCGACCGTCATGACCTTCTTGTCAGCGGCCGCATAGAGCACGTTGTTCACCTCGTCAAGGTCAAGATCCGTGATCTTGTTGCTGCCGAGGCGGTACTTGCTCCATGTTTCGCCGCCGTCGACCGAGCGCCAGACGCCGTCTCCGAAGGTCGATGCGAAGATGGCGGAACCGTCGGCCAAGCCTACGATGTCGGTCACAGCCGCATTGTTGTTCGTCTGCATGGCGACCGGCCAGTTCTGACCCTGGTCATTGGAGATGTGTACGCTTCCGATCTGCGAGCCGGCGAGTACGACATTGGCATTCGGCTCGTAAAAGAGCGCGTTGATGGTGCCGATGTCGGCGCACTCGGCGCGCGTGATGTCCCCAGCCGCTCCCGGACCACGCGCTTCTACGATTGCGTTGTCCTGGTCATCTTCGTCCGGCACACCGTTTCCGGGCGTAGAGTCAATGTCCGGCTGGTCCACGGCCACGACCTGGGCAATGTTCTCGATCATGTTCGTGATTACAACGGTCGTTGTAATGGTCAGTACTTCCGTCTGACCTGCCTCGAGCGTACCGATTGTCCAGTAGCCCAGCTTCGACGGATCGTAGCTTCCTACCGATGGATTCGACGATACGAACTCAAGTCCAACCGGAATAATGTCGCGAACAATCACGCCCGTTGCCGTGCCTGGACCCTGGTTCCGAATTGTAATAGTGAAAGTTACATTTTCGTTCAGGGCCGGTGACGACGTATTGACCTCCTTGACGAGCTCGAGGTCAACGGTCGTGAGCTGCGGATCGTAGAAGTATCCGAAGTCGGCGTCGTCGAACTGCTCACCGGACGACAGGTTGACCGTCATCGGATCGTTGCCCGTCGTGAGCACGAACCCGAAGGGTACCGTGTCGTCACGAACGTCCACGCAGTAATCGCCTGCCGGCAGACCTGTGAAGGAGTAGGCGCCGTTCGGCTGCGTTGTACGCAGCGCAATCGGGGCGCCCGTCGGGCCACATGCGCCGGCGTAGAGCCGGACGAGAATACCACCGAGTCCCTGTTCACCCGCATCCTGGAGGCCGTTGTTGTTGGCGTCCTGGAACACGAAGTCACCGATCGACCCGCCGGTTGACGGAGGATCCTGCGTGATTTCGGTCGTGGCGCAGTCAGAGTCATCCTCCTGATTCTGGCCATTTCCGGGTGTCGAGTTCGGATCGTCGCCGGTGGCAACGCCAACCTCGGCGCAGTTTTCAGCCGTACCGGTGGCAACAGCCTCGGCTACAATGGTAAGCTGCGTACTGGCCCCGGGCGCCAGGCTCGCAACATTCCACTTGAGCGTGCCATTGACATTGTTTACAAGGACGCCGGCAGCCGGTGTCGTGGACTGGACCTGGATGAGCGCATGCGGGAATGTATCCCAGATCTCGATTCCGGTCGCGGCCACATCGGCGTCGCTGCTGTTGGTCAGCGTGAGTGTGTACGTGATGGTGCCACCCACCTGGACCGCGGCCACATCGACCGACTTGTCCAGGGCGAGATCAATCTCGTCCGGACCCGGGCCGCCTCCGGCGAAAAATCCGAAGTTGTTGTTCGCATCTGTCTGGCCAAAGCCGTTGAAGAACGCGAGCTCGATGTTATCGGTCGTGAGCAATGCGTTTGCCGGGTAGCTGCCCGGGAAGTCCGTCTCAATCACGAAGTGGCCCACTGTCGGTACCGGCACGGAGTACGTTCCGTTGCCCGCCGACACGGTCGTTGAGAAGAGCGGCTCACCACCGTCGCGCTGACCGTTGCCGTTCGTGTCGCGGTAGACGTTCACCGTGACGCCGCCCTGGCCGCCTTCGCCGCCCGAGAGGAAACCATCCTGGTTGGCATCGATGAAGACCGTGCCGAGGATTTCGTTCGCGCCCGGATCCACGAGAGGTGTTGTGACGCAGGCCTCATTGTTGGCCGCGTTACCATCTGTTTCGTTCATGCCGGTCAGCTCGACGCAGTTCTCCATCGAATCCGGTGCCGGGTGCGCCGTGAAGAGCCAGTCGCTGGTCGACTTGTGCGAGAGCGTACCGTTGCCATCGTGTTGGAGCCATCCCCATCCGGAAATGCCATCAAACCCGCGGTGGCCATTGTCGCTGTCCTCGTTGCCAAGGCGGAACGAGAAGCCATTCGCGAACTTGGGCGCCAGCTGGAATACCTGGTTCGCCGAGAAGTGGCTCGTCGTATAGCGCGGAATGATGGTGCCGCGATCGCTTTCGACGGTCACAATCAGGTCATCGTCGCCCGGCGCCGGGGTTACCGTGCCGTCATAGACGAACTGGACGTCCCAGAGGCCCGCGAAATCATAGCTGTTGCCTGTGTCGCGTCCGCCCCAGGTATGGCCGTAGATCACGATCGTCTGACCGCCGTTTTCAATGCGCATGCGCATGTCTGACTGGGCGTGCTCGAAGTCGAACGTGATGGGGCCAAGGCCTCCGAAGAGTTTGTCGAGGCGCTGGCCGTAGAACGGTGGGTTCACTGCGCCGTCTGGATGGTTCTGCAACTTGTAGACGCCATCCTCGAGGAAGCCGCCCGTAAACGTACCTGTCATCCAGTCGACCTCTGCGGTGACAGTGATCTGGCTGGATGCGCCCGTCGCGAGTGTGCCCACCGTCCATGTAATGGTGTGGGTGTTTGCGTCGTATGCCACGCCGCCGTTCGGATTGGCCGAGACAAACGCTACGCCATAGGGCAGCGTATCGGTCAGCACAACGCCCGTGGCGTCGCTGCCGCCGACGTTCGTCGCCGTGAGGGTATAGGTGAATGAGTCCCCAAGGTCAGCTGATGCCGTACTTGCTGACTTCTCGACCTTGATGTCAGGATCGTCACCATCGCCAGGAACGGTCGCGTCGCAAAAATTGATGTTGGAAATTGCGGATACAGTCGGACCGGACGTGCCGTTCGGATGCGTCCACGAGGAGCCCGAGAATGTGAATGTGTCGGTTCCGGCTTTGACCGTGACGTTGTCCACGGAATTGTCGAGCGTAAAGCCGACGTATTCTCCTGGGCTGTCACCCTTCTC
>PCUY01000025.1:64556-68599 GCA_002787815.1 Bacteroidetes bacterium CG12_big_fil_rev_8_21_14_0_65_60_17 | reverse complement strand
CGAGACATCGTCCGTCTCGACGTCCATGACCACATACCCGACGTCGGGCAGCGTCTGAAGGTACTGCCCGGCGATATTTACGCCGCTTGCGGCAAGCACCTGATTTACCGCCGTCAGCACGCCCGGCTCGTTCCGGTGGATGTGCAGAATGCGCCGTGCCGACACGTGGTCCGGCAGACTGACTTCCGGAAAATTCACCGCCCCCACGGTCGATCCCGTGTCCGAGTACTGCACGAGCTTGGTCGCGACATCGATGGCAATATTCTGCTGCGCTTCGTGCGTACTGCCCCCGATGTGTGGCGTCAGAATCACATTGTCCAGTCCCTGCAATTCCGATTCGAATGTGTCCCGGGGAGATGCGGGCTCCTGCGGAAAGACATCCACGGCCGCGCCCGCCAGGTGTCCGCTCCGGAGCGCCTCGGCGAGTGCGCCAATATCTACCACGCCGCCGCGCGATGCGTTGATTACATGGCTGCCCGGCCTCATGGCGCGGAGCTCCTCCCGGCCTATCATGCCGCGCGTCGACGGCGTATCGGGCACGTGGAGCGACAGCACATCGGCCGCCCCCAGCACGTCACCCAGCGTGCCCGCCGCTCGCGCATTGCCGAGCGGAAGCCGCGGTGCCGTATCGAAAAAAACGACCTGCATACCCAGCCCCTCGGCAAGCACACCAAGCTGCATGCCGATATGACCGTAGCCGACAATACTCAGTGTTTTGCCGCGCACCTCGTGCGCACCTTCGCTGCTCTTGAGCCACTCGCCTCGGTGCGCCGCCGCACTCCGCGCCGGAATGCCGCGCATGAGCAGAATGATTTCGGCGAGCACGAGTTCGGCCACCGAGCGCGTGTTGCCATACGGGGCGTTGAATACCGGAATGCCGAGGCTGCGGGCCGCCGTGGTCGCCACCTGGTCCGTGCCAATGCAGAAGCATCCCACGGCGGCCAATCGGGACGCCCGTTGCAGCACATCCTCCGTCAACTTCGTCCGCGAGCGAATGCCCAGAAAATGAACGTCCTCCAGACGGCTCGCCAGTTCGCCTGCCGGTAGCGTGGCCGGCTCCGCCACGACGTTCGTGTACCCGGCCTCCTCAAACTGCCTCACCGCCGAGCCATCAATACCCTCCAGCAGCAGAATCCGGATTCTGTCCTTCGAAAGAGACAATACAGTCGGGAGTCCGGGCATGCGACGGCGCGGGATTAAGGTGCAAGACGGATGGATGCGGTACCGGCCATACAGACGGCCTGGACACGGAGCCGCTGCAAAATACGACACGCCACGTCAACGAGACCTGCTTCAATCCGACCTGAGCGCCTCGACGGGGTTCGTTCGCGCCGAGTGTACGGCCTGCGTTCCCACGGTCACCAGCGCAATCGTGGCCGTCGCCACACCCACAACAATGATCGTGCCGACACCCGCATCAATGCGATAGGCGAAGTTTTCGAGCCAGGCGTTGGCCGCCATCCAGGCCAGTGGACCCGCCACAACGAAGGCCGCTGCCACCAGCAACAGGAAATCGCGCGACATCAGCACCACGACCGACCACTCACCGGCTCCGAGTACCTTCCTGATACCGATTTCACGCCGTCGGCGCTCGGCCGCATAGGACGCCAGGCCGAAGAGCCCGAGGCAGGCAATGAAAATGGCTACGCCCGCGAATACGTTCGTGAGCGTACCCATGGCCGCCTCCGCCTCATAACTCTCCTCGTAGGCCTCATCCATGAACCGCATTTCCAGGGGATACTCCGAATTGAATCGTGCATAAAGCGCCCGGAACGCTTCCACGGAACTGCCCAGATTGGCCGCATCGAACCTCACGAACAGAATCCCCTGGTCTTCCGGCCTGAGCCGGAAAATGACCGGCCGGATTTCGTTGTACAGACTCTGCATGTGGAAGTCCTTGAGCAGGCCAATCACGGTCCCGGGCCTGTCCCAGAATGTGATCTGTTGCCCCACGGGATCGGTCATTCCCATCGCTTTCGCCGCTTCCTCGTTGATCAGGTAGTTGGTGGAATCGGCCCCGAAATCGCGCGAGAAGTCCCGCCCGTCCAGCATCTCCATCCCCATCGTTTCTACGAAGTCGTAATTCACCGATGCGTTCCAGAACAGCGTGTTGTTGTCCGGATCCTTGCCTTCCCACTCCACGCCCATGGTATCGTTACCGATCCGGAGAGGATTGTTGCTGGACGTGGTTACGCCCGTAATGCCCGGAATCCGCTCGGCCTCGTACTGGAACGTGGTATAATTCTGGTGGATGCCACCCTCGAGCCGCACCATGGCCATGTGCTCGCGGTCCACGCCGAGGTCCGCCGTGCGGATGTAATCGAGTTGCCGGTAGACGGTAACAGTGCCCACAATGAGAACGATCGAGAGACCGAACTGCAGGACGACGAGTCCGTTCTGCAGAAGGCGCCCGCCACCGGAAGCCATCCGGCTGCCGCCGAGCGCGCCGATCGGCGGAAACGACGACACGTATAGCGCCGGCCATGCCCCGGCCGCGAGCCCGGTGACAATGGCGACCAGGCCGAACACGAGCCACAGCCCGGCCGGCAGCTGACCCGGACGGATCCGGATCTGCGTCAGATCGGCAAAGAAGGGAAAGAGCGCCCAGACCACGAGCATGGCGAGAGTGCACGCAATACCCGCCTTCACCAGGCTCTCGCCCAGGAACTGCACAACGAGGGATGAGCGCTGCGCCCCCATGGTCTTGCGCACTCCGATTTCCCGGGCGCGGCGTGCACTGCGGGCCGTCGCCAGATTGGTGAAATTGATGCCCGCAATGACGAGTATGAAAAGGGCTATCAGCCCGAAAATATATACGTAGTCAATCCGACCTCCGACATTGACTCCGTCCTCGAATTCAGACCGGAGCCACAGGTCGGTCATGGGATACAGGAAAACGTCCGACTCATAGAAGTCGTGGTGCGCATCGATCACATCCTTGATGGTGCGGTTGAAGGCCGCCACATCGGCCCCTTCGCGGAGCTGCGCAAAAAGCCGGAGTCCATTGTTGCTCCACGATTCGACCCAGTCGTTGCGCTGGATGTACTCCTCGATCGGTATGATGAAATCGAACTGCAGGGACGACGTGGACGGGACGTCCTCGAAGACGCCCGTAACCGCCAGGTCTGCCCGGTTGTCAAGCCGGATTACGCTACCCAGGATGTCATCGCGGCGCTCCCAGTCGGCGCCGAAGAAACGCTCGGCCAGCGTGCGTGAGATGGTGATGGATTCGGGCGTGGCGAGCGCCCCGTCGACTGCTCCCCGGAGGAGCGGGAACGAGAACACATTGAAGAATGCGGGCCCCGCCCAGTGTCCCTTCTCCCGGAATGCCACATCGCCTTTCGACAGGAGCAGCGTGTTCTCCCAGCTCACGAGCACAGCATGCTCGACCTCGGCATAGTCTGCCTCGAGCGCATCGGCCAGGGGCTTCGGCATGGAACGGGTCGTACCACGCTCCCCGCCGAATGTCGAGTGCCGCATGACGGCGTACGTCCGGTCCGCCTCCTCGTGGAAGCGGTCCATGCTCAGTTCGTGGTGTATCCAGATGGCGATGAAAAACGCACAGGCCAGGCCAATGGCCAGGCCGAGCATATTCAGCGATTCATAGCCACGGTTGCGTAGCAGATTACGGCGGGCAATGGTCCAGAAGTTTCGAAGCATGATTGGGCGATTCAAGGCATGTCAACGGTCGCCGGGCGTTGCCGGCCCGAATTACCTGCTTCGATACGGAAATGCGCCAAAAAGTTGGCACCGGGAACCGGAAAATTAATGTAACTTTCATTGTTACATTTATTTCGAGTCGAATTCCTCGATCAGAACGCCCATTTTTCCCATCTGCGCATCCCGCATGGCCTCCATGATCTGGGTGTGGGTGTTCATGACGAACGGGCCGCTGGATACGACCGGCTCGTCAATCGGCGCTCCCAACATGAGCAGCGCGCGCACCGGCTCCGTGGCCGTGAGGCCCAGTGGACCTTCGTGATCGAGCTCAATCAGGTGGTGGGCAGGAAGCGTCGCCGCGCCATTCACTCTCAGCGAACCGC
>PCUY01000025.1:0-64536 GCA_002787815.1 Bacteroidetes bacterium CG12_big_fil_rev_8_21_14_0_65_60_17 | reverse complement strand
GCAGTCTCGCCACCCGCCGCACCCTCACCGCCATCCGCAGCATCCGAGTGCAGCACCAGCGCCGTAATGGGCGTCTGCGTTTCAGCCGGGCCCTTGACCGCTTCCTGGTCGGCGCCGAATGACCCCGCGACAACCTGCACGCGGAAGCTGCCGACATCCACTACGGGAATATCTTCTGTTGCGAGTCCCTGGTAGCGGGGCTGGATCATTTTGCGTACGGCCGGCAGATTGATCCAGAGCTGGATGAGCTCCCATTCACCGCCCTCTTCAACGAGCTCGGCCGCCGGGCGCTCGCTGTGCACAATCCCCATGCCTGCGGTCATCCACTGGACACCGCCAGGGCGGACAACATGGTCATTCCCCCGCGAATCGCGGTGGTGCACACCCCCCTTGAATACAAACGTGACGGGTTCGAAGCCGCGGTGTGGATGCGGCGGTACGCCTTCATCGCGCTGCCGCGCTCCACCCGGAAACGTAACCGGCCCAGCGTGATGCAACAGCAGGAACGGGTCGATGTGCTGCAGCCTCGCGTGCGGCAGGGGCTGGAGCACTTTGAAACCGCCCATATCCACCTGCTGTGCCCTGACGGGCATGTGCAGCGCGCGCCTCATTCCGGCCGTTCCAGAACCGGCAAATCAAGCGCGGCAATCTGCGATTCAAACTCTGGAATGCGGAAATCCAGAATGGCCGTCCATTTGCCCAGTTCCCCGTCTATCTGTGCCACGAGCTCGTCACGGACCGCATAGGACTGGTCGGTCGGACGGTAGTTGCCGCTCGCAACCACGCCGCCCACCGCCGCCAGCTTGTTGTTCAGGCGGATGGGAAAGTTCAGCGGATCCTGTCCGGAGCGGTTTTTCGTCTGGTAGAGAGCCTCCTCGATGGCGGTCATGTCGGCCGAAATACTGTCCGCCATGGCCTTGATGTCGTCGCGCTCCGCCGCATCCACAGGAATCCGACCCACGAGATCCTTCATCTGCGACCGCATGGCGCGGATATTCTTGATGGCCTTGTGCGTTTCCGTGAGTTTGTCGCGCACGTCGATCAGGAAATCGAACTGCTCCTGATAGTCGGCCTGCGTCGATTCTGAACGCGGATCGGGCTGGATGCCGAACGCCACATCGGTGGAATCGTCGCCGACAATAAGGCGGGCGTGGTACGTACCGGGTACAGCCTGCGGGCCGCGCACCGATCCCGCCCACATGATAAGGCCCTGGAAGGACTCGGCGTCCTCGTAGCGCATGTTCCAGTCGAACTGGTTGAAGCCGGCTTCCGATGGCACGTCGTCCTCTTCAAACGTTTTGATCACCGTTCCATCCGCTTCCAGGATGCGCAGCGTAAGCTTTTCGTCGTGCGCTTCGGCCGCCTCGTCCGAGAGCCAGTAGCGCAGGCGCACCGTTCGCTCAGCGCCGAGCGTGATCGGGTGCGGTGCGGGGAAGAGGAAGGCATCGGAGATGGCGCTTCCTGACCCAGCCGCGCCGGGCGCGGCCATCAGGGCAACAGCCTGCACGGGCGAGAGGTCATCCATGATCCAATACGAGCGGCCCTGCGTACCAATGATCAGATCGTTGTCGCGCCACTCGATGTCGGTTATGGGTACGACAGGAAGATTGAGCTGGAACGGCTGCCAGTCCCGGCCGTCGTTGAAGGAGACGTACATCCCGCTCTCGGTCCCCGCGTAGAGCAGGCCCTCGACCTCCGCGTCGGCCTCGATCGTGCGCGTGAAATGAAGGGAATCGATTCCGCGTGTGATTCGCGTCCACGACGCACCGTAATCTTCTGTTTTGTACAGATAGGGCGTAAAATCGTCCGATTTGTACCGCGTGCCGGCTACATAGAGCCCGCCCGCGTGGAACGGGTCAAGAACCATGTCATTGACCTGCATCCACTCGGGGAACATGGAAGCGGGTGGCGTGACATCGGTCCAGGACTGCCCCCCGTTGCGCGTGACGTGGATGAGACCGTCGTCGGAACCCGTCCAGATGACGCCCTCTTCCACACCCTCGATGAACGTGAATATGGTGGCGTAGTATTCCACCGACGTATTGTCCTTCGTAATGGGTCCGCCCGACGGGCCGAGCGTAGCGGGATCGGCCCGGGTCAAATCCGGCGACAAGGCCTCCCAGGACTGTCCGTCATTGTCGGTCTTGAAAAGCACGTTGGCAGCCGTCAGGACGCGGCCCGGTACGTGCCGCGAATAGCGGATGGGAAAATTCCACTGGAACCGGAATTTGTAATCTTCCGCGCCGTGCCCCATCGGGTTATCAGGCCACACGTTGACATTGCGCGACTGGCGCGTGTCATGATTGAGCCGCTGGAGGTACCCATCGTACGATCCACCGAATACGAGATCCGGATTCTCCGGGTTCGGAGCAATCCAGGCGCTCTCGCCACCTGCCGTCGACTCCCAGTCAGTCTCACTCCCGGTCGACGTATGCAGGATGCGCACGGTTGAATTATCCTGCTGACCCCCGTAGATCCGATACGGAAAATGATTGTCGGTCGCCACGCGGTAGAACTGCGCCGTCGGCTGGTTGTGATACGTGCTCCACGTCTCACCGCCGTTGTAGGTTACCTGCGCGCCGCCGTCATCGCCCACAATGATCCGATCGGCATTTTCGGGGGCAATCCAGAAATCGTGGTGGTCACCGTGTGGCGTCTGCACACGCTCGTAGTTCTCGCCGCCATCCTTCGAGTGCCACAATCCCACGTTCAGCACCCATACGTCATCTTCGTCCTCGGTGCCGGCATACATGCGCGTGTAATACCACGCCCGCTGCCGCAGATTTCGATCGTCGTTTATACGCCGCCACGACTCTCCGCCATCCTCGCTGCGGAACACGCCGCCCCCGTCGTGCTCCACAATGGCCCATACCCGGTCCGGGGTCACGGGCGATACCGTAACGCCGATAATACCGAGTACGCCGCCCGGCAACCCGTTGTCCTGGTTGGTGAGCTCCGTCCACGTATCGCCGCCGTCGGTCGACTTCCAGAGCCCCGAATCTTCCCCGCCCGAGGAAAGCTCATACGGCGACCGGTAGACTTCCCATAGCGATGCATAGAGCACGCGTGGGTTCGTCGGATCCATGATCAGATCGACCGCACCCGCCTTGTCGCTCACGAACAGCACGCGCTCCCAGCTTTCACCGCCATCCTTCGACCGGTACACTCCCCGCTCGTTGTTCGGCCCGTAGAGGTGGCCCATGGCCGCCGCGTACACCAGGTCGGGGTTTTTCGGGTGGATGCGCACGCGCGCGATGTGCCGGGAATCTTCCAGCCCGATCTGCCGCCACGTCTTGCCGGCGTCCTCGGACTTCCACATCCCGTAGCCGTGCGATACGTTGCCGCGCACCGTTTTCTCGCCGCCGCCCACGTAGATGACATTGTTGTCCCATTCGGACACGGCCACAGCCCCGATGGACCCGCCGAAAAAGCCATCCGAAATCGGATGCCAGGACTCACCGCCGTCCGTGGTCCGGAACACACCGCCACCGGTCGCACCCATATAATAGAGGTCTGGCTTGCCGGGAACACCCGTTACGGCCGCGCTGCGCCCGCCCCGGTTGGGACCCACGAAGCGGTACTCGAGGCCTTCAAGCAGCGCGACGTCGGCCGACTGGGCGTTTGCGAGCGGCGCGCCTGCCAGAAAACCGAGGAGCGCAATACAGGAAATCAGGGCAGCGGAACGTGATGTCATGATGGAAAGACGAAAGTTGGTAGAGTCCTGAAACGAGATGTTCGCCGCTAAACTTATGCACGACGGACGGATCTTGCACTATACATCAGGGACGTGTATTGTAGAGGCACATTCACCCCGATGGCACGCGGCGTCCATCCACATCATGGCTGAAATCGTAATTCCATGGAATGCAGCCCGCCGATGGCTCCTGCCAGCCGCGCTGATCCTTCTATCGGCGCATCTGCTCGTCTGGATGTACCACTACTGGATTGCCGACGTACCGTGGCTCGTCAGGCAGCTTGTTGCGCTGGACGAGGAAAACAATCTGCCGACGTGGTTTTCCAGCTTCCTGCTGCTCACGGCGAGCGCTGCGCTTGTGCTGAAGCGCGCCGGGCATGACCCTATGGCAACAGGCGCCATGTCCACGACCAGGGAACTCCGTTTCTGGAGCCTGCTGGCGGGTGGTTTCTTCGTGCTCGCCATTGACGAAGTGGCCGGGCTGCACGAATCGTTTCACTCGGCCATAGATACGCTGTGGGTCTGGTCGGCAGCAGTGCTTGTAGCGGCGTGTGCACTCTACTTCGTACCGCTCCTCAGGATATTGCCACGGCGGACCATGCTCCTCTATGTCCTGTCAGGTGCTATTTTCGTGGGTGGCGCACTGGGTGTGGAAACAATCGGTGCACCGATGGATGCCGATACACTGATCTATGAGGTGACCGTGCTTGTCGAGGAAGGCATGGAAATGATGGGCGTACTGCTTTTTATCGACGCGACGCTCGCATCCATCGGAAAAAAGACCATTCCTGTCCGGATCGATTGACAGAGCCCTGGACTATTCGACCACGTTCACGAAAAATGCCTGTGGCTGGGCGGTAACTCCGGCGAGCCGCATGGCGAGGCCGAGCAGGTCAGAGGCCATATACTCGGCAACGCGTTCAGGGTCGGAAACGCCGAACATCATGTACACGTCGTTCGGGTCTCCGAGTGGATGCGTCACGAGCATGGTATGCACACCCACATCGAGCCGCTCGCGCTCATGACCACGGAAAGTGCTGTACCAGCGGTCGAAGTCGCTGACAGGGTGGCGCACGACCAGCCTCGTTTCATATTCCGGCGTGTCGGGATAGACGATACCAGGCGCCAGAATATCGGTAATGAGTTCACCTTTGACACCGGAAAACTCCATGCTGCGTGCGGTCGCGGGTGACTGCAGCCAGTCGGCAGCCGACACGGAGTCACGTGCCGACATGAGCAGGAAAACCAGATTCGACATGGATTCTCCCTGCAATATGAGCTCTTCCTCGATGCCCATGTCGAGCCTGCTGGTTACCTGTTCCGCGAATCGCGTGTGCCACTCGTCGAAATCAGCTACTTCATGAACCACTACCACACGGGCACCTTCTTCGGGCTCGATCGTGGCCGGCTCCGGATTGGCGCCGCAACCACACAGGGCCAGTACGGGAACGAGGAGGAGTGTGGATATAACGACAGTTCGACTGCGCATGGGAAGTACCTCCAGCAGAAATGGATTTGTCAGTATGCACAGTATCCCCACCGCAACGCAGCGTTGCGTCCTGTCGGTCCCCAATCATGGTGTAGGGGAAATTCCCATACCGCACGAACGCACCCTGACCGGTCAGCGCACGGGTTCGATATCGGGCAGCCATGCCAACTCGACCCGCCCCAGGGCTTCGCTATAGGCTTCCCACTCGTCCGCAATGAGTCGGTTCACCCGCTCATTGAAGGCATTGATGGCCTGACGTGCCTGGGAGAGCGCGATATCCTCCGGCGTACCGGGCGTACGATCACTGGAGAAGATATAGGAACGTGCCGTTGAGAGCGCGTTGGCAACCGTATGTGGACTGCGGAAAATACCCTGTTTTCCTGTTTCTCCGAAGAAGTCATCCATCATCGCGTCTACGCTGTCTGCGACAACGCTGCCGCGCTCGCGTGCCGCAGCCGACAACGAGTCGGTACGCCCTTTCAGTTTGCCCGTCAACTCGTTGACAGCCATCTTCATGTCACGCAGCCGGGTTGTGGCGTCGGCTGCCGTTTCGGCCAGTTTTTCGTACGATGCATTGAGGGCGAGGCGCGCCTCGGCGGCCACGCGGTCAACGTCCCGCCGCGGGTCCGGGGCTACCGTAAGAGCGGTCTCCGACGAATGCTCTCCCAGTGTGATTCGAACCGTATACGTTCCCGGCAGCACGCGCGCGCCGCTGGGCTCCGGAGCATCCTTGCGTGGCGCCGTACGGCTCGGCCCGCGTACTCCCTTTCGAGTCATGGACCACTGGATGCGGTTAAGACCCTCTTCGGCGGGTCCATCCATGGTACGTATGACCTCCCCGTTCTCCAGAATCTCCACCTTGACCTCATCCATCTGCTTTTTCACCGAGTCAGCGAGCGTGCTGTCCATATGCACCGAGTACGTGATCATGGCGCCACCCGGCCGGTTGGATGCGGCGTACATGGCATCGCCGATGAATCGTGTGCCACTGGCCTGGATGGTGCTGGCCTGATAGGCAACAGGAGGGTCGAATACGTGGATTGGACGTGCCAGCAGATCGGCACCCTCGGAAGCCAAGGCCCGGAGTGGCCGGATATCGTCGAGGACCCAGGCCGATCGACCGAACGTAGCAATCACAAGGTCATGCTCTCGCGGATGGATGACAAGGTCGATCGTCGACGCCGTCGGGTAGCCCTGGGTCCACTTCGTCCATGTGCGGGCGTCGTCAATGGACACGTACAGACCGAATTCCGTTCCCAGGAACGCGAGACGGGGTTCGACGGGATCCTGGACGTAGGACAGGGCGAATCCGTAGACCGTGTTGGCGTCCGCCAGGCGTTCAAATGTGCGACCGTAGTCACGCGTCCGGTAAACGTACGGCTCCCAGTTGTTGCGGCGGTGGTCTTCAATCACGACAACCGCTTCCGCCGCATTGTGTGGTGAGGGTTTGACCTGTTTTACCCAGGAGCCCTCCGGGACGCCCCGCAGGCGCGGCGCGACGTTCGTCCACGATCCCCCACCGTCACGCGTGAGCTGCACGTTTCCATCGTCCGTCCCCACCCATATAATGCCCTCCTCCACGGGCGATACGCCGATGGACACGATCGTGGTATGGTTCTCAGCCTGCGTCACGTCGTACGTAAGGCCACCCGACTCGAACTGCTTCTGCTTTTCCGGGTCGTTCGTCGTCAAATCCGGGGACACGATTTCCCAGTTCTGTCCGCGGTCCGTGCTGCGGTGCAGATACTGACTTCCGAACCAGATGGTAGCCGGATCGAACGGATCCTGTGCGAACGCGGCATCCCAGTTGAAACGGAGGAACACCCCATCTGGATGCAGCGGCTTGATGCGACTCGAATTTCCGGTGTCCCTATCGTAGCGCGAAATGTTGCCTCCCTGGCTCATGGCGTACCCGAACCGGCTGTCTTCCGGGTCGGCACTCACGTCAAACCCATCGCCGAAGGCCACCTCCTGCCAGTAACTGTTCCGGATGCCCCCGCTTTTCCATACATAGGCGGGACCTACCCAGGAACCGTTGTCCTGCATACCGCCCATGACATTGTAGGGGAACTCATCGTCCACATTGATGTGGTAGAACTGGGCAAGGGGCAGGTTTTCGACAAATCGCCATGTCCGCCCCTTGTCATACGTAATGGACATGCCCCCGTCGTTGCCTTCCACGATGAAGTCGGGGTCGACAGGGGAGACATAGAAGGCGTGATGATCCGGGTGGATGCCATTCTGGCTGTATCCCGGCTGCCATTGGCTGAAGCTACGGCCACCGTCCTCACTCACATAGATGAACGTCTCCGGGCGATAGACCCGGTTCTCATTCTCTGGATCCACGAAAACATCCGCATAATAGAACGGCCTGCCGTTCACCCCGTCGTCGTCGTTGACCATCTTCCAGGAGGCTCCGCCGTCATCGGAGCGATAGAGCGCATTCTTCCTGGCTTCGATGAGCGCATACACGACCTCCGGTTCATTGTGGGCAAAGGCGAGACCGATCCGTCCGAGCGTACCTTTCGGCAGGCCGCGCTCGGGCGTCAATTTCGTCCAGGTCCGCCCGGCATCCCAGGTTTCCCACAGGCCGGATCCCTCGCCACCCGAGTGGAAAAACCACGGCCAGCGGCGGAACTCCCACATCGCAGCGATCAGGTGATTGGGATTGGATGGATCCATCACGAGATCACCGATCCCCGTCTTTTCATTCACGTACAACGAGCGCTCGAGCGTCCGGCCACCATCGCGCGTGACATAGACGCCCCGCTGCTCTGTCTCGCCCCAGGAAGGTCCCTGCACGCCAATGAAGGCCACATCCTCGTTCGTTGGATGTGTCAGGATCCGGTGGATATTTCGCGACTGTTTCAGGCCAAGGTGTACCCAGGAGGCGCCGCCGTCAATGGTTTTGTACAGACCGCTACCGGACGACTGGCTGTTGCGGGGATTACCCTCGCCCGCTCCCACCCACACGATGTCCGGATTCGACTGGAAGATGGCAACGGCACCGATGCTGTGATCGGGCTCTTCGTCAAACACCGGCTTCCAGTCAACGCCACGGCTCCTGGACAGCCAGAGTCCCCCCGACGCCGTGCCTGCCCAGATGACCGACGGATCGCTGTGAACGGCATCGATCGCCGTCACGCGACCACTCATGCCGGCTGGCCCGATGTTGCGCGGTTTCATGGCGCTCAGCAGGTCCATGTCGAGCGACTGGGCCTGCAGCACAGGAACCGGGAGGATCGTGACAGCCACCAGAAGGATGGCTGCGGAAACGGAATTCAGGTCTCGCATGGTCTTCTTGAAAACGGGAATGATCAGGATTTCAGTTGGGCTTCCACACGCCCCGGGCAACGGCCGGTACGAATGTATCGAGGTTTTCGGGCCGCCAGGTAATGCGGCGCCCCTGTTCGGCGCTCATGTAGGCGGCCATGAGCATTTCGGTGACTTCCAGACCCGCATGGAAGTCAATAGCAGGCTGTACGCCATCCACGAAGCAGCGCACCATGTACCGGTTCTCGTCCTCGTAGCCATATTCAGCAGCCTCATTGCCAACAAACGGCATGTCGCCCTGCTCGGCATTCTGCTTTTCGACGAGGTCTTCACCGGCCCGACCCGTGACATTGCGGCTCAGGAAGACGGTCCCGCCCGCATCGAGCGAATTGATGCGCAATGAATATTCCGGACCCAGCAGTTCAGAGGAGAGGCGCAGGCCGGCCCCTACATAGCTCCAACTGGTCGTGACTTCGGCTACGAGCGGATGACCCTGCTCATCGACGTATTCGATGGTAGCGCGGGCAAAGTCTTCGGCCGGATGCTGCGAATAATCCACACCGTACTGCTCTCGCAGGACTTCCACATATTCGGGCCGCGACCATTTGAGCGAGGCGATATGGCCCGTCACGGCAACAGGACGGATGGAGGATCGCGGAGCGCCCGGACGCGTCAGCAGGAAACGCGCAACCTCGACCGAGTGACACATCATGTCGTTCAGCACACCGCCTCCCTGTCGGACCCCGTCCCAGAACCAGGGCGCATGCGGCCCGGAGTGCTCCTCGGCGGCACGGGCCAGGTATGGCCTGCCGCTGAGCGCCGCACCGCGCTTCCAAGCGAGCTGACGGCCACGCACCAGCGAGGGAGAAAATACCTGGTCCTCCAGATATCCGTGCAGCAGACCGGTTTTTTCAACCAGTTCGACGACACGCTTCGCTTCGGCCACGTTGCGGGCCAGCGGCTTTTCACAAGCCAGGCCGACGAGCGTCCCGACACCGCGCTCGAGCGCATCTGCAATTTCCTCCATATTCCCGATCCGCGCGTCGTTGGGCCCGCAGATCCAGAGACAGTCAATGTCCGGACTGGTAATCATGTCCGTGATGGATGCGAACGCGCGCGCCTCTCCCACGCGGAGTTCCCTGGCAAGCGTGGCGGCTCCTTCGGCGTGCTGCTGGTTCGGACTCCATACGCCCCGGATGTCCGCTTCGCGTACCGCCTGCCAGGAGCGGATGTGGAATTGCGTCATGAAACCGCTTCCGATGAAACCTATACCGAGGGGTTTTTTACTGGGCACGGGGACTCATACCGGTTTGATGGGGCAGCAAGATAGGACTACAAGGTTTCAAAAACGTGGATTGACCACGTTGTTGAAGACGGATCCGAACCGGTAGCTGAACCCGAAGTCGACTTTATATTCGAAGCTCGTGGGCAGGCTTACGCGCCCGAGCAGGATGTCTTCGTCCGATGCCACGGATTGTGGCAGGTAGATCTGGTCGTTGACCGAGGATATTTCGCCGCCCACATTGAAGGTGAGTCCCCGCACAATCCGGAAGAACACCCGTGCTCCGAGCCGGACGCGGTTCAGGTCGGTGAGTGATTTTTCGAAATCGGTCAGAAATGATTCGAGTTGCAACCGTGCATTGGCATTGCCCCAGGGGCGTGACAGGTCAAGTTCGGCGGAGAACTGTTGCTGCATGACCGTCTCGCTCAGCCGGTTGAAGACCGTCACGTTGTCGTAGTTGAAGTGCCGGAAGTTGAGTTCGTACTGGAAGCGGAACTCCCGCTGGGACGATTCGCTGTAGGGAAAAATGTTGTACTCGATGGTTGGGGAGGCTGAAATGGAGTATTCGATGTTGCGGCTCGTACTGGTCTCCGAGAAGACCGTACCCCCTGCAGCCCAGTGATCTCCGATACTCTTGGCCACGAGGCCAAACAGCGATCCGTCCCATCTGATGTTCGAAACGGTTCCACCACTCACGTCAAAATTGCTTTCCCGGTAGGTAAACCGTCCATTGGTTCGGATTTTCCAGGCTTCCGTAACCCGGTTGGCCGAGAGGTTCGTGCTGACGCGTAGCGAATTGCTGCTTTCCTCGGCCTCATAGTTGCCACTTGCGCCTACGTTGAATACCCAGAAATTCCAGGGATCGTCGGCCGGTGTGACGGCGTCGGCAAGTGTTTCTCCCACAATGTCATCGACAGTTATGGACACGCGGTCTCCAACACGCGTGCGCACCACGAATGGAATGACCCCGCGCTCTATGGCACGGGTCAGTGCGGCCCGCTCCTCGTTTTCGGAATCGTTGACATTCGCAGACTCGGTCAGCGTATAGCGAAGGTCGGAAAAATTGCCCTGCCCTATGAATTCCAGGTTGTAGGTGCGTCCACCCGACCCGGACGATTGCGATGTGACGAGCAGGTGCAGATCACTCCCGACACGATCCAGGACATGGTTCACATATGGAAGCTCCCGTCGGATGAACTCCGAGTCACAGCGTGTCTGCTGGCAATCCAGAAACAACGTGATGGTTGCCGGACGGCTGTCCTGGGCTGTTGCGGCAGGAATCAGTACAGGTAACGACAGCAGTGATGCGAGCAGTACAGCGGCGGTCTGTCTACGAATGGGCATGTAGGCACGGGATAAAAAAATGGGAAGAGCCTGACCTCACGGCCAGGCTCTTCCCGGACAAACCGCCTTGAGACATATCCTGGATGAACAAGAGTGTGCCTCGGGAAAGAGTATCGGCCGCAATCAATACTACCTTAAATGACGTCCCGGGAAAGCTCTCGATTGCATCGCCGAGCCGGGTTTATCTTTAATTCACAATCCTGCCCCGGCCCTGGCCTCACACCACCTCGTCCGGCGATATCCCCACCTTCGGACCACGAAGCCGAAGCAGTCGCGCGGCAAGCCGAAGCAGGCCGGTCGGAAGACGGGAGATTGCCTGTTGGGTACCGAGTTTTCGAAGACCATCGGTCCATGTGGGGTAAGCCACCACCAGTTCACTGAAGGCTGACAGCGGGATGCGCTGCTGCATGGCCAGCCCAACCGTGCCAATCAGCTCCCCGGCCCGATCGGCAATGAGGGTGGCTCCCAGAATACGGCCCCGCCGTGTGGCCTGGATGTGCAATGTGCCGTCGGTGTGTCCGTCGGTCACGGCGCGGTCCAGGCTCGAGAGCGCAAGCGACCACGTCTGTACGTCCTTTCCCTCGGTTCGGGCGCGCGCCGCCTCGGCCGATGTCATGCCGAGCGATGCGCATTCGGGGTGGGTGTAGACGACTTTCGGAATGGAATCACCGTTGTACTTCCGGGGAAACCGGAGCACGGCATGCACGGCCGCGGCGCGCGCCTGTGCGCCGGCTGCGTGCGTGAAGAGGTCTTTTCCCGTGACGTCCCCTGCCGCATATATTCGTCGATTCGACGTGCGACCGGTGGCATCTGTCTTCACGAATCCACCGTCCGTCGCAACGCCGGCGATTTCAAGGCCCAACGACCGCGTGGCCGGCTCCCGGCCAGTGGCCACGAGTAACATGTCCGCCTCCAACTGCAGAACGTCGTCATCGAGGGCGACGTGGGTCTGTGACTTGTGGGCGCGGCGCGCTGTAATGCGCACCGACGTTCCCGAACCTGCGCACTCCACCTTCGTGACTGTCGTTGATGTCAGTACGCGCACGCCGTCCCGCCTGATGACCGGATCCAGATGATGCGCCCACAGTGGGTCGCCAGCCGGCAGTATGCCCGGCTCCCGCTCCACGAGTATCACCTCCACGCCCATTCGGGCACAGGCCTGACCCAGTTCCACCCCGACGGCCCCCGCCCCCAGAACAACGAGGCTGTCGGGAACGGTCTTCATCTCAAAAAAAGAGTGTGTGGTTTTGTAAGGCACATCCTCAAGACCCTCCACAGGGGGCAGGGCCGGGCGCGTTCCAGCGCACAGAATGAAACGGCGGGATGTGACATCCCGTGTCGTCCCATCGGCACACGCGACAGCCAGCGTGCCCGGCCCGGTGAAACGGGCCCGACCGAACAGGACCTCCATGCCGAGCGCCTCGAAGCGCTCCGGTGTATCGGCATGCTGGTAAATCCGTTCACGGATGGCCCACAACCGGGCAGGCAGGTCGTCGCGGCGGAGGTCGCCGCATCGCACCAATTCAGCCAGGGAAAGCAGCGCTTTGCTGGGAACGCACCCGAACCAGGTGCAGTCCCCGCCCAACCGGTCGGCTTCCACCATCAGGGTTTTCGCCCCGAGACTGACGGCCGTCGCCGAGGCGGTAAGCCCGGCTGCCCCTCCTCCTATCACGACAACATCAAAGTCGGTCTTTTTCAACTTCAGGTCCGTATTTGTCTGGTGGGAAACAATTGTGACCGGGCACAAACCTGAGGGCCTGGCCCGCGTATGACGCGTGAGTCACGTATCCGTTCGACCAACCTGGATTTCATTTCATGCGGAAAAAAATTGCCCAGGCGCTCGCCAGGAATGTAGTCCAGGATTCCGCCTCGAAATCCAACCCGGCGGGGGGATGTGGACAGGCGGAGCTGGCCGCGCTTGGTGCACCCCGCTGTGTCGTCCACTTTCTGCAGCGGACACTCGAACGCCGCGCCCAGATCGAGGTCGGAGAACGGTTCGACGGTACATTCGAGTGGTTTGACATGTCCGGAGACGGTGTCCAGGCGGCACTCGAAAACCTGCGTCATGCTGTGACGGCGGTAGCCCGATTCCCGGCCGATGAATGGCCAAGGGCTGTCCATCAGGCAGTCGAAACAACGCTCCAATTTCTGATCAACCCCGTACCTGCGCTCATGGATTTCTGTTTTCCCGGCGGTGCTGCGGCGGTCTCTGTCGGTGACCTGCGGCGGCGTGCGAGTTATTTCAGGGAGTATGCGTACGTGGTCCAGGCCGTGCAGGCATACACGCAGAAAAAACGGGATAAGCGTGTTTCGAGAAACGAACTTGAAGCGACGTTGAACCATGTCATACGGCAATACACGTCGGATTTTTCAGTCGATGACTGGATGCGGACGTTGGAGCCTCTTCTCGAATTCGTGCACGTATCCGGGCATGTTGAAGGTGGATTGCCCGTCGTGTTTGTTGTCGACTTCCTGAGGGCACACGACCGGCCGGAAGTTGCACATGTGGTCGAAGTGGAGGCCCGCATGGCCAAGGCCGATATGATTTCGTCGGAAACACTGCGGAGACTGATCCAGGAAGCCGAGGAATCGCCGGCGCGCGGCGCTGGAGCGCCAGCAGAGGCAGCAGCGCCAGAAGAGGCAGCAGCGCCAGAAGAGGCAGCAGCGCCAGAAGAGGCAGCAGCGTCTGCGCCTGCAGATGATGATACTCGTCAGCCGCTCTGGAAACAGTATGCCGAGCGGCAGCGCCGCGACGCCCCCGACAATACCGGAACGACGCCATCCGCCCCGTTATGGAAGACATTCGAAGCGCGGCTGCCGTCGCGCGATGCGGCACCGGACGCTTCCCCCGCGTCCGTCAGTGACGTTCTGGGACGCGCAGGAAGGCAGGCAGATTATTACGTCGCCTCACTTTTCAACGGGGACAGGAGCGCATTTGACGACGTGATCGGACGCCTCCGCACAGCCCATTCCTGGTCAGAGGCAAGTGCCATCCTGGCTCGGGACGTCTTCAAGAAATACAATATCGACATCTATTCGGACGATGCGGTGTCTTTCACGAACGCGGTAGAGTCCCGGTATGCCAATCACTGACCAGACACGGAAAGACCATGCCCACCCACGATGAACTCTACGCCGATCTCGAGGCGCGTCAAGCCGAAGCCCTTCTGGGCGGCGGCAAAAAGCGCATGGAGAAGCAGCACGAGAAAGGTAAACTGACGGCGCGGGAGCGACTCGACATACTGCTTGACAGGGACTCGTTCGTAGAGTTGGGTATGTTTGTACGGCACCAGACGAACGAATTCGGCCTGGCGGAAAACAGGCCGTACGGGGATGGTGTCGTTACCGGTTACGGCAGGATTGATGGCCGCCTGGTGTACGTGTATTCGCAGGATTTCACGGTATTCGGCGGATCGCTGGGAGATGCCAACGCCCGTAAAATCGTGAAGATCATGAACCTGGCCCTCGAAAACGGTGCCCCGATCATCGGTCTCAATGATTCCGGTGGTGCCCGTATCCAGGAAGGAGTCGTGTCGCTGGGCGGCTATGCTGACATTTTTCTACTCAATACGCTGGCTTCCGGTGTCGTGCCCCAGATTTCCGCCGTAATGGGTCCGTGTGCGGGGGGTGCGGTATACAGCCCGGCAATCACCGATTTCGTGTTCATGGTGCAGGGAACGAGCTATATGTTCGTGACCGGACCGAATGTGGTCAAGACGGTTACCCAGGAGAATATCACATCTGAAGAGTTGGGTGGAGCCAATACGCATGCATCCAAGAGCGGCGTCGCACACAGAGCCTGCCCCAACGAGGTGGATTGCCTCCTGTCAATCCGTCAGCTCATGGGGTACATTCCGTCCAACTGCGAGGAGCCGGTTCCGATTGCAGATGATTCAGCCGCTCCACCCGAAGAAGACGCGGCTGCACTGGATGTCATGGTGCCCACCAACCCGAACAAACCCTATGATATGCATGGGGTGATTGACCGGATCGTGGACAAGGATTCGTTCTTCGAAATCCATCCTGATTTTGCCGCCAATATTGTCGTGGGGTTCGCCCGGCTCGAAGGACAACCCGTGGGCATCGTAGCCAATAACCCGGGTGTCCTGGCCGGCGTGCTTGACATCGATTCATCGGTCAAGGGTGCCCGTTTTGTCCGCTTCTGTGACGCGTTCAATATCCCGCTTGTGGTATTCGAGGACGTTCCGGGCTTCATGCCGGGGACAGACCAGGAATGGCGTGGCATTATTCGTCATGGGGCAAAGTTGCTCTATGCATTCTGTGAAGCCACGGTACCCAAGATGACGGTGATTACCCGGAAGGCCTATGGGGGCGCCTACGACGTCATGAACTCCAAGCATATCCGAGGTGATCTGAACCTGGCGTGGCCAACGGCTGAAATAGCGGTCATGGGACCCAAGGGAGCCGTGGAAATCATATATCGGCATGAGCTGGCCGAATCGGACAATCCCGTGGCCACGGAGGAGCGGATTACGGAAGAGTACCGGCAGCGGTTTGCCAATCCGTATGTGGCCGCTGAGTACGGATTCGTGGACGATGTCATCAAGCCGTCTGAAACGCGGCGGCGTCTCGTGGACGGTCTCCACATGCTGCGCAACAAGGCAGTCCGGAACCCGAAACGGAAGCATGGCAACATCCCGCTCTGATACATCAGGGGATGTTGATCACTCACAACGTATTGCCATGCAGTCACTTGCATTTGCACTTGAAAGCAATGCCTGAACGCACTATCCTGTCTGTCAGGCAGATTTTCTCTCCATCAAACCGGACGACGCGTGAACCCACGTAGAGAACCGACCTTCCTGCTCTCCCTGCTGCTGTTCCTGCTTCTGACGCCAACGCGCGAGGCGCAGGCGCAGAATGGATCTCCGGAAGGGGTAAACCGTCTGACAGAGCGGGTTGCGCTGCTCCCCCCTGACAGCCTATCGACCACCCGCACGGCCGATCTGCTGCTGAAAATGCATGCCGGGCTGGACATATCGGAAGCCGACTTCCTGGAGCGGCTTTCCGCCCTCTACGCCCATCAGTCGGACCTCATGGCATCGATTGCCAGAGGGGACGACGATGCTGCCGTGGCGTCGGTGGACGCGGCCATGAGGGAACTCGGTCAGTTGGCTTCGCAAAGGAAGTTTCTCGAAGATCCCCGGTTTACGCACGCCTACCGGACGATCGTGGCCGAATATGAGCGCATTTATGGTCCGGCAGATACGCTTTTCGTGGCGTTCGGGGATATTTTTGAATTCCGGAACGATATGTTCACGGCGCTCGAGGCGGTCGAGGACCCGCTTCTCGAGGATGTCGTCCCGCGATCGCTGCAACCCGTTGGGACGACCGTTCCCATGACGATGAATCGCCTCGTGGAAAACTCCATGGAGTTTCTGCTGCGCGAACGCCGGGATGTATTGCTTACATGGATTCAACGTGCAGACACGTACTTCCCGATGGTTGAGGAGATATTCCAGGAAGAGGGTATTCCGGATGAACTCAAATATCTGGCCATGATCGAGTCCGGCTTGAACCCCCGCGCGCGCAGCTGGGCGGCTGCCGTCGGCATGTGGCAGTTCGTGGCGGCAACCGGACGCGCCTATGATCTGAATGTGAATGCCTGGGTCGATGACCGGATGGATCCCGAGTTGTCCACCCGGGCTGCTGCACGCCATCTGAAGTGGTTGTACGGGTTTTACGGGGAGGACTGGCATGTTGCGCTTGCCGGGTACAACTGTTCACCCCGCTGCATAAGGCGAGCCGAGCGCAGCGCCAGGGCAAGAGGAGTCGCCAACCCCACGTACTGGGACATGTACCCGTTCCTCCCGCGGGAGACGCGGAACTATGTACCCATGTTCATTGCCACGTCACTCATTGCGTCGAACCCAAAGGCATATGGGCTTGAGCCCTCTGAGCGTGGCCCGCAGTATGCCTACCACGTGGTGCCGGTAACCGGCATGTTGAGCCTGGATGATGTTGCCGATCTGGCCGGATCCGATGTCGCTACAATCAAAGCGCTCAATCCCAATCTCCGACGAGCGTCGCTACCTCCGTCCACGGGATCTTTCAATCTGCGCATGCCACTTGGTACGCAGGATCGATTTCTTGCCGCCTATGACGCATTGCCTCCGGCCTCCCGTCGACCCAGCGGCGAATATATCGTGCAGCGGGGCAATACGCTCAGTGGAATTGCTTCCGAATTCGGGGTGTCTGTAGCGCAACTCATGCAGAAGAACGGACTTCGTTCGACCCGCATCAACATCGGGCAGCGACTGGTCGTCCCCATCGCCGACTATACAACCGACCTGTCCACGACGCAGTTTGCAGAAAACAGCAGCACGGTACAATATGGCCAGCGTCTCGTCCGTCCTATCCTGCTCGAAGCGATTGAGAATTCCGCGGCCTCCTCGGTGCCGGTACGTACCGTATCCACCCAGACATCTACGGCTCGGCCCACTGGCACCGTGCAGAGTGGGCCGAGCCCCTCGGAGAATGCACCTGTCCGGGTGTCGCACCGTGTCCGTCGCGGTGACACACTCGGCGGCATCGCCGCCAGATATGGGGTGAGGGTCAGTGATGTCAGGTCGTGGAACAACATCTCGGGTTCGGTCATCCGCACGGGGCAGACGCTGGTGATTTATACGGACGGACGGCGCGCAGTCCCATCGGAAGGCAACGACCCCGTGCGCTATACAGTCAAACGCGGCGATACGCTGAGTGAGATAGCGGCGGACCACGGCGTACCCCTGTCCCAACTGCGAAGTTGGAACAGCATTCGCGGATCGAGCATCCGGGTCGGTCAGGAATTGCTGCTCTACCCGCAGATGGCGCCCTCTGTCACCTATACCGTTCGCCGGGGGGACACACTGATTGGAATTGCAGGGCGACACGGTGTGTCGGTTGCGGACATCAAGGAGT
The DNA here is from genome assembly GCA_002787815.1 of Bacteroidetes bacterium CG12_big_fil_rev_8_21_14_0_65_60_17. Classification (GTDB taxonomy): domain Bacteria; phylum Bacteroidota; class Rhodothermia; order Rhodothermales; family UBA10348; genus 1-14-0-65-60-17. Next base: position 46,530 of record PCUY01000025.1, on the reverse strand, counting down.
GGAACAGCCTGTCTTCGAATACTATTCGCCCGGGTGACCAGTTGACAATTTTCAACCGGTAACACAATAAGTCCACCGCCTGCCTCGTTAATGGGGCAATGAAGCCGACAGACGAAGATCTTGTAACTGCCTATGTGGAAGGTGGCGATGATGTCGCTTTCCGGCGCCTTATGGAAAGGCACCAGGCGCGCGTGTATGGTTATCTGATGGGCATGGTTGGGCCGTCGGCTGCAGACGACCTGTTCCAGGAGACATTCATTCGCGTGTGTCGTGCGCTGAGGCGTGATCGAGGCTCGTACATTCGACGGGGCAAGTTCATAGCCTGGGTATTGCGTATTGCCAGAAATGCGGCACTCGATCATCTGCGCGCCCGCAAGAAATGGCGTGACGTGCCTCAGAACGAGGAAACAGACTACTGGGACTCCCTGCCGTGCGATTTCTCCCCAGTCGATGAGCAGCTCGAAATGAAACAGCAGGAAGAAATCCTGGATGCCTGTATTGCCAGACTGCCACCAGAACAACGGGAGGTGGTGCTGCTCCGCCACGAATCCGAACTGACGTTCAGGGAAATAGCTGAACTCACGAACTGCTCCATCAATACGGCAATTGGCCGCATGAGATACGGACTGTTGAACCTGCGATCGTTGATCCATGACCAACTCCATGAATACCAAAAAGAAACACCTTCTTCTGCATGTGTACGATGAGGCTTCCGACGAGAAGATCCTCTCCGACATTATGCTGAATGGAGACAGTCGCCGTGAGCACGAAGCGCTTGCCAAGACACGCGTTCTACTTGAACGTCACCGGGGGCGGCACATACCCGATGCGGCCGTTATTGATCGGATTATGACAGAGGCGCACTCGCCACGATCCGGCATGCGGATCGTATACCGGGCCGTGGCCATCGCGGCCGTGCTTGTGATTGGTCTTGCAACGGGCATCTTCCTGCTCAATGGCAGTGAGTCAAAAACGGACACCCCTGTGCTGGTATCGGACGGGACAGAACTGGAATGGGACAACAGTGATGATATCAACGCCCTCCACCAGCGTCTACGCACCATTCAGGGAGCCTCGGATCTGACGTGGGACGCGCCTCCGGTCCCCCTCGAGTCGTTACCAGCTCAACATCGCCCACAAGGCATCGTCCCCGTCAACTCTCATTGAATCCATGGCCTGTATCATTATGAAATACGTAACAGCAACACTGCTTATCACGGCACTCCTCATGTCGGGGCCGAGCACGGACGCATGGGCACAGGATACATTCAAGGTGACCATCGAGAATGGACGGCTGTTCATAAATGGAAAACCCGTTCCGAAATCCGAGCTCCCGGAGTCGCTCGACATGTCATCGATATCCGGTACGCTGAACATCTGGAGTGACGAGAACGAACTCATAGAGATTGGCAATCTGCCTTTCCGCATTGAAAACGATCGCCTGGTCCGGGCCGATACGAGCCGTATCCGCTCAGGCAGGGTGACCGTCTTCTTCGCGGATGAGAAAGGACAGGCCGGAGTCCGGGTGTTCCGAACAGAGAATATGGAGGAAGTCGGGCGCGGCTCGGAGTCTCTTGAGATGCTTGTAGACAAGCTGCGCTTCCAGGCACAGGAAATGGACAGCATGCGTATTCGACTGGAAACAGGTCCACGTCGGGAGCGGGACATCCTGGCGCGACAGCTGGTAGCCGAGGCCGAGAATGCCGCATTTTTGGCCCGGGCTCTTCCCGACGCCCAACTTGCCGAATACATGGCGACCATCGAGTTGGCAGACCGCCACCTGTATGAAGAGCTCCGTCGGGAGCATCGTCTTGAATCCGAGTCCCGGCAGCTGGCACACAGAATCCGGCTCGAGACCATGGAAGAGAACAGAGCTGCTCTCACAAAGCAACTCGAATCCACACTCCACCAGATTTTTGATCTGAAACAGGAAAATCGCCAACGGGAGATAGAACAGTTGGCTGAGCGGTTGGAGTCACTGCGAAAAACACTCGCCGAACGCGAAAAACAGCGGGACCTGCTCGTTGAAAAGCGACTGGAAGAATTGCTCAACGAAAAATCCGCCTTTTTCTTCAGCAAGCAGGACAAAGACGGGAACGAGTAAGCGGATCAAGGGGACGGCATCGTTGTTCCGTACGACATGCATCGTCTGACCGGGTCATCGTATTTGAATCCCTGCCTGCTGCGGATGGTCTTCCTGTCTGCCGTACTGTGTACGTCGTGGTTTGCACACACCGCCCGGGCACAGGTCACGCGGGTTTCGTTCTCCCCACGAAGTGACGATGCGGGAATCGTGGTCCGCCTGCATACGTCTTCCCGGGTACAGGCATTCGCAGAAGCGCCCTCGTCAGACGCGGAGAACTCGTTCGTAATTACGCTTTTCAACACGCGACTCGACCCGCTGCGTGTGACCGCACCACCCCTCGATCCTGTCACATCGTACCGCCTCAGGGAGGACGGCGGACACACGACGATTCGTCTTGCTCTGGATGGCAATGTGGTGGAAACGAGTTCATACCGGGATGCAGGGTCAACCGACATCCTGATTGGAATCCGTACCCAATCGCCCGTTGACAGGGCTCGCTGGGTGCTGGATACGATTGTCATTGACCCGGGCCACGGGGGACAGGATCTCGGGGCACGGGGCCCGCACGGAGAACGCGAAAAGGACATCGTACTGGCCGTCGCCAAAAAGCTGGGTGCCTATCTAAAGCAACTTCCGGATGTGGAGGTGGTGTTCACTCGGACCACAGATACGTTCGTTCCCCTCAACGAGCGGGGCCGACTGGCAAACGAGGCGGGGGGGAAACTGTTCGTATCACTGCACGCCAATTCAGCCCCGGATCGTCGCGCCCAGGGAACGGAAACGTTCTTCGTAGGCATGCACAAATCCGATGCGGCGCGGCGCGTCATGGAGCGGGAAAACGAAGTCATCCGCTTCGAGGAGGATGCGTCTGTCTACGAGCAGTACAGCCCTGGGGATCTGGTCCGCCTCCAACTTGCCCAGAGCGCGTATATGCGTCACAGCGAAACCCTCGCATCCGAAATACAATCCCAGTTCCGGGACCGCGTGGGACGACGAAACCGGGGGGTCAAGCAGGCTGGATTCTATGTACTCTGGAGCGCGTCCATGCCGGCTGTGCTCGTGGAACTCGGATTTCTGAGCAATTCGTCCGAGGCCCGGTTCATGGCGTCGGATGAGGGCCAGACCTATCTTGCCAGCGCCATCTTCCGATCCATCCGCGCTTTCAAAGAGTCGTATGAAAAAGGAATCCATGATTGACCGCCTGGCTGGCGCCGTACGCACGGTAACCGACTTTCCGTCTCCCGGTGTATCCTTCAAGGACATCACACCCCTCCTGGCCAATGCCGAGCTCGTGCGATATGCCGTGAACGATCTCATACGCACATGGCATGGAAAAGGCATTACGAAAGTGGCAGGTATAGAGTCACGCGGCTTCATCCTCGGGGCCATGATTGCAGAGGAACTGGGTGCCGGATTCGTACCCGTACGCAAGGAAGGCAAGTTGCCGTATACCACCATTCGGGAGACGTACGAGCTGGAATACGGCACAGACACTATTGAAATGCATATCGATGCCATGGGTAGCGACGACATTGTCCTTATTCATGATGATGTGTTGGCTACCGGGGGAACAGCTGCCGCCACCGAACGTCTGGTTGAGTTCGCCGGGGCTTCCGTGGCCGGCTTTTCGTTCCTGATCGAAATCCGTGATCTCGATGGTCGCACCGCACTCCGGGGTCATGCACCGGTCGACGTCCTTCTCAGTCTCTGATCATCTGTACATCCTGAAACCATGACCGTATTTCGCAGGCGATTCCATTATCTGCTCCTGGTGGGTGCACTTCTTCTGGCGGGATGTGACTCTTCCAGTTCCGGCGGTGATACCATTTTCCTGAACCACGAACTCACCGAGGACATTTCGGGAAGCCCCATCACGCTCGCGTTCTCAGCCGACGAGGTAACCACGGGCCGACTCCAGGATATTACCTGCAACTGCGAACTCGATGTGGCGGATTTTCTGGATGTACAGGGCTTTTCCAAGTCCGACATCGTGTCGGCGCGGCTCGAGGCGGCGGACATCGTAATGCTGTTTCCGGTCAACGAAAACGTTGATTTCCTGGATCAGGCCATTCTGAAGTTGACCGCTCCGGGTATTTCCCCGACCGAAGTTGCCAACACATCCTCGTTTCCGTCCAGTCGCACGGGCAGCATGAACGTGCTTCCCAACCGCGACATTGCCTCGTTCCTGGACCGTCCCACGTTCGGCCTGATCCTGCAGATTGACCCGGCTACGCTCCGGGCCGGACAGAACTACCAGATGAGTCTCGTACTGACCATGCGTTTGGAAGTGAGTGGTCTCTGAACGCGCACGTTCGGTGCATGCGTCGGGCCCAGCACGCCGTCATTTGACCGCAACGCACGAAATTTCGACGCGCGCACCGCGCGGAAGCGCTGACACACCCACGGCCTCCCTGGCGGGAGCATTCTCACCGAAATACCGCGAATAGACCTCATTGATCTGCGCGTAGTCGTTGATATCGGTCATGTACACTCGACACACAACCACGTGCTCGAAGGTCATCCCGGCCGCGGTCAATACGCCTTTCATATTCTCCAACACGCGTTCGGTCTCCGACTCGATTCCGTCGACAACCATGTGCCCACTCTCGGGATCGATGGCAATCTGCCCTGAGCAGTACAGCGTGTCTCCCACCTGGACGGCCTGGCTGTAGGGTCCAATAGCGGCCGGTGCCAGTTTGGTACGGACTCTCGACCTGTCGTTCACGACTCGTTTGTTGCGCATCCTGTCTCCTGTGGCTATATATACGGCGTCAACATGCGCCGAAAGCGCGCCTCGAACAAACGAATAATCGTTTAAGACAGAAAATACCGTGGATCTGGGACTGAAAAACCGTGTGGCATTCATTGCCGGAGCCAGCAGTGGCCTCGGACGGGCAACGGCCCGGGCGCTTCTCTCCGAAGGTTGCCATGTCGCAATCTGCTCACGCTCATCGGAACGCATCCAGTGTGCGGCCATGGACCTTGCCCGTGACACAGGCGTGCCCGACGACCGTGTTCTACCGCTTGTATGCGATGTCACCGATGAGGATATGGTCCGAACGGCCGTGGGTCGCGCAGCAGACCATTTTGGTGGCCTCAATATTCTGATCACCAATGCCGGTGGCCCCCCGACCGGCACCGTGCTTGATTTCTCTGCCGAGGACTGGCGGTCTGCCCTTGAGCTCAATCTCATGAGCACAATCAACCTGACACGGGCGGCCCTTCCTTTTCTGAAGGAATCCGCAAAAGCAGACCGCCCCCTCGCGCGTATTCTCATGGTCACGTCCATTTCAGCCAAGCAACCCGTTGCCGGACTCTATCTGTCGAACGTCTCGCGCGCGGGAGTGCAGGGTTTTGCGAAGAGCCTGTCCGAGGAGGTTGGAGCAGACGGTATCACCGTCAATACGATCCTGCCGGGATACACCCGTACCGACCGGCTGACACACCTCTCCGAGGCGCTGGCCGAGCGACGTAGTGTATCGGAAGAGGACATCGAAGCCGGGTGGGCTGGACAGGCCGCCCTGAAGCGTATTGGTCGCGAGGAGGAATTTGCTGCCGCGGCAGCTTTCCTGGTCAGCGAGCCGGCAGCCTACATTACCGGAGTGGCGCTTCCCGTTGATGGGGGCGCCATAAAAAGTCTGCTCTGATGCGTCTGCCGGTGGCCACTCTTCTTGCTGCGTCCCTTCTATTCGCTGGATGCAACCGTGAAGCCGGTGACGGCGCACCGTGGCTCATGGTGCTCGGGACGGCGCAGGACGGGGGCGTACCCCAGGCCGGCAACCATAGGCATCCGGGATGGAGCAGTCCATCCCGTGCCCACCTGGCTACCAGCCTGGGCCTCGTAAATCCTGAAACCGGTTCCCGGTGGATTTTCGATGCGACGCCCGACTTTCGTCCGCAGTGGCACGCACTCGACGTAGGTGCCGGACTTCGGAATACCAACGTGCCGGACGGCATCTTCCTCACCCATGCCCACATGGGGCATTACACGGGTCTCATGTTCCTGGGCCACGAATCGATCGGGGCGCAGGGCGTAAGTGTATACACCATGGACAGAATGGCGGCATTCCTGAGAGACAATGGACCGTGGAGCCAGCTCATCAATCTTGGCAACATCACGCTCAAGCCGTTGGCCGCGGACTCCGCTGTTGTCCTCGAAGGGCGCATTCGGGTCACACCCCTGCGCGTACCGCATCGACAGGAATTTTCGGAAGTCGTGGCCTACCGCATAGAAGGACCTGCACGAACCGTGCTGTTCCTGCCCGACATCGACTCCTGGGAAGACTGGGACAGAATCGGCACCCGCCTTGAAGATGTACTCGCCAGCGTTGACGTAGCGTATGTGGATGCGACGTTTTTCGCCGATGGTGAGATTCCGGGGAGGGACATGAGCGGATTTCCGCACCCGTTCATCTCACATACCATGGATCGCCTTGCCGATGCCGATGCTCACACGAGAGCCAAGATCCGCTTCATACACCTCAACCATACCAACCCGGTCCTGCTGGGGGACAGTCCCGAGCGACGCGCTGTAGTGGAAGCAGGGTTTCGCGTAGCTGAGCGTGGTGAAGTCTTGACGCTGTGATACATTTCCAGACCTGAGATTTTTTCAGAACCGAAACCTTTTTCGACCCATGAATGCCCGTTTTTCCCTCTTCGCTCTTGCGGCCATGCTACTCACGCTGTCACCCGAGGCCAACGCACAGTCGCGCCGTGCCATGGATCACGAGGATGTGAATGCGTGGCGGCATATCACCGACCGGTTGCTCTCCCCTGATGGTGCGTGGGCCGTCTGGGTCGATGCCCCCGAAGAAGGCGATCCCGTACTGCATATCCAAAGCACGGACGGAAACGGCAGACTGGATATCGCCTTCGGGAACGATCCTGCGTTCGTCGGAGATTACGGCGCACTGGCATTCCGCATGCAGGCGCCGTTCGATTCCACCCGACAGGCCAAGCTGGAGGAGCGCAAGGAAGAAGATCTGCCTGCCGACTCGCTCGCTCTGGTTGACCTCTCGACCCTGCGGACCTCGATTCTCGGGTCGCTGGCGGCATTCAAGGTGCCGGAGCGGCGTGGCAGTCGTATTGCCTGGACCGTGGCAGAGCGGGATGCCGTGGACGATTCGACAAGCGCCGATTCCACGCTCTCGGACGATATTCCGGATAAAAAGGAAGGCACAACCCTGGTAGTGGCTGACCTGGCAAGCGGCAGTCGCCACGAGATCCACCATGTGACGGACTGGGTATTTTCCGAAGACGGACAACGACTTGTCCTTACGCGGCAGTCGAAAGACGGCCTTATCGACGGGATATACGATTTTCCGGCAGGAGTGGACGAGCCTGTCGCCGTGGACCAGCGTCCCGGACAATTCGGTTCCTTCGCCCTGTCAAAGGATGGTGCGCAACTGGCTTGGTTGACTAACGCAGCATCGTGGCCGGCTGAACAGCCGGAAATGCGGCTGCGCCTGCTCTCAACGGGTCAGCCCATGCAGGAAATTGACACCGCATTCCTGCCGGATAACTGGTGGGTGAGCGAGCACGGCTCGGTCCGGTTCTCGGAGTCGGGTGCGCGCCTGTTCTTCGGCACCTCACCTGTTCCAGTGCCTGAGCCCGATCATTCCGACCTGCTCGATTCCGAAACGGTGGAGCTTGACGTGTGGTCGTGGACCGATCCCCTGCTCCAGCCCATGCAGTTGGTGCAGCGAAAAAGTGAACTTGAACGCACCTACGACGCGGTCTATTTCCTGGAGTCGGGCGTGAGTCGCCAATTGGAGACCGAAGATATGCCGGTTGTATCGGTAAGCCTCAAGGGTGACGGTGAATGGGGACTCGGCGAGAGCAACCTGCCCTACCGGCAGGAAATTTCATGGGACTCCCCCCGCTACATGGATGCCTGGGCTGTCCACGTCGAAACAGGCGAGCGCACAGCTGTTTTTGAAGGCCTGCAGTCGAACGCATCCCTCTCACCCGGTGGCTCGTGGATTACCTGGTGGGATGGTGCCGAGGAAGCATGGTTCGCATACGGGACATCGTCAGGCGAGGTCGTGAACCTGTCGGCAGCACTGCCCTACCGGGTCACGAATCCACTGCACGACTGGCCCATGTTGCCCTCATCGGAGGGCTCGGCGGGCTGGTCGGAGGACGACGGCCTGTTCCTCATGTACGATCCGCACGACGTATGGGCCGTCGATCCCGACCAGCCCGCCGAGCCCCGCTCCCTGACCGAAGGCACCGGCCGTGAACTCGGCATGCGCTTCCGCGTCGTAGACCTGGACCCGGACAATCCATGGGTTGAATCGGAGTTCTACCTGTCGGCATTCCACTATGACACCAAGCAGACCGGCTACTGGCGCGACCGCATCCGGGGCAGTCGGCAGCCGGAAGAGTTGATTTCGGGCGAAGCGCGCTACAGCCGCCTTGAACGGGCCAGGCAGAACAGGGACGTTTTCATGTATTCCCGTGAGACGTTTTCCCAGTACCCGGAAATCAGCCTCTCGGGCCCGAATCTGACCAATGCCCGGGTGGTCAGCACGACGAATCCGCAGCAGGCTGACTTTTTCTGGGGCAGCGGCCAGCTCGTTCAGTGGACATCCCTGGACGGACTGCTGCTCGATGGCATCCTGTACACGCCGGAGGGCTTTGATCCGGATCGGGAGTACCCCATGATGGTCTACTTCTACGAGAAAAACTCCGAGGGACTGTTCAATTACTATGCACCCAGGGCCTCCCGCTCCATCATTGACCGCGCATTCTACGTATCGCGCGGATACCTTCTCTTCGTACCCGACATTCCCTACAAAGTCGGCTACCCCGGAGAAAGCGCAATGAACGCCGTAATGCCCGGTGTCACGCACCTCATTGCACAGGGTTTTGTAGATGCGGACCGGATCGGCGTGCAGGGCCACAGCTGGGGAGGATACCAGATTGCCCACATGGTTACCCGGACCAATCTGTTCGCGGCAGCCGAGGCCGGAGCCCCGGTCGTGAACATGACCAGTGCATACGGCGGCATCCGCTGGGCGAGCGGCATGAGCCGCATGTTCCAGTACGAGCGCACGCAGAGCCGCATCGGCGGTACGCTATGGAACGCCCAGCAGACGTACATCCTGAATTCACCCCTGTTCTACGCGGACAAGGTCGAAACCCCGCTGCTCATGATGCACAATGACGAAGATGGGGCGGTACCGTGGTACCAGGGCATAGAGTATTTCGTGGCCCTGCGCCGTCTTGGAAAACCCGTCTGGATGCTGAACTACAACGGCGAGGCGCATGGGCTGCAGAACCTGCACAACAAACGTGATTTTTCCATTCGCATGCAGCAGTTCTTCGACCATTACCTCATGGATGCGCCAGCGCCGGTTTGGCTTGCCGAGGGCATCCCCGCCGTCAAGAAGGGACATACGCTCGGGCTGGAGCCGGCAGGAGGCAAGTAGAAAGCTGTTGAAGAACAAGTAGAAAGCTCAAGTAGAAAGCTGCTGAAGAACCAGCCTGGGAGCCCAGAGCGTTTGGGCGGGCATCAGGCCCGAGCCATCAATCTCATTCCGTCGTAGCCGAGTTCCATGCCATCGGGCAACGAGGCATTGATGTCCTCGTGACGCACTCCGTGTGCCATATGGATGAATCGGGTTCGACGCGCTCCTATGCTTCGGGCCTCCTTGATCGCCTGCTCAATGGAAAAATGCATGGGGTGCGGATTCGGCCGCAGGGCATCGAGCACCAGCACGTCCAGGTCCTCAAGCAGCGAACGGCTCCCGTATGGGATTTCACTGACATCCGTCAGGTAGGCAAAGCTGCCAATCCGGTACCCGAGAATGGGTAGCGAGCCATGCATGGCAGGTATGGGTACCACGCGCACGCGTGCGGTATCGGTACGGGAGTGTACATCAAAGGGCCCCTCAACCTCCTGCAAGCTCAGCCGGGCCACACCCGGATAGGACCCGTCCCGGAAAATGTATCCGAACATGGTGCGCAGGACGTCGGCCGAATTTCCCATGGCGTAGCAGGGTATGGCCGTCCGGTTGGTAAACAGGAACGGTCTCAGATCATCCAGACCAGCCACATGATCAAAGTGGTGATGCGTCACGAGAACGGCATCTATGTCACGGATGCCGTATAGCAGTGCCTGTTGACGAAGGTCCGGTCCTGCATCTATCAGAATATGTACGCCATTCACTTCCACAATGCAGGAAGAGCGGAGTCTGCGGTCACGGGGATCGCCTGATGTACACGTGGGACAGCTGCAACCCACGACCGGAACACCGGTCGACGTTCCCGTCCCCAAAAGCTGGATGCGTACGGCTCTCATCTGGTGGACAGGCAAGCGAACCTATTCCTCGGTCTCAATTTCCACCACGTCGTGACGCGCCCATGCATCTTCGAGGGCCCTCCTGACGGCGGGGCGAAGGAAAATGGTATCGACCGGCAGGTCCTGCAGCGCATCGGCCAACACGGCCAAATGTATTTCGGGGGGATGCCGACGGTTGAGCATGAGCAGCGCTTCCTCATTTCGCACGCACGGTCCTCCCCGGAAATTGCCGGTTTCCCGTCTCACGCGGAGCCCGAGTTGCTCTACGGCACCCTCCAATTCTTTTACTATCTGTGTCGTTTTCATTGATCAGAACAGGATTCCGATCCGGAAGGTATGCATTGTACCTGTGTAATCGAAAGTGTCGTCCGTGGCTGCCTCATTGAAATCGGACGCATCGACGTCCCACGCCTGCCACCGGAAACCATATCCAACACTGATTCCGAATTGATCGTTGAGTGGCCCGAGTGTCACGTGCGTATTTGCATCGAGCATGGTCGATGACCCCGTATCGGTACCCAACGATCGCTGGGCAATCCCGATCATGGGAATGACCCGAAGGCGCCATCGTGCACGCGCTCCATTGGCCTCTGCGCCAAGCCCTGCACCTATAGCCAACGTCGTGAACTCAAATGCATTGAACGTTCCCCGATCCTCGTCGCGGGATACACGTCGATACCCTGAATGGACACCGAGAGGCACAGTCGGCTGAAAACCCGTTGCACGGGGCCACGGTCGCCAGGCGCCCGACGCCGTAATCATGAAGTCGGTCAGCCTCAGGTCGTCCTCGCCACTGTCCTGTGATCCACGAGCAAACCGCGCCAGGAATCCCGGACGTGAATACGCCACGCCATACGCTGGTTCGTTGAAATCAAATACTGGTTCGTCCGTATCGGACCCGTCAAAATAGAAATCGATGACCGAGACGGTAAGCTCCAACGTCTGGTTGATGGCGCGGTCCGATCCATAGTTGAGTTGGGCCGACGCGGTCTGACCGGAGACGAGCCCAAAGAACAACCCCACCAGAAGCACACGCATCATTCCCGGTCTCCGGAAAGTGTCACAAAATGAATCATCCTCCAGGCTGGTCGCTGTCTGGCCGGCGGCGGTTACTGCCACGGCGTGATGTTCCGCTGCGTCCACGGCGCCTGGATGACGATGAACGGGATGTTTTCCCACCCGTGGGCGTCGGGTTGTCGGCAACCGGCTCCACCGGCTTCGATGGTTTTGACTCCGGTTCCGTTACGGGCTTTGCTTCCGACGATGGCTCACTGCTACGGCTGCGTCCGTCGCTACGGCTGCTTCCGCCACTGCGGCTGTTTCCACTGCTACGGCTGCCACCACCACTGCGGCTGCTTCGACCACCCCGACTCCCGGTGTTTTCGTCGGACCGACTCCCGCCTTCTCCGCGGCTGCCTTCTCCGCGGCTGCCTTCTCCGCGGCTGCCTTCTCCGCGGCTGCCACGCCCGCCGCGATGCCGGCTGCTGTCGTCGCCACGCTGCGACACATTCGGTGCATTTCTCTCGGGCGCCTTCTTCCCGGGTGTTTTCTCCTCTGGCGCCTTTTTAACCTGCACATTTCTCTCGGGCGCCTTTTTATGCTGCGCTTTTCTCTCGGGCGCCTTCTTCCCCGGTGTGGACTGAAAACGATCGGTCAGATCCTCTTTCGTCCGCTGATCAATGAAACGGAAGGCCAATGGATTGATGTCATCATCGGCGACCACCTTGACGCGTACCAGATGTCTCAGAAACCACCGGGTCGTCTGATTGGGTATCCGCTTGTTCAACCACGCAGCCAGGAACGGGTGCACACAGAGTTTGAGCGCCCCTTTTCCACCGCTTTCAAGCCAATTCTGGATCCAGATATCCAGTTGCCCAAGGATTTCTTCGGGAGATGCGGAGGGCGGCGCCTTCAGCGTGATGTTGAGTCCCGGGCGGGGCTGAGGTGTGCGGTCCGGGGATTCCTGTCGTGTCGCTACGGAAAGCGTCACGTCCGGGTCAGCATCCGATCCATCGGCCGAGAACGTCTTCGTAATACTCGGTCGCAGGCGTTGCCGCGTCACCTGCATCAGCCCGAAATCGCTCATTGGAAGCACCTTCGTCACGGCACGATCCTTGCGAAACTCGCGACGCAGCTCATCAAAAACCTTTCGTCTGTTCCGCTCGTGGCGCATATCAATAAAGTCAATCACGATAATACCACCCAGGTCACGCAGCCGTACCTGTCTCGCAATGACTCTGGCTGCCTCCAGATTGATCTTGAGTGAGCTGTCCTCCTGGGACATTCCCTTTCCGGCACGACCGGAGTTCACGTCAACGACGTGCATGGCCTCGGTCTGCTCTATGAACAAATAGCCGCCGGAGGGCATGTTTACACGGCTTTCGAACGCTTCGTTTACCGTGGCAGAAATTCCCACAGAGTCAAAAACGGGTGTCTTGCCCGTGTATTCCTGTACGGCATCGGCCATTTGGGGTGCTATGGCTTGGACGTAGCCTTTTACGTTCTTGAACGTGCGGTGGTCATCGATCAGGATCCTGTCGTAGTCGTCCGTGAAAAGGTCACGCATGATCGAAGACGTCATGTTCACGTCTTCATGCAGTTCCACCGGTGGTTTGGGGTTTTGCGCCAGTTTCTCCTCAATCCTGCGCCACTTGTCGAGCAACAGGTTCAGGTCCGTATCGAGCGACTTCGCATTTTTGCCGGAGGCGACTGTTCGAACAATCACACCGAATCCCTCCGGCAACAGACTGTTCGCCAGGGCACGCAGACGACGCCGTTCCTTGAACGATTGGATTTTCTTCGAAACGGCTACATAGTTGGCCATGGGAACGAGCACCAGAAACCGACCAGCCAGCGAGATGTCCGTCGTCACACGGCTTCCTTTGTTGGCGATGGGCTCCTTGCTGATTTTCACCAACACGGGTTGATCACGCTTCAGAAACGTGGTAGGATCACCCGGCCCGTCTTCGCCCGCCCCGTCGGAACGTGACAACTCTTCCCGTTCCTTTCCGCGCGCGCGTTGACGTTTCTGCGCGGATTTCCGGCGATCAGCTTTGTCGCGACCGGCCACGTGACGGTGTGATCCTCCGCCCAACCCCTTCGCACCCTCTTCCTGGCCACGGGGTCTACGCCGCATTTTCCGCGTCGGACGCGTGACGTAGTTGGCCTGGAACTGGCCAATCACGGGTTTGTCTGCCTGTACGAACTGGAGCCAGTCCGTAACGTTTTCGATCAGATCCGAAAAGTGCAGGAAAGCATCCTGCTTCTGCCCGATATCCACAAAAGCGGCCTGGATACTCGGCATGATGCGCCGAACGCGGCCGAGGAAGATGTTTCCAATGGTGCGTTCGTGTTCCGGATTCTCAATAAACAGCTCCACGAGCTCGCCATTCTCCAAAATGGCGAGTCGGGTCTGTTTTCCATGGTTGACAATAATTTCCTTGGACATACAATATCGTTGGACAGGGATTGGCCCGTTGAATTACCACTGGGGCCAGAATACATCCTGTCATGCGTTGGAAAGGCTGAAGCGTGGCATCCCTCCGATGACATGAAGCCCATGGCATATCCTGCTGCACGGCGAACCATGCCGAGCGACAGGGCAACAAATAGTGCCCAAGAAATAGGATTGCGATGATCTGTCAAGAGAGTAACCGTGCCTGTGCTTCAGGAAATCGGATGGGTGGCAATCCGCAGCGGCATACGGTCCGACCTTTGTGGATTCCACCGGAATAGGTTGGTACCGGGTAAATCGCCTCCGGCTTCGAATGATCCCGGTGACCGCGTATTTGGTTGACTCGAATATCGAACATGGCTATCCTGCACCCCATCTCTCACATGAATCCGGCCACCGAAATGTCATCTCCTCCAACAGCACGCGGTCTCGACGGAGTCATTGCGCTGGAATCGGCCATTTGTGACATTGATGGGAATGCGGGGGCGCTCCTGTACCGAGGTTACGATATCGCCGACCTTGCCGTTCACTGCTCTTTCGAGGACGTTGCCTGGCTACTGTGGACCGGAGAATTGCCCACGCCAGAAGAGTCGCGCCGACTCGAGCGACAACTCGCCGCACACCGCTACATTCCGCCGGCTGTCCACGAATTCCTGGCCCGGGCTGGTGAACATGCTGAGCCCATGTCCGTGCTCCGGACCGCAGTATCCATGTTGCCCGTGGGCGGGTATCCCATGGAAGAGAGCGATGACCCCCTGACGCAGTCCATACACCTCACTGCAAAAATTCCCGTAATCATTTCCGCCTTCCAGCGGCGGCGAGCCGGACTCATGCCGATACCCCCCATGGCCGAAGGCTCAACCGCGCGGAATTTCCTGTTCATGCTGACCGGAACGCTGCCGGGCGATGCGGCGGAGCAGATTTTCGATACCTGCCTCACGTTGCATGCCGAGCATGGGCTGAATGCATCCACCTTTACGGCCCGTACGGTCGCCGCAACGCTGTCGGACACACACTCGGCGATCACGGCTGCCATCGGGGCCCTGAAGGGGCCACTGCACGGAGGTGCCAATACGGCCGTCATGCGCATGCTTGAGGACCTCGAGTCGCAGAACCGTGCTCCACGGGAAGTCATCCTGGAAAAGCTTGAAACCAAGGAGCGCATAATGGGCTTTGGCCACCGGGTTTATCGCACCATCGACCCCAGGGCGGTCATTCTGAAGGACCTGCTGCAGACCCTGGCCGATGAGCAGGGAGGAAGCCTGTGGCTGGATATGAGCGTGGAAATCATGGACACGATGGCCGAGTCCAGGAAACTGTATCCGAACGTAGACTTTTTTTCGGCTTCGGTATATGCCACACTGGGTATCCCAGCAGACATGTTCACGCCCATTTTTGCCATGTCGCGCGTCACGGGATGGACGGCCCACATCATGGAGCAGTGGAATGACAACCGGCTCATCCGACCTCGCGCCGCGTATGTGGGACCCAGGAATCGCACCGTGCAAAGGAGCCCTGCTCTTTCAACGGATAAAAATCGCCATTGAACGGAATATGGCGCCGGAATCGTACGATGGAAACACACAGCCTTCTAAAACACACCATGGTTTTACAAACACTATGAGACACCGAGTTGGTTGATTTGTACATTGGGGAAAACGTCACGACATCACGAGACACAATGAGCTCTTCGTCTGCTGAATCCGGGTGGTTGTCTTCACCCATATTGAAAAAGGTGGTCACTGGTGTTACCGGTCTCGGACTGACGCTGTTCGTCCTGGGACACATGATCGGCAACCTGACCATGTTCTCGGGCCCGGATGCATACAACCAATATGCCCATTTCCTGGTGAGCCTGGGTCCGCTGTTCTATGCGGTTGAGATTGGCCTGCTGGCATTCTTCGTGTTCCATATCATTACGGGTATCCGGATTGCCATGGGAAACCGGCGCGCACGGAGGTCCCGGTACGCTGTCCGCCGAACCGCGGGAGGTCCCAGTCGCCAGACGGTCGCATCCCGATCCATGATCATAACCGGGTTGTTGTTGATGGCTTTCCTGGTCATTCATCTCCTGTCGTTCAAGTTCGGACCTGGTGGACCTGGTAATGCCAACGCAGCCTACTTCACGACGGTCGACGGAGTGGGAATGCGGGATCTGGCGAAACTCGTCCATGAAAAATTTCAGACGCCGTGGTACACATTCGGGTACACCATCATCATGTTGCTTCTCATGCTTCACCTGCGGCACGGCGTCTGGAGTGCGCTGCAGTCTCTCGGAGCCATGCGTCCCTCGCTGACACCCGTCGTTTACACGATTGGGGGTCTTCTGGGGGCCGGAATTGCCGCTGGCTTTATTGTCATGCCACTGGCCATCTACTTCGGATTCATATGACGTGCCCGGGGCCTCGACGCCTGTTCATTTCCTGCGACAGCATTAATCGTTTCCGCTATGCTTGACTCCAAGATTCCCGCCGGTCCCCTGAAGGAGAAGTGGGACAACTACAAAAACAGTTGCAAACTGGTAAATCCAGCCAACAAGCGAAAGCACACCGTGCTTGTCGTGGGTACAGGTCTTGCGGGCGGCTCGGCGGCCGCCACGCTTGCAGAGCTGGGATACAACGTCAAGAGCTTCTGCATCCAGGATTCCCCCAGGCGGGCGCACTCCATTGCTGCCCAAGGTGGCATCAATGCGGCGAAGAATTATCCCAATGACGGCGATTCGGTCTGGCGTCTGTTCTATGACACGATCAAGGGTGGCGATTACCGCTCCCGCGAGGCAAACGTTTACCGCCTTGCACAGGTGGCCAACAACATCATTGATCAGGCCGTAGCCCAGGGCGTACCTTTTGCCAGAGAATACGGCGGGCTTCTTGACAACCGCTCCTTCGGTGGGGCCCAGGTGAGTCGCACGTTCTACGCACGCGGGCAGACGGGGCAGCAACTTTTGCTCGGTGCATACCAGGCCATGAGCCGCCAGATTCATGCCGGAAACATTGAAATGTTCTCCCGCAGAGAGATGCTCGACCTCGTCAACATCAATGGGAAAGCCCGAGGCATAATTACCCGCAATCTTGTGACAGGTGAGATGGAACGGCACATTGGCGATGCTGTCCTCCTCTGTACCGGTGGCTATGCCAACGCGTATTACCTGTCCACGAATGCCAAGAACTCCAACGTTACCGCTGCCTGGCGCGCTCACAAGCGGGGGGCATATTTTGCCAACCCGTGCTACACGCAGATTCACCCGACTTGCATCCCGGTCTCCGGCGACTATCAGTCCAAGCTCACGCTCATGAGTGAAAGTCTTCGAAACGATGGCCGGGTATGGGTGCCCAAAGACCCCAGCGACGAACGGAAACCGCGTGACATTCCCGAAGAGGACCGCGATTATTATCTGGAGCGGCGCTATCCGAGCTTTGGAAATCTTGTACCCCGGGACGTGGCTTCACGCAATGCAAAAAATGTAGCGGACGAAGGCCGGGGGGTTGGCGAAACGAAGCTGGCGGTATACCTCGACTTCGCCGATGCCATCAATCGGCTGGGCAAGGACACCATCGAAGCCCGCTACGGGAACCTCTTCGAAATGTACGAGCGCATTACGGGAGAGAACCCGTACGAAATGCCCATGCGGATTTTCCCGGCCGTGCATTATGCCATGGGCGGACTCTGGGTGGATTACGAACTTCAGAGCACCGTTCCCGGACTGTTTGTGCTGGGCGAGGCCAATTTTTCAGATCACGGGGCGAACAGACTCGGCGCATCGGCCCTGATGCAGGGCCTTTCGGATGGGTATTTCGTCATCCCATACACACTTGGCAACTACATTGCCGGTACCTCTATCGATGCCGTCGACACCGGCCACCCTGCGTTCGCTGAGGCAGAGGACGCCGCTACGCGCCGTATCGACCAACTTCTTGCCATCCAGGGTAATAAGACCATCGTGGAGTTCCACCGTGAACTCGGAAAAATCATGTGGGACGAGGTGGGAATGTCTCGCACGAAAGAAGGCCTTCTGCGCGGAATTGAGCAGATATCCGCATTGCGCGATGAGTTCTGGCAGAATGTACTTGTGCCTGGTGAACCCACACATTTCAACAAGTACCTGGAATTTGCCGGACGGGTCGCCGATTTCCTGGAACTGGGAGAACTCGTGGCCCGCGATGCCTTGGAACGCGAAGAGTCGTGTGGTGGGCATTTCCGGGAAGAATATCAGTCTCCCGAAGGAGAAGCCATGCGAAACGACGAGGACTTCACGCATGTCGCCGCGTGGGAACACTCCGGTGATGGCAGCCATGTACGCCATACCGAAGATCTTGAATTTGAGAACGTGCAGCTCACAACCCGTAGCTACAAGTAAGTACCATGATCATTACACTGAAAGTGTGGCGCCAGGAAGGCCCAGATGTACCGGGACGGTTCGAAACATACAAGGTGCCTGATGCCAATCCCCACATGTCTTTTCTGGAGATGCTGGACGTCCTGAATGAGCAGCTCATCAAAGAGGGGAAAGATCCGGTCGAGTTCGACTACGATTGCCGGGAGGGAATCTGTGGATCGTGTGGCGTGGTCATTGACGGGCAGGCACACGGTCCGCAGCGGCGGACAGCGTGTTGTCAGTTGCACATGCGCCATTACAGGGACGGCGACACTATTGTGATAGAGCCGTGGCGCGCTGAGGGCTTTCCTGTCATCAGGGACCTCGTAGTGGATCGCACGGCCTTTGATCGTATCGTGGAAGCAGGCGGATACGTATCGGTCAACACCGGGGCGGCACCGGATGCCAACTCCATCCCGGTACCGAAAGATGATGCTGACCTTTCCATGGATTATGCCACATGTATCGGCTGTGGTGCCTGTGTGGCGGCATGCCCGAACGCATCGGCTTCACTCTTTACGGCAGCCAAGATATCCCACCTGGCATTGTTGCCGCAGGGAGATCCGGAACGTGAGCGCAGAGCCAGGTCCATGGTGGATCAGATGGCCACCGAAGGGTTCGGCGACTGCTCCAATCATGCTGAGTGTGAAGCTGTCTGCCCGAAGGGGATTTCGATTGATGCCATTGCGCGCATGCGCCGCGAATACATGCGCGCTGTGCGAAGGTAGAGCCGCGTCCAGGCGCACGCTGGTTCTTCAACAGCCTTTCAGGCAGGCTGCAGCGCTCCAATGACGGATTCGAATATGCGACGACCGTCGGGCGTACCCAGGATATCTTCTGACGAGCGCTCCGGATGCGGCATCATTCCGAGTACATTTCCTTCCCTATTCACGATGCCGGCAATATCATTGACACTTCCGTTCGGATTCTCGTCTGCGTATCGGAAAACAACCTGCTGATTGTCTTCCAATTCTTTCAGCACATCAGGATGGGCAATGTAGTTGCCCTCTCCATGCGCAATGGGGGTCCGCAGCACGTCACCGGCCTGCAGTCCTGACGTAAAGGGAGTACCTGGGTGCTCGACCCGCACACGGACATCCTTGCAAATGAACCGCAGTGACGCATTGCGCGTCAGCGCTCCCGGAAGCAGGTGGGCCTCGCACAGGATCTGGAATCCGTTGCATATACCCATGACCAGGCCGCCTCTGGCAGCGAATCGGACGACATCCCTCATGACGGGCGAGAAGCGGGCGATGGACCCGCTACGAAGATAGTCCCCGTAGGAGAATCCACCGGGGACAATCACAAAGTCCACATTCCCCAGTTCAGCCTCCTTGTGCCAGATGAACCGCGTTTCCAATCCGAAAAGATGCGACAGCACGTGGTAGGCATCATGATCACAGTTCGAGCCAGGAAATACTACAACACCGACGCGCATAGACATGGGTTCTGCCCGGTTCAGTTCTTGATGGCCTCGATCTCCAGTACCAGACGCACGTCCTCCCCGACCACGAACCCACCGGCTTCCATAACGGAGTCGAACTTGAGTCCATAGTCGAATCGATTTATCCGTCCTTCCGCTTCAATTCCTACCCGTTCCGAATTACCCATGGCAGCTGTCCCTATTATTTCGCCGTCAAGCACGATTTCTTGCGTGGTTCCACGGATTGTCAGGTCACCCACAATCTCCAGCTGTCCATCTCCTCTGTCGCGCACTTCCTTTGTGACAAAGCGGAGTTCCGGGTGGTTTTCGGCGTCAAAGAAGTCATCCGAGCGAAGATGATTGTCGCGGCGCTCGTTTTCTGTATCGACACTGGCCGCCTGTATGACGGCTTCGGCCCGAAACGAGGCAGGATCAGCGGGGTCAAGGGTAATGGTGGCGTCGTAGTCACGGAACGCTCCGGTTACGGAAGACAATCCCAGGTGGCGAACCTTGAAACCTATGAAAGAGTGCGTGGCATCGACTCGCCAGGTCGGTGCAGCCGTAGCCGAAGTAGCCTGCGCACTGGCGACATGATTTGACGAAGCAGCAAGGAGAAGTAAGGCTGCAAACGGGAAAAAGCGGGTCATGATGTACAGGTTCTGATTTTGGCAAGGAAATGGACCACACGCAATCCGGCAACCGGTCGTGGACGGGACTTGGGTACGCCAAACCGGACAAATGTTTCCGCCATCTGAACGACGTGCTGCGTCCTGCGTTCTACGCCGATATCCATAATCGTACCCTCATGATCCCCAAGGAACTGTTCAGGAAAATCAGGCAGATCGAGATCCGCACCAAGGGCCTCGTGAGCAATATTTTCGGGGGTGAATACCATTCTGCATTCAAGGGGCAGGGCATGGAATTCGCGGAAGTCCGGCCCTACCAGTTCGGCGACGACATCCGCTCGATTGACTGGAATGTATCGGCGCGGTATGGCGATACGTTCGTCAAAATATTCGAGGAAGAGCGTGAGCAGACGGTCATGCTGGCCGTGGACGTATCGGGGTCCGGTGATTTCGGTTCAATCGACAAGCTGAAACGTGAAATAGCCGCTGAAATTTGTGCTGTCATCGCCTTCAGTGCCATTCAGAACGACGACAAAGTGGGCCTCTTGCTGTTTTCCGACCAGATCGAACTGTTCGTTCCCCCCAAGAAAGGGCGCAGGCACGTACTTCGTCTGATCAGGGACCTGTTCGCCCACGACACACAGTCGTCACGCACCCATATTGCCTGCGCACTGGAGCACATGTTGCACGTCCTCCAACGTCGATCGATCGTGCTCGTCATCAGTGATTTCATGGACAAGGGTTTCGATGCGCCGCTTCGCATGTTGGCGCGCCGTCATGACACGATTGCCGTGCATCTGGTCGATCCCCTCGAGGAGGAGCTTCCCGACGCAGGCCTCGTCGAGATGATGGATCCGGAATCCGGTGCACATATCACTGTCGACACATCCAACTTCGATGTCCGGGAGACATTCGAGGCACTGGCCAATCAACACACGGCGGAACTGAATCTGCTGTTTCGACGTGCCCGCGTCGACAGGATCCCCATCCAGGCCGACGAAGGATATGTCGACCCCCTCATCGCGTTCTTCCGGAAACGCCACAAGATGCACTGATTTGAGCGACCGATCATTCATAGCAGGACGCATCACGGCCGCCATGACCCTGATGTTGGCTTTCGCATGTCCGGCCTCCGCTCAGCAGGCATCTGCGTGGATCCCTGAGGACAGTGTATACGCGGGCGACAGGTTTTCCCTGGTGGTGGAGCTCGGGCATGACGGTGCCGGAGAGAGCCTCTTTCCACACGAACTGCTGCCGGACAGTCTCATATCCGACGCGGGCATGCGGCTTCCACTCGGGGATTTTCTGGTGCTTTCGGTTCGTTCCCGTGGGGAACGCGTACTGGCAGACAATGCGGTGCTGGACAGCGTGGTCTACGAGACAACCACGTTCGCTATCGATTCGGCCCGGGTAGATGCCATTCCGGTGGGGCTCGTTGTTCGAAACGATACGACGCTGGTGCTCGCCGAAGGCGTTGAGCTGCGGGTAGCCTCGCTGCTGACCGAAGCCGATCCCCAATTGCGTGACATCACGGAGTTGGCACAGTTTCCGCGCTCCTGGTGGCCCTGGATTGTCAGCGTCCTGCTGGGTCTAATTGCCTCCTGGCTGATTTGGAGACACTACAGGTCCCGACGGGATGACGTTGCAGACAACATTCCCTCCACACCTCCGCCCCCGCCGGTCGAGGTTGCGCTTGAGCGTCTGGCTGAGTTGGAAGCCATGGACCTTCGTTCCATCCCCGATATCAAAGCCTGGTACGTGGAACTGACGTCCATACTGCGAACGTACTTCGCCGAACGGGCTGACGTACATGCTCTCGAAGCCACAACAGGAGAGCTGATTGAGGAACTCACGCGGCTGCGCGCGGGCAGACCCGTACCGCCAGAATGGATAGCCGCGCTGCACGATGTGCTCCAGGAAGCCGACCTCGTCAAGTTTGCCGATATTCGACCTGTCGTAGACAAAACGCGGCTGCTGCTCCGTTCCAGTCGGGAGACGATCGAGCACACGGAACGGGCCTACCGTCAAGCCGAAGAAGAAGCACGACGACGCGCCATCGAAGAGGCTGCTCGCAAAGCGGTCGACCCGGAAGAAGGTACACCCACACCTCATGATCAGAACTGACCATACACCATAGCGTGGAATTCCAGCATCCATATTGGCTCTTGTTGCTTCCCGTCGTAGCGGGGGGCGCGGTCCGCGCCTGGAAGGCGCGGACGCGGCGGGCGGCGCTGGTATACAGCGCCGCCCCGACCGCCGCCCGGGCGCGCGCTTCCGCGCGCGCCCGGCTGCGCGACCTCCCGCTGCTCGTGCGCACCCTCTCGCTCGCACTCGTTGTTCTGGCATTGGCCCGCCCACAGCAGCGCGATGTTGTTCGCGAACGCTACGCCGAAGGAATCGATATCGTGCTGACTATCGATACATCCACATCCATGCGGGCGGAAGACTTCCGCCCCAACCGGTTCGAAGCGGCGCGGCAAATTGCATCCGACTTCATTTCCGGACGCGTTTCGGACCGGATCGGCCTGGTGGTCTTTGCCGCACAGGCTTTCACCCAGGCTCCGTTGACGCTCGACTATGACTTTCTGCTGAGCATGCTGGGGGAAGTCGAAACGGGCATGATTGAAGATGGCACAGCCATTGGCACAGCCCTCGCCACGTCGGTCAATGCCCTGCGCAACAGTGATGCGGAGAGCAAGGTTGTCATCCTGCTCACCGATGGCCAGAACAACCGGGGTGAGATCAGCCCGGAAACCGCCGCCGAGGTCGCACAGGCACTCGGCGTGCGCGTCTATACCATTGGAACAGGTGCGCAGGGTGAGGCTCCATTCATCGTGGATCATCCCTTTTCGGGCCGCCAGCGGCGCATGGTGCCTGTGGAAATCGACGAGGAAATGATGACCAAGGTGGCTGAATCGACTGGGGGACGCTATTTCAGGGCTACCGACAACGAAGCGCTGCGTCGTATCTATGAGCAGATCGGAGAACTGGAAACGACGCGCGTACAGGAACTTGAATTCGTCGACGTACAGGAAAATTATCTGCGCTTCCTGTTACCTGCCTTCCTGCTTGTATTGTTCGAAACACTCCTTTCCACTACCATCCTGAGGAGATTTCCCTGATCATGCAGTGGTTACATCCCGACATGTTCTGGACACTCATCATGGTCCCCGTTGCCGTGGCCCTTTTCCTTCATGCCGCGTGGAGTCGCAGGAGGATTGCAGACCGCATGGGCAGCCCGCAACTGGTCCGTCGACTCTCCTCCGGGCTCAACCTGCGTCGAAGGCGGTGGAAGGCCACGCTCATCATTCTTGCTGTTGTTTTCCTGGGATTGGCACTGGCGGGTCCCCGATTCGGTACAAAAACAAAAGAGGTCAAACGGGAGGGCATTGACCTCGTGATTGCACTCGACGTTTCCCTGTCAATGCTCGCCGAAGATGTAGCACCCAACCGTCTTGAGCGGGCAAAGTTTGCCATCAAGGATTTATTGGATGATCTCAGTGGCGATCGTGTCGGCCTTGTTACGTTCGCCGGCGACGCTTTCGTACACAGCCCGCTCACATCCGACTACAACGCTGTGCGCCTCTTCCTTGATGTCGCCAGTCCTTCTCTCATTCCTACCCCCGGTACGGACTTCGGCCGCGCATTTGAAATGATAGAGCGCGCATTCGACGCTCCGACCGGTGGCACGCCCGGAGATGGGCCCCGCACACGTGCTGCCATCATCGTAAGCGATGGGGAGGATCACGTGGGTGATATCACGCTGATCAAAGAAAAGGCCCGCGAAGCAGGAATCAAGCTGTTTGCTGCCGGAGTCGGCGAGACCAATGGTGCTCCCATACCTGTCAGCGAAGATGGCAGGTCTCGCGGATACAAGACCGATCGGGCCGGAAACGTTGTGACCACGCGACTCGTTGAAGACGTCCTCCTGGACATGGCATCGGATGGGGCATACATCCGGATATCCAGAACCGCAGCTTCACTCGATGGACTGCTCTCCAGGATTGACGCCCTTGAGACAAGCAGCCTCGCATCGGAACAGTTTGAGGAATATGCCGAAAAATTCCAGTGGCCACTCGCCCTTGGTTTGTTCGTCCTGTTCGTCGAGTGGATGGTTCCTGAACGGACTCGCAGATCTTGAACATGCTCATGCTGATTCACATTGCCCTTCTGACTCTGCTGCAAACCGCACAGGTGACTCCACCGGCAGGCAATCCCGTATCGGAAGGCCGGGAAGGTAACAAACTGTTCGAAGCTGAGGCGTACGATCAGGCCGCAGAAGCGTACCGGTCGGGCATTCGGTCGGTAGAGGGGGACGGTCCCGGCCAGATACACTCCGGCCTGCTCAACAACCTGGGAGCATCTCTTTACCGCCAGGGAGAATTCGAATCGTCAGCTGCCGGTTTTGCCAGCAGTGTCCGTATGGCCCCAGATGCGACAGGCCGTGCCCGCGGGTGGTATAATGCTGGAAACGCACTTGTCCAGGCGCAAAAACTGGAAGAAGCTGTGGAAATGTATCGGGAGGCACTGCTCCAGGACCCGACAAATACCGACGCCAAATACAATTACGAGTTGGCAAGGCGTCAACTCGAGGAGCAGCAGGAGCAACAGGAACAGGACAGCGAAAACCAGGACGGGGAGAACAACGAGGAGCAGAACGGAGATCAGGAAAACAGCGACGGGCAGAACCAGGGAGAGAACGAAGAACAGAGTGAGGGCCAGCAGGATCAACAGCCCAACCAGGGCGACGAAGGGAGCGAACAGCCGCAGCAACCGGAAGAGGGTGAGAGTCAGCCCCAGGGCGACCCGGAAACACTGACCCGGGCGGAGGCGCAGCGCATGCTCGAGGCCCTGCAGAACCAGGAAGAACAACTCCTGCGGGAAGTACAGAAACTCAAGACCCGCCCGCGACGTGTCGACAAGGATTGGTGATGCGAGTGGGCACCTTCTATAGCATTTTTGCTGTCTTATCCACGTTCCTGCTTCTGCTGCCCCAGACCTCGGCCGCGCAGGAAGTCTCTGTCGAGGCGTCTGTCAACGCTACGGAAATCGGGGATCAGGAGACCCTTACGCTGACGGTCACCATCAACGGATCGGATGGCTCAGGCGTGTTTACACCGGATCCGCCCGAGACGGAAGGCCTTGCCCTGACGCAGAGAACCCCCGGGACCCGCCGCAACGTCAGCATCGTGAACGGTCGCGTAACGCAGAGCTTTGGTTTCACGTGGATGCTCCGGCCTGTTGCAGAGGGCCGCGCGCGGATACTTCCCATGGAGGTTGTTGTAGCCGGCGAGACGTATCGAACGGAGCCCATCGACATCAATGTTGTGCCCCAGTCCCAGCGCCCAGCCCAGCAACCCCGTGTGAGAGATCCATTCTCTGCATTCCAGCCGCCGAATCCCGGCCCCGAGCCCACTCCAACACCGTCCGAACGGGATATTTACATTCAGGTTGTCCCAGCATCGGCCTCCGTCTGGCAGCATGAGCAACTGGTTCTTGAATACCGGTTGTTCTTCCGGGAAGGGATCCAACTACGACAAAGTCGCCTCACAGACAGCTGGGATGCCAACGGATTCTGGCGTGAGGAAATGGAAGTGGATACGCGGCCTGTACCGCGTACCGTCGTCCGGAATGGGCTCCGGTACAATGTCATCACGCTCAAACGTGCAGCCGTATTCCCGACACGAAGCGGTTCCCTGACCATTGATCCACTTCGTATAGAGAGCGAAGCCATGCTTCCCTTTGGCCGTCGCGATCCATTCCAGAGTCTGTTCTCCATGCGTTCCAGGTTTGCACCGATTGAGCTGGCGTCGCCGGAAGTATCGATTACCGCCCGCCCCCTTCCGGACGGTGCGCCGAATGACTTCTCGGGGGCGGTCGGATCGTACCGTCTGGAGGCCGGCCTCAACCGCACGCGCGTTGCTACAGGTGACGGTATTACGCTACGTGTCTCGATACGGGGAGAGGGAAACCTGGCCACACTCGGCGCACCAGCGGTAGACCTCCCCGCCTCATTGGAAGTACTTGGCCCGACATCGTCCGTAGAACTTGACCGCAGCGGCAACCGCGTGTCCGGAACAAAGGTTTTCGAGTGGGTCCTTATTCCCCGCGCCCGGGGTTCCTACACGATACCACCGGTCACCTTCTCATGGTTCAACCCGGAAACAGCACAGTATCGAACCGACTCGTCCGACGCATTCACGATCACAGCCGAGGGTAGTCCGGCTGGCACAACATCGCCCCGAACCGTTCAGAACGGGCTTCCGGTTGGCGATGTCGCGCCCCCGCTTCTGCACACGGGTCGCTGGCGAGATGTGCGTGCCCGGCGTCCCCTCCATGAACGGCCTCTGACCTGGATTCTACTCGTCGTGCCGCTTCTACTCTGGGGTGGAACGTGGATTACCGAGGAGCAACGGAAACGTTTTGCGATAGACGAGGCACGGACACGGCAACGCCTTGCCCATCCCGTCTCCCGGAAGCACCTCGCGCGTGCCAGCGAGCTTCTGGACTCCGACGAGGTGGCATCGTTCTATGAGGAACTTGATCGTGCACTCACGGGCTTTATTGGCAATCAACTCAACGTGTCAGAGACCGGGTTGACCCGAAAGCAACTGGCAGACCTGCTCCTGGACCACGGCGTGTCGGGCACGGAAACCGACCGAATCATCTCCTTTCTCGAGGTGTGCGACCGTGGCCGTTTCGCACCGGCGGGTCATACGGACGCCGATCGAAAAGAGGCGTTGTCCGACGCATCTACCCTCATAGTGATGTTGAACGGGCGGTGGTCCTCATGATCGTACTCCTGATTCTGACAACACTTCTCCTTCACCCTGCACAGGATGCCAGTGTGGTCACCGAAGCGTTTGATGACGCGACAGCGCTGTTGCGCCAGGGAGAGTATGAGGAGGCACTGGCGCAATATGAAACCATTCAGTCCATGCATGTTGCGAGTGCCGCCCTGTGGCATAATATGGGAATTGCCCACTACAGGCTGAACCGTCTTGGATACGCCATTCTGTATTTTGAACGTGCAGCCCGGCTCGACTCCGACAGCGAAGTCATACGGCACAGTCTCAGGGTGGCCCGCGAGCGCCAGGTTGACTCGTTTTCGTCCCTTCCGAGGCCCTTCTGGCGAACCATGCAGGCTGCTGTTCTGCGTTTTGTATCGCCTGGTGCCTGGTTCATTTCCGGTCTGCTGTTTCTCTATGGGGCGGTTCTGCTTCACATCATGCGGATCCGTGGTCGCAGGACGCTTCCAATGGGCCAAAGTATCTACGTGGTGTTGCCGCTGCTGGCATGCGGCTGTGTGATCATTGGCCTGTCGTCATCCTATTCTCCTGCCGAACCGGAGTCGGCGGTAATCATTGTGCCGGAGACCACGCTTGTCGAGCAGGCCGACAGCGCCGCCCCACCCGTTGAAGTGGTTCACGAGGGTCTCGTTGTGGACATACAGACACAAACGCCCGGATGGGTCCTCGTGCAGCTCAGCAATGGCACACGTGGCTGGGTGCCTTCCGGGCAGTTGGAGAGTATTTGAGCCTGAGCGAGTATCTTCCCGAAAATCATTTTCCCACGACGTTTTGGAACCTCACATCCTTCCTGTAAATCGCCGGGCTGGCTGGATTGAAGTCATTTGTGGTTCCATGTTCAGCGGAAAAACGGAAGAACTCATCCGGCGGATGAAGCGGGCGCGGTTCGCGCGTCAGCGGGTGGAAATTTTCCAGCCTGCGATGGATACCCGGTATTCCAGGGAAGAGGTGGTATCGCACAACGAATCGGCACTGCAGTCCACGGCCGTCACGACGTCATCCGAAATCCTGCTTCTGGCAACGGAGTCGGATGTGATCGGAATCGATGAAGGACAATTTTTTGATCCGGACCTGACGCAGGTGGTAGAGCAGCTCGCCCGCAGTGGAAAGCGCGTAATTGTTGCGGGCCTCGACCAGGACTTCAAGGGGAAGCCCTTCGGACCCATGCCCGACCTGTTGGCTGTTGCGGAATACGTAACCAAACTGCACGCCATCTGCCTCGTCTGTGGGGCACCGGCCAACCACTCCCAGCGGCTTGCGGGTGGAGAAGAGCGTGTGTTGCTTGGAGCCGTCGAGGCGTACGAACCACGCTGTCGGGAATGCTTCAAGCCCGACGCAACCTGAAAATGACCACGTCGGCTCCGTAGACAGTCGCTCCCACCACCGCAAACACGATCAATGCCGGCAGTGGTTGCCAGATCACCAGGCCTCCACAGGCACCGAGAATACCTCCCAGGTATTTGATGTACGACAGCTGTTCGTTCGTGCTCCGCTTGATCAGTTCTTCGAGCCTGCGATCGTCATAAGCCATCATGTTGCTCATGACCATGTCGTACACGTCCAGGTTTTCGACGAATCCGAGAACAACTTTCGTAGCCCAATGCTCGATGTCCTCGGACCGTGCCTCGATTTTTCCCGGTATCACATCCAGTAGCGCGTCCATCTCATCCATGACGATGTCCAGCTGATCGGGAAGGCTGGCAATGGCATCCTCGACCCTCCCAGTAAAATCTTCCTCGTTCACGAACCGATACGCCTTCAGTGCAAACCCACCGAGTCCCTGACCTGCCCAGGATTCTATTTTGGCTATCACGAACTGTACGATTCTCGTACGCACTTCCGGAGAAGTCAGTACGGCTTCGAGGTACGAGGCCGTCAGTTTTTTGAAGTCAGCCCGGAACGCATCATCTTCCAGGACGCCACGTGTCACATCGAGTGCAAGAGCCCTGTATCGGGGAATAATGTTGTTCTCCTCGATTTTCTGCTTGATGATCTCCTCATTGATGAGTTCTTCCGAGACGGCTGTTGCCAGACGGTACACGACACGTTCGCGCTGCGCCGGAATGAGTCCCTGGCCCAGTATGGGACGCTCGCCGCGCGGGTTGAAGAGCATGGTGATAGCCACCCAATTGGTCAGAAAACCGATCAATCCGCTGACCGACACGAATCGGAGTACGCCCTCAAGCGGAAGCGTCATGCCCAGCGCTGATATTTCCCCTCCCGGAAAATCCCATGTGAAACTGAACACAAAAAGTGCGGCCAGCATCCATGGAATGATTTTAAGCAGGGGCAGCAACCGCGCATGGCCTCCAATGAGACGCGGCGGCTCCGCTACCTTCTTTCGTGGCGTGACACGGCTCGGCAGGTGCCGACGGATATGGCGGGCCAACAGGTGCCGCAGTTCGGTGGCCGTGGAGCGCGTGGCTTCACGCGCCTCACCCACGGAAAGACCCCGGTCCTGTGATGTTTGATCTTCACTCATGACGGACACACCCCAGGTCCGATCGAAGGCTGTTGACCACAGGTCTATGACGGACCGAATCCCAGGCGGGTTGCATCGGCCTGCATACCCGCAATAACATTGGCGATATGCCCGGTCAACTCCACACCGAGGTCATCGGCACCCTTTTGGATGTCATCCCGTCCGATGGCAGCAGCAAAGGCCTTGTCTTTCAGCTTCTTGCGGACGGAACGAGGTGTCATTCCGTCCAGAGCCGTTGGTCGCACATAGGCGACTGCCGTGATGAACCCTGACAGCTCGTCGACCGCATACAGTGTTCTTGCCAGCAACGTGGTGCGCGCAACACCCGTATGGTCGGCGTGCCCCATGATGGCTGTGAGCATGGGCTCCGGATATCCGAGTTCCCGCAGTACGGAGACGCCGACGGACGGATGTTCTTCCGGCGTCGGGTGTTTCTCATAGTCCATGTCATGGAGGAGCCCCGTCATGCGCCACAACTCCTCGTCTTCATTGAAGTGGTGCGCATACCACTTCATGGCAGCTTCTACGCCGTAGGCGTGCCTGCGAAGGCTTTCAGACGTCGTCCATTCATGGAAAAGGGCCAATGCATCGTCGTAAGTGGGCATGGGTCAGAACAGGTCTATGATGCGCATTTCCTTGAGATACCGTCCAGGGTCCTGTTGGAAGTCCGTCAACAGGCTGTTCAAACTGGCCAGCGTGGAGTCCATACGGTGGTAGAGGCCCGGGTCTTTCAACATGAGCCCAAGAGTCCCCTCCCCGTTGTTCAGGGATGTCAGTACGACCGTGAGTTCGGAAGACATGGTCCTTACGTCGGCCAGCGTCGCATCCACCTCGGACAGCGTCGTATCCAGGCCGTCCATCAATGCGGCGACGCGCTCCCCATCTTCACCTACAGCCATATCCATGTCCTGTGTCAGCGATTCCACGTGCTTCATGACGCGCCCAACACGATCCCGCTCCTGGACCAGAATGGTCTCGAGAGCCTGTACGGATCCGTTCATGGCAGCCAATGTCAAACGCAGGTCGGAACCCGGGTTGTCAACCAACTCGGTCGTCGTCCGGAGCATGCGATTCAGCCCGACAAGAACCGAGTCGACCTGTCCGAGAAGCTCAGGTGCCCTGGCTGTTACTTTCCCGATCACATCTGCTCCCGTACGCCCTTCGATATATCCATTTTCCGGAATAAGTGGCGCCGTCGGGGGTCCGAGCACGAGGTCCATACGTACGACACCGAGGGCATCAAAGCCACCGATCGTGGCATACGTTCCCTCCGTAACAGGAATAGTGTTGCGCACGTGGAAGGCAACCTCCACCTTTCCCGTCTCCTCTGAAATGGCCACGTTACTGACCGATCCGATAGTGACGCCATTGACCCGCACCACATTACCGGCAATCAGGCCACCCGCGTTGTCGAAAACCACATTCAGGTCGTATGTGGGTTTGAACAACGGCAGGTCCTCGAAGTACCGCACGCCGAGTACAAAGATGAGTGCCGCAACAAGCAGCGTTCCGCCAACCTTCAATTCATTCGAGTATTTCACGGTATCAGTGTCCTATCTGGTATTCGTTTGCCTTCACGAACGCACACAGCGTGGCGTCCTGTGAGGAATGCAGTTCGTCGATGGTACCGGTCCAGTGCATGCGCCCCTGGTAAATGAAAGCGGCACGGTCTGCAATGCTCAGTACGGAATGCATGTCGTGCGTCACGACAATGCTCGTGATATTGAGCCTGTCCGTCAGCCCTTCTATCAACGCGTCAATGGTGTTTGATGTCTCCGGGTCGAGTCCGCTGGTGGGTTCATCGTACAGCACGTAACGCGGGCGCAGAGATACGGCGCGGGCCAGGGCAATGCGTTTCTGCATACCACCCGAGAGTTCCGAGGGCATCTTCGAGCCTACGGACGCCAGTTCAACCATGTCCAGACACTGAAGCACCTCATCCCGGATTTCCTCCTCGGTCTTGTTCGTGAATGTACGCAGTGGAAACGCCACGTTGTCGAACGCACTCATGGAATCGAAGAGCGCTCCCCCCTGAAACAGGATTCCGAAGTGCTGCCGAACTTCGCGGAGATCGCCGTACGTGATCTGGTTGATATCAACACCCTCCACGAGCACGCGACCTGAATCGGGCTTGAGCAGTCCAATCAGATGCTTCATTAGGACGCTTTTGCCCGACCCGGAACGGCCAATGATGGCCAGCGTCTCCCCCTCATTGATATCAAGGGAAACGTCATGCAGCACCTGGGTGCCGCCGAAGCTCTTGTTGATGTTTTCTACGTTGATCATGGAGTCGATTACAGGAGGGTTGCCGCCAGGACCAGATCGGCAAGAAGAAGAAATACACAGCTGGCTACAGCCGCCTCTGTCGTACTTCGTCCTACGCCTTCGGCACCGCCCCTCGTATAATAACCTTTGAAACAGGAAATGGACGTAATCGTGAATCCGAACACGAGGGATTTGATCAGTCCGAATATGGGGTCGAACGGCTGGAAGAATTCGCGCGCACCATCCACGAACTCTCCCATGGGTACGAACCCACCATAGTGCCCAACCAACATGCCACCGGCAATACCGACAAAACTCGCAGCCACATACAGGACCGGAAACATGACGACACCGGCTATGACGCGGGGCACGATGAGGTAGCCGATGGAATTGAGTCCCATCGCCTCAAGGGCATCGATCTGCTCCGTAACACGCATCGTCCCCAATTCAGCGGCAATACGGGCCCCCACGCGCCCAGCCAGAATGAACCCCGTCACAACCGCACCGAGTTCGAGGATCATCGATGGCGCGACGATGGAGCCGATGATGCTTTTGGGAATGAGTGGCGTGACCAGCTGATACGCCGTCTGCACCGTTGTCACGGCCCCGGAAAAAGCCGCTGCCATCATGACGATGGGCAGGGACTCAATCCCGATATGCACCATTTGCTCCCAGAGGTTTTTGCGATACCTGGAAAACTCGGGAAGCGCACCGAATGCATGAAACATCAGCAGGCTGTAGCGACCCAGTGCCTGGACAGGACCGGTCAACGTGTTATGCAAGACAGCCATGGGGGTCTGATGGTGAACGGGGTGCAAGGTACGACAGCTGTGGCATTTGGTGCCCGGCCCGGTAATTCTGCACGGGGATTTGGAACCCTGATTGTATGTTGCCTTCCGTAAGCATCATAAACATTGATCCGAATGGCCAGAAAAAATACCCGATTTGTGTGTCAGGTCTGTGGCTCTCCATCACCGAAATGGAGCGGCCAGTGTCCGGGCTGTGGGGAGTGGAATACCCTCGTCGAAGAGCATCTGCCATCGGCCAGCAAGCACCGCCTTGGCCGGGCCGGGCGCACGAAAGGCAGCGCTGCACCTGCACAACGCGCCCTGCGCCTCTCTGAAATCGAAAGCGGCAGCGAGTCGCGGCTTGTGACCGGTAATCCGGAGTTGGACCGCGTCCTCGGTGGCGGCATTGTGCGAGGCAGCGTTGTGCTGGTCGCCGGCACTCCCGGAATAGGGAAAAGTACGCTGATGACCGAACTCGGAGCGCTCATGCAGGACCGGAAAATCCTGTATGTGACGGGCGAGGAATCCGCTTCGCAGGTCAAGATGCGTGCAGAACGACTGGGCGTATCGTCGGACTCGTTTCTTCTGCTCGCGGAAACGGATGTGGAATCCATTATATCGAGTGTGCATGACGAGGCCCCCGATGTACTCGTGGTGGACTCCATCCAGACCATCTTCCGCTCCGATATCCAATCCGCACCCGGCTCCGTTTCCCAGGTCAGGGAATCGGCGGCCGCATTGATCCAACTTTCAAAAGCTACCGGGACAAGCGCGTTCGTGGTAGGCCACGTCACGAAACAGGGTTCCATAGCTGGCCCGCGCGTCCTGGAGCACATGGTCGATACCGTCCTGCACCTGGAGGGGGACCGACACCACACGTTCCGGATCCTGCGTGCCATCAAGAACCGATTCGGCTCGACAAACGAGATTGGCGTCTTTGACATGCAGTCCAATGGGCTCACGCCGGTAGACAATCCGAGTGTGCTGTTCCTCTCCGAGCGGGCCCGGAACACGTCCGGCTCTGCCGTCATCTGTACGCTCGAAGGAACCCGGCCCGTGCTGGCTGAAATCCAGGCCCTTGTCACACCGACCTCGTATTCAACGCCGCAGCGGACAACGACGGGGTTCGATGCACGCCGCCTGCAGATGCTTCTGGCGGTACTGGAAAAAAGAGGCGGCCTGCCCCTGTCCGACTACGATGTGTTCGTCAATGTGACAGGTGGTCTGAGACTGAATGATCCCGCCGCTGACCTGGGACTTGTGGCAGCCATTGCTTCTTCCCATCACGATTGCACCATCAGTCCCGGAAGTGCTTTCATGGGGGAAGTCGGGCTGGGCGGTGAAGTGCGCTCCATTGCCCAATTGGACGTACGCATGAAAGAAGCAGAAAAACTCGGATTTGACGAAATATGGGTGCCCGCCGGGACGCACACATCGCAAAACGCCGTCAGTCGGCTCGACGAATTACTGCAGCGTCTCTTCTGAGGTGCTCAATGTCACCCGATTCCAGCCCGACCAGAACATCGGTAGCCATTTCGAGGAACAGTCCGTGATCGAGTACGCCCGGCGTATCCAGAAGCGTCCGGTCCACTACGGCCGGATCGGGGATTCCCTCATCAAACTGCGCATCGATCACCCATAACCCCTGGTCGGTCACAACCGGGCCGTCTTTTTTCATGCCCATGCGCAGTTCGGGGCGGGCACCGAGTGATCGCAGACATCCCATGACCGGTGCCACGGCCATCGGAACGACCTCGATGGGTAAGGGCATGTGCATTCCCAACAGATCGACGCGCTTCGATGCATCGATCAGAACAATGAACCGGGCGGCGGAAAACGCCACGATTTTTTCCCGCGTATGCGCCGCACCCCTGCCTTTGATGAGGTTCAGACCGGGATCACACTCGTCTGCGCCGTCAAACGCCAGGTCAATCCTGCCATGCGTATCGAGTGTGCCCAGCCGAATACCGTATTCCCGGGCCAGGCGCTCCGATGCAAACGACGTTGGCACACCCGTGACTCGCAGGTTTTCACGCGAGATGCGTCGGCCGAGGGCTTCAATGGCCAGGGAAGCTGTGGACCCGGTTCCGAGACCCACCGTCATGCCATCCTCAACCATGTGGACGACGGCATCGGCTGCCGCCTGTTTAGCTTTCTTCCTGCTGGCTGCCATGACGCTTTATTCGTATCGGAGTGATTCTATGGGATTGAGGCGGGCTGCCTTGAATGCCGGATACCCCCCGAAAACGAGGGCAATCACCGTCACCATGACAACAGCACCGACAGCCCACCCGACGGGAAAGGCAGCAGAGATATCGAAATACAGTGCTACTCCGTTGCCGGCGAGTGCGCCCAGCAGAATACCGATCAATCCACCGATTTGACAAAGGAAAAATGCTTCAATCAGGAACTGCCGAAGGATGTCTCGTCGACGGGCACCGATTGACTTGCGGATACCGATTTCCCGCGTGCGCTCCGTTACGGAGACGAGCATGATATTCATGATCCCGATTCCTGCAGCAAGAAGCGATACGAGACCTATTCCCGCGCCGCCCATGGTCAGCGTACCCGTGAACGCCTCAAACACCGCCTGCATGGAGTCGTTGGTCGATATTTCGAAGTTGTTCGGCTCGCCTGGCGACACTTTCCGGATGACCCTCAGACGACCGGTAGCCTCTTCCTTCGCCGCATTGATCATGATCGGGTCGTGCACACGCATGGACACAGACGCAATGTTGCGCTGTGGCTGGCCAAACGCACTGAAACCTCGCGTGATTGGAATGAAAACACGGTTGTCCTGTGCGAATCCGAGGAAACTGCCCTTTTCTTTCAGCACACCAACTACCTGGCATCGCATTCCCGGAATTCGAATCTCCTTTCCAAGCGGTGACTCGTTCGGGAAAAGCACTTTTGCAATGTCCGAGCCGACAACGCACAAAGGACGTGCATAGAGTACATCCTCGTCCGTAAAAAAACGACCCTGCTCCAACTCGTAGCTGAAATTGTCGAGCATGTGCTCGTTCGTGCCCATCACGAACGTGTTGGGCTCCGTTTCCCGGTCCGCATAGGAGGCTTTTCCAATATCGAAATCTTCCAGAGGAGAAAGACTGACAGGAATCTGCATGGCTTCCTGCAGCCGCTCCACCTGTTCCCACGTAATATTGGGCCTGTTCCGCACACTGGCATCCAGGCTGCCGGTCTGGATGGAAGGCGTGCGTGAAACGGTAAATGTAGAAGCTCCCAGAAACTGCAATCGGTCCTTGAAATAGACATCGATGACCTCGACAGCTGTCACCGCCACAATGATGGCGAATACACCGATTACCATTCCCAACAGTGTCAGGGATGAGCGCAATTTGTGGTCGCGAAGCGATCCCAGAGCCATGCGAATTGCTTCAAGGAATGCCATCATGACCAGGATCCGTTCTGTGTGTCGTTCATGCGTTTCTACTCATAGCGCAGGGCTTCTATGGGAATGGAGCGCGCCGCCGTCCAGGCCGGGGCGAGTCCGAAAATCGTCCCGATGCCCACACATATGCTGAAGGCAATGAGCACAATGCCGACGCCAAGCTCGGCGGGCAGCACCAGGCTGATCACCATGGAAAGCGGTATGGACAATGCTACGCCGAGTATACCGCCCACCATGCAGATGACGATGGCTTCGATCAAAAACTGCATCAGGATGGAGATGCGGCGGGCCCCCACCGCCTTGCGGATTCCTATCTCCCGCGTTCGCTCCTTCACCGTCACGAACATGATGTTCATGACACCGATTCCTCCCACAAGAAGAGCCAGTGCCGTCAGACCAATTCCAATTCCGAATATGGCATTTTTGATGGGTGCAATGGCCTCGCGCAACGAGGCTTGTTCGTTGATTTCGAAATTGTCGGCCTCACCGGCCTCCAGTTGCCGTTCCACGCGTACAATACCCCTGATCTCGTCCTTGGCATCTTCAAGGGCAACCCCGGGGGCAACTCTGGCCCGTATACTGGCGTCCCTCCACCGGGTCCCGAAGTGGCGTTGGAAAGCGGTTATGGGAACGAACGCACCGAAATCATTCCCGGACACACCTTCCGCCCCCTCACCCTCACGTTTCAGGATGCCTATGACGCGGTACCTGTTTCCGCCGATCTGCATGGTCTTGCCAAGAGCCGTTCCGAATGGCCACAGCTTTTCGGCCACCCCTGCGCCGATTACGGCCACGCTCCGGGCGGCCAACTCGTCGACCTCCGTGTAGAAGTAACCTTCCGCCAGATCCACTTCCTGTACGCGTGGGTAGTTGGCCTGCGTACCTTGGATACTGATCCGTGCTATGGATTCGTGTTCAGACTTGGCCGTGCGACCCGTGCTCACAACGGCGGTCGCCCCCGCAATGAGACGAGCCTTCCGGTTGAGGGCGTCTGACAGGTCCTGGTCAATTCGTGGCCGGTTTATGTACTCCCACCACTTGAAACCGGGCCCACTCACCCACGGCCAGCGTTCAATGTAGACGACATCGGTACCCAGGGACGCAATGTCCTGCTCGAAACCCTGCTCAATTCCGCTCACGATTGTTGCCATGGCCGTGACCGACACGATACCGATCACGATTCCCAGCGTCGTCAGCACCGCACGCATTTTATTGCCAAACACGGAGCGGATGGCAATCAGAAACGACTCCGAAAACTCGAACAGGAAACGTCGCATGGAAACAGCGTTCATCAGTGAACAGGTAGAATGAACCTACGAAGGGGCAAAGGCGTAGTTGCACCTCTCACTGGCCATCACGCAATCATCATGAGCAAAGCGGGCATCCTGTTCGAGTTTCTGGTCTTTCTCCGAGAGCGAAAAAAGTATTGGTTGCTCCCGATCGTCGTCGTGCTGGTACTCGTGAGCCTGCTGATCGTACTTACGCAGGGCTCAGCGCTTGCTCCCTTCATCTACGCCCTGTTCTGATCCGGCCGTCAGGAATCCAGCGCCATCTCAAACCGCAGCCGGTACTCCCTGTACACGGTATTGTAGTCGGATTTGATGAGTCGAAAGCCGCTTTTGAGCGCCATAATCGTCATTCCCGGGTGCAGATTCGGAAATGTGTCGAAGGCAAACCGGCGGTAACCCATCCCGGTGGCACACTCAGCCATCTCCGACAGAAGCGCCGTGGCCACACCCTGCCTCCGAAAAGACGGAATGACACCTCCTTTCGCCGAGTAAAATATGAACCTGTTTTCCCGGTACCCCACCTTGAAACCAACCGGCGTATCGTCATGCCAGGCCAGCAGCATGACGAGGTCGTCGCGTTCAAACGTGTTGATGATGCGCTCCTCCCTGAAGATGGACCGATTCATGGTACGGATCACATCCAACCGCTCCGGGCCGACCGCCTCAATCCGGAGACGTGACGCATTGCGGGCGGGAATGGTTCGCACTGGAGTATAGTCAAACGATTCCATGACTCAAGTTAGTAATTTATGGTTACTTCCAAAAAACAGGGGGGCTTTTTTGCACTCCCCCCGTTCCGTTGGCTTCGCACAGGCAAGGTTCATAGATTGCACGGTCACTCAATGAGGTGTTCATGGGCAAGATCATCGCGGTAGCGAACCAGAAAGGAGGAGTCGGAAAAACGACGACAGCTGTGAACGTAGCTGCCTCCATTGCGGCCATGGAACACAGGACGCTGCTCATAGATTTCGACCCGCAGGCGAATGGGTCCTCCGGAGTAGGCGTCGATGTAAAGAGTGTGGCAGGGTCCGCATATGAAGTGCTGATTGGTGAAAAAACGGCTCCGGAGGTCATTTTGCCGACGGAGATGGAATTCCTGCATCTGTTGCCAAGCCACATCAACCTGGTTGGGGCTGAAATCGAGATGATCGACGTCGTAGACCGGGAGCGCATTCTGAGGAAAGCCCTTGCCGAAGTGCGAAATTCCTTCGATTTCATCATCATAGACTGCCCTCCGTCACTGGGACTGCTGACCCTGAACTCATTGACAGCCGCCGACTCCGTGATCATCCCGGTTCAGGCAGAATATTTTGCACTCGAGGGTCTGGGACAGTTGCTCAATACGATCAAGTTGGTCCGTCAGCATTTGAACCCGGACCTCGAAATCGAAGGCGTCGCGTTGACCATGTTCGACACGCGGCTTCGTCTGGCCAACCAGGTTGCCACCGAAGTCAGGCGCTATTTCGGTGACAAAGTCTTCCAGACGATTGTGCAACGGAACGTCCGGCTTTCAGAAGCGCCCAGTTTCGGAAAACCGGTGATCATGTACGATGCAGCCAGCACGGGCTCCCGCAATTATATTGGACTTGCGCGCGAAATCATTGCCAACAACGTGGCCTATCTGCAGACTGCAAACAACCAGAATTAGGGCCCTCATCCCATGACAAAACGAAAAGCCGCTCTCGGGAAAGGTCTGGGTGCACTCCTGCCCGATTCCGAATCGGAGTATCCAGCGGGCAGCCGGGATCCGGAAAGCCGCCTGTACAACTTCGAGGATCGCATACGGACATCCGGGAAAATCTCGGACATCGCAGTGGACCGCATCTCCCCGAACCCCTTCCAGCCCAGGGAAAACTTCGACGAGGCGGCGCTGGAAGAATTGGCACAGTCCATCCGTCACCTGGGTATTATTCAGCCGCTGACTGTTCGCAGCCGAGGACCCAATCAATATGAGCTCATCTCGGGGGAACGCCGATTGCGGGCAGCCAGTCTGGCCGGGCTCGAGCGTGTCCCGGCGTTCGTGCGAGAGGCGGACACGGAGGCCATGCTCGAAATGGCGATCGTCGAAAACGTACAGCGGGAGCAACTGAATCCGATTGAAATCAGCCTGGGATACAGACGTCTCATGGATGAGTGTGGGCTGACGCAGGAGCAGGTGGCCGAAAAAGTAGGGAAAAGCC
The DNA here is from genome assembly GCA_002787815.1 of Bacteroidetes bacterium CG12_big_fil_rev_8_21_14_0_65_60_17. Classification (GTDB taxonomy): domain Bacteria; phylum Bacteroidota; class Rhodothermia; order Rhodothermales; family UBA10348; genus 1-14-0-65-60-17. The sequence continues at coordinate 7,039 of PCUY01000025.1, read as the reverse complement.
GGCCTGCTGTGGCCAACTATCTACGCCTTCTGAATCTGCCACCGGTCATACAGGCGGGACTTCGGGATGGATACCTGTCCATTGGTCATGCACGGGCCCTGCTCTCTCTGGGAAGCGATGCCCTTCAACAGGATGTCCTGGATGCCATTGTCCAGAAGGGGCTTTCGGTCCGGGACACGGAATCCATGGTCAAGCGGTTGGCCTCGCCAGGCTCCAAAAAGAAGACAACAGCGTCCGAGTCCGAGTCCATTCCGCGCCACATCCGACTGGAATTGGACCGCATCACCGACCGGATCCGGAGCAGACTGGGCACGAAAGTCTCCATAAAGCCATCCACAGATGGCCGTACCGGTCGAATTGAAGTGGAGTACTACTCGGCTGAGGATCTGGAGCGCCTGGCCGATCTGCTTGCTGACGATTAGTACCTGTGATGTGCCGATACCTGATGCTGATCCTTATCGTGGCGGCCACGGGCATGTGGCAACCCTCGTGCGCCCAGGTTGCGAGCGATCGACCGGCCGAGCATTCACCACGGGGAGCCCTGTGGCGAAGCGCAGCTGTACCCGGCTGGGGACAGGTCTACAACGGACACCATATCAAAGTACCGTTTGTCTATGCCGCCCTTGGCGCACTGGTTGTCTCGACCGTCCAGAATCAGCGGGACTACACGCTCTACCGGGACGCTTTCCGGTACAAGGCCTTCCAGGAACTGGTAGATGCAGGGCAACTGGACAGCAACCCGAATGCGGATCTGATGCCGGCATACAACACGCTGGCCGCCGAGTTCGGTCCCATTTCGTCCCGCCCCATTGAGACGCGACGGAATAATTTCCGACGCAATCGTGACCTTTCGGCAATTGGCATCGGCTTTGTATACGGTCTGGCCTTGCTGGACGCTTACGTCAGCGCTCATTTAATCGATTTTGACGTGGAAGATGACCTTTCCATCCGGTTGCATGTCTCGCCCGACGGGCTGGGACCGGCCGTCGGATACCGCTTTTGAGGAGACAGAAAATGAACCTGTCCTCCCCGTCAGTGTAACCTGTTCCATCACAATACGTCCCATGATCGGCCCAAGGACGATCCAACTCCACTGAACCACTCCATCATGCCCCACGGCAACAATTCAATTGGCTCCATTCCGGGACTGACGGATGCAACCGCGACGGCCCGGACCAGTGAGCCTGGTCTGTTCAGGAAATGCCACGCATTTTTTGACGAGTCAGGTTTGTATTCCCAGATCAAGTCGGCTGGCCTTTATCCCTATTTTCGACCCATAGAACGTAACGATGGCACTCGGGCCATCATGAACGGCCGTGAAATCATCATGGCAGGCTCCAACAACTACCTGGGGCTTCTTTCGGATGAGCGGGTCCGTGAGGCTGCAGAGGCGGCCATCCACAAATACGGCACGGGATGCACGGGAAGTCGCTTCCTCAATGGTACGCTTGACCTGCACATCCAGTTGGAAGAACGCCTGTCCCGATTCATGGGTCGCGAAGCGTGCGTCCTGTTTTCGACGGGCTACATGACCAACGAAGGGGTCATCCAATCCATTGCGGGAAAAGGGGACTTCATATACTCCGACAAGGAAAACCACGCATGTATCGTTGCCGGTACGCAACTGGCCCGGGCCGAAACTATCCGGTTCCGTCACAATGACCTGAAACACCTGCGCCTGCTGCTGGAGCGCTCCTATCTCGACAACCCCGATGCCGGCCGCCTGATTGTAACCGATGGCGTCTTCTCCATGAATGGAGTCATGGCCCAGTTGCCTGGTCTTGCCGATTTAGCCGAAGAGTTCGACGCCGTACTGATGTCGGATGATGCCCACGCTGTGGGCGTCATTGGCCCCGGAGGACGGGGAACAGCGGCACATTTCGACCTGGGTGAGCGGGTTCACCTGACCACCGGTACGTTTTCCAAGAGTTTCGCTTCGCTGGGTGGATTCTGTGTCGGTGACGCCGATATCATCGAGTATATTCGCCACACCAGCTTTGCCCACATTTTCTCGGCCTCCATGCCACCTTCGAATGTGGCCACGGTCCTCAAGTGCCTGGAAATCCTCGAAGAGGAGCCATGGCGGCTCGACCGTTTGTGGGAAATTTCCGATTATATGCGCGACGGGTTCCGGAATGCAGGCTTCAACGTGTGGACAAGCCAATCGCCCATTATTCCCGTCCTGGCAGGGAATATGCGAACCTGCTTCGAAATGTGGCGCGACCTGCTCGATGCCGGTGTCTTCGTGAACGCCGTGGTTCCTCCCGCCGTACCAACCGGACAGTCCGTACTGCGAACATCCTACATGGCGACGCACACGAACGATGATCTCGATTTCATCCTCGATGCTTTTTACCGCGTGGGTCGCAAACACGGCATCGTGTCAAGCAACGGCAGTGCCGCCTGATGTCAACGGTGACGGTCAGTCAGGTTTCTTCCCGGAAGGACAACAGAGCGTTTCTCCGGTATCCTTACGATGCCTACCGGGATGAACCGTTCTGGGTACCTCCCCTCAGAATCGATACAAAGCATGTACTCAGCAGGAAGAAGAACCCGTTCTTCGACCATGGCGACATGCAACTTTTTATCGCGCGTGACGAGAAGGGTAACGTCGTCGGACGAATAGCCGCCATAGTCAACGGAGAACATCTCCGGAAATACGACGATGGCGTGGGCTTTTTCGGTTTTTTTGAGGCCGCAGATGACCTGGCCGTGTCAGAGGCCCTCCTCAGGGCGGCAGCGAACTGGCTCAGGGCGCGCGGGCTGACCCATATGCGCGGTCCGGTCAACCCGTCCATGAATGACACGGCGGGGCTGCTCGTGGATGGATTTGACAGCCAGCCGGCCATACTCATGCCCTACAATCACCCGTGGTATGAAGCGCATCTGCTCACATTCGGCCTTGAGCGTGCCATGACCATGTGGGCCTACTACACGAATATCAAGTACCTCCAGGATGCCAAGCTGAAACGCGGGTCGGAACTTGTCCTGAAGCGGTATCCCGGCCTTCGGGTACGCAACCTCGACATGGACCACTTCAAGCGCGATGCCGAGTATATCCGCGAAATCTACAACGAAGCATGGTCAGACAACTGGGGTCACGTGCCCATGACCAATCGCGAATTCGATCGGCTTGCCAAAGATTTGAAGCAGATCATTGATCCACGCCTGGTAGTGCTGGTGGAGGATGACGGCGACCCCGTTGCATTCGCCGTTTCCCTCCCGGATCTGAATTACGCCATAAAAACACTGAACGAAGGACGCCTGTTGCCGTTTGGATTTCTCAAATTGCTCTTTCTGGCGAAGAGCGATGTTATCCGGGAAATTCGCATGCCCCTCATGGGAGTCCGGAGATCACACCACGGTCGCGGCCTGGATGCACTGGTCATCAACCAGACCATTCAGACCGGACGTCGCATGGGCATTACCGGCTGTGAAATGAGCTGGGTACTCGACTCCAACAGTCGCCTCAAAAGCGCCCTCCATTCACTCAACTCAGCCGTTGACAAGGAGTATGGTCTTTATGAGATGCGCCTGCCATGAATGATATCAGGTTCGTCTGGTTCGACCTCGACGATACCCTTCTTGACCATAAGGGAGCCGAGTTGCTTGCGTTGGAGGCCCTTGTTGCACGCCATGGAACATTGTTTGGAGATGCGTCGCTCAGCGACGTCCGCAACGCGTATGCCCGTGTCAACCGACAGGTATGGACGGAGTACGCAGCCGGAGTCCGGGACAAAACCAGCACGAAGTACGGTCGCTTTGAGTTATTGCTTCTTGACGTCCATCCAGACGGCAAGGAAAACACAGTACTCCTGGCAGACGAGTATCTGCGACTCTATGCATCTTTCTGGAACTGGGTAGAGGGTGCACGTGAAGCCTTGATTCGAATGGCTGAGCACTACCCGGTCGGGCTGATGACCAATGGATTCACTGAGGTACAACACGCCAAGCTCCAGCGGTTTCCAGAGCTCTCCCGCGCGTGCTCACACATCGTTATCAGCGAAGAAACGGGTGTTCTCAAGCCGGATGTGCGTATTTTCCGTCATGCCGAGGAATTGTGTGGACACACGGGCGAACATGTACTCTACATTGGAGATTCGCTGTCTTCCGATGTGACCGGTGGTATCGGAGCTGGTTGGTATGTAGCCTGGTTTCATGGCGACGATCACCCTTCGCCCCGGGTCTTTTCGTTTCGGCAGTGGTCTGACCTGCTCGCAAAGCTGCTGGACGTCTGACTCGCCGTAGTGCCCCAACCGTGGCAAGCATCTCCATCTGAAACAAAAAAAGCCACCCGAAACCGGGTGGCTTTTTTGCGGACGGCCCTTCTTTCGAAGAAAACCGGCCAAATGTTCTCCTGACGCGAGAACCTTCCCGAAGGAAGGTTCTTGTCTTTTGGTGGAAAAGACAGCACACTGGGCGCTGTCCGGCCAACCAACGACCACCGAAGTGAGTCGCCAGCAGGTACTCCATCGTATGGGCACACGATAGAGAACGTCTCTCCGTACCTCAGGTCGTCTCGCCGCCGATTCGCTCCGAAAAACGTCCGGTCGGACAAAATCTGATTGCCTGTCGTCGTCCTGACATCGTCGATACACTCTTTGTGGAGCACACCTGACCAGCGTCGTGCGAGGCGCGCAGGTTCACCTGCCGTACCGGACCAATCCGAAGATCCGTCGCAGTACAACACCTTCCTGGCAGCCCAGCATCTTAACCGGCCATACGATGTCCATTCAACTGTCGGTAGCACGTGCAATACATGATTGCGTGAGAAACCTCTCATGCAGCCTAAAGACTCAGTCGCGTCAAGGAACGGTGCCGTCAGGCACTGGGAGAATTATACCCCCATTATCCTGTCAAGTCAATGCCAACTAATCAACAAAGAGTTCACACCGTTGTCCACACAGTTGTCCACACCCGGTCGGGGACAATGCAAAGGGCCCGGTCGTACGACCGGGCCCTTTGCTGCCCATAGTCACTGCGCGACTGAGTAAGCCGGAACGGCTTGTTACCAGGCGGCATGAGTGCAGGGAATGTACACATCCCGGCGGGTAAAAACAAAATACAATAACGGTAACATGACATAAATACGGTTTTACACGCGTTTTAAGGCCTTTTAAGCACAGTTATGGGGAAAGACAATAACGGCTTATCCCAGAATCTGTCCGAAAAATATGGACAGTGCCGAGGGCTCGAGGAGCAGTGTGGTAACAAGACCGCCCAAGGCTCCTCCGAGATGTGCTTCGTGAGCAATGCCTCCCAATGCTCCCTGCTGACGCTTTCTCATGGCGTACACTGAAAATCCCAGGAAGCCCACGGCAAACAACCATGCTGGCATCCATATCGCGAAAAAAAGCCCAATGCGATCGAACGGCCGGAACAGGCAGAATGCCAGCAACACACCCGAAATCGCACCCGACGCACCAACGGCAGCATATGCATGCGAATTTCTCTGCCACCACAGTGTAACGCCATGTGCCACCAGTTCGCTCACGAAATACACGAGAAGGAAACCGACAGAACCCATGAGCTGCTCCAAGGCGGGGCCGAAGAAGAACAGCGTCAACATGTTGAAGGCAAGATGTCCCGGTCCGGCGTGCACGAAGCCGGCCGTGAGCAGTCTGTAATACTCCCGATCCCTGAGGACACGGGCCGGCCTGAACGCAAGGCGATCCACCAAACCATGGTCGCCGTACAGCGCATAGCCACTCACCATCAAATTGATGAGAATCAGGAATATGGTAAAGGGTGTCTCTGTAAACATGAAAATGGATCGCATTCCTGAAATAAACGCGGTGTACGTCATGACAGGGATCAGGATTCCCCTTCTTGCACGCACACTCCGGCACTCGTACACTGTAATGGCTACAACATTCCGGAATGTGCACCATGAAGTTGCTCTTCGCCACCGACCTCAACGAGCCCCGATACATCACCGACGCCGCCCAGCAGTTGGCCTCCCGACTCGATGCGGAATTGTTCGTCGTGCACGTGTATGTGCCGTCGCCTGCAACACCATTGGGTGTGGATCCACTGAGTGGCTTCGGGGAGGTCTCCTACGCTCTCTATGATCCAACGGTAGAAGCAAGTATTGTCGAAGCCGAACAACACGACTTTGATACGTTCGTCCTGGAACGCTTCGAACGCCCCGTCCGTCCAGCCCTGCACAGTGGAGATCCGGCACGCGTCATCCTCGAAGATGCAACCCGCCTTGATGTGGACATGATACTCCTTGGAAAACCGCGCCATTCCGCCATTGAGCGAATGCTCCTCGGCAGTGTCACCAATACCGTCGCCCGGGAGTCAAAGCAAATGGTGCTGCTGATTCCTATGACCTGAACCTGGAATATCCTTCGTCCAGGAAGGCAACAAACCGATCGACATTCATCATCCCGAACGAGCGGCGAATGAGCGTTTCTCCGTCCGGCTCCACGACCGCATAGGTAGGCAAGGCTACGATTCCGGTCAGCCGGAGTTGATAGCGGTGAAACTCGTCACCGCGTTCAGGACCGTCCGTATAGAGCTTCAGCCTCACGAAGTTATTACTGAGACGCTCCGCCACGGCCTCTCTTGGAAATACGTTGGTTTCCATGGCGCGGCAATTCGTACACGTATAACCGGTAAAATCAACGAATATCGGAAGACCACGCTCGGATGCTTCCGCGATGGCCGCATCTATATCATCGACGTGCCAGCCATCGTCGGCACCAGCCTCAACAGATCCCGGGCTGGCACCAAGCATATTGAACAGCCCGGTATCACCCGCCTGCCTTGGAGGCAGATAGGCATCGAGTGCATTCAGTGGAGAGCCCAATAGGCCCGGAAACATGTAGAGGGACAGTACGAAAAACGCTGTAGCAGCTACCAGTCGACCGGCCCCTATGCTCTCCACCGGAGGCTCATGAGACAGCCTGAGCTTTCCAATCAGATAGAGCCCAGTCAGGAAGAAAAGGACCAGAATGATGGCAATACCCAGAGGCCGCGACAAGAGACCCCAGCCCCAGACAAGATCGGCATTCGAGAAGAACTTGACGGCTGC
>PCUY01000009.1:4936-15215 GCA_002787815.1 Bacteroidetes bacterium CG12_big_fil_rev_8_21_14_0_65_60_17 | reverse complement strand
AGAAGCCATTCGCATACTGGGGCTTGAGAAGACCACGCGCTTCTACCAGGCATCGACCTCCGAGCTCTTCGGCCTCGTGCAGGAAGTGCCGCAGAAGGAAACCACCCCGTTCTATCCCCGCAGTCCGTATGGCGTCGCCAAGCTCTACGCCTACTGGATTACGATCAACTACCGCGAGGCCTACGGCATGTACGCCTGCAACGGCATTCTTTTTAACCACGAGAGCCCCATTCGCGGCGAAACGTTCGTGACGCGCAAGATTACGCGCGCTGCGGCCAAGATTGCACGCGGCGCGCAGGAAATGCTCTACCTCGGTAACCTGGACGCAAAGCGCGACTGGGGGCACGCCCGCGACTACGTGCGCGGCATGTGGCTCATGTTGCAGCAGGAGGCGCCGCACGACTATGTACTTGCGACGGGCAAGACGCATACCGTGCGGCGCTTCTGCGAGCTTGCCTTTGCCGCCGCGGGTGTTACGCTCGCCTGGGAGGGCGAAGGCGAAAACGAAGTCGGCGTGGATTCTGCGAGCGGCAAGACGCGCGTAGCCGTCGATCCCCGATATTTCCGCCCCACGGAAGTTGACCTGCTTGTGGGCGACGCCACGCGGGCCCGCAAAGAGCTTGGCTGGCGTCCGGAGTATACACTGGACGCCATGATTGAAGAAATGGTCGCATCAGATCTTAAAGCACTATGAAAATTGGAGTTGTAGGGACCGGCTACGTGGGCCTTGTAACGGGCACGTGTTTCGCCGAAATGGGCTACGATGTCACGTGCGTGGACATTGATGCGGCAAAGGTTGCGAAGCTTTCGCGCGGCGAAGCCACGATATTTGAAACCGGCCTGGAGCAGCTTTTGGAGCGCAACATCAAAGAGGGCCGGCTCTCCTTCACGACGCAGCTCGCAGATGCCGCTACCACCTGCCGCGTGCTCTTCTTTGCACTCCCAACGCCTCCCGGAGGGGACGGCGAGGCGGACCTCTCGTTTATTGAGGGCGCAGCGCGCGATCTGGCCCGCATCTGGAAGGAGACGAACCGCACAGACTACTGCGTCGTGGTGAACAAAAGTACCGTTCCCGTTGGTACGGCCAACCGTGTCCGCGAACTCATCGAGGCCGAGGGACTCGCGGCGGGCGAGCTGTTTGACGTGGTGTCGAACCCGGAGTTTTTGCGCGAGGGCGTCGCTGTAAGCGACTTCATGAAGCCCGAGCGCATAGTTGTTGGCACATCGAGCGCACGGGCAGAAGACATTATGCGCTCCATCTATGAGCCCTTCGTGCGCCAGGGCAACCCCATCCTTGTGATGGATGAGCGCTCCTCCGAAATGACGAAGTACGCCGCCAACTCGTTTCTGGCGACCAAGATTTCGTTCATCAATGAAGTTGCCAACCTCTGCGAGCGCGTCGGCGCAAACGTCGACCACGTGCGCCAGGGCATGGGCACGGACAGCCGCATTGGCAACCTCTTCCTCTACCCCGGCGTCGGCTTTGGTGGCTCCTGCTTCCCGAAAGACGTTCAGGCGCTACGCCGCACGTCCGAGCAGAACAACTACGACTTCAAAATTATCGATGCCGTCCTCAAGGTCAACGACCACCAGCGGCACCGCCTGGGCCACAAGATCGTAGACCACTTCGGCGGATCCCTTGCCGGCAAAACCGTCGCCGTCTGGGGCCTCGCCTTCAAGGCCAGGACGGACGACGTGCGCGAGTCGCCGGCGCATGTTGTGGTAAGGGATTTGCTGGATGCGGGCGCGCGGGTACAAGTGTTCGATCCGGAGGCGATGCATACCACGCGCGCCGTATTCGGCGACGAAATCACCTACGGCGAGCAGCCCTACGACGTGCTGGAAGGCGCCGATTGCCTCGCCATCTGCACCGAGTGGCACGAATTTCGTCGCCCCGAATACGACAAGGTCAAATCCCTGCTCAAGCAGCCCCTCGTCTTCGACGGCCGCAACCTCTACAAGCCCGAACGCATGCGCGAAATGGGCTTTGAGTACTACTCGATCGGCCGCCCCTGACCGAGTATCATTGCCAGCACCTCTTCGGCCGCTTCCTCTGCCGTCATGGCGGCGCCGTCTATGCGGAGTTCGGGTGAGGTGGGCGGCTCGTAGGGCGAGTCGATGCCCGTGAAGTTTGGTAGCTCCCCCGCGCGCGCCTTTCGGTAGAGGCCCTTCGGGTCGCGGGCCTCGCAGACGCCAAGCGGCGTGTCGACAAAGACTTCGAGGAACTCCCCTTTCTCCAAGAGGCTGCGCGCGAGCTTCCGCTCTGCGCGGAAGGGCGAAATGAATGAGCAGAGGACAATCAGCCCGGCGTCTACCATGAGGCGGGCCACCTCGCCAATACGGCGGATGTTTTCGACGCGGTCAGCGTCCGTAAAGCCCAGGTCCCTGCAGAGTCCGTGCCGGATGTTGTCGCCATCGAGCAGGTAGGTCTTGCGCCCCATGGCGTGCAGCTTGCGCTCTACGATGTCGGCAATCGTGGACTTGCCGCTTCCGGAAAGCCCCGTAAACCACACGCAGCGCGGCCGCTGGGCCATGTTTTCGGCGCGCGCGGACTTGTCGACAGTCACCGCCTGCCAGTGAATGTTCGTTGCGCGGCGCAGCGCGTGCTGCACCATGCCGGCGCCAACCGTGGCGTTTGTTTCGCGGTCAATCAGGATGAAGCTGCCTGTTGCCGGGTTTTCGGCATACGGATCAAAGGCCAGTTCGCGCCCGAGCGCAATGTTTACAATCCCCACTTCGTTCATGGCAAGCGTCTTGGCCGCTTCGTGCTCGAGCGTATTGACATCCACCTTTTCCTTGAGCTCCGTGACCTGCGCGGGCGCTGTGGCGGTCCCCATCTTGATGAGGTACATGCGGCCAGGTAGCAGACTGTCCGCGTGCATCCACACCAGATGCGCCTTGAACTGGTCCGAGGCGGCGGGCCGGGCCTCAGGCGCCACGAGCACGTCTCCCCGACTGACGTCGATTTCGCGGCTGAGCGTAACAGTTACGGCATCGCCCGGCGCTGCCACGTCCATGTCGCCCCCCATTGCAACTATCCGCTCAACGCGCGCCGCTTCGCCCGACGCCGCGACCACGACCTCATCTCCCGGCCGGAGTGTGCCGCTTGCAAGGCTCCCCGCAAAGCCGCGAAACGTGCTGTCGGGCCGCACGACGAGCTGCACGGGAAGCCGAAAGGGTAGGCGCGAGCGCCCGTCCTCTACATCTACCGTCTCGAGATACGCGAGCAGCGTTGGCCCCTCGTACCAGGGCGTGTGCGTGCTTCGCTCCATGACGTTGTCGCCCCTGAGCGCCGAGACGGGAATGGTCTGGATGTCCGTAAAGCCAAGCGGCTCGGCGAAGGCGTGGTAGGACTCGGTGATTTTCCGAAAGAGCGTTTCGTCAAAATCCACCAGATCCATCTTGTTGACAGCCAGCACCACGCGCCGGATACCCACAAGGCTCGCCAGGAAGCTGTGCCGCTTAGTCTGCACGAGCAGGCCCTCTTCGCGGCGCACGGCCGCCGCATCTACCAGGATCACAGCGACCTTCGCATTGGATGCGCCCGTTACCATGTTGCGCGTGTACTGCTCGTGGCCCGGCGTATCGGCCACGATGAACTTGCGGCGGTCGGTCGAGAAAAAGCGGTAGGCGACATCGATCGTAATTCCCTGCTCGCGCTCGGCCTCAAGGCCGTCGAGCAGGAGCGCATAGTCTATCTCCCCCTGCTGCGTGCCCACTTTCTTCGAGTCCGCCTGCAGCGCGGTGAGCTGATCCTCGTAGATCAGCTTCGAGTCCCAGAGGAGCCGCCCGATCAGCGTCGATTTTCCGTCGTCGACGCTCCCGCAGGTAATAAATCGCAGGAGGTCTGTTTCGTGCTGGTGTTTCAGGTATTCGAGGATGTCCATCCTGGCGTCCGCTCCGCCCGTTATGCTGCCACTCATCAGAAATACCCCTCCTGCTTCTTTTTTTCCATCGATCCCGACTGGTCGAAATCAATAATCCGGCCTTCGCGCTCTGACGTGCGGGCAACAAGCATTTCCTGCACGATCTCGGGGAGCGTCGTCGCGGTCGACTCGACGGCCGCCGTCAGCGGATAGCACCCGAGCGTTCGAAAGCGCACCATTTTCATTTCAGGCTCCTCGCCCGGCTCGAGCGGGAGGCGGTCATCGTCCACCAGAATCCACTGGTCAAAGCGGCGCACCACAGGCCTTCGGGCCGCAAAGTAGAGCGGCACAATCTCAATCTCCTCCTGGTAGAGATACTGCCAGATGTCAAGTTCCGTCCAGTTCGAAATCGGAAACACGCGGATGCTTTCGCCCGCGTGCACCCGCGTGTTGTAGATGTTCCAGAGCTCCGGGCGCTGGTTCTTTGGATCCCAGCGGTGTTGCGCCGTGCGAAAGCTGAAAACCCGCTCTTTCGCGCGCGACTTCTCCTCATCGCGCCGCGCGCCGCCGAACGCGGCATCGAACTTGTATTTGTTGAGCGCCTGCTTGAGCGCCTGCGTCTTCATCACGTCCGTATGGTAGGCCGATCCGTGCGTGAACGGGCTGATGTTTTCGCGCACCCCGTCCTCGTTCGTGTGCACAATCAGGTCCAGATCATGCTCCTTTGTGATGCGGTCCCGAAACGCAATCATTTCCCTGAACTTCCAGGTCGTATCCACATGCAGGAGCGGAAACGGGATCCGGCCCGGATAGAAGGCTTTCCGCGCCAAATGCAGCATGACGCTCGAGTCCTTTCCGATTGAATACATCATGACCGGATTCTCGAAACTCGCCGCCACCTCGCGCATGATGTGGATGGCCTCGGCTTCGAGCCGGTCCAGGTGCGTTCGCGTGGGGACGGCGGGGGCGTCCGGGCGGTTTTCGGCGCCGCCTGGGCTACCGGATTCCAAATGAGACATGCGTCCAGATGCGTTCATGGATGTAGTAGTGCGGGAATTTGGCGGCCACTTCAATGCCGCCAACCGCGAGGGCAACCGAGACTTCGCGCCATCGATTCGTGGACCATGGTGGATTCGGAGCCGCTGATGGGTGGGTGAACCTGTCAAGATACGGCCGCGTGGCGGCAATTCGTACCATGGGGCGCGTTAGTCCACGCCTTTCGACGGGCCTGTGGACGAGACGTTCTGTTGAGGCTTTGGAGGCGGGGTTCTTTTGCTTTTTTACTGGCGAGGGGCACGATCAGTATCAAAAACCCCTTGCAAAGGCTGCCCAAAGCCGTCAAACACCTTTCTGTGGCCGTTTCTGTTTTCGCCCGGTCGGGGTGCTCTCCAAGTTACATTTTACGCGGTCGTGGGTCTTGGGTGCTGAAACCAATGCATCAACCCGGAAAGCCCGTGCACTCAGACAGCCCATGGAAGGAGGTTCTTGACGAGTTTTTCCCGGACTTCAGGGAGATGCTGTTTCCGGAGTTGTTCGCAGACATTGACTGGAGTCGGGGGTTTCCGCCGCTCGACAAGGAGTTTCAGGGCCAGGGCCGGGCGCGGGTGGGGGCGTGGCCCGGCGTTCGGGAGGCCGTCAGGGCGCACTGACGGTAGTCACACTGACGCGGGTATACGGCCGGAGCGTAAACATAACAGGCCCTACAACCGATACGCCTCCTGAAATCCAGCGACGGCGGCGGCGATGGCGGGGGCGGCCTCGTCGGGGCCGGCGGCCTGGTTGCTGACGAGGCTGCCGTAGTTGATGTCGCGTGAGACGTGTATGCGGTCGAGGGTGCGGCCGAGGGCGCGCTCCACGAGGTCCGCGACGTCGCGGACCGAGAGTTCGTATTGGAGGATGTCTGCGCCCGAGGCCGCACTCAGCCCGACGGGCCGCCCGGAAGGCCATTCGCCAAGCGCCGCATCTACCACACGATCTGCCACGTGGGCGAGCTCGGCGAACACTTTCCGCTGCCCGCCCTGCCCGTAGATGTGGACCTGGCCCGACTGGAGCGCGCCCAGGATGAGCGAATTCACGACCGTATCGGTCCTCACGCACGGATTGTAGCCAAAAACCTGCGCCAGGCGCAGTATGACGGGCTCGACCGCGCCCGAACCACCCACGCCGGAACCACCGGCCCCCGCCCCGCCAGCCAGCGACTCCACATAGCGCTCCCCCTCGAATTTGCTGATCGCATACGGATCGGTGGGCGAAGGCGTCGACCCCACCTCGGCATCTTTCCCGTAGACGGATGTGGTGCTCAAGTAGATTAGGCGCCGCACGGTCGATTCTTTCTCGCGGAGCAGGTTGCAGAGCGCTGCCGTCCCCCAGCGGTTCACCTGCTCGTAGACCACATCCTCAAAGTAGAACTGCGTGTGCCGCGTTACGGCCGCCGCGTGCACGACCACATCCACGCCGCGAAGGAGGCTGGCCATTTCGTGCGTATCGAGAATATTCGTTTCCCGGAAGCGGGTTTTCGCAAGGCGCGGCCCGCCAAAGAGAAAGGCCGTGCGGCTGCCCGAGAGGCTGTCCGCGACGAGGACGCTCCCGACGCGATGGTCCCTGTCCAGCCGCTCCACCACCGCCGAGCCGATGTAGCCCGCCCCGCCTGTTACAAGAATGTTCATGCCCACTGCGCCCTCACGCGCCCGTATGCAGCCCGCATTCGGTTTTTTTCATGCCGGCCCAGCGGGATGTGCGGGGATTGGAAGGGGGCGCGCCGGGCTCTGTGCGCGGGGCCTCTGGCCGGACCGTACACGGCGCGCAACCAATACTTGCGTACCCGACATCCGAGAGCGGATGCCGCGGCAAGCCGTGCGCGTCCATATAGGCCGCCACGTCACTGGCCGTCCAGCCGAGCATGGGCCTGACGTGCTTTACCCCCTGCCCATCGACCGCGACGTGCTTCATCGCCGCGCGGTGCGCCGTCTGATCGCGCCTCACGCCCGTCACCCACATGTCTCCCGCGCGCAGCAACTCGCGCAGCGGCAGCACCTTGTTGCGCCTGCAACACGCATCGGGCGAGCGGTAATACTCCGGAAGCGCCCGCGCCCCGGCCGATGACAGCGCCGCATGCTGCGCCGAGCTCCCGATCCACCGGACATCGAGCCCCAAGAGCCGCTCAAGTTGCCCAACGAACCCGTACGTCTCCGCAAAATGATAGCCCGTATCAATGAAGAGCACCTGCACAGGGCTCCCGAGAGATGCGACGATATGCAGCAGCGGCACGCTCTGCGTCTGGAAAGACGACGTCATATAGACCTGCCCTCCCGCAGCGCGCGTCGCCTCCGCCTCCGCCCTTATCAGTGTTTGTGGGGTCATGTCTGTTCTGATTACGTAATTGTACGTTACGTATATTTACGTAACGCCCAACAGCGAACGTGGTAAGGTATGAACAATCCATTTGAATTCGGTCGCGAACTGTCAGATCTGGAAATCGTGGATCGCGATCAGGAAATCCAGGAGGTGGTCCGGACCATCCACAACAGGGGTCGCCTGTTCCTCATCGGGCCCCGTCGATTTGGAAAAACATCCATCCTGCGAGCCGCCGCCGAGCGTGCCCGCAAAGAGGGTGCCGTCGTGTTCCGGTACAATGCAGAAGCGTACCCGAGTCTGACGGTGCTTGCCGAGCGGATAGTAACCGATGCAGCCAAGGAGTTGACGGGTCCCATCCGAAAAGCCGGCAGGAAGATCCAGGAGGTATTCGGCGCGCTTCAGCCACAACTTACATACGATCCCGTGAGCGACACTTTCTCTGCGACGCTCGGTCAACCAGGCCGCCGAACGTCTTCCTCCGGGCGTCAAGCCGAGGAGATGCTCCTGTCAGATACACTGGCCGGGCTGAATCGGCTGGCTGGTATGACATCCGCACCCGTTGCCGTCATCATTGATGAGTTCCAGGCCGTCGTAGAGGAAGGCGGACCCAAGGCGGAAGGGCAGCTACGGGCCGCCGTCCAGACACACGACAACGTGGGTTATGTGTTCGCAGGATCCAAGACCCGCATGCTGTCCGAGATGACCGGCGATGAAGGACGGCCGTTCTATCGCCTCGGAGAGAGGCATTTCGTAGGTCCCGTACCACGCGAGGATTTTCGTCTTTTCATAGCAGGTGGATTTGAACATGGTGGCCTTGAAATCGTCGAGGAGGCCATTGAAACAATCCTCGACCTGTCCCAGGACGTACCCTACAACGTGCAGCGACTCGCTCACGCGTGTTGGAATCATGCGCGGGAGTCATCACAAACAATGTCATCACAATGCGTTACAGCCGTCCTCCACCATCTGGTGAGCCGCGACGATCCGTTCTATACGCAGACCTGGAACCGGATAAGCGCCTCGCAGAAGCGGGCACTCCATGCCATTGTATATACACTCGGGACAGGCCTGTTCTCAGGCGATATAACCCGAATGTTTGGACTTCGGACACCGAGCAGCATGCAGGCCGCGCTTCAAGGACTCATGAAAGCGGGCATTGCCTGGGAAAATGAGCACCGGGGTACAACCCGGTATCGACTCGAAGACCCCTTCCTGGCCGTGTGGATCACGCTGTTTACCGTGCCACCCAAAGAGCGTTGACCGCTTCAATGCCACAGGCACGATATAGGCACAATCGACAGGTTGTCTGACCGGGGAATGACCCGATCTCCGTCGTAAAGTAACGCGCCGCAGGCAAACCGGTCTCCCGCCGCCTCGGCCAGTTTTTTCAGCCCCTTCAGGTCCGACGAACGGATGGTGGTCGATGCCTTGGTTTCAATACCCACGATCGTTCCATCGGATCGTTCAAGGACGAAGCTCTCCAGGATGGAAGCCGTCTCCTGCGGGTCATTCCGGATGCGTGACCTGGTGATGCCCTTGGCCGCAGCGAGCAGTGCGGAATCCACGAAGTGTACTTTTGGCGTTTTCACAATGCGTCTCAATGCATTCGTATACCAGGGCTGTGCCACCGAAACAAGAAAAACCTGTTCAAGCAGACTGACGTACCGCCGGGTCGTCTTGTTGTCCATCCCGATTTCCGCTCCGATCCCGGAATAGTTCACGAGTTGCGCTGAATACTGGGCGAGCACGCGAACAAGCCGGGGTAGCTCTGTCAAACGCTCAACCTGTGCAATGTCCTTGACATCTTTCCGCACGACAGAGTCGAGATAGGACCGCGCCCAGGCACGCTGTCGCGCTTCCGATGGTTGACCAGATCATCCCCCAGAACCGGTTTCTCCGGCGCCGTGACACGACCCTCGAACAGCGATGCAATGAAGGTTTATTTCTGCCCGAACTGCTCGGCAACGGAAAACGGATACATTCTGATCGTTTCCATGCGGCCGACCAGACTGTCTGCGACGCGTGGCAGCGTAAGCACATCGGCCGATCCGGTCAGCAGGAATCGCCCGGGGCGGTAGTCCTCATCCACATCTTTTTTGATGGCCAGGAGCAGTTCCGGCACACGCTGGATCTCATCGATGATGGCACTTTCAAGACCCCGGATGCAGCCCACGGGATCACGCGTTGCCGTCTCGAGGGTCGTCTGATCGTCGAGTGTCACATACGTGCGCCCTCGCGTCTGCATACTCCGAACCCGCGTCGTTTTCCCCGCGCGCCTGGGGCCTTTGACCAGTACGACTGGCGTGTCAGCAAGCGCTTCCCCGACACGGGATTCCACATGCCGTTCAATCATCTTGTTTACGCGGATTGTATCACTGGACGGAACTACAAGATACGGCACAATTGGGATTCTCCGATAATCTCATTGCCCTTCCAACGACGAAACGAGGCTCCCCAGGCGAGCCACCGATGAAGGATGAGCCTGCTTCTTTGGTGGAGTGTGGCCGCACAGTAAATATCACTTGTCGAATTTTTGAAGGCTCAGCCTGCGCCGCAAGGCCCTCCGCAATGCGCGAAAATCGGCCAGCGTGACGAAAAGACTCGCGCGCCAGGGGCTGCCGGTGAAGCGGGTGTAGACGCCGAGCCGCAGCACCAGGTTGAGCGCGTAGGCCAGGCTCGTGGCCGCCGCCGCGCCCGCGAGCCCGAGCGCCGGAATGAGCACCACGTTGAGCGCGATGTTTGCGACGACTACGACCGCCGAAATGTACATGTTCAGCTCGGGACGGCCGCGCGCCGCAATGTCGTTGGCCAGAACGCGCGATGCGGCGGTCAAGACAATTCCCGGCAAAAGAATGAGAAGCGGCATGAGCGCCGTACGAAACGCATGGCCAAAAACGAGGCCAATCACGGGTTTGGCAACAATGGCAAGCCCCGCAGCGCCCACCGCGCTTGCCAGAAGCACCCATCGCGCCACGAGCGGCGTCAGCTGGCGCCGCACCTCTTCGCCAGCCCCACGCTGTTCGCCAGCCCCACGCTGTTCGCCGGCCCCGCCGCCAGCC
>PCUY01000009.1:4565-4915 GCA_002787815.1 Bacteroidetes bacterium CG12_big_fil_rev_8_21_14_0_65_60_17 | reverse complement strand
CCGCCCCGCCCCAATTCCGACAGGCGCGGCAGCAGGACGGTGCTCACCGCACGCGACAGCAGCCAGAGCCCCTCCGAGAGCGCCACGGCCACCACGTAGACCCCCACCACCGCCGGCCCCAGGAACAGGTTCACAATGAAAATGTCGGCCTTGTAGTTCACGAACGCCAGGATGTTCGACAGATGCGCCTTCCATCCGTAGGACAGCGTGCGCCGGATGATCGGCGGCGAGGGGGGCGGGGTGAGGGCGCTCGGGCGAAAGGCCCTGCCCCCCTGGCGCTCCCCGCGCCCGAGCGCCCACAATGCGCCCGCCGTCAGCAGCAGAACCACCGCGTGGCTCGCCACATGCGC
>PCUY01000009.1:0-4557 GCA_002787815.1 Bacteroidetes bacterium CG12_big_fil_rev_8_21_14_0_65_60_17 | reverse complement strand
GCCAGGCCACGCCGCCCGCAAGCAACCCCGCGCCGCCCGCAACGCCGCCATCCACCAGCACAATTCCCACCACAAGCGCCACGAACAGCGCCGGTTGCACGAGCGACAGCAGGTTGAAGGGCCCAAACCGCTGCATCCCCTGGAAAATGCTCAGCAGATACCCGCTCAGAAGCGCCAGCGGAAATGCCGAAAGCGCCAGCATCAGAACGCCGACCGGCACGCCCGGGAAAAGCGATTCCGATCCAAGGGCCAGCGCCAGCGCGCCCGCCGCAAGCCCCAACGCCCCCGTCCCCGCGAAAATCCACATGTTGGCCCGCACCACACCCCGCACCGCGAACACCCCCGCCCCCAGATGATACACGTTCGCCGGCGCCACCCCCAGGTTCAGGAACGTCGCCAGCATCCCCGGCAGAAGCAGCGCCACCGCCAGCATACCGTTCCCCTCCGGCCCGTAGATGCGCGCCACCAACACCGTCCCCGCCACCGTGAAGGCCGCCGCCAGCAGCTGCCTGACCAGCGTCTGCCCGATGGTCTTCGATAGCGCCCTCAGCCCGAGACTCACCGTGTCACCTCGCGGTATATGGAGAAGAGGCGCGCCGCCACCACGTCGTCACTGAAACGCGCCCGGCAGCCGGCGCGCAGGGCGTGCGCGTCGAACAGTGCCGCACCCCGCCGCATGGCCACAAGCGCCCCCGCCATCGCCTCTACATCACCCACCGGCACCAGCACGCCCTCCCCCGGCCCTACAATCCACTCCGGCCCACCACACGCCGTCGCCACCACCGGCCTGCCCATCGCCAGCGCCTCCACAACCACCATCCCGAACGTCTCATACGTACTCGGCAGCACATAGGCCTGGCACGCCGCCATGGCCCGCACCACCCCCTCGCGCGAGATTCGCCCCACAAACCGGATCCGTTCCGCCACGCCAAGCTCCGCCGCAAGCCCCTCAAGCCGCCCCCGAAGCGGCCCATCCCCCGCAATCGTGAGCATCGTCTTCTCTTCCTCCGCCCGATCCGCCTCCTCCGCCGAATCCGCCCCCTCCACACGGCCCCCGAACGCCCGCGCAAACGCCCTGATGAGCACATCCACCCCCTTTTTTTCCTGTAGATGCGACACACACAGGAATTCGAACCCACCTCCGCCCTCCTCCAGCGGATGCTTCAGAAACCGCTCCGATACGCTGTTCGGAATCGGCATCCAGGCCGCTGCCGACGCCGATCCGCCCCATCCACCCGCGCCTCCCAGCACGCTTTCCAGCTGGCGGCAGAGCGCCGGACTCACCGCCATCCGCGCCGCCGCGCCCGCCGCCACGCGCGCATAATGCCGCACATCCACCCGCCTCAGCCCGCGCAGCGCGTACATGCTGTGATGCTCCGTAATCACATACGGCACCCCGTAGCGCCGCTTCACCGCCAGCGCCACCGCCCCCGCCCGGTACATCGCCTGCACATGGACCACATCCGGCATGCCGTGCGCATCCACATACTTCCTGAACAGATGCATACCCCGCCGCACCAGGATCCACCTATTCAGCCTCGGAAACATAGGAAACCACGACATCCCCACCGACCGCAACACCGGCACAGCGCTACGCACGCGACCCGTGCCCTCCATACGCTCCGGCTCTGCCCCCGATTGCCGCGCCGCACCCGACGCTCGCCGCGCCGCAAGCCACGCCCGCCACTCGGTCAGCTTGAACATGTGCGGATACACAATGCCCACCTTCGCCCCCCTTTCGGCCAGCGCCCGCGCCTGCTCCTCAAACAGCACCCCCTGCAGATCGCCCTCATCCAATCCGTACCACGAAGGCAGTATGAGCACCCGCGGCATCAAAACGTGTAGCCAAACGCCCGCACGTCTTCACGATACACCTCCGCTATCACATCCACCGCCGCCCGATCCTCATACGCCGCCCTGTATGCCCGCGGGCCCGCTGCCGCGCTGCCCACAGCACCACCGCCTGCCGCACCGCCCACAGCACCACCGCCTGCCGCGCTGCCGACAGCACCACCGCCTGCCGCACCGCCCACAGCCTCGTCTCCCACTCCCATATTCTCGCGCGGCAGTTCCGCCGCCAGCCCGAGCCGCGCCGCCACACTCCCCCAGTCCTCCTCCAAGCGCTCGAACCGTCCCACAAAATCCACCTTCGGCTCGCCGCCTGCGCCCAGCACGAAATACGCCTGCGGCAAAAACAGCAGATGACTCCGAAAATACCCCTGCGCGAGCCCCTCCACCACGAAATCACTGAACGATTCGTAGCTCCTGATCATGCGCACATCCTCGGCCGCCTCCTCCCCACTCCCACCACGCCACAGATATCGGTACGCCGACACCGCCCGATCCCACGGATTCCGCACAAACGCAAACGAAAACGCCCGCGCATAATACTCCGGATTCGCCGTCCAATACACGAACCACGGCAAATGATCACGCCCCGCCGTCCGCGCCGCCGGCCCCGGCCACCGCCCGCCTCGTCCTGCTCCAGCCTCCCCACCTCGTCCTGCTCCAGCCCCCCTCGCCCGGCCGTGCCCGAGCGCCGTCAGAATGGACGTTCCCCCGGTCTTTGGAACGTGGATGAACACGCATCTGTGTCGCTTGTGATAATCCCGATAAGGAAAATGCCGTTCTTTTCTCAGATAGGCGATACGAAGCAAATAGTCGCGCACGCCCGTCATGGCCCTGGCACGGTCATACGATAACCTCGCGCACCCAGTCCATGGGCAGGTTTACCTTCACGGCCTGCCCAATGGAATTCACGCGGATGATCAGGTAGTCCTTTCCCCGCTGATGCAGCACCTGGCCCCGCAACCCCTTCATCACGCCATACTCGACCTCCACTTCCGACCCGATCGATGGTGGCGGGATTTCAACGAGGCCCACCACGCCCTCAACCTCGACCTGATCGGCATCGCCCGCCGCTCCGTCCCCACCGGCCCCATCGCCAGTTCCGCCTCGGCCGCCCTTCATCTTGATTATTTCAGGCGTCTGGGATTTCTGAAGCAGCAGCAGCGAATCAACCTCGCGCTGCGGCATTTCCACGAGTTCACGACCAATACGGACGCTGCCTACGATTCCCGGATCTTCGAGCACATCCAAACGGCCGCGCTCACACACATTCGCAAAAAAATAGCCGGAAAACAGCGGCTCAATCACCTTCTTCTTCCGGTCTGACCACTGCCGGATGACCCGCCTCTTCGGCAAAAAGACATCCAGTCCTGCTGCCCGAAGGCGCACTTCACACTGCTTCTCGGCTCTCGACTTTGTATAGAAAACACGCCAACACGTATGCGGCTCGCCGCGTCGGCGCTGGGATTCTCTGATTTCCATATCGTGCGTCGTCTCTGATGTCAGTTTTGGGTGTAGGTTCAGTCCGCTACAGCAACTGAAAAACGAGAGCTACAATATAGGACGGCATGGATTCCCGCGCACCACGCCCTTCTTTGCCTGGCCCGTCGCCCTGCTGGCCCATCGCTGCCCTGGCTCGTCGCCCTGCTGGCCCGTCGCTACGTACACATGTTTCGCCACCAAATGGCGCGATTCCCGGCCCATCATTTCCATAAACAGCCCCTGTGCCGCGTGAAGGCCGTTTTCAACCCAATTCAGATCATCAGTCCCTCCATTCAATGGCGCGACTCAGCCTCACTGTGGCGCAACTCGAGGGCTACATAGCGCAACTTCCACGCCAAATAGCGCAACCAAGGTTCAGCATGGCACGAATCCTACTCTGAGTGACGTGAAGTTCTCAGCCGCGCATACAACGCCCTGACTACGCCACCGGGAATGGACCGCGTCGACCTGTAATTCAGAATAAAAATGCCGCGTTCACTATAATGGGATTTCCATTGTGCACACCCGCGCAGTCCCGATCACAAATCAGAACTGGAACCGGATGTTCGACAAACACACCTCAAAGACGCGCGACATCGGCCTTCTCATCATTCGAACAGGCCTTGGAGTCGGCTTTATCTACTATCATGGATGGGGGAAGCTGATGGGTGGCATGGAGCGCTGGGAAGGGCTCGGGGGCTCGATGGAGCGATTCGGCATCTCCTTCTGGCCAACGTTCTGGGGATTCATGGCCTCCTTTGCCGAGTCCATCGGTGCGCTCTTCATCCTGCTCGGCATATTCACCGTCCCGATGTCCCTTCTGCTTGCGATCACGATGCTCGTGGCGTGGACGGGCCACATTGCATCCGGACAGGGATCCCCAGCCCACGCCTTCAAGAATATGCTGGTTGCACTCGGGCTGGTTTTTATGGGCGCCGGCCGGTATTCGCTCGATGCTTTGATCGCCAGGCGCCGCGCTGCCGCCGAAGCCGACGAAACAGGAAGGCCCTGAATAAGAAGGCCCTGAGCGCGAAGGCCCTGATCGTTTCCGTCTCCGTGACCGGAGATGTGGCACCATCCTTCCCTGTGGCACCATCCGTCCCTGCGGCACCGCGCCATCGGAAAGTGGTTGCACGCCACCTCGGGGCCACTCCGCGCCACGGCGCGTTCGCTGCGCGCCGAGGGCAGGCCAACTTGCGCCATCTGCCCCGCAAGTCGCGCCATTTT
>PCUY01000047.1:67834-99007 GCA_002787815.1 Bacteroidetes bacterium CG12_big_fil_rev_8_21_14_0_65_60_17 | reverse complement strand
AGGCGTGAGGAGCGAAGTATGGCAGCGTCATTTGGCGAAGTATTTCGCCAGAGTGACGAACAACACAGAGAAACGCCATTTTCGACGCTACCCTGTGGGACCGGGCCAATTTCTTGTCCGCCATCGTTGTTCTCACCTCGAGTAACGTTGCTACACTTCGGTTCGTCCGCCTTGGCGGACAAGAAATTGGGTACCGTCAGCGGGTTCTGACGTAGTGTTAACAGGCCCTAGGGCCTGGGCCTCGTCCCCGGATTCAGGAAATACCCACTGTTCCGAGTGCCTGGTCCAGGAGGTGTTGTTGTTGGGCCTGGTGAACGTGCGAACTGCCCGTTGCCGGAGACGCTGATGGTCTGCGGCCGGCGTATACAATACGGCGATTCGTGCCAAGCAGCCCGTCCATCCGATCCCGGATGAATACCCACGCTCCCATGTTGGCAGGTTCTTCCTGCATCCACACAATCGACGCCGTATCCGGGGCGGCAGAAAGCACATCTTCGATGGCCTTTTTCGGGAACGGGTAGAGCTGCTCAACGCGAACGAAAGCTACGTTCTCCCCGGTGCCCGTTTCCACCATGCGCTGCATGGCGTCGTAATACACTTTACCGGAGCAGAATACGATTCGCTCGGCTGAAGCCAGGTCTCGCTCGGGCATAATGACCTCCTTGAACCGTCCCGATGTCAGTTCATCGGGTGTCGAAATGACGGCCGGATGACGCAGCAGGCTCTTGGGGGACATGACCACGAGAGGTTTCGTGAGTTCCGGGTGCGCCTGGCGACGCAACGCGTGGAACAGGTTGGCCGGCGTCGAAATGTTGGCCACGATCATGTTGTTCTCCGCACACAGCTGGAGGAATCGTTCCAGGCGGGCCGATGAGTGCTCGGGTCCCTGTCCTTCGTAGCCGTGCGGAAGAAGCAGTACCATGCTGCTTGTCTGCCCCCATTTCTCTTCGGCCGCGGAGAGAAACTGGTCGAATACGATCTGGGCTCCGTTGGCGAAATCTCCGAACTGGGCTTCCCAGATCACCAGCGACGCAGGATCGGCCACGGAATATCCGTATTCAAACCCGCAGGCAGCATATTCGGAAAGCAGGCTGTCGTAGATGTAGAGATGAGCCTGGTCAGGCCCGATGTTGTTCAGCGGAATGTACTCTTCGGCCGACTCCTGATCGTAAAGGACGGCGTGCCGGTGGCTGAACGTGCCGCGGCGCGAGTCCTGACCGCTGAGGCGAACGCGAGTTCCATCGAGCAGGAGCGATCCGAGTGCGAGCGCCTCACCAAAACCCCAGTCAATGCGCTGCTCCTCGCGGAACAGTTTCTCACGGCGCTCGAACTGCCGGACCAATTTCTTGTGCGTATGAAATGCTTCAGGCAGGTTCGAAAGGGCCTTGACCACGGACAGGAGCGCATCTTCGTCGGTTGCGGTCTCTATGACAGGCAGGTCCACGACTGGACGCTCGGCAACGAGCTCGTCGGTTGTCGGCTTCCTGTCTTCTTCAGCGAGTTCCTTGGTTCGCTCGAAGGCCTCCTGAAGACGCGTCCGGAAGTCTTCCAGCATCTGCTCCGCCTCTTCCGGCGTCATGTCGCCGCGGCGCAGGAGCAGCTCCGTATACATTTTCCGGGGAGAACGCTTCTCTTCAATCCGGCGGTAAAGCATGGGTTGTGTATAGGTCGGCTCATCGCCTTCATTATGCCCCCGAACCCGGTAACACAACATGTCGATGACGACGTCCTTGTTGAACTGCTGCCGGTATTCAAGCGCCAGGCGCGCCACGCGCACACACGCCTCCGGGTCATCACCGTTGACATGGAATATGGGAGCCTGGATCATGCGTGCACTGTCCGTTGCGTACGTGGACGAACGGGCGTGCGCAGGTCCCGTCGTGAATCCGATCTGGTTGTTGATTACCACGTGGATGGTGCCACCGGTCATGTATCCGGGCAGCTGGCTGAGGTGCAGCGTCTCGGCGACGACCCCCTGGCCAGCGAAGGCCGCATCTCCATGTATCAGAATCGGGATGATGGAATCGAGGTAATCTCCCCAGGCTGTTGCCGTTAGACGTTGCTCAATGCGCGCCTCCTGTTTTGCGCGGACCATGCCCTCGACCACCGGATTTACCGCCTCGAGATGGCTTGGATTCGATGCCAGCTGCAGTTTGACGGTGTCGCCGCTTGGCCCGCGGTGCTCGCCCCGGGCCCCCAAGTGGTATTTTACGTCTCCCGAACCCTGGGTTGTAGTAGGATCAATGCTCCCTTCAAACTCAGAAAAAATGACCTCGTAGGGCTTTTCGAGTATATTAGCCAACACATTCAGCCTTCCGCGGTGGGCCATACCCATCACGACCTCCTGCACACCTTTCTCTGCCGAGTCCGACAGGATCCGATCCAGCATCGGAATGACGGTCTCGGAGCCCTCCAGGGAAAACCGTTTGTGCCCGATATATTTCGTATGAAGGAAGGTCTCGAAGGCCTCGGCCGCATTCAGCTTCTCAAGCATGCGGCGCTTTTCCTCATCGGTTATCGTGTATTCGGAACCGTTGGGCTCTATCCGCTCCTGGATCCAGCGCTTCTCATCAGGATCGGAGATATGCATGAATTCGATGCCGATACGGCGGGTGTAGGAGCGCCGCAGAATGTTCAGGATGGAACGGAGCGGAAGGATTTCTGTCCCTGACAGGCCGCCTGTGACAAACTCGCGATCCAGATCCCAGATGGTCAGGCCATATGTGGCCGGATCCAATTCCTTGTGGTACATCCACTCGTATCCGAGCGGGTTCACATCGGCCTGCAGGTGTCCCCGGACGCGGTATGCCCGCACGAGCTGCAGGACAGCCGCCTGCTTTTCGATCATGTCCTGATCGGAGAGGGCGTCCCGTACCATGCCCGGAGTGGAATCGGGGGTCAGCGTCCATGGCGCCGCATGGATGCCCAGGTCCGCGAATATCTCCTCGTAGAAATCGTGCTCGCCCCGGAGAAATTCCTCGAGACGCGCCAGAAAGGCACCGCTTTCAGCGCCCTGGATGACACGATGGTCGTACGTGGACGTCAGCGTCATGACCTGGGAAACCCCGGTCTTGCCCATAATGGCCGGCGAGAACGCATAATACTCGCTGGGATACCCGATGGAACCAATGCCGACAATCAGGCCCTGCCCCGACATGAGTCGAGGCACACTCAACCCGGTGCCGATCATGCCCGGATTGGTGATCGAGACCGTGGTTCCCTTGAAATCGTTCAGGTCCAGCTTACCGTCGCGGGCACGTCTGACGAGGTCATTGTATGTGCCAAGAAGTTGGGCAAAGTTCATTTCCTCCGCCCGCTTGAGGTTGGGCACGACAAGCGAGCGGCGACCACGCTTCTCAATATCAATGGCCAGACCCAGATTCACATGATTGGGGGTCACGATATGAGGTGTACCATCGGCGTGTTTCCGGAACGAGGTGTTCATGGATGGGACCTCCCGGATGGCGCGAACAATGGCGAACGCAATGATGTGCGTGAACGAAACCTTGTCGCCGCCTACATAGCGCTGGTGCTCGTTGATGAGCGCCCGATTCTCTGCCATGAGCTTGACGGGCACGGTGCGCACGGACGTCGCCGTGGGGACCTGGAGGCTTTCCTCCATGTTCTCCACGATTTTTCCCTGGGGGCCGCGAAGCGCCTTTTCTTCCGCGTCCTCGAGAGGTGCCTGTTCGTCCGCGTCCGCCTTCGATGGCGCCTCTTTCGTCGGGACCTCCACATCGACTGTCGGTTGCGAGGCCTGCCGTGCAGACTCCGCCGCCACGAATCCCTGGCCTGGTTTGTAATCCTGGAAAAATTCCTGCCAGGTTTCGCCTACACTGTCAGGATCGTCGAGATACTGACGGTAAAGTTCTTCGATATAGCCGGTGTTGAAGCCGAGGGTACTCACAGTTGCGGTACGGGGTCATTTGAAAGTGTCGGGGAAACGATGAAAGCCGCGGCATGATCCAAGGGCATTATGACGGAAGCCAACCTTTTTTGCGATACCATTCCACGGTCATGTGCATGCCGTCGGACAGCGACACCCCTGGCCGGTAACCCAGGTGCTGCATGGCCCGTTCACTCGAGCACATCGTGGCCGCGTGAAGGATTTCACGGGCCTTGTCCCGGTTCAGGGGCGGGTAGGTGCCCATCAGACGCCCCACCCACTCGGAAAGCGCGCCCACCACGGGAACGACGGACCGTGGAATGTGCAGTGTCACAACGCGACGCCCCAGCGCCTGCCGTACCGCATCCCGGATTTCGTGCCATGAAAAAACCTCTGCGCTTCCCATGAACCAGCATTTCCCGGTAGATGCGTCGCTCTCTGCTGCCCCCACCATTCCAGCTGCGAGGTCAGATACGTGCACGAGGCTGAGTGATGGCTCCGTGCCGCGGCCCACAATGGGGCACAAACCACGCGAGAGTATCTGGATGAAGGAAAAAATGTCCGTCTCCCGTGGTCCGTATACGGCCGGCGGACGGATGATGGTGACGGGCAGGCGGTCCACGTACGGCTCTGCTACACGTTCCATTTCCATCTTGCTGCGGCCGTACATGGAGACGGGTCGCAGCGGGGCCGACTCGTCGGGTACCGCTACGTCGGCGCGGCCGACGGCGGCCAGGCTGCTGGTGAGTATTATCCGCTGCACGTGCGGGCACGCTTTGGTTGCGGCGCGGAGCAGGTTTTCCGTGCCTTCCACGTTGGCCCGGTGCATGTCTTTCCAGGAGCGCGCCCGTGTGACGGCCGCCACATGGAAAACCTGCTCCGCGCCGCTGAGCAGCCTTTCCAGCGCCTCGACGTCGTTCATGTCTCCGGGGATGCGGACAACAGGCAGTCCCTCGAGCCATCCGGGGTTGCGGCGCACAAGACAACGGATGTCCGTGTAGCCGCGGGCGAGCAGGTGCTCGACCAGGTGGCTGCCGACGAAGCCCGTACCACCGGTGACGGCGACCGGGCCCTTGTCGCTGAGCGCCGTCATGCCTTCCTGAGGGTCAGTTTGGCAACCGACTCAACGTGGTGCGTGTGCGGGAAAAGGTCGACGGGTTGCACGTAATGCAGGTCGTAGGTATCGCGAAGCAGGGCCAGATCGCGCGCCTGGGACATCGGATTGCAGCTTACGTATATAAATCGTTCGGGCGCCAGGTCTGCAATACGGGCAACCACCTTCGAGTGCAGTCCCGCCCGCGGGGGATCCACAATCAGAACGTCCGGCCTCCCGTGACGATCCGTAAAGGCGGGATTGAAGAGCGACAGCATGTCACCCGTCTCGAACGTCACATTGTCTATGTCATTCGCCACCGCGTTGCGCCGCGCATTTTCAACGGCCTCCTCTATCAATTCCACACCTACCACATGTTTCACGTGCGGGGCGACATAGATTGAAATGGTTCCGGCACCCGCGTAGAGGTCATAGACCAGGTCACTGTCAGAGAAGTCGGCGGCCTGCCGAACCGTCTCATAGAGGACATGTGCCTGTTTTGTATTGGTCTGGAAGAAGGCGTTCGATGCGACCTCGAATTCGGCGTCGCCGATCTTGTCGCGGATGGTACCCGGACCGAAAACCGTGTGCATCTCCTCTCCGAAAGCGGTCTGTGCCACGCCGCTGTTGATGGTGTTCACGAGCGTCGTGACGGCCGGAAAATCCTGCTTCAGGAACGCCGCGAACTGTTCCATGCGCTCTTCATTCCAGTGGTCAGTCACGAGGTTGACCATCAGATGGTCCGTATGGGCCGCTTCGCGAATGACCAGGTGCTTGAGGTACCCCTTCTGTTTGCGCACGTGCCAGACGGACCATTCGTGCCCCCTTACGAATGATCGGATGCCGTTCACCATGCGGGCGCTGAGCTCGGATTGCAGATGGCACTCCTCGAGGTCAATGACTTTGGCAAAATTCCCGGGCGCGTGCAGCCCCAATGCGAACGATGTATCGAACGATTCACCCGACGCAATTTCCTCGGGCGTAAGCCAGCGCATGGCACTGAAACTGAATTCCATCTTGTTGCGGTAGTAGAAGATGTCGTCTGCTCCCGTGGCTGGCCGCACATCGACTGAATCGAATCCTCCAACGTGCTCGAATGCTTCCTGCACCGACTGGGTTTTGGCATTGAGCTGCGCAGCGTAGTCAACATGCTGCCACTTGCATCCTCCGCAGCTGAATGCATATCGACACCGCGGCGTGGTGCGCAGGGGACTGGGCTCCACGATATCCACAATGGCACCCTCCGCAAATTTCTTGCGGCGCTTGTAGATACGCACCTTGACCTTGTCACCTGGTACGGCACCGGGAACGAAAACCACGTAGCCATCGCGGCGGCACAGCGATTTGCCGCGGTCGGCGAATTTTTCAATGTCCAACGTCAGTGTGGCGCCTTTCTTGATGGCAGGTTGCATGGGTGTGTGATGGTTTTTCAACGGACTTTCAAAACGTGTGTCCAATACCGAACTGCAGCACCGGTTTATTGAAATCGTCGGGCAGGAATTCACCCTGCCGTCTTGGATCGTGGACCTTGTAGGCGGTATCGAGTCGAACTATCAGGAAGTCCCACGCAAGCCGCAGCCCGAACCCTGCCCCGACTCCGAGTTCGCCAGCAAATGTGCGCAGGCGGAACTGGCCTGCACCTGAGCCCGGGTTACGCGGGCCCGTCCAGACGTTCCCGGCATCGGCAAAAAGTGCCACAATCCACCGGGCTTCCATAAAGCTCTGAAGCGCGGTCACACGTAGTTCGGCACTTCCTTCGAGCTTTACTTCGCCACCCAGGATATTGGTCCCCTCCGTTGAAAGGGAGTCGTTGTCCGATTGGAATGTAGCTGCACCTGGCCCCAGTTCGCGTAGCCTCCATGCGCGCACACTGCTGGCTCCTCCAGCGTAGAAGCGTCTGTCGAATGGGATCACGTCGGCGCGGCCCACGGGGTGGGCCGCGCCGACGTTAGCTCTGACTGCCAGAATACTTCGCCGTCCGACCGGGCGGTAGGATCGAAGATCGGTCGATGCCCGCACGTACTGGCGATATATCAGACGCGCTTCCGATCCCCCTCCGAACAGTCCGAGACCGGGAAGTGAGCCCTCGAGCTTGGATGGGGTGAAAACAAACCGGTCGAGCAGATATCCCATGTTTCCGCCTATTTCAATGGATGCCTCCCGGGAGTGACCGACCGTACGCCGAAACGGATCTGTCGTCATGGACCGGATGGTATAGCGCAGTGCGTTATTGAACTGGGGCCGGGTGTAATCCTCAATGATCTGTGCACGCTGTACCTGGTCGTCGACGGCATTCAGAATGTCGGTCAGAAAAATGTCATTGAAACCGTCGAGCGTGTCGGGATTTGAGAGCGTAATGTCGACAAGGTCGACGAACGATGTGAGCGACTCGTTGTGGCGCAGTTCGAACCGGTACGATGCACCGCCGCGACCGCGCAGAATGAGGCGCAGCGCGTCCCTTCGGGCGGCCAGGAATGTGACACTGAGTTGACTCCGGGCGTCGTAGAGGGAGGAGAGGCGATCAAAGCGGCCCATGGGGAATGTCAGGTAGGGCCAGGAGAGGGATGTATTGACCTCCCACTGGGCCGATGTGAACCCACCCAGACCCGCCAGATCGGCTGAGATGCTGCCGGTCGCGCGAATCCGGAAAGCCTCTCCTCCGCCAAAAAGGTTCAGATTGGAATAGG
Organism: Bacteroidetes bacterium CG12_big_fil_rev_8_21_14_0_65_60_17; assembly: GCA_002787815.1. Lineage (GTDB taxonomy): Bacteria > Bacteroidota > Rhodothermia > Rhodothermales > UBA10348 > 1-14-0-65-60-17. The sequence continues at coordinate 91,341 of PCUY01000047.1, read as the reverse complement.
TTACACCCAAACCCGCTCCCAGCTCATTATCCGAGTCGGCCAGGGCACCACTACGCTGCAGCATGAAGGTTTCAAAGCGGATCTGATGACGCACTCTGGTTTGCAGGGTGTAAAAATGTACACGTCTCGGCATTTCCGTGGTGCCGGTTGTGTCCGGAGCGGACTCCAGAAGGTCGGTGAACATAAATACACCTGCGGCATCGAGACGCCTTTTGGTGGCAATCAGGCGACTCTGATCGAACACATCTCCCGGGCGGAATTGGAGCGTTCGTTCCAGGAGACTGAAGTTCAGGCGTGGTTCCTGTGAAAACGAAGCGTGCAGCATGCCGCCTTTGGTAGACGGATCTGTGGACGAAAGGAATGTCGAGTCCGCCCTGTCGGGCGCGTCAGGGTCCGGCCCCACCACGGACATGAATACATCACCGAACAGAAAGCGCTCGCCGAGGTCTACGGCGAATGTGACATCGAACGAGTCCGGGCGAATGGGATACACGACGGCATGAATTCCTTCGCGGGTGGCACTGGCGAAGCCCCGGTTGCGGAGATAGCCCAACAGGCGGCGGCCTTCCTCGAGGAGCAACGGTTCTGAATAGCGCTGTCCTTCGGGCTGGAGCTGAAGGCTGCTGAGCGACGAGGGCCCGAGTCGTGCATGGAACAATGACTCTTCCAGCATTTCACGACGTTCCGTGGTGGTCAGGCTGTCGAGCCCCACGTAAGCTACATTGCGGAGGAAGGTCGGTTGACCGGCCTCGATGCGGAACGTCACCTCGACGCGGTTCAGGTCCGATGGTGGTGTGACCTCGAACCTTACGGCAGCGTCCCGGTACCCTTCGCGAAGGTAGAACAGTCGGAGCTGCTCAACGTCGGCCGCTACCGTAGTTGAATCGAGAAAGGCCGGTGGCTCGCCCGTGGCCATGAAGACGCGCCCGACCGAGCCTCCGCCGAGGGTTTCTGCGCCAAACTGGTAAATCCAGCGCCACCACGTCGCCCCCGGTATGTTCAGGATACGGCGATTGGTGCTCGTTCTGACGTAGAGTTCGAGTTGTTCGCGGGGAAAAACCGGGTTGCCCTTGAACCGGACGCCTGTAATGAGCGGGCGGTCGCTTTCCGAAATCTTCTGGGCCTGCACACCGGGAACGGCAATACCAAGGAACAGCATTGCCAGGCACAGGGCCACGCCGGCAGGAACAGACCGGGCTGCAATCCCCGATCCGGCTACTCGTCTTCGAAGTAGAAGTCGTCGTCCTGCGTAGGAAAATCCGGCCACACCTCCTCTATGCTTTCGTAGGGCTCGCCATCGTCCTCCATGGCTTCCAGGTTTTCGACCACTTCCAACGGCGCACCTGTCCGCTCTGCGTAGTCGATCAGCTCTTCCCGTGTGGCGGGCCATGGTGCGTCCTCAAGATGCGAGGCTAATTCCAGCGTCCAGTACATGTAATGCAGACGAACAGTTCACAGTGACATTTTCACGGACAATAGGCTGTGGCCGAGACAAAAGCAAGACAACAATACGTTCGACGGCGATTCATGCCTTAATCGAACACCAACGTCGTACTCTCGGCTTCTTTGACCAGCCGTTCGTATTCATCGGGCGTCATGCTGGGGGCGAAAAAGAAGACCGGATTCAACGATCGGCCCTCCAGGTCCTGCACTTCGTAGTGCAAATGGGGCGCGTTGGCCAGACCGGTGTCACCGCTGAACCCGATCATGTCTCCACGGTCAACGGAAACGCCGCGCCTGATTTCCCGGGGAACGCGGGAGAGATGCCCATACAGGGTCGTCAACCCTGCCGCCTCATGCCTGATTTCAACAAAACGGCCATAACCGGCTGAAGTCCCCGTACGCACAACCATACCTTGTCCCGTAGCGTGGACCGGTGTCCCGCGTGGGGCGTGGAAATCAAGACCGCCGTGCATGCGCTTTACCTTCAGAACCGGGTGCGTCCGTATGCCGAAACCGGACGTAATTGGTCCGTTCACGGGAAGAATGGCGGGCATTTGTGCCAGCCGTTTTTCGTATTCCGCTGCCAAAGACGACAGTTCACGGTAACTGTCGTTCTGCAGCGCGAGCTGGCGCTCGACCTGGTCCATGCGGCTGGACGTTGCAACCAGCAGCCGCTTCGTTTCAGACCGGAATCCACTGAATTCCGGATAGGCGTCCGTACCACCGGTTCCGACGCGCCGCACATCGCTGGAAATATCGTCCACGGCGAAGAGCGTCCTGTACAGTTCCGAGTCGTGTTCCTTCAGCTCGGACAGGTCACCCGCCAACTGGTCCAGACGTGTCGCCACGTTTTCAAGCTGGGTACGGAGCGCTTCGTTTTCCGTTTTCAGCGCCAGTTCCTCGGGAGTGGAGGCGAGCTGGTCGAGCAGCAGCATGGAAACCATCCCTGCCACAAGTCCGGCCAATACAATGCGAAGAACATACGGCCTTCGCTCCCTGTGAACGGGCACATACGTGCACGTTTCGGCATCGTACCGGAATGTGGGTGAACTCATGCAGCTGCAATTAGGGCGTCAGAATGTAGAACGTCAGAAGATAATGAACGTCCTGAAAGGATCGACCGCCAAATATAAGGATTGACAAACCCTCACGCCAGTCAGGATCCGATATAGGCGGTGGCCTCAATTTCAACCACAAGGTCCGGGTTTACGAGACGGGAGACTTCCACCATGGTTGATGCCGGACGGTGGTCGGCGAACACCCGGCCATGTTCACGTCCAATGGCTTCCCACTGCGCAATGTCCACGACGAATATTCGTGTGCGAACGACGTGCTGGATATCTGCTCCGGCGTCCACGAGGGCCTTTCCGATGGTCTCGAGGATGACGCGTGTCTGGGCCGCCGCATCTCCCGGAAACAACACGTTTCCGTCGCTGTCCACGGCCGTCGTGCCGGCTATGTGCACCCAGTCGCCGGCCTTCACGGCGCGACAGTAACCCACGATGGCTTCCCAGGGGCGCCCCGACGGAATACGGGTAATGGAACTGCTCACGGTCGTCTCCGGAGGATGACCAGCGAAAGATCGTCATTCGGGCGTGCACTTCCCATGAACTCATTGACCACCCGCAACAGCCGCTCTCCGACGTCCTCGGCCGAGAGCCCGTGTACGTGCTGGATCAGCTCCAGGAAGCGGTCGTCGCCGTAGAAATCACCCAGTTCGTTGCGCGCCTCGGTGACACCGTCGGAGTAGACAATGAGCAGATCGTCGGTGTCAAGCCGGACGTGGGTTGACGCGTATCGGGCGCTCGGGAGGAGACCGACTGCCGGCCCTCCCCGTCCGAGTGGGGTGCAACCATCGCTGTGTACGTGCACGGGCGGCAGATGGCCTGCATTGACGAGTTGGACATCGGGCTTGCCGGCCGCCACGTCGAGGACGACCATGGACGCGAACTTGCTCGGAAGGCCATCCCGGCAGACCACCCGGTTGAGGGTATTCATCAGAAGGCCCGCATCGTTTCCTTCCGGCAGGAGTGCCCGGAGGGTGGCCTGCAGCCTGGCTGCCATGAGGGCTGCGGGCAGGCCCTTCCCGGCGACGTCCCCGAGTGCGAGGCTGAGCCGATCCGAACCATGCATCATGTGGTCAATCAAATCGCCTCCGACGTCGTTGGCGGGCGTCGTGTACATCCAGACATCCCAACCGGGAAGCTCGGGCAGATGCGACGGCATGAGCGCCAGCTGTACGGCGCGACCCGCCTCGAGTTCATCGCGGGCCAGGAGTTTGTCCTTGAGCTCGAGACCGAGGACGAAGAGTACGAGAGCAAACCCGGAAACAGTCTGAAGGGCGTTGTCGGGAAGGCCGATCCACATCAGGTACAGCGAAAACAGCAGAAAGGCACGCCGAACCGGTGTCAGCTTGAGGAACAGTCCGCGAAAGAGGTAACCGGTCGAATATATACCCCGCTTGAAGCGGTTCATACGGGCGAGTTCCCGACGCACTTCAGGCTCCAGGTAGAAATCCCACGTCTCCTTGAGGTCCCGCCGAATGCTGGTGGGGAGTTCACCCGAGTGCAATTCATCGACCATCTGACGGGTAAACTCGGATGCCGAGTCGAAATGCCTGGAATATCGATTCATGTCGTTGCGGGCGCGTGAAGAGGTGGTTGTACGTCTTTACCCGCATTTGGGTGCGTTCATGCCGCACAACGTGTACATTGGACGACCAATTTTGACGTGCCAACAGCTGTACCCCATGGACTGGATTGTGCTTTTACCACCCGTCGTGGCCATTGTGCTGGCCCTGTGGTCCCGCGAGGTGTATCTGTCCCTGCTCACCGGATTGTGGCTTGGAACGACCATCCTGGTGGGTGGAAATCCCCTGCTCGGCCTCCAGGAGCTCATGAGCCAGCTGGTGACCGTTTTCGAGGACCGCAGCAATACCAGCATCCTGCTCTTCAGTATGCTGGTGGGAGGGCTGATTGCGCTCGTACAGGCATCGGGGGGTGTTTCCGGTTTCATAGCCTGGGCGCAGAGACGGGGTTGGGGGCAGACCCGTCGGGGTGCGGAGCTCCTGGCCTGGGCGACGGGAATGGTGATCTTTGTGGAATCGAGTATTACGTGTCTGGCCGTGGGAGCGATCAACCGCCCGCTCTTCGACCGGCTCAGGATTCCCCGGGAAAAACTGGCCTGGTATGCCGATGTGACCAGCGCGTCCGTCTGCATGACCATTCCACTGAATGGATGGGGCGCGTACGTGCTCGGCCTGCTGGCGGCGCAGGGGTTGGCGGCGGGCAGTGTGGGTCTGTTGGCGGAATCGCTGCTTTTCAACTTCTACGCGCTGCTTTCCATTGCTTTCGGACTCTTCACTGCGCTGTCAGGATGGGGTTTCGGCTCCATGAAGAGGGCGGAGGTCCGGGCCGCCACGACCGGCGCGCTGCTTCGGGAAGGGGCCGTGCCGCTGGTTGCCGATGAGGTCGTTGGGCTGGCTCCGCTGGAAAACGCGCCGGAGCGTGCACGCAATCTGCTCATACCCATCGGGGTCATGATCGGTATGATCGTATTCGGGCTCTACGTTACAGGAGAGGGCCAGATCATGCAGGGCAGTGGGTCCACATCGGCACTCTGGGCCGTGGCGGCTGCCGTCGCCGTGGGCATGATCATGTTTGCCTTGCCGGGATCGGCCCGGGATGGGGGGGCGCTCATGAAGCCGGTCGATTCCATGGCGCTCGTACTGAAAGGCTCGGGTGGCATGGTGGGCATGGTCTTTCTCGTGGCATTGGCGTTTGCGCTCGGCCAGGTCAGTAGGGCGCTCGAGATGGGCCCCTACGTCGTGGGACTGCTGGGAGACGGGTGGCCCGTATGGTGGATACCCGGGCTGGTCTTCCTGATCGGGTGCTTCGTGTCGTTCACGCTCGGATCGTCCTGGACGGGTTTTGCCATCCTGATTCCGATTGCCCTGCCACTGGCCGAGGGGCTGGGAATACATCTTCCGCTCATGCTGGGCGCCGTACTGGCAGGTGGCATATTCGGTGATCATGCATCGCCTCTCTCCGACACATCCCTGATTTCCTCCATGGCCGCCGCGAGCGACCATGTGGACCACATCAATACGCAGATGCCCTATGCGGCCGGACTGGCTGTCGTGAGCTTTTTCGGGTTTTTGGTGGCCGGCTGGTTGGGCTGACGGTACCCTGTGCGGCTGAACCCTGCCCCCATTCCTGCGTACCAATGGTGGTTAACGGCGTTCATCACCAGTTGAGCAGAGGAATACCATGGACTCCAGTGGAGCTGAACCCAAATCAGCCTACGACAAGGCGGCAGAAGAAGGTGTTGATCCGCGGTGCATACCGCAGTATCTCACGGGCCACACACCGGTGGGAGACGAAATCGAGCCGCCGAACTATACGGAGCGCATGCATGAAAACTGGAAGGTGCTCTTCGACCGCCAGAAGAAACTTCTGCCCGGGCGGGCGGGTGAAGCCTTCATGCAGGGAATTGACCTGCTGGAAATGAGCCCCGATCGTATTCCGTTGCTGCGCGATCTGAGTGCTGTGATGGAGCGTGGAACCGGCTGGCGTGTGGCCCGCATTCCGGGCCTGTTGCACGAGCAGGATTTCTTCAGGCTGATTTCCGAGCGCACATTTCCTTCGACGGACTATATCCGCGAGGCACACGAACTCGACTACACGCCAGCGCCGGATTGTTTTCACGACATGTTCGGGCATATGCCCATGCTTACCGAGCCTGCCGTCGCTGACTTCTACCACCTGTTCGGGCGTGCGGCGCTGCTGGCACGAGGAGCGCAGCGGACGGCTCTCGAGCGACTGCACTGGTTTACCATCGAATTCGGGCTGATCCGGGAAGCCCGTGGCCTGCGCGTGTTCGGGGCCGGAATCATGTCGTCGTCCAATGAGCTTGCCCATGCGCTCTCCGACGACGTCGAGGTGAAGCCCTTCAGCATTGAATCCGTGACGGCGCAGGAATACGAAGTCTGGCACGTTCAGCCCATACTGTTTGCGCTCGAAGAATTCCGCCAGTTGGTCGAAGACTTCACGGCGTGGGCCCGCAGTGAACGACTCATTTCTGATCGTATTTTCGTGTAGCCCTGCGTCCGGCCTTCAGCCGTGCAAGCGGCCCGGTATTACCTCGTGTAAATACGCTCTATGTAGTCGGTGATCATCCGGTGGGCCGAGAACTGATAGGTAAGACCTTTCATGGCCGATCGCATCATGGCAATCCATTTTTCGGGGAGATTCTCCGCATTGCGGTCATAGAACGTCGGAATTACTTGACGTTCCAGGGCTTCGTACAGCAGCAGCGCATCTTCCGGGTCCTGGATGGCGGGATCCTTGTACTCGTGCGATGCATCCTCTCCGATGGCCCATCCATTCGTGCCATCGTGGCCCTCGGGCCACCAACCGTCCAGGATGGACAGGTTGAGTCCGCCATGGATGGCCACCTTCTGACCACTCGTGCCGCTGGCCTCGTACGGGCGGCGCGGGTTGTTGAGCCACACATCGCATCCTGCAATGAGTTTTCGGCCAATCTCCATGTTGTAGTTCTCCAGAAAGGCCAACCGGCCGTGGAATTCAGGGCGGTTGGTGTACTCGAAAATTTCCTGTATGAAACGCTGGCCACCGTCGTCCTGCGGGTGCGCTTTGCCGGCATAGATGACCTGGATGGGCCGGTCCGTGTCCTCGAAAAGCCGCATGATGCGCTCGAAGTCATGGAAGAGAAGAGGTGCGCGTTTGTACGTCGCGAACCTGCGGGCAAATCCGATGGTGAGGGCGTGCGGATCGAGCCGCGGGGACTGGGGCAACGTCTGGGTATGTGTGTAGTCGTTGACGAAATCAATCAGGTTGCGCCTCAGTTGCTGCCGGTAAATCCATAGATCCATGTCCGGTACCGAGTCAATCCGACCCCAGGTTTCCTGCTTGTCCCGATCGGCCTGCCAGTCTCCCAGATGCACGTTCAGGAAGGTAAGCGAGGCCGGTGCCGCCCAGGTGGGAAGGTGAACCCCGTTCGTGATATGGGTAATAGGTACGTCAGCCGGGTTTTCCGTGCCATACATGTGTTGCCACTGTCGCCGGGCTACCTCGCCGTTGAGTTTGGAGACACCGTTGGACGTGCGGGCCAGGCGAAGCCCGAGGACGGTCATGGTGAACTGCTCTGAAGGATCGTCCGGGTTGACGCGTCCAAGTGCGAGCAGATCATGGTCGCTCACACCCCACTCGCCCCGGAACGTGGAGAGTTCGCGCAGCAGCAGCCCCGCGTCGAAGCGATCATGACCGGCCATGACGGGCGTATGCGTCGTGAACACACACACGTCTCGAACCGCGTCAGCCGCCCCATCATCATTTCCGGCCAGTTTCTGCTCACGCAGCATTTCGAGCGTAAGAAACGCGCAGTGCCCTTCATTCATATGGTAGACATCCGCGTCGATGCCGAGTCGGCGCAGCATGCGCAGCCCTCCAATACCCAGAATGATTTCCTGGCGGATGCGTGTGGTCCGGTCACCCTGGTACAGACGACGCGTCGTGAAGCGCAGGTCGTAGGGGTTGGCGCCAAAATCGGTATCGAGCAGGTACAGTACGGAACGCCCAACCTCCACGCGCCAAGCGCGGACATGCACCGGACGATCAGCGAAGTGAACCGTCACAGTGATGTCCCGGCCGTCCGCGTCGCGGACCGGTTTCATGGGGTGAAACGTTGCGTCGATCGACGGATATTCGTCGTACTGCTGCCCCTTGTCGTCAAAGTACTGACGGAAATACCCGTCGCGGAGGAAAAGGCCCACACCGGTGAACGGAAGGCCCACATCCGATGCTGCCTTCGTGTGGTCCCCCGCAAGGATACCCAGTCCTCCGCTGTAGAGGGGAAGGCTCTCGTGCAGTCCGAACTCCATGCAGAAGTAACTTGTCCGGGGTGCTTTGGCGCGCGGCCCCGGGGAATCCATGTAATCGCGGAACGTGCGGTACACGCTGTCCACCTGGAATTGGTACTGTGGATCTTCGAGCACCAGTTTGTCGGCATCTCGAAGCGCCATGAGGGGATTGTTGCCCGTGGCCCGGAAGGCATCCCGGTTCAGACGTTTAAAGAGGTCAATGGCTTCCGGGTGCCAGGACCACCACATGTTGCGGCCCAGTTCGTGCAGTTGATTTATCGTAGTCATCGGGTATTGTGTAAACGCTTACATCCGTCCCGTTCAAAAAAACCCGCGTGTTTCGGGTTTGCACAGGATCGGCGGGGGATCTGGAATGTTGAAGACTCTCAATATACGAACGCGTTCATGAACCCACCCACCCGTCGTCAATTGCTGATGGATGCTTCGCACATGCTCACCCCGGTCGCGGGAGAAATGGCGAAACGGGAGGGGCGTTGGCTACTGGAGAAAGCTTCCGGATGCGACGGAGCCGCCCTGATGGCGGCCCTTGGTGACATTCCTGCCCCTACGGAAGCGGAGGCATTCAGGGCCCTCGTCCATCGCCGGGCTTCCGGTGAGCCGCTGCAATATGTACTGGGCGAAGCGCCTTTTCTGAGGCGCATGTTTCACGTGGGTCCCGGCGTTCTCATTCCGCGACCGGAAACCGAGATGTTGGCTGTGCGGGCGCTCGGCGGCCTGGCCTCCCGGCCAGGCCCCGCCGCCGTACTGGATGTCGGCACAGGGAGCGGGTGTCTGGCGGTGACACTGGCCGCCGAGCGCCCGCACACCCGTGTCGAAGCGTGGGATGTCAGCATGGAGGCGCTTGCCTATGCGCGCATGAACGCCAACCGACACGGAGTGGATATCCGTTTCCGGCAGCAGGACATGTTGGAGACGGGTGGGCTCGACGCGGCCGCGGCTGAAGGCTCGGACGCACCGGTGGTATCACCCGCGTTCGATCTGGTTGTGTCCAACCCCCCGTACATCCATCGGTCGGAGGGCGCCTCGCTCCAGAGCAGCGTGGTGGATTTCGAGCCCGATATCGCCCTTTTTGCATCGGGAGATGCCCTCCTGTTCTACCGGGCGCTGGTTCGACTGGGCCGTCGCTTCCTGCGGTGCGGAGGGAGACTGCTCGTGGAGATCCACGCCGATCGCGGGCAGGATGTCGTGGCACTTTTCGAGGATGCCGGCTATGTGGAGATTGTGTGCCTCCAGGACCAATTCGGGCGCGACCGGATTGTGGAGGCCCGCGTGGACGGATCCGTGCGGGACGCGGATCCCTTGAGTCGAAATCAAACCGGCCGATAGCTTGGACATGAAGACCATGCAACATATGCGCCCTGTGCTTGCTCTCGTGCTGACGTGGAGCCTTCTCATCGTGGGCTGCGCTCCGCGCCCGGTGGCGAATACAGCGATGAGCGGCGCATCTACCCGTGTGGAAACGGTAGCATTCACCACGGACAGCTCCCGTGTGCACGTGCTTGACGTCGCGACCTCCGTGCTGGTGGATGGCGATTTCACCATAACGCTCGCCAACGAACGTCTTGGCCTTGTACAGACCGATTACATCCCGCTGCAGGTGCTCCGCAGCGCGTACCCCGATTCCATAGAGGTGGCTGCGGGTCGGCTGTCGGAACTGCTCATGCGGGTAACCGTCAATGCAGAAGAGCGGGGGGACCTGTCATTCGTGCAGATGAAAGGCAGCATACAGCGGTTGGCCGGGTCCGACAGCCCGTCCGATCGCATGGTGGGGCTGTACTGGCTGGAGCGGTTGGGAAAGGAAGTGAGCCGTGAAATCGGTGTGGAATACGTGCAACAACTCCCCGATTCCACGTACGCAGACGTGGTTCAGCGTTCGGTTCAGCCGAAGGAGGGATCCGAGCCGGGCGGTGCGCGTAGAGCGGCGAAAGCAATTGGAGTAGTTGTTGCCGTCCTGTTTGCCCTGACGCTGGCCGTCGGCGCATTCAGCCCCTCCTCGAACGCAACGCCTGTTCCATCGCCCTGAGTCCACCCCGACACCAAGAGCCGCAGTCCTTGATCCGCATTGCACTGATTCAGCAACCTCTCGCTGATTCCTACGAAAACACATTGCTTGCAGCCGACGCACATGTACGCGAAGCGGCGCGGTCAGGAGCACGACTGGTTGCGTTCCCGGAACTGGCATTTCTCCCATTTTTTCCGCAGCACAAACGCACCGGTGACCGATTTGCGTATGCTGAAACGATTCCGGGGCCGGCCACGGAGCACTTCCAGGCACTGGCCCGGGAGCTTGGCATTGTCGTGATACTGAATGTATTCGAACGCGAAGGCGACCGCGCCTACGACAGCTCGCCCGTCATTGACGCAGATGGGACGCTGCTTGGCGTGACCCGCATGATGCATATTACGCACTATGAGGGCTTCTGGGAGCAGGACTACTACGATCCCTCACCGACGGGGCCGCAGGTATACGATACGGCCGCGGGCCGGATAGGAGTTGCCATCTGTTACGATCGCCACTACCCGGAATACATGCGCGAACTGGCGCTCATGGGGGCCGACGTGGTTGTGATACCGCAGGCCGGTGCCGACGGAGAGTGGCCAGATGGCGTGTACGAAGCGGAGGTGCAGATCGCATCGTTCCAGAATGGTATGTTCTGCGCGCTCTGCAATCGGGTAGGACAGGAAGATGTCCTGACCTTCTCCGGAGCATCGTTCGTGACCTCGCCAACCGGGAAGGTAATAGCAACGGCCCCCTCAGGCGAGCCGGGTATTCTGTATGCGGACCTGGACGTGTCGCAGGTCGCGGCATCTCCCGCAAAGAAACTTTTTATGAGAGACCGCCGCCCCGGTATGTATCATCGCCTCACAGCGTCTCAGGAATAGTCCCATGTCAAGAAAAGGAAGTGACAATGCAGCGGTCATCATGAAAGCGCGCGTGCGCGTGCCAGGTATGTTTTTTATTTTCGGCCGGGCAAGGCTGTTGCACGACAGGATCATCATTACAGATCTCTTCTACAGGGAGGTGATTCCGCTGTCCGAAGTCACGGCCGTTACGTGGCAGGGCGAGGAGCTCCGGATTTCGCTCGGTCCGGAGGAGAGGGTCATGCTGCGCATGCGCGGAGCGGGTGCCTGGAAGTTCGAAATCCAGCGTTTGTGCGGATTGAAAGATCCCAACATTGAGCTGCGTCCCCGCTAGGGCCTGACAGTCGCTGGCTTACTTTTCCCTGTTGGCCAGAAAATCTTCGTAGGACGTATTGCGGAAGGCTTCACTGCCAATGAATTCCAGCACGTCGGCGAAATCGGGCCCCGAATGGAAACCTGCCAGCCGCGTGATGTAGGCGCCCGAGGATTCCAGGAAAACCGTTGTGGGTGTACCCGTGGCGCCCAGGCCGCCAGCAAGTTCCGGGTAGGTCAATTCGTACCCCCTGAAGGAAACCGTATCGGTGGTATTGTCCAGGTTGATGCGCCCGATTTCGAAGTATTTTGCGATGGTCTCCTGCAGGTCGGGCAGCGTATAGACCTGAGTCTGCTGCTTCTTGCACCACGGACAGTGGGCCGACCAGACATCGATGAGCAGGATCTTGCCGTTCGTGTCCGCACGTTCCACCGCTTCGGCGAACGTGGGCCAGACGATTTGGTTGTTCTCGTCTGTCTGGATCTGCGCAACTGCGCGGCCGCCCCCCGTGCACACGGCGAGGATGCCGGCGGCGAGAAAAACAAGAAGTCTGTTCATCAGGTTCGTGGTTGAAATGCAGCGCAGAACTCCGGCTCGACGGCTTCCCAGTTGAATATGCTCGATGCGGCGCGGGCGCCATCCCGGAAAGGTTCCGGGTTCCGGATTACATCGAGAATGGCCTGGCCGAGCTGATCGGTACCGGGCCGGGCGGCAATGCCGGCTTTGAACCTTCTGAGAACATCCATGATTTCCGGAAGATCCGATGCCACGACGGGCAAGCCGGCGGCAAAGTAGTCAAACAGCTTGTTCGGAAGAGCGTACCTGTGGTTGAGACACGAGTCGTCGAGAAGTGTTACGCCCACATCTGCCGTCCGGATGAAGAAGGGTACGTCCATCGGAGACACGGGCTCGAGAACGTGCAGTCTCGACGCCGTACCCTGTGCGCGCGCCAGTTCGCGCATGTCCTCGACGGCGGGACCGTACCCGAGCAGGGCGACGTGTATATGGGGCATCATGGGTAGCGCACCAACCAACAGGTCGACGCCTCGCCCGGCCCTGATCTGGCCTGCATGTACGACAAGGGGTACGGTACTGTCCAGACCAATAGTGCTCCGGATGTCCGTCCGGACGGTTGGTGGTATTCGCACGTCGGGTGCATTGAAGATGATGGTCGGGCGCGGAATGGCGTACATCTTCGCCAAATGGTCGGCGATACGGTTGCTCACGGTGAAAACCGTATGGGCCCTGCGGATGTAATACCCTTCAAGCAGGCGCCAGAACCACGTGGACCAGGGTTTCCCAGCGGTCGATGCAACATGTGGATAGAGTTCGCGGGCGTCGTAGGAAAGGCGCCGGGATCCGGCTCGGGCATGCGCTGCGCATGCCGGCAATACATAGAGGTCCGACGCGTGCACGTGACGTGGTCGGAGCATGGACAACATATCCCGCATGCCACGATGCACATCCAGGAACCAGCCCGGCCCGCTGCCCGCAGGAAAAGGCATGGTGCGTACACGAACGGCGTCCGGAAGTGCAATCGGGGGCGCATCACCAGCGAGTGAGAGTGCGGTTACCGAATGTCCACGGGCCGCGAGCGAGCGAATCTGCTTGAGCGCACGCACATTCCGATACACGTCGCCTGTCATGGCAAACGCAATATCGGTCCCGGCGTCTGCGAGTCCATATGGTGGTTCTGCTTCCACGTGGCGGATGAACGGTGGCCAGGCCGGACGGGTCCCGGTAGCGCTTTCAGATTGCACTTGACCCTGTGATCTCAATTTGTTAATCTTACGCCTACACTCATGTAAGCGCTTACACACCCACCACTTTGGGTCTTACGATCTACGATATCGCTTCAAGGGCCGGCGTTTCCATCGCCACTGTGTCGCGGGTATTCAACGGCAGCGATCGCGTGTCACCTGCGACACGCGACATGGTGCTTTCCGTGGCAGATGAGCTCGGATATCAGCCCCACGCGTCGGCCCGGTCTCTTGCCCGCCGCCGGACGGACGTTGTATCAGCGGTCATTCCCATGATCTCGAACTATTTCTTCGCAGAAGTGCTTCGGGGACTGCAGGACCGCATGGCGGAGACGGAATTCGATCTGCTCGTTTTCTCTGCCCGCTCCCTGGACGAGATGGCCGTGCAGCTTGACCGTGCACTGCACCGGGGGCGGTCCGCAGGCGTACTTGTGTTTTCAGTGCCCATAGCCGGTGAGTTGGAAACCCTCGTTGAGAAAGCGGCGCAGCCCGTCGTGCTCGTGGATGGATACCACGCGGGTATTGACTCGATCTCGTCAGACAATCGGAAGGGTGGCATTCTGGCTGCTGAGCACTTCGCTCAAGGCGGCATCAGGCGGCCCGCGGTGCTCATGGCCAATCGGGAATCCGTGCCTGCGAGTGACCGCCTGGCTGGGTTCGAAGCCCGTCTGCGCACGCATGGGATTCCGCTCGAGCCGTCCTTGATCGTGGAAAACCGTAACCCACTCAATGATGGATACAACGAGCAGGGCGGATATACGGGTATGAAAGCGCTTTTATCGCGGTCCGATCCGCCCGATGCCGTTTTTGCCACATCCGATGCACAGGCCGTTGGTGCCCTTGAAGCCCTCAAGGAGTCCAGCCGCTCGGTGGGAGTCGACATGCACCTGATTGGTTACGATGATCTGCCCATTGCCAGATATGTCGGTCTGACGACACTGCGTCAGCCGATGAATGACATCGGAGGGCGCGCATTTGAACTGCTCATGGACCGGATGACGGGTACCGCGAATGGAACCGTACATACGGTGTTTTCTCCCACGCTCATTCAACGACAATCCACGCGGGCCCTCGCAGAGGGTACCGTCGGGGAAGGAATCGCGCTGTAAGACATGAAGAATACAACTTTCACTACTGTACGCATGGCGCAGCTGACGATGTCTCTCCTCGTCCTGCTGGCCATGGTGGTGGCCGCTCCGGCATACGCCCAGACCACCGGCAAGATAGCAGGTGTGGTTACCGACTCGGAATCGGGTACGCCGCTTCCAGGCGTAAACGTCTTCATCGAGGGCACGACACAGGGCACAGCGACGAACTTTGACGGGGAATACACAATCATCGGAGTCAGCCCGGGCAGCTACAACATCGTGGCTTCTTTTGTCGGATTCGCACAGAAGACGATTACGGGTGTGGAGGTGAACGCAGGACTGACGGCCGAACTCGACATAGTCCTGAGCGAGGAGGTGTTCGAGGGTGAGGAAGTGGTAATTGTGGCTACCCGTCCGGTTGTGCAGAAAGACCTCACGGCGACGACGGCGATAGTCAGTGGCGAAGACATCCGGGCACTTCCGGTTGAAAATTTTGGTGACGTGATAGCCCTGCAGGCTGGCGTTGTGGATGGCCACTTCCGGGGAGGCCGCAGGGGAGAGGTGGGCTACTGGATAGATGGCATGCCGGTCACGGATGTGTTCGATGGCAGTCTTGGCGTGAGCGTCGAAAACAACATGGTGGAGGAACTCCAGGTCGTCACAGGTGCCTTCAACGCGGAGTTCGGGCAAGCCATGAGTGGCATCGTGAATATCGTCACGCGGGACGGGCAGAATACGTTCAGCGGCGGCTTCCGCGCGTTTGCAGGTGATTACGTGTCGCCGAATGACGACCTGTTCATGAACATCGACGATTTTTCTGTCACAGCCGTTCAGAATATCGAAGCCGACCTGTCCGGTCCCATCAAGAAGGATCGCATCTTTTTCAATTCCTCCATCCGCTATTTTTCAAATGACGGACACCTGTATGGTCGCCGGGTCTTCCTGCCCGAGGATGTCGGACTGGACCAGACGGGACGCATTGCCCTGTTGAACGAGACCGGGTCGGGTGACAGCTCATTTGTCGCGCTCAACCCGTTCGAGAAGACGTCGGGCCAGGCAAAACTGACCTGGAAGTTTGGCAACATGAAAATCTCCGCAACCGGTATTGCCAGCCGTGAGGAGTTCAAGGGAGGGCTCGGCACGCAGGACGCAACGTTCCTGCCGGATGCTCGCCGTGATGAGCAGAAAGATGCGTTCACGGGTTTTCTGAAGCTGACGCATACCGTTTCAGCGAAGACGTTCTACGAATTGGGAATGACCCGTACTGTGTCCCAGTTCGACTCCTGGATATTCAAGGATCCGTTTGACGAGCGGTACCTGGACAATACGTACATTGAATTCACCGACGGTCTCATTACGTCAAATTTTCGCGTTGGAGGCACCGACAATGGCCGCTTCAGCCGGGAGACCAGGACCTGGCTGGGTAAGCTCGATGTGACCAGTCAGGTCAACCAGCGAAACCAGGTCAAGGCCGGAATAGAGTACCGCCAGCATGAACTGGACTTTTTGGATCAGTTCACGGCGGTATTTCCTGTTGGGGATGATTTCGAGCAGGCCCTGGTGACCAACGGCGCCTACACGCGCAAGCCTACCGAATTCAGTGCCTATATCCAGGACAAGATCGAATTCGACGGCCTGATCATCAACGCGGGTCTGCGCTTCGACTTTTTCGACTCGGATGGACCCATATTTGCCGACGAAACGAACCCGGACTTCGTGTTTGAAGAACGGCGGCAGGAGCGCTCAGATGACGAAGTGTTTACCAAAGCATCGACGAAGACGCAGGTGAGTCCACGTCTTGGCGTATCCTTTCCCATCTCGGAAACCGGCGTTGTGCATTTCTCCTACGGGTGGTTCTTCCAGGTGCCCAACTTCGAGCTGCTATACCGCAATCCGTTCTTCCGTCTCGGTACGTCAGGCTCGGGCCTGATCGGCCTGATCGGTAATGCGGACCTGGAGCCCCAGAAAACCATCAATGGAGAAATCGGGCTCAAGCAGGGCCTGGCCGACGGCGCGAGCGTCGAGATTACGGCATTCTTCCGGGATATCAACGATCTGGCCGGGACGGCGACCGATCCCATTCTGATAGATGGCACATCAGCGCGCTACGGAAAGTTCGTGAACTCGGATTTTGGATTCGTCCGCGGCATGATCCTGCGATTCAACCAGCAGGTCACAGGAAATCTGTCCGTAACAACAGACTATACGTTCCAGGTAGCCAAGGGCAATGCATCGGACCCGGCTGCGGTGTTCAATGCAGCCCAGGCCAAGCAGGAGCGCGAACAGCAGATCGTACCCCTTGACTGGGACCAGACGCATACAGCCAACGTCCAGGTCGTTTACCGCGACAACAACCTGAACTGGGGGTTCGGACTGATATCCTCGTTCGGATCCGGACTTCCGTACTCGCCCGTGCAAACCACACAGCAGACGGGCGTCATCCTGCCCACGACCATCCAGCTCAACAGCGAGGAAAAACCGACAACATGGACGGTCGACCTGACGGCAGACAAGACCTTTGATGTCAAGAATGCAACGGTCCAGATCTTTACGAAGATCGACAATCTGTTTGACCGCAAGAACGAGTTCGGTGTGTTTGGAGACACGGGCCGCGCCACCAACTCATTGCAGAAACGGGTCGATGCCGCATCGTTCCAGGGTAACCCGGCTTTTCTCGACCGCTGGTATACACGCCCCGACTTTTTCTCCGAGCCCCGACGTGTAACTGTCGGTGTTTCCTACCGCTTCTAGCTATGTACGCACGCACTACCATCATGGGACGTATTTCCCTGCTCGTTGTCTTCCTGCTGGCAGGTCCGGCGTTTGATGTCGCAGCCCAGGACCGGTCCAATCTGCCGCAGTTCCTGTTCGATTCGCAGTTCCGGGGCAGCCGGGACAACGAGAAGAAGAACATCCATGACGGCAACCAGATTGCCATCACGTTTTTCAACACGGGTCTGCTGGCCGGTGTGGGGGAGACCCGTGGAAACTGGCCGAAGGGATCGCGTGATTTCTATATCGGCGATGTCGTTCCTGTCGTGGCGGCGGAGGTCCCGGTCGATTCCAATGGAGATGGCGTGGCCGACACCCTCATTGTGAAGGCGCTTACTCCGCGTCACCCTCGTGCGGGATCCAATACGGACCCTGAGAACCGGTCCGTATTCTGGGGTTTCGAGCCCATGGGAGGCTTTGCCAGCAACGAGAATGACAACGAGAGCCCGGCTATCTCCACTGATCCCACAACCTGGCCGGAACGTTGGCCGGATGAGCCTACCTGGGTTGACCCGAAGACTGGACGGGCTCCATGGAACGGCTTTTTTGGCCGCGGCATTTTCAACGCGGATCTGGAGTCCTACTTCTGGGTGGATGACCAGGCAGACAAGGAGGTCCAATCCCGTTTTCCAACGTTCCAGGCCGATTCGACGGACGCATCTCGCGATGGAATTGGACTCGTCATGAAAATGCGCGGCCTGCAGTGGACACAATTTCTGGCCCAGGACGCCCTCTTTTTCATCTACGAAGTGACCAATACCGGAACCGTTACGCTTCCCCGCACGGCTGTCGGTCTCACCGTTGGTACGCTTGCCGGGGGCGATGGTGACTCACAGGATGACCTGGCCTTCTTTGACCAGCTCAACCGGATCGTGTATTCGTACGACGCACCCCCGTTCACGGGCAACGAGGGGCAGAACGTGGGCATCGTGGGTTATGCGTTCATGGAAAGCCCGGGCAATGACATCGATGGAATCGACAACGACGGCGACGGTGATCCTTTCGAGGTGCCCGGCCGCGACATTGATGGTTTCCCATTCGTCACCGGTGGCCTGGAGGGAGTAGGTAATGTTTTTACGCCCAATGATTTCCAGCCACGCAACATCCAACCGGGCGATCCCCTTGTGCTTATCGATCCGGATACGTTTGAGCGGAGCATTGTCTACGTTCCCGATGACGGAAGCTCCATAACTGTATCGTCCCAGGGTAAACAGTATACCGTGGGCCCGGGTACGCAGCTCGACGAGGCAAGGACCATCATACGCTCTCAGATTGGACAGCAGGAAGTCGTTGAGAAGAATCTGATTGATGACGATCTGGATGGCTTGATAGATGAGGACGAGGAATTGCACTTCCTGCGTCGCAGGCAGAATTTCTCGGGTGAGATAGAGGAGCTTCCACCCGTTCGGTTCAAGAATTACGTAGGCTTCGCCGAGGACATCAGGGGCCGAGCGGCCACACGCGAAGACTCGGTCCGGCACGGTCTGCTCAATCCGATGATCGATGAATCGGGTCAGGACGGCATAGATAACGACGGTGACTGGGACCCCTTCACGGACGACGTAGGTGCCGACGGGGTGGCCGGCACGGGTGACGCCGGGGAGGGTGACGGCGTGCCGACACCGGGCGAGCCCAACTTCGATGAGTTGGATGTCAACGAAACGGACCAGGTCGGTCTGTCCAGTTTTTTCTACTTCACACCGCCCGGTGGATTGCGCATGAACGATGACCAGCGGCTCTGGGAGGCGATGACGCCCGGCTTCTTCACAACGAACGAAGAACTCGTGGCACAGCAGAGCCAGGGAGGCGTGGATGGCGACTTCATCTTCGGGTCCGGGTATTTTCGACTGGCTCCGGGGCAGACGCACCGCTTTTCGCTTGCCCTCGTGTTCGGCAACGGGGAGGACTTTGCCCAGAAGCTGGCGACCATCACAAACAATGTGGAAACAGTCCAGGAGATATACGACCGCAACTACAATTTTGCGCGGCCACCCGACAAGCCAATTCTCTCGGCCGTTCCCGGCGATGGTAAAGTCACACTGTTCTGGGACTCGCGGGCGGAGGCATCCATCGATCCCGTACTCGGCATGGACTTCCAGGGCTACCGTATTTACAAAAGTACCGATCCCTTTTTCCGGGATCCGCGACCCATCACGGATGTGTTCGGAAATCCCTCACTCCTCGCGCCCATCGCGCAATTCGACTTGAATGACGGCATCAACGGCCTCTGGTTCGGTGATCCGACGGTGATGGGGCGCGTACGCGGCGTACCCTTCAACCTCGGCGAGGATACCGGGCTGTCACATTCTTTTGTGGATACGGACGTCGAGAACGGGCGTACCTATTATTATGCTGTGACGGCCTATGATCGCGGCAGCGACGCCTTTTTTCCTGCAGAAAACTCGCGCACAGCAACGGTTCGCGAGGATGGAACGGTCCAGACCGATCTGAACGTGGTAGAGGTTGTCCCCAATGCGCCGGTGCTTGGTTTTCAGCAGGGTGGGGTTTCGGAGTCGGTAGCTCACATCGCGGGTCCGGCGACAGGAGAGATCTTCGTGGAAGTGCTCGATCCGCGTATGCTCACCCAGGACACCGAGTACACCATCTCTTTCGGTGAGGGGACATCCTCCAATACGTTTTCCGTTGCGCAGAACGGCTTTGATGTCGTCACCGACGCTGCCATCAGCGACAACGAGGCCGTGATTTTTGATGGCATGCGTCTGGCGTTCAACAACGATGCGACCCAACTCGATCTGGACCGGACGCGGTGGGCCGATCCCGAAGGCATGGTACCGCTGTTCGTTGCACCGGCGAACGTGTCTCAGTGGCGGTTCACAGGCCAAATCGTGCCGTTCGATTACGAAATCCGATTCGGCGCGTCGGGTGTCGGTCAGTCGATTGGCGGTTTCCAACTGGGGTCACGCGGACCCCAGGCCGAAGCAGGACCGGCGAACTTCACGGTGTTCAACCTGACAGAGGACCGGCCGAGTCCGTTCGTGTTTTTCGAAGCACAGCCCAACGGACTCTTCGACAGCGCAACGGATTTCATATTCATATTCGAGGAAGGCGCGCAGGGCCTGCAGTCCAACTTCGCTGTGCGTGTCGACTCCGATCAGGGCAGCTTTCCAGCGGCTGGCGACACCTATACCATAGCCACCCGAAAACCGTTCAGCGAGAAGGACCGCTTCCGATACAGTACGTTCGCCTCGCGCGTGGACGAGAACGCGGCGGCTGCCGGACTGGACCGCATAAAGGTTGTGCCCAATCCATATGTCGCTGCAGCCTCGTTCGAGCGGCCGTTGGCTCCGACCATTACGAGCGGCCGAGGTGAACGACGCGTCGACTTCATTCATCTGCCCCGGGAAGCGACAATACGCATTTATTCGGCCCGAGGCGAATTGGTTCGCGTACTTCACCACGACAGCGGGATCGATGATGGAACGGTCAGTTGGGACTTGCGCTCACGTTCCAATCTGGATGTGGCCTACGGTATTTATTTCTATCACGTGGAAGCACCGGGAATCGGAGAGACGACCGGAAAAATCGCATTGATCAAGTAGGAAGCCATGATGATGCATTCAATCCGACATATCCCGATTGCCCTGCTGATGGCGGCCTTCGTACTTCCTGCCCAGGGACAGAACAAGGTGGCTACCACAGCGGCACCGTTCCTGAACATTGCCACCGATGCCCGTGCAGCGGCCATGGGAAGTGCGCAGGCGGCGCTGGAAGGCGGGCCGAACGTCGTGCACTGGAATCCGGCCACACTCGCCCGTATTGACGGGGAGCGTGCAGTTGGGTTCGTTCGTTCCGACTGGTTCATCGATTCGGAGTTCTATTATGTAAGCACGGGGTTCAAGACGCCGGTAGCACACCTTGGCATCAATATCATGGTGCTCGACTACGGCGAAATGGAAGTCACGACCATATCCAATCCGGAAGGCACGGGCGAGACATTCACACCGCAGGACATATCAATCGGTGTAACGGCGGCACGGAATGTGACCGATCGCTTCTCGGCGGGCGCCACGGTGAAGTATGTGCGACAGAAAATCTGGAATGAACAGGCTACCGGTGCGGGGCTTGACCTCGGCGTGTACTACAATACGGGGTATCGCAACCTGCGCATTGGCATGTCCATGACGAATTTCGGTTCCGATATGCAGCTTTCGGGCAAGGACCTGCGTCGTGCCATCGACATCGACCCGAACATAGAAGGCAATAATCCGAGACTGGCAGCCAGTCTCGAAACGGACGAGTGGCCCATGCCGCTCGGTTTCCGCGTGGGCGTCGCATTCGATGCCCTCGCCAGTGAAACACAACGCGTCACCGTCGCCATCGATGCGGTTCATCCGAATGACAATTCGGAGAGTACCAATTTTGGCGTCGAGTACGCATTCAGGGAATTCTTCTTCCTCCGTGGAGGATACCGTCAGGCGTTTTCAGATGAAATCGATGACGGCGGACTCACCGGCGGATTTGGACTACAGTACCAGGTAACCCGCGATGTGACGGCCCATTTCGACTATGTCTTCCAGGACTTCGGCGAGCTGGGTACCCCACAGATGTGGACGCTCGGTGCGACTTTTTGATAACACCACAAACATGCACAACACAGGAGGTGCAACATGAAAATTGGTACCAGATGGCTGACAGCATTCGCGCTGATAATGTCGTTCGCGGCAGAGGCCCAGGCTCAGACGGCTGTTGAAATAACATTTACCGTGGATATGACGGCCCCCCTTGCGAACGGATCCTTTATCCCCGGTACGGATTTCGTTACCGTTGCTGGGGATATGAATGGGTGGGATAATACGGCCGATACCCTGGCTGCCGACCAGAACGATCCGAACCTGTATACTGGCGTCGTCCGCGACACGCTTGCGACGGTTCCGGCAACCATCGGATTCAAGTTCGTGATCAAGTCGGACAGTGATGGAGATATCTGGGAAGGAGATCCGAACCGGGAGGTCACGATTACCGGAACGGAGCCTGATTCGGACAGCAACGGTTCGCTTGAGGTGGAGGCCCCGGTGGACTTCTTCGACCGCGTTGACCCCGGTTCCCAGACCGCCAGCTTTCTGCTTGAATTCCGAGTCAATATGGCTGTAGCCATTACGCAGGGACGATTCGACCCTGCGGAAGATGTGGTTACGGTAGCTGGTGGCGCCATCAATAATTGGAACAACATCGCCGATACGCTCACGTCCGATTTCCTGGATCCCGATGTTTATTTCAAACTCATTGAGGTCAGTGATTTGGCGGTCCCCACTGAAATCGAGTTCAAATTTATCCTTCATGACATTGAGGAGGGAGCGGACCCCATCATAGGTTGGGAGGGTCTTCCGAACAACCGGAAGCACACCCTGACGGGTGATGAAGGCCAGCCGAACAATGAAGGATTCATTGAGGTGAGTGTGCCTGAGGTCTTCTTTGACAACATTTCGTTCGATGATGTATTTGCCGAGGAAACCGAAGTGTTCATAGAAGTCGATGCGCGTCCCGCCATGTACTTTCTGACGGATTCGCTCTTCCTTCCCCAGGATGCGCAAACGGGCGACCCGGTTACTGATTTCAGCGGCATTTTTGCCAATGGCCCGTTCGTGTCTCCCGTTGGCTGGGAAGATTGGGGTCCCGATGGGCTCGGATCCATTGAAGAGCTTCAACTCCTTGACAATGGGGAAAACGGAGACCTCGTCAAGGGTGATTCGGTCTTCACGATGTCCATCACAAAGGCGGCAGGGGCTGCGAAGAGGGGTGTCGTGAAATTTGGCGTCAACGGTTTTGACAATGAGGCACCTGCAGGAGCTGATCGCATTGTCACGGTGGACGAAGCCAATCCGCGCGTCAGTCTTGTTTTCGGAGCTGTGATTCAGGAGGATGGTCGGATTGGTGATGACAATGCTATCAACGGAATGTCATACGATGCCTACATCCTGGTGGATAATTCAACGACTCCAGCTACCGCGACAGTTGTGCGCAGGGGGGGAGAAGTGGATGGTATCGCCACCGACACGGAACTGGGTGTCGAGCTGCCGTCCAAGGTGACGCTTCTCCAGAACTACCCGAATCCGTTCTCGCGAACGGCGACAATCGAGTATGAACTGGAGCAGTCGGGGCGTGTCACATTGCAGGTTTTTGACATGCTCGGTCGGGAAGTCATGACACTTTTTGACGGACTGGTTCCTGCGGCACGTCATGCCGTTGAGTTCGATGCGTCGAAGCTTGCAGGAGGCACGTACATTTACCGCCTGCAGACGGAAGACCAGGTTGCTACGCGAACCATGATCGTCCTGAAGTAGCGCGGAGTTCTGCGTGCTGCTTTACAGGCTGCCATACAGCGCACAAGCGTCATGACAGGGGCGGCG
>PCUY01000047.1:0-67826 GCA_002787815.1 Bacteroidetes bacterium CG12_big_fil_rev_8_21_14_0_65_60_17 | reverse complement strand
CCGCCGCCCCTGTCATTTGGCGCCTTTTCATTTACCTGCGAAAGTCCATGCTCGATATACAGAAACGGCTCACGAAGAGCTTCTACATGCTCGTCAGCCTGCCCGCAACGGCCATGGGCTTCGCGCTGTCAGTTCAGATCTCGGCGTTGAGCTGGATCCTTACGACCAGGTACGGACTGGATATCCATGATGTCGGCCTGGTGTGGGCCGCGGGCCCCATTGCAGGCATACTGGGCCAGGTCATCATCGGTATCGTATCGGACAACGTGTGGTTCTGGAACGGCCGCCGGCGCCCGTTCATCCTGATCGGAGGCGTTTTGGCGACGCTCATGCTGTTGGCACTTCCCAACATTGACGTCATCAGCAGTGCTACGGGGGCAGGGGGTATTCTCGGGGTGGCTATCGCCGTTGCACTGACGCTCGATCTGGCCATCAACATCAGTTTCAACCCCACAAGGTCCATCATTGCCGACGTGACGCCGGACGGGACACCCCGGACGAAAGGGTACACCTGGATGCAGACCATTTCGGGCACATTCGGTGTTCTGGCGTACGCCGTTGGGGCCATATGGGACAACTACACGCTCATCTATTCCGGCGCCGGGCTGGTATTCCTGTTCTCGGTCGTGCCCGTTTTTTTCATCAAGGAGCCGCGTGTGCTGAAAGAGGGAGGCGCCGATCCTGGAAGGGCCAGTGACGCCACGCCGAGCGATGCCCTGATCGGCGACGCCACGCCGAACGATGCCCTGATCGGCGACGCCACGCCGGGCGAGGATGCCAAACCCGGCTTCTCGTTTTCGGAGCTCGTTCGAACGACACGCCCTCTCTGGGGATTTTTCATCTACTCGGTGTTCGCCATGGGCGAGCGCCTCATGGGCGCGAGCCGTGAAACATACTGGATAGAAGGCGCACTCGGTGTGCTGACCGTCGTTCTCATTGCGGAGTCGCTGCTGAAAAGCCCGGTCGGTAAGCCCCGCCTTGAGGCGAGTGACATCGGCTTCAAGAAAGTGCTCGCTGCCAATGCTTTCACGTGGCTCGGCGTGCAGACCATGTTTGTCTACATGTTCGCTTACGTGCAACAGGCCATGCCTGAATTGGGAGACATTGACATGGGTCGCGTCGTTTCGATCAGCTTCCTGGTACTCAATGCCGTTGGCGCACTACTCCCGGCATTCGTCCTCGAACCCATTACCGAGCGTATTGGCCGCGTGAAAACGCATGCGGCGTGCATGGCCATCATGGCCGTCGGGTATGGAGGTATTCTGCTGGCACCTGCCACGCCGCTGTTGCTCTACATCCTCATGGGAGTCGTTGGGGTTGGATGGGCTGCCACAGTCAGCCTTCCGTTCGCCATTATGTCCCACAAGGTCGATCAGAGCAAGATGGGTCTGTACATGGGCTTGTTCAACCTGTCAATCGTACTCCCCCAGCTCGTGGCAAGCCTTGGCATTGGAGAACTCGTGAGCGTAGCGCCCGACAAGAGCATTATTTTCATTATATCGGGCGCGAGCCTGGCCATTTCCGCGTTTTCATGGATGCTCGTCCAGGAGGAATGATGTTGAGACCCACCCTGTACTGCATGATAGCCATGGTGATGGCCGCGAGCGGTTGCGGTCCCGGCCCGGACACACCGGACACCACTGACACAAAGGGCGTGATTGTCCACCTTTTCGAGTGGCGCTGGGATGACGTGGCGGCCGAGTGTGAGGACTTCCTCGGGCCGGCCGGATATTCCGCTGTGCAGGTATCACCGCCCAGCGAAAACCATGTCGTGCCGGGTCGGCCATGGTGGGAGCGGTATCAGCCCGTCAGCTACCGGCTCGAAACCCGCAGTGGGGACCGGGCTGCCTTTGCCGATATGGTATCGCGCTGCGCAGCAGTCGGGGTGGAGATCTACGTCGACGCCGTCATCAATCACATGGCCGATGCCGACCTGCAGCATGATGAATTCGAGTTCACGGGGCGCGGCACGGCCGGCACAGCGTTTGGATCGTACGACTATCCGGGCCTGTGGAGCCATGATGACTTCAACCACTGCGGCCTGACCCCGGACGACAACATTCACGACTGGGATGACATGGAACAGGTCTGGAACTGCGAACTGGTGGATCTGGCAGATCTTGCCACGTCAAAGCCGGATGTGCAACAGCGAATAGCCGATTACCTGGCCGACCTGCGCTCGCTCGGTGTCGCAGGATTCCGGGTAGATGCAGCGAAACACATGCATCCCGACGACCTGCAGGCCATACTCGACCGCGTCCCCGATCCCGGGTACGTATACCTGGAAGTGAAGACCGGGGGGCGCCAGACGGATTGGGTGCGGGACTACATCCGCATTGGCACGCTGACCGAGTTCTCGTTCGGTGAGGCGCTCGGCGATGTCTTGCGGACGCATCCGCTTGAGGCTGTGCTTCCGGGGGGGCAGATGTGGAACTCACGCGAGTTCACCCCCGGGCAACAGGCACTCATTTTCGTGGACAATCATGACAATCAGCGAGGGCATGGAGGTGGTGAGGGTGTACTGACCTACAAGGACGACAGGCTCTACGCATTGGCGCAGGTCGTGGCGCTCTCATTGCCGTACGGTCGACCACGAGTCATGAGCAGCTATGCATTCGAATCCGACTTCACGGGACCACCCATGGAGGAGGACGAGTCGACGCGGCGTGTGCATGGCTCCGGGGACGCGCAGCGGGAAGCGCGCGATGGCGTTACGGAAACGAGCCATGAAGCGGGTGTTGATTGCGGTCTGGGCCGCTGGGTCTGTGAACACCGCTGGCCCGCCGTTGCCGGCATGGTCGCGTTCCATAATGCCGTGGCCGATGCACCCAGGATTACACACATTGATGTGCGCAGCGACGATGTGCTGGCCTACGGACGTGGCGAACTTGGGTTTGTCGTGCTCAACCGGTCGGATACGGCCGCTACCGGTGCATTCCGTACCGGTCTGCCTGAGGGCGTCTACTGCAACCGCACTGCGACGCCGGGTACCACTTCCTGTGAGAAAATACGGGTCGATGCGACGGGCACTCTTTCGACAACCGTACCGCCCCTCGCTGCCCTGGCCATTGACGTGGGCGCAAGGCACAACTGATGCGCGCGAACGCAGTGCCGCGTTCGGCGTTCACCAACGGCTGCACACCCGCCTATCACGTTTTTGGCCATGACCCACACCCGCCGTACACCCTGGTCTGACCTGGGCACGTTCTGGACATTTCCGAATGTTCTCACATTGCTACGGCTTGCGCTCATTCTGCCCATTACTTACCTGATACTGGAAAATGGCTCGTTGGTCTGGATTACGATGCTTGTTGTTACGGCGCTGGCCACCGATTATTTCGATGGGCGCTTGGCACGCTGGTCACACACGGTGTCTGACTGGGGCAAGGTGCTCGATCCGCTGGTCGACAAGCTGGGGGCCGCGCTCGTCGTCATGGCACTCATTATGCGCGGTAGCCTGCCGGAATGGTTCTTCTTCGCGATTGTAGCACGCGACTTCATCATTTTTGCAGGAGGCGTCTATATTCGCGCCCGAACCGGACGGATCGTGATGAGTCTGATGTCCGGAAAGATTGCCGTAACAGGCATCTCGCTGACTGTGCTTGCGGCGCTTCTGCAAGCCGATCCGCCCGTCATGCAATTCTGCATCTGGGGCACGAGCGCGCTTCTGACCTGGTCGCTCATCCGATACGTATTCCGATTCACCGTGCTGGTGCGCTCTGCACCCGATATCACAGACAATTGACATGGGCCTTTTCGATGCGCTCAAGCGCGACAAACGACAGGAAAACCTGGAAAGCGGACTGGAGAAAACCCGGTCCTCTTTCTTCGGCAAGCTCTCCCGGGTCGTAGCGGGAAAAGACAAGGTCGACGATGCTGTCCTGGATGACCTCGAGGAGGCTCTCGTAACCTCGGATGTGGGGGTGAAGACAACGGTGGATATCATCGCTGCCGTAGAGGCGCGTGTTGCCCGGGACAAGTATGTGTCGGCATCCGAACTCGATTCCATTGTCCAGGATGAAATTGCGCGCCTGTTGCTGAACTCTGCACCGGACCGACCGGTGGCGTTCGACGCAGACCTGCCAAACAAGCCACACGTGATCATGGTCGTGGGTGTGAACGGAGTCGGCAAGACCACAACCATAGGAAAGATGGCCGCACTGTATTCAACTGCGGGGAAAGACGTGCTCATGGGCGCTGCCGACACCTTCCGGGCGGCCGCCACCGAGCAGTTGGACATCTGGGCCACGCGCTCAGGCGTTCCCATCATCAAACAGGGGCATGGTGCCGATCCGGCGGCCGTGGCATTCGACACCGTAGCGAGCGCCATGAGTCGTGGAAGTGATGTGGTTCTGATCGATACGGCGGGACGACTGCACACGAAAGGCGGTCTGATGGATGAACTCTCCAAGGTCAAGCGCGTCATGGATCGACAACTGCCGGGCAGTCCGCACGAGGTACTGCTGGTACTCGATGCATCTACAGGACAGAATGCCATACGGCAGGCACAGGAGTTCACCCGCAGTGTCGATGTAACAGGATTGGTACTTACCAAGCTGGACGGAACGGCGAAGGGCGGCATTGTGATTGGCATCTCCAATGAGTTCGGGATTCCGGTCAAATATATCGGAGTCGGTGAGGGAATCGATGATCTCCAGATATTTGACCAGCGACGGTTTGTACAGGCTCTGTTCGGTTCGCGGGGACCGTCTGACCGTTCGTGACCTCTATATTACGGTCCATTCACGGGTACTGGACACAGCCCCTTCCGGTACCGATATTGCGGTGAGTCAAAAAACGTACCATGAACCGTTGTTACGGATATATCCCTGACGTCGTGCGCGGCGGGAGGGCACTCTTGACGGCCTTCCTGTTGACGTGTGTCCTGCTGGCATCAGATGCCACAGCCCAGCAGGACTTCGAGGTCGATGTGTTGGTTTCACGTGGCGAGACGGGTCCAGGCTTGTCCAAGGTCGACACGTATACCCGTATTCCCATTTCGAAATTGAGCTTCATCAATACGGTCAATGGGTTTTCCGCCGGGTATGATGTGAAGCTCGATGTCACACAACTCTCCGAGGAAGGACGTATTCGCAATCTGGTAGAATCGAAGATCTGGCAGTCGAAGATGTCGGTCGACACGTACGCCGGCACGCAGATGGATGCCGAATTCGATGTCACGACACAGACGTTCGAAATCAATCCGGGGCGATACATTTTCGAGTACTCCGTCACGGACGACAACTCGAAACAGACGTATTACCGCGAATATGACGTGTTCGTGCGTGACCTGAGCGGTCCGGTGGCCATCAGCGACATTACCCTGCTCGAGTCGTTCGATGACCAGAATTTCACCATTGTACCCAAGGTAGGCGGTCGCGTCCAGTCAAACGAGAAGGGTTTCCAGGTATTCTACGAAATCTATGCGGACGATGGCCGCGACGTGGTTATTACCCAGCAGGTGGAGCGCACCCGTTCGGACGATGCAACGGGGGCGCGTGCCGATGAGCTGGTCTATTCGAAAGAGGAGATCGCGACGCTTGAAAAGGGGCGCACGCAGTACCTGGTGACCATGCCGGTGGCGGAGCTCGAAGTGGGCACGTATCGCCTGTCGGTAGACGTCGAGAGCCTGGATGGCCGCCCGGTAGCATCGGTTTCCCGGCGTGTAGATGTCGCATGGTCAGGGCTCTACGATCATATAGAGGATATTGACCAGGCGATTGCACAGCTGGAATACATTGCAAAGAAACGCGATCTGAATTTCATCAAGAGTGCTCCCAACAGTGTGGAGCGGCAGCAACGATTCAACCAGTTCTGGGATCGTCGCGACCCTACTCCCGGCACGACGCGGAATGAGCGTATGGAGGAGTACTACTACCGTATAGCCTCGGCGAACAGACAGTACAGTGCCAGCATCCTGGATGGCTGGAAAACGGATCGGGGCTTCGTGCTGGTACGCTTCGGAGAGCCCGATCATGTACAGCACAAGCCGTACAGCTTCGGGTACGAACCGTACGAGGTCTGGGTGTATGAACGTATTGGGCGGCAGTTCATCTTCGTTGACGAGACCGGATTCGGTGACTATCAGTTGCTTGTGCCGGTCTGGGATGAGCGGACGAAGTTGTACTGAGGCGGGCAATACGTATCTTGGCGGCTCATGACCGCTCACCCGCAGCCCCATATCGTGTTCATGGGCACGCCCGAATTCGCCGTGGCGTCGCTCGACGCCCTGATCGAGGCAGACCTGACCCCCGTGGCCGTCGTTACGGCACCTGACAAGGCCCGCGGGCGAGGCCAGGCTGTGTCGGCATGTGCCATGAAGACAGCGGCACTTGGTCACGGTATAACTCACATCATGCAGCCGGAGTCGGTTCGTGACCCTGACTTTGTGCGCGACCTGGCGGCATACGATCCGGATATCATCGTGGTCGTGGCCTTCCGGATCCTGCCACCCGAGGTGTATGGTTTGGCACGTCTCGGCGCGTTCAACCTGCACGGATCCCTGCTACCTGCGTACCGCGGTGCCGCTCCCATTCATCGCGCCGTCATGGCCGGCGAGACGGAAACAGGCGTCACGACATTTTTTCTGCAGGAGAAAGTCGATACAGGCCAGATCATTCTGCAGCGGTCCATGCCCATCGGGCCGGACGAGACGACGGGTGAGG
This sequence comes from Bacteroidetes bacterium CG12_big_fil_rev_8_21_14_0_65_60_17, assembly GCA_002787815.1. Lineage (GTDB taxonomy): Bacteria > Bacteroidota > Rhodothermia > Rhodothermales > UBA10348 > 1-14-0-65-60-17. The sequence continues at coordinate 61,161 of PCUY01000047.1, read as the reverse complement.
TTCATGATCGCATGATGGTACTGGGTGCCCGGGCGGTCGTTGACACGGTCAGGCTGATCCTTGAGGGCTGCGCCGATCCTGTTGCCCAGGACGATGCACAGGCCAGTCCGGCTCCGAAAGTACACAAGTCAGAGAGCCGTATTGATTGGGCCCAACCCGCAGATGTCGTGCACAATTTCATTCGTGGACTGTCGCCGGCACCCGGGGCATGGACTCTGGACCCATCCGGAACGCGACTGACCATCTGTCGCACAACACGGTCCGGTATGCATGACATGGACCATGAACTGCGAGACAGGGACGCAGGAACGATTGTGCGCCACGGCGACCGTCTGTTCGTTGCCTGCAAAGACGGCCCGGTCGAAATTCTTGAGCTGCAGCAGGCTGGACGCCGACGTCTCCCGGTGTCGACCTTTCTGCACGGCTCGGACCTGCAGGCTGGGGATTGTCTTGAATAAGCCCACACCCAGCTTCGTTCGGCCGTTCCTGTACGCATACAACCGCATACAGGCCAACGAGTCGCTTCGTCCGATCCAATACGAGGACCGCGCCAAGGCGCTTCTGGTCGAACGGCTCGGTCGTGAAGGATCCCTGCCCGTAGCTGCCTTTTCCCACGGTGCGGTTGGGATTGTAGCCGATCATACGCATTATGTGGAGGGGTTCGCCCTCATGCTGCACATGCGACAGGGTACGGCCATTGCACTGCGCCCGAATACGCTTGGACGGACCCGTATTGCCTACGAAGCGGCTCCCGACATCATTGACCTTTCCAATGAAGAGGATCGTCGCCGCGCTCCCATCCTTGCTGCCCTTCTGGACCGGATCATCCAGCGGGAAGGAGGTCCATCCGGATTGGATGTTGCACTCGTTACGGCACTCCCGGCAGGGCTGGGTATATCCTATTTTGCATCACTGACCGTGGCGTTGCTGTCTTGTTGCGACACGCTGCTCCAGAGCGATGGCGGGGACGTGGCCATACGGGCGCACCGTCTTCTGCAGGAGGCGCTGGGAGTCACCATCAGCCGCGTATTCACGTCCGTCGCGGTGCTCCGTGGCGAGGCACCTTTCATTCTGGTGGATGCGCGCAATGGTGACCATATTGATGTTGCGTTTGCTGACACAACACGACCGGGGTTTGCGCTGTTCGATGCATCTCCCCGGAGCATGGTCGACGTCAAGGCCATGCGAACTCGCAGCGAGTTGGCAATCAGTGCGACGCAGGAACTCGCTGAAAAGGGGTTCAAGGGGCTGACGTCGCTGAGAAACCTGGAGCATCGCGATCTGGAGCGCGCCCTTGAACTGGCGTCAAGGAAATACCGCCCGACCATCCGGCATCTGGTATCCTCGAACAGGAATGTGCAGAAACTGGTTACCGCCATCAGAAAGGCCGACTGGCAGCTGTTTGGCGCCGTGCTCAAGATATCGCAGGCGTCATCGACGAACGACTGGACCACGGGGAAAGATGTTTCGGACAAGGCGCTGGAAACTGCGGAACGCATGAGCATCGAGGGTATTTACGGCATGGTGCAGACTGGTGAGTGTGGCATGCTCCTGGTGGCGGGAAGACCATATTCGCTCCCTGCCTATCTGGACACGGTCAGATCCGGTCACGACGAAGACGACATACACGCATTGATTATCTGAATGGAAACTTCCCAATTTGACATCACCGCCGTTAACGAGCGCATAACCAAGGAAAGCGCGTTCGTCGATGACCTGCTCACCGAAATCTCCCGCGTAGTGATTGGGCAGAGCTATATGATAGAGCGACTGCTGATCGGGCTCCTCGGTGACGGGCACGTACTGCTGGAAGGCGTTCCCGGCCTGGCAAAGACCCTCACCGTATCGTCGCTGGCAAAGGCCATCGGGACGGCGTTCCAACGCATCCAGTTCACCCCCGACCTGTTGCCTGCCGACCTGCTCGGAACGCTCATCTTCAATCCGAAGGAAGGAAGTTTCTCCATCAAGAAGGGTCCTATTTTTGCCAATATCATCCTGGCCGACGAGATCAACCGATCTCCCGCCAAGGTGCAGTCGGCGTTGCTGGAGAGTATGCAGGAACGCCAGGTCACGATCGGGGAGACGACATTCCCACTCGACGCTCCTTTTCTTGTCCTGGCCACGCAGAATCCGATCGAACAGGAGGGGACGTATCCACTTCCCGAGGCGCAGGTAGATCGATTCATGATGAAAATCAAGGTGGGCTACCCGACTCGGGACGAGGAGCTCGAAATCATGCGTCGTATGGCGCGAACGGGAGACAAGGTCGCCGTCAGGCCGGTTGTGACGCCCGAGCAGATCCTGTCGGCGCGCAGTGTACTCAATGATCTGTATATGGATGAGCGTGTGGAGCGCTACATCGTGGATCTGGTCATGGCATCGCGCGAGCCGGACAGCGTGGGGCTCGGTGCGCTCTCGCCGCTCATTGAGTTCGGCGCCTCGCCCCGCGCCACCATAAACCTGAATCTGGCCTCCCGTGCACACGCCTTCCTGCGGCATCGCGCCTATGTCACACCGGAGGACGTCCGGTCAATTGCCCTCGACGTACTCCGCCATCGGATAGCGGTCACGTACGAGGCCGAAGCAGAAGAAATTTCCAGTGAGGATATTGTAGACCGTATTCTCCACGCCGTTGAGGTACCTTGATGCCGAGCCGCCAGCCAAAAACCTTCAAGAAGGAATCGATAACGGTCGAGTTTGCCGTTCAACAGCTCGAAACCCTGGTTCACGTCTCCATCAAACCGCTCAACCATGCGGCAGCCGACGAGCGGGTGATCACCGATGCCAGCCTGCACCGCCCGGGCCTCGCGCTGGCCGGTTATCTGGAGCTCTTCACTTACAAGCGCGTGCAGGTACTGGGAAATACCGAGACCCGGTTCCTGAATCATCTGGATGTGGAGGCGCGTGCCAAGGCATTCAACAACGTGCTCCGTTTTCCCGTGCCCTGCTTCATCCTGACCGAGGGCAATGAACTGGACAAGGAGCTTCTCGCCATGGCGACAAGCGCAGGTGTCCCGGTCTATGTGACGCCCTTGCCGTCCACGCAGTTCATGTACCTGCTCCGCGATTTTCTGGCGGACCAGTTCGCACTGCAACAATCCGTGCACGGATCGCTTGTGGATGTCTATGGCATAGGTCTTCTGATAACGGGCCCGGCAGGTATCGGCAAAAGCGAAGTCGCCATGGATCTCGTCGAGCGCGGGCACCGTCTGGTGGCAGACGACGTCGTGATGGTCACGCGCAAAGAAGACGACATCCTGATGGGTGCCGGCACCGATCTGGTGCAGCACTTCATGGAAATCCGCGGGCTGGGGTTGGTCGATGTCCGCGCCATGTTCGGAATTCGCGCCATCCGGTTCCAGAAGCGGGTTGAAGTCGTGGTGGATCTGAATCCGTGGGATCCGGAACAGGAGTACACGCGCCTCGGCATGATCGACGAAACCCATCCATTGATGGGCGTCGAGTTACCGCTCGTCAAGTTGCCGGTGACACCCGGCAAGAACGTCACCGTGCTGTGCGAAGTCATTGCCATGAACCATATCCTGCGCCATTACGGCTACGATCCGGCCAAGGTCTTTGCCGAGCGCCTTTCAGCACGCATCCGGGACAAGGGCGTAGCCAACGAAGCTCCGCTTCGTGGCGTTGAGTACTTCGAGCACGATTACGAATAGTGTTCAGCAGCCTTTCAGGCCACCATGTCCAGGCCGTCCTCGAATGTGACGCCCACGAGGCGGGAAACGCCCTGTTCGCGCATGGTAATCCCGTACATGCGGTCGGCGGCTTCCATGGTGCGCTTGTTGTGGGTCACCAGAATGAACTGTGTGGAGTCTGAGAACGTGCGGATGAGCTGCATGAAGCGGCCTACGTTGGTATCGTCGAGCGGCGCGTCGACCTCGTCCAGGATGCAGAACGGGCTTGGTTTTACGAGGTAAATCGAGAACAGGAGGGCAATGGCGGTAAGGGTTTTCTCGCCGCCCGAAAGTTGGGCCAGTACGCTCGGCTTCTTGCCGCGCGGTTTGGCAAAGATCTCTATTTCCGATTCGAGCGGGTCGTTCGGGTCGGCGAGCACGACGTCGGCCGACGCCCCCTCGCCGAACAGGTCTGCAAAGAGGCGACGGAAATTCTCCTGGACGGCGCCGAATGTGGCATTGAAGCGTTCGCTGGCAGTGGTGTTGATTTCGCCAATCGTCTTGAGGAGTGTTTCTTCGGCACCTTCAAGGTCTTCCAACTGCCCGGTGAGGAACGTGAGGCGTTCTTTTTCCTCTTCGAATGATTCCAGGGCCAGCGCATTCACAGGGCCCATACTGCGGATTTCAGCCTTGAGCTCCTGCACGCGCTCCCTCGCCGCCGTCCGGTCGAAGTCGTCCGGTACCTCGTGCTCCCAGGAGTCCTCGTCTTCGAGATCCAGGTTGAAATCTTCCAGTACCGTGCGGCACAGGTCTTCCCGCCGCGTGTGAAGTTCGGCCAGCCGGACTTCATGACTCGAAACAACCTTCAGGGCCGCCTCACGATCACGACGCAGACCACGGAGTGTCGCTTCGACATCTGAAATCTTGACACGGGATTCCATGAGCGCATCCTTTGCGGCGGAAACTTCTGTCTCCATGGCGCTACGCGCAGCCAGCAGTTTCTCGAGGTCCTTCTCAAGTTCCCGACACCGCTCCTGCGTTTCGGCCTGCTGCTGTGTCAGCTTCACGATGGCCTCTGCCCTCTCCTTCTCACGCTGCGCCAGTTCATTGAGGTCATCCTCATTCCGCTTGAGATCGCGTTTCAGATTGTCGAGTCTGTTTCGGGTCTGAACAGCGGTAATATTGGCCTCATTGAAGAAGTCGAATGCCTCACGGCTGGCTTCTTCTATTTCAGCGAACGACGCCTCGGCGTCGGCACGGCGTTTCTGCAGGTGAGCGACCTGCACACTGACCTGCGTGAGGGATTCAGCCACCCCTGCTTTTTCCGTGATCGTGGCGTCACGCTGCTTCTCGAGCGTAGCCAGGCGCTCATTGATCTCATCGCGGCGCCGCCCGGCGGTCTCGGTTTCATACTCGGCGCGGGACAGGGCCTTGTCGGCCGCGGCATGCTCGGCACGGGCGGCTTCAAGCGACCGCCGGGCGGCGCCAACATCGATAGACTGGAGATCCGCCTCAATTTCCTGTACCCGTTTCCGCGCTTTATCGGCGGCTGCTTCAAGCCGCGCCACTTCCTTCTCAAGACGGGCAAGCTGTTCCCGGCGGCCTACCCGCGATGACGCCACAGTAGCCTGTTCACGCTGGCTGCCGGCATGAACAATTCCTGCACTGCCGGTCCACTCGCCCGTCCGGGCCACGACCCGCGTACCTTCCCGGGCATGGATACCGTCAATACTGTCGACGGCCCATGTCTGGTGAAAGAGGGCACGGGCAAGTACTTCATACCGGTTCTCACTGACGCGTACGAGATCAACAAGCGGCGTTGCCCCGGTCCCTTCGGGTGCGGAACGCCGATCCGGCCCGGGGTTTTCCACGGGGAGGTTGTCCAGACGCTCGAGCACGATGAAGCTGGCCTGACCCTTTCCTTCGCGGCGCAGCTTGGACACGGCCGCGTCGAGCTCCCGTTCACTTGCGACAACAATACACCCCGCGAACTCTCCAAGTGCGGTGTCGACGGCCGTTTTCCATTCATTATCGCATCCCATGACGTCAGCGACGGTGACGAGATCGCTATTGGTCCAATCCGTTTCGTGTGCCAGGAATCGGACGCTCTCACCCAGGTCGTCGAAACTCTCGACCAGTCCACGGAGCAGCCCTGCTTCTGCCGTTGCTGCGTCGAATGCCCGCTCGGCGTCCCGGGACGCTTCCCGGGCCTTGTGCAGCTGATGTTCGGCATCTGTCCTGGCAGCCAGGCGGTGGTCCACTTCCTTCTGTGCCGCCAGCAGCGCATTACGTGCAGCGTTGGCTTCGGCACGCGCCACCTGGAGGCGATCCTGAATGTCGTCCGTGCCCGCACCGAGCGACTCGCGCGCGGCGCGCCGTTCTTCCATCTCGGACTCAATCACTTCAATGCGCGTGGAAAGCCGGTCCACGTGACGTTCGCGCGCCGCGCGCTCCGCCATGGCATTGCGCTCTTCCTGCCGGAGGCCCTGCAATTTGGTCTGATGTTTCTGCTGCGTGTTCTGGGCCTCGTCCCGGATGCGCCGCGCATCGGTAAGGGCAGCTTCGGCTGTCGTGGCCGCCGGTTGGGCACTCTCCAGGTCCAGACGGCTGCGCTCCAGAACGCGCAGAAGCAGGTCGCGGCGCGTGGCGTTCGTTTTTTCTTCTTCTGCAAGTCGGGTCAGGTCGCGGGCAATGACCGCAAGGCGCTCGGTACCCACCCTCAAATCCGACTCCGCAGCCCGCAACCGGTCAATATGCCGACTGAGCTTCGTCTGACCCTCGGAAACCCGCTTTTCGCGGTCTACATATTCCTTCTGTAATGCTTCATGGGCGGCTTCTTCCGCACTTACGCGGCCACCCGTGACATCAGCATCCTGCTCGGCAGCTGCCCTGGCTTTGGATGATGCTGAAATTCCCTGGGCAAGCGAGAAATGTTCGAGCGTAGCGAGGGAAATTTCCAGGTTCCGAAGCTCGCTTTCGTATTCCTTGTACCGCGCCGTCTTCCGGGCCTGGCGTTCGAGACTTTTTACACGTTTGTTGAGCTCGTCGGTCAGGTCCCTCACGCGATCAAGGTCAACCTGTGTTGTTTTCAGTTTGCGCAGCGTCTGGCCACGGCGGACTTTGTACTTGGTTATACCTGCCGCTTCCTCAAACAGATGGCGCCGGTCCTGGGCATTTTCCGAGAGTAATTCTTCGATCATTTTCAGTTCGATCACAGAGTAGGCACCGGCGCCCATGCCCGTATCCATGAACAGATCCGTGATGTCCTTCAGGCGGCACTGCACGCCATTGAGCAGGTACTCGGACTCGCCGCTCCGGAAGAGTCGACGACCTATGGTAACTTCCGAATATTCTATTGGAAGGATGCCCCGCGTATTTTCAATGGTCAGCATGACTTCGGACATACCAAGCGCGCGTCGCTTGGATGTCCCGTTGAAGATCACGTTGTCCATTTTATCACTGCGCAGTATCCGAGCGCGTTGCTCTCCGATGACCCAACGCACGGCGTCGACAATATTCGATTTGCCGCATCCGTTCGGGCCCACGACACAGGTTACGCCGGGGGCGAAATCAACCACCGTGCGATCGGCAAAACTCTTGAAGCCGTGCAGTTCGAGCTTACTGAGATACATTCACGTGCAGGATTTGCGGAACCAACGTGCAATTAAGGTACGGGATAACCGTTTTGCAAATGAAGTTGTCAACACGTGTAAAGCGTTCAATAATAGCGCCATGCGACGCATCCATCATAATAATAATCCGTTATTGTAAATTAGAGTCCTTCGTCAATCACGGCGGGATGTTCCGTTTTTGACTGCCAATGCGTACCCTTTGTCTGAAACACCACGCCTGCGCATGTTCAAGGAAGGAGTCGTAACACAACTTCTGGTAGCCCACAAAAACGGCGATGAGGGAGCCGTGGATGAGCTTTTCAAGCTTGTCTACGATCAACTGAAGGAAATTGCCAGCCGGGAGCTTTTCCGTCGCAATCCCGGGGAAACCATGAATCCGACAGGGCTGGTTCATGAAGCCTATCTGAAGCTGTTCGATCGGGAAGAGACCGACTGGGAGAACAGAGCGCACTTTTTTGCCGTGACATCGCGAGCCATGCGACAGATCCTCGTGGACTATGCGCGCAAATGGAAGGCTCAGAAACGAGGAGGCCCCGAAGCCCGGCATGGCTCTACACAGATCGATGCGTCCAGGATTGCCGGCGAAAACGTACCGTCTGTCGACATTCTGGATCTGGACCATGCACTCAATCGACTGGAAGAACTCAATCCACGATTCGCCCGCATTGTGGAGTGCCGCTACTTTGCGAACATGTCGGTCAAGGAGACAGCCGAGGTACTTGATGTAGCCGAGCGGACGGTGAACAGGGACTGGATCAAGGCCAAGTCACTGCTCTACATGATGTTCATGGAAAACGAAATCTGATCATGGACAAAGCGCGCTGGCAGAAGGTGGAGGCTGTTTTTGACGAGGCCATGGAACGGCCCGCCGAGGAGCGGGAGGCCTGGGTGGCCGAAAAATGTGCCGATGACGCTGAACTCCTGGCCGACGTTTTGCGCCTGTTGCACGCCGCTTCCGATTCCAGTGATTTCCTGGAGTCCGATTCCCCCGAGCACCTGCACAAGGTGTTGCAGTCGATGGTGAAGGAGATCGACGAAGAGGACATGCCGCGGACGGTCGGGCCGTACAGGCTCATCCGTCCGCTGGGGCGCGGAGGTATGGGCCAGGTCTATCTGGCCGTACGGGATGACGAGGCCTTCCGGCGCTACGTGGCAGTGAAAGTCATCAAGCGGGGCATGGACTCGGACGAGATCCTGAAACGTTTCCGGATGGAGCGCCAGATCCTGGCCTCGCTCACGCATCCACACATTGCCCGCTTGCTCGACGGTGGGGCTACCGATGACGGGTTGTCCTATTTCGTGATGGAATTCGTCGATGGTGAGCGCATTGACACGTACTGCGACGAGCAGCGACTTACACTTGAAGAGCGGCTCGAAATTTTTGGCAAAGTCTGCTCGGCCGTACACTATGCACACCAGAACCTGATTGTGCACAGGGACCTGAAGCCGTCGAACATCCTGGTTACGGCGCAGGGAGAGGTGAAGCTGTTGGATTTCGGGATTGCCAAATTCCTGAATCCGGATCTGGCCGGATATACCATGCCCATGACGCGTATGGAGGACCGGGTCATGACGCCCGAGTACGCATCTCCCGAACAACTGCGCGGTGGGAGCATTACGACGAGCAGTGATGTCTACCAGTTGGGCGTGCTGCTCTACGAATTGCTCACGGGGCACAAACCGTTCACTTTCCAGACGACCGCCCGCAAGGAAATCGAAAAGGTGGTGCTCGAGAAGGAGCCGGAGCGGCCATCGACCATGGTGACACGTTCTGGCACAGAGTCCGCGTCGCGGCTTCGCGCAACGTCCCTGGACAGACTTCGCAGGCAGCTTTCGGGTGACCTGGACCGGATAGTGCTCATGGCGCTCCGGAAAGAACAGGATCGCCGGTACGAGTCGGCGAGTGAACTCCTGCAGGACATTGATAACTTTCGGAGGGGTCGTCCGGTCAAGGCGCAGTCCGATTCGCCGCTATACCGGACAGGCAAGTTCGTGCGTCGAAACCGGGCCGCTGTAAGTTTCAGTGCGGTCATAGTGCTCCTGCTCGTCGTCACGACCGTACTCTCGGTCCAGTATGCTACACGCATGGCCGATCAGAAGGCGCAGACAGATCTGGCTGCATCGAAAGCGGAGGAAGTGACGGCGTACATCATAGACCTGTTCAATTCGGCGTCGCCCGATCGATTACAGGGGCGGGAAATGACGGTTCGGGAGTTGGTCCGTGAAGGAGCGCAATCGTTGGAACGGGGTGAAGGCGTCCCCTCTGAGCTTTCTGCCGCGCTTCGTAACACGGTCGGGGCGGTCCTGACCGAGATTGGAGATACCGACCGGGCCAGGGCCCTTCTGGAAGAAAATGTCCGAGAGTTGAGGGCGCGCTACGGGTCGGATACAGACCATCTGGATCTGGCTGAAGGGCTGTATCGTCTTGGTTACGTTCTGGACGAGGGGTCCACGCGCAGCAGTTGGGAACGGGCTGCTGCACTGTACGAAGAGTCGCTGGCTATGTACAGGCGTCTTGTGGGCTATCCAAGCCGCGAAGCGGCGCAGGTGGTCAACGACCTGGCCGTTACGCGTATGCGACTTGGCACCGATTCAACAGCATATGCCCTGCTGGAGGAATCACTTGCCGAAAGGCGGGCCCTGTTTCCCGATGGTCAGCACAAGGATATCGCCGAGTCGCTCTCAAACCTGGGAACGTATTCAGCCCGCATGGGCGATTTATCGGCCGCCGAACGATATTACAGAGAGTCCCTGACCATGTCCAGAACCACGCTGGGTGACAGTCACCCGCTTGTAGCCGACAACATCTACAACCTGGGAAGCGTCCTCTACGACCTGGGGCTTTACGAGGAGGCCAAGGAGCTGCTTCAGGATGCTGCAAACAGAAGGCAGGATATCTACGGTGCGGAGCACGATAATACCGCCCGTGCATTCAGTTATCTGGGCCGTGCTCTCCTTGCGCAGGGCCATGTGAGTGAGGCGGAGCGCCACCTCAGACGTGCCTTGGATGTGCATTTGGCCATTCACGGCGAGATCAGTTTTTTCACCGCCATGGACCAGATGTGGCTCGGGCGTCTTGAGCGGGAGAAAGGTCGCCTGGACGTTGCCGCACAGTGGTATACAAAAGCCGTCAATGTATTCGGTCAGGCGGGGGCCGAAGACTGGGCGGCCATCTACCAGGGCGAGCTGGCGTCCGTCCTGGCCGAGGGCGGTGAGACGGAGCGGGCACTTACAGCCTACCGCCGTGCCGTACAGATCATGTCGGAGGCGTGGGGCAATACAGATACGGATCTGGCCGTGACGCGCCATGAGTACGCCCGGCTTCTTATCGAAGCAGGGCGTCTGGACGAAGCCGAGATTGAACTGGAGCACAGCCTGGATGCCTTTCTGGCAGCCGACATGGCCGACGCCTCCGCCGATGTACGCCTTACGCTGGCTCGGCTGGAGTCGGCACGGTCTCGAAACTGAGGCCGTTGTTGACCAGGGTAATCCGAACGGTTTCGTCCGGCTCCAGCCACCCCGACAAAATTTCCTCGGCCAGCTTGTTCGTGATTTCGCGTTGGATCACACGCTTGAGCGGACGCGCACCGAAGACCGGGTCGAACCCGACACGGGCAAGGTAATCCCGGGCCTCATCGGAGAGCTCGACTTTCAGTCCGTTGCTGCGCGCTGCCAGTCGGCGCACATGCTCGAATTGGATATCCACAATGTGTCTGATTTCATCGTGGCCAAGTGGGTGGAACATCACGATTTCATCGACCCGGTTCAGGAATTCCGGCCGGAGACGTTGCTTGAGGACGTCTGTCAACTCGCCAAACAAGCGTTCCTCCTCGGCGGGTGTCAGTCCCTGTCCTTCCTGTATCCTGCCCTGGATCACCTCGGAGCCGAGGTTCGATGTCATGATGATGATCGTGTTCTTGAAGTCCGCCACGCGACCCTTGTTGTCGGTCAAGCGGCCATCGTCGAGCACCTGGAGCAGGATATTGAAGACCTCCGGATGTGCTTTTTCTATTTCATCGAGCAGCACGACCGAATACGGTTTCCGCCGTACGGCCTCTGTCAACTGTCCACCTTCCTCGTACCCTACATATCCGGGCGGTGCCCCGACGAGCCGGCTGACTGCATGCCGCTCCTGGTATTCACTCATGTCAATGCGTACCATGGCGTCGTCATCATTGAACAGGAACGATGCCAGCGCTTTGGCAAGTTCTGTCTTTCCGACTCCCGTCGTTCCCAGGAAGATGAACGAGCCAATGGGTCGCGTTTCTTCCTGCAACCCCGCTCGGCCCCGGCGTACGGCATTGGAAACGGCTTCGACCGCTTCTTTCTGTCCGACAACACGCTTGGACAACTCCTCTTCCATGCGCAGCAGTTTTACCCGTTCGCTCTCCAACATGCGGGAGACGGGTATACCGGTCCAGCGGGATACGATACCTGCAATATCCTCGGCACTGACCTCCTCCTTGAGCAGGGCGCCGTGCTCCTGTGCGGTATTGAGGGCCTGTTTGTTGTCGGCAATCAGTTCCTCAAGTTTGGGAATGCGGCCATATCGGATTTCTGCGACCTCTCCGTACTTGCCCTCCCGCTCGAGCCGGTCCGCTTCGAGGCGCAGTTCATCCATGTGTTCATTGGCCTCACGAATGGCACCGATGAGCTCTTTCTCCTTTTTCCAACGCGCCTTCAGCTCGGTTTTCTGCTCTTCCAGGTTGGCCAACTGCTCGCCAATCTGATCCATTTTGGTCTGGTCCTTTTCCCGCTTGACACCTTCGCGCTCAATTTCGAGCTGCCTGATCTGTCGCTCGAGGGTGTCGAGTTCTTCGGGCATGGAGTCAATCTCAATGCGAAGTCGTGAGGCTGCTTCGTCGACCAGGTCAATCGCCTTGTCGGGCAGGAACCGGTCGGAAATGTATCGGTGACTCAGTTCAGCAGCTGCCACGAGCGCGCCGTCCGTAATGCGTACACCATGGTGCACCTCATACCGCTCCTTGATACCGCGCAGGATCGAAATGGAATCTTCAATGCTCGGTTCATCTACCACCACGACCTGGAATCGCCTTTCAAGGGCCTTGTCCTTTTCCAGGTACTTCTTGTATTCGTCAAGCGTCGTGGCGCCGATAGCTCGCAACTCCCCACGTGCCAGAGCCGGCTTGAGGATATTTGCCGCATCCATGGCACCCTCGCCGGCACCAGCCCCGACGAGCGTATGGATCTCATCTATGAAGAGCAGGATTTCGCCGTTGGAGTCAACCACTTCCTTGACCACGGCCTTGAGCCGGTCTTCAAATTCTCCCCGGTACTTGGCACCGGCGATGAGAGCACCCATGTCAAGAGCCAGAACTCTCCGGTTCTGGAGGCCGTCGGGCACATCGCCCGAGACAATCCGGATGGCAAGTCCCTCCGCAATGGCCGTTTTTCCGACACCCGGTTCTCCGATCAGAATGGGATTGTTCTTTGTCCGGCGTGAGAGGATCTGCAGGAGACGCCTGATTTCGTCGTCCCGCCCAATGACCGGATCAATTTTGCCCGCTTCAGCAAGTGCGTTCAAGTCGCGGGTATACCGCTCCAGCGACTGGTAGCGGCTCTCGGCATGCTGGTCCGTCACCTTCTGGCTTCCCCGGATGTCTTTGAGTGTACCGAGAATGGCCTCCTTGGTGACTCCCTGCTCCCGAAGTGCCTCGCCAACAGCATCCTTGGACTCGGAGAGCGCAATGAACAGGTGCTCGGAGGCCACAAAATCATCGCCCAGTACACCCGCTTCAGCCAGCGCCCTGTCGAAAACAAGCTTGGTACTGTTTCCCATGAACTGACCAGACACGCTCGACCCCGTCACCACGGGGTAGGACTCGATGGCTTTGTCCGTTCGGGCTTCAATCAGGCCGACGGGCGTGCCCAACCTGCTCAGAATGGCTTGGGCAATACCTCTTTTCTCGGCCAGGAAGGCTTTCATCAGGTGGCCAGGTTCGACGCCCTGGTGACTATTCGCGGCTGCAAGCTCTGTGGCTTCCCGGACCAGGTCCTGGGCTTTGACAGTAAATTTCTGGAAGTTCATGTCGTTCTTACCCGCCATTACGGCAGTGGGTGGACGTATTTCAAGTACATCCTGAACGTGCCAACTTCATACCAAACACCATTCCCTGCCAAGCTGACAGGAATCGAGTCAGTCACCCATGGTAGATGCTACCTGACCGGCACGACCTGTATGTAGTCAAGCAGTACGGTACCCGAGCCGCTCAGGCGGATACCCACATGACCACTCGGTGGTGCCTCGCCGTGCCCATGGGTGACCAGCCGCTCGTCCATGTAGGCCCTGAAGTGGGTTTGATCGGACACGACCCGATATCTGTGCCATCCATCCGCGCGCACGGGTTTGGCATCCATGATGTAGAAGTCTCCGTTACTGCTCGTGCCCTGCCGCATTTCTTCGTCTGTCAGCACGGTGAAATGATAATTCCGGGCATCGACCAGGTTGTGTACAATCATGACACTGCCATTGAAATCATCCAGATTGAGCGCAGCATCGATTTGAGCTGTTTCGAGGGCATGCTCGAACCAAATGGTCACGGGCCCATTGCCGGGAGTCAGTCCCAGCACGTCGCCTGCCGGGACGCCGTCCTGTGTGCCACCGTCCCGGAGACTGGACGATGCCAGGTCGCCCTCAATTGCCATGTGTGCTCTCCATGCGGCGGCCCGGCGCGGTTTCCAGGTCCATCCACCGTTTTCCATGGTTCGAGGACCGGTAACAACTGAATCTGAAGGGGACACCGGGACCACGGGTTTGGTGTTCACGGCCTGTACGCCAACGCCGTACCGGAATACCATTTCAGCTCCATGGTCGGCCGTGTATGTCAGCAGCCCGAGGCCGGCAACTCCCAGAAGGGCCAGTCCAACACGCACAATGTACGTTCGCTCCAGACCGGCAAAGAACGTAGCTGCCCGGATAACGGCGTACCCACCAAAGAAGTAGAACACATAATGACCAAGGTCGGAATGTTCGGTGAGCAGCGCATTGGCCTCCGTCGGGAGAAAGACCGAATCGGCTGCTGCTTCCCCCGTGAAGTAGGCTGTCGCGGCTGCGATACCGCCCAGCACATAAAGCACCATCGCGGCACGCCTCGGGAAGTCCTGGTTTCTGAATACCAGTCCGACAAGGTCAAAGATCGCGGCCGTAAACAGAATACCGATGGGAAAGTGCACAATGAGCGGGTGCACATTGGGCGCCCATTCTGGAAGTGGAAACATGGAAGAGTGCGTGTCGTGTACCTTGGTAAATATACGAGCCATCACAGAGAATTGAACCAAAATATGTCCAGGAAGCCGGCAACGGGAAATGCGGCGTGGTGGGGGCGATTCCGTGAGTTGCTCGACGAGCAGAATGAGTGGCCCACGACATATCTGTTCAAGTTCATTGCTCCCAGGGAGCGATCGGCCGACCTGCAGGCTGTTTTTGCTGGCGAAGAAATAACGGTGCGCGCCTCGTCGAAGGGCACATATCAGAGCATTACCTCACGTGTCCAGGTAGAGAGCGCCGAGCATGTGATCGCGCTCTACAGAAGGGCAAGCGCCATTGAAGGTGTGATCAGCCTTTAGGGCCGGTCAGCGTGCGCCTGTCGATACGTGCTCCACAACGTCCAGGAACGTGTCGACCTCCTCTTCCGTGTTGTAATGTGCGAGACCCACGCGCAACATGCCACCGGTCTCCGCCAGTCCCAGGCGCTCGATGACCTCCATGGCATAGTAGTCACCGTCCCAGACAAAAATATTGTGTTCGGCCAGGGATCGTGCGAGTGCAGCCGGCGAGATGTACTCCGACGTGAATGCGACGGTAGGGACGCGGCCTTCGCTCCCCGGTCCGTAGAGGCGCACACCCCGGATGGCTTCAAGGCCAGCCAGCAGGCGTTGACACAGCGGCCTCTCCGTCGCCTCAATGCGTTCAAAGGCACGGATAATATCGGCTCGTCGGTTCGTGCCGCCTCCTTCCGTCTCGCGGCCCAGCCCGGCCAGATACTCTACCGCCCCCAATGTACCGGCCATGCCTTCGTGCGACAGCGTACCCGTCTCGAAGCGGGTCGGAAGTTCGTTGCTCGCGGGTCGCACTTTGTACGGCGTAAGTCGTTCCAGCACTTGGCGCTGCCCCCAGACAATGCCCTGGTGCGGCCCAAAGAACTTGTACGCCGAGCACGCCAGGAAATCACAGCCGATGGCTTGGACATCGGTCACCAGGTGCGGCGTGTATTGTACGGCATCCACGTACGACCAGGCTCCGACGGCGCGGGCGCGAGCCGAAATGTCCCTGACATCATTGACCGTTCCGAGCGCGTTGCTCGCATAGTTGACCGCCACGATCCGCGTTCGGTCGGTAATGGCCTCATCGACTGACGTTTCGTCATAGCGGTTCGTTTCCGGATTGAAGTCAATCCACCGGACGGTCAGCCCCAGGTCCCCGGCCAGCATGAGCCACGGGCTCACATTGGCATCATGGTCCATACGCGTGACGACGATTTCATCTCCCGGGTCCAGCTCCCGACCCATGCTGCGGGACAGGGAAAACGTGAGCGAGGTCATGTTCTGTCCGAAAATAATCTCATCACCGCTTTCGGCTCCGACCAGATCGGCCATGGCATCGTGGGCTTCCGCCTTGAGCAGGTCGGTCCGCCGCGACGTCATGAAATGCCCTCCGTCGTTGGCATTCATGTGTTTGAGATACGAAACCATGGCATTGACAGCCTCACCACAAATCTGCGTTCCGCCCGGATTGTCCAGGTAAATGCGGCGAATGCCTTCATCGAGAACGTCGATGGAGGGAAATTGGCGGCGGACCGCGGTCGTGTCGAGTCGGTTCATTGCAATTACAGGTGTATCAAAAAAATGGGTCCCAACTACCCATCGCGTAAATTACAGCACACGATACAGTTGAATTCACCATCTTTCCATCGCGTCATGCACATCCCAGGCTTTCTTCGCGCAGCCGCCCGCTTTTCGGCAAATACCCTGTTTTTAGGCCTGTTTCTGGTGGCTACGCCCTCCGAGGCACGTCAGGCTGGCCAGATGCTTCTTCTGCCCGAGCGCGTATTCGACGGCGAATCCATGCATGAGGGGTACGCGGTCTTGGTAGATGCGGCGCATATCGCTGATCTGGGTCCTCGCGAGGAGATGATACGTCGCTACGACGGCGTAGAGCGTAAGGAGCTTGAGAACATGACGCTCATGCCCGGTATCATCGAAGGACACTCCCACGTGCTGCTGCATCCGTACGATGAGACATCATGGAACGACCAGGTGCTCGTCGAGTCCAGGGCAGAACGGGTCGCGAGAGGTGTTGTGCATCTGGACCGGACGCTGCGTGCAGGTGTGACCACGATCCGGGATCTCGGCGCTGAAGGAGCCGGCTACGATGATGTGGGCCTCAGGCAGGCCGTAACCAAAGGAGTGGTTCCGGGTCCCCGCATGCTGGTCGCCGGTCCGGCCATTGTGGCTACCGGAAGTTATGGTCCGAAAGGTTTCCGTGAGGGGGTCACGGTTCCACTCGGCGCACAGGTGGCCGACGGGCACGACGGGATTATTCGCGTTGTCCGCGAACAGATCGGTGGCGGGGCTGATATCATCAAGGTATATGCCGATTATCGCTGGGGGCCGGATGGCGAGGCCATGCCAACCTTCTCGGAAACAGAATTGCGACTCATTGTCGAGACGGCGGCATCGAGCGGTCGTGTAACGGTAGCGCACGCCGGGACGGCCGAGGGCATGCGGCGTGCGGTACTTGCGGGTGTCCACACCATTGAACATGGCGACGGCGGGACGCCCGACGTTTTCAGGCTCATGGCCGAGCGCGGTGTAGTCTGGTATCCGACGCTTGCCGCCGTCGAGTCCATAATGACCTACGGCGGCTGGGAAAAGGGCTCAGGCCCCGATCCGGAGCGCATCCGCATAAAGAAGCAGGCCATTCAATGGGCTCTGGGTGCAGGCGTAGCCATCGGGATGGGGGGCGACGTCGGTGTCTACACGCACGGCTCGAATGCGCGTGAAATGGAACTCATGGTCGAATATGGCCTGGCTCCGATCAGTGTGCTGCGGGCCGCAACCAGTCTGAATGCGGACACGTTCGGGCTGGGAGACCGGGTGGGCCGTCTGGCACCGGGCCTTGTGGCGGATGTCATTGCAGTCGAAGGAAATCCACTGGAGGACATGTCGGCAATGCACCGCGTAGCGATGGTCATGCAGGCGGGCCGGACCGTAAGGTAGAGCCTACAGCTCTTTCAGCACACGCACTTCAAGCTGCGGTGTGCGACGACTGCCGTTCGTGGGGGCCGGGACGACGTCAAGTTCAACCTTCAGGTCCTGACGCGCACTCTGGCGCAGCATGTCATTCAGCTCGTCGACCTTCAGTTTGATCTCCTGTGCGAGGAGAAAATCGCGGTCGCGCAACATGGAGTCCACGATGTGGTCCACGTTTTCTCGTCGGGTATGAGGCAGGTCCTGTTCCATTTCCGTAGGATGCTGATATCTATAACGATAAAATAGGCGGCATTTGCCCCGTTGCGGCCTGGATATAGCGGGCTGCATATGAAGAGGGCGCAAAAAAAGGGGGCGCGCCGCAGGCGCGCCCCCTCAGACCCTGTGGAACGCCATCCGGTTCCGTGTTACTTCAGCTTGAACGTAATGGGAAGGGACATTTTCACCTTCACCGGCTTGCCGCGTTGCATGCCGGGCGTAAACTTGGCCGACTGGATGGCGCGAATGGCTTCTTCATCGCAGCCCGCGCCAATGCCGCGCGTGACGACCGGGTTTACCACGTTGCCCTGCTCGTCCACCACGAACTGCAGGAATACGCGACCCTCAACACCGGCCTTCTTGGCAATTTCGGGATAGCGGATTTTTTTCTGGAGCGCCGAAAGACCACCGATCAGCTCGGGCATTTCCTCCACAATCACGAAAATTTCAGCTTCTTCCTCTTTCTCTTCTTCAGCCGGCGGAGGAGGCGGTGGCAGGTCTACCTGCTCATCAAGATCGAGAAATACGTCCAGGTCAAGCTCCTGGTCATCGAGGACCTCATCATTGGGGACTTCGACCGGGACGGGCGGACGAGGCGGCGGCGGCGGCTTCTCAATCTGCTCGGTTTGGATGATTTCTTCCATCTGGACGACTTCCTGTTCCGTCATATCGATCTGGAAGCTGTCGCTGGCCGTCATATCAAGACGGAAAAGGCCAATAAGGAGCGCCAGCGTCGCTACAAGACCGATCTCCACGTAGAGTGGATACCGCTTCTTGAGGTTTGCTTTGTCTGTTTTTCGCAGTGCCATGGATTTTCGTTCAAGCGTGTTGCAAGGGAAGTAACGAGTATACGTGAATCCATCATGAAATGAAACACGTGTACCTTTTGAGAGACATGAGATCGGGAAAAGTTGCTCTCATCTCCGACGCTTCTTACGCGGGGACCCGTGTCGAACGTTCCGATCTCTCCACATGAGATAGGCCCAGAGGGTCCAGGCGGCTACTGAACCGGCGCTGTCGGCGACTGCATCGTGCACGTCCATGCTTCGAACGGGCAGCAGATGCTGATACCACTCGCTGGCGAAGGCGAACGCAATGGCTGCGGCCAGTATCAGAAGGCTCATGCCGCGTCCCCTGTGACCAGCTGCCACCAGCCACAACCACGTCATGACAAAAAACAGGCCGAAGTGAACCACCTTGTCCCACTCCAGATAGTCGGAGGATTGCAGCGTGCCTGTAGGAACGCTCAGCAACACGACCACGATGATGCTCCAGAGTACAGCCGGCCAGAGCGGACCACGAAGGGAAACAATGGGCATCAGAGGTACTCGGTCAGTACGGCCGGTAGAATGTCGAGGATGTCACTGGCATTCATGCTGCGGGCGTCGCGCGTCTTCACCCACTGATCGGCGCAACTTCCGGCAACATGAATGGCCGTCATGGCTGCATCGAAGGGCTCCATGCCCTGCGCCAGACAGGCACCGATCATACCAGCCAGCACGTCGCCCGATCCTGCCGTGGCCGCAGCTGGGTTTCCGGTCGGGTTCAATGCGGGCGCCCGCCCTGGAGCCGCCACGACGGTGGGCCAGCCTTTGAGGACCGTAATGACGTCCAGCGCATCGGAAAGCGCGCGGGCGCCCGCAACCGGGCCCGACGCATCGGAACTACGGGACGTTTCTGTGCCAGGATGCTTCATGAGGCGGGCAAATTCACCTCCGTGGGGTGTCAGAATCCAGTTTGACCTGGCATGGGCCCTGATCCAGGAGGGCTCCCCGGAAAGCAGCACAAGGGCATCGGCATCAATCACGACGGGTCCGGAGAACTCCTCAAGGATGTGTTTGAGCGGTGACACAAGGCGGTCTTCGCGCCCGAGCCCCGGCCCGACAACGAGCGATCTGGCCTTTGCGGCATGGCTGCCCAGGTCCGTGAGCGCCGGAACATCCCTTTTCCACGTCGCGACAGGCATGTCGGCGTGTTGTGACAGAACGTGCGGACGGATCTCTTCCGGACACCATGTAATGACGTACCCGGATCCCATCCGGGCAGCTGCACGACCTGTCAATACGGGCGCTCCGGGATAGGCGGCGCTCCCGCCGAGTACAACGGTCGGCCCTGTGGCATACTTGTGTGTCCTGGCAGCAGCGCCTTTTCCGTGCGCGGACAGGAGCGCGGCAATGGCCTCCCTGCGCGGCCGGATGCCGCTCTGCGGCGCATCTACCCGGCCGTCCAGTACCCACCGGGGAATGCCGATATCGGCAATGCGGACGCGCCCGCAGTGGGCCGGCCCCTGGCCTGTAATGTGTCCCGTTTTCCAGCACGCGAACGACACGGTCTCGTGGGCCTTGACGGCCACGCCCAGCGCCTCGCCCGTACTGGCTGAAAGCCCGGAGGGGATGTCGAGTGCAATGCGGACGGCGTCCCTGCGGTCGTTCATCCAGCGGACAAGTGTCGCGAAAGGTTCACGGACATCATTTTCGAGTCCGGTCCCGAGAAGCGCGTCAACGAGCACGTCACACGTTGCCATATGCTGCATGGCACGTTCCGGATTCCTGTGGATGCGGACGTCGAGGCCCGTATCGGGCGCCGCCCAGCGCTCGAGAAGGCCCAGATTCACGTCGGATGGGGGCGTGGGATTACCTTCCTTCAAATAGACATCGACCAATATGCCCCGCTCGGCCAGGAGACGCGCCACGACGAGGCCGTCCCCGCCGTTGTTGCCTGTGCCGCAGAGAATACCCACATGGTTGGGGTTGTGTCGCTGGACAACGGTCGCTGCGGCCCTGCCCGCGCATTCCATGAGTGCCGCGACCGGGACGCCGAGCTCTTGGCTCGTATGGTGGTCTGCCTCCCGCATGGCAGTTCCACCGAGCACGGGGTCGAACATGGCAGGACAGGTCATGACGTTATTATTCCGGAAAGGTGAGCGTATCGGCGCGTACCGACTCCCAACGCGCACGCACCGGATCTGTGCCGCGGGCGAAGATGAGCGGCTCGGCGGCCATCCACGGCTCCACGCGGGAGGGTGTCCAGCGGCCATTGCCATCGAGGTCCGCGAATGCCCGCAGCCTGTACTCCAATCCTCCCGGAAGCCTGTCGAAGCGGAATGTCTGCGTGCCTTCCGGTACGCGAGTCGTGGCCAGGGGCATTGGAGCGCCGTCCTGCGGGACACCCGGGCTGTCATTTTCCGCGTAGAGCTCGATGATGGTGGGGGCCGGCGCCTGGACCGTGCCAATGATGTCACCCGTGTCCGCCGGCCCCATGATGCGGAACGTGAATGACGTATCGGCGGCCAGCAGGCGGAAGACGTTGGCCGGGGCGGGCGGGGATACAGCCAGGTGGATGGGGGACACAAACCGGACCGACACCGGGAGCCGCCGCCCGGTTGTGTCCTGAACGGCAACAAGGCTGTCCGGCGGCGCACCGGACAGCCCGTCCGGCGGGGCGCTCCAGACAAGGACAAGGCTGTCCCTGGGCCAGAGTGGACGGAATCCATCGTCCGTGGAGCGTAGGGAGTCGGGTCTGACACGGACAATTCGGGCAGGCGGGGCGTCGGGCTCGGTGCCGCGCATCGTGAACGGCCAGGAGCCGGGCGCGACAGACAGGCCTGATGAGTCAGTAAGGGCCACGTTGCCCCGAAGCTGCCAGGGGCCCCGTGCCAGCGGCTCACGGGTGCGCATCATCCAGGTCAGGCGGTCGGACGTAGGAAATGGCGCCGGGGCGGTGTGCTCCGTGCCTACCGAATCGACGAGTACGAGGTCGGCGCTGTCGACACGGGTGACGGGTTCGCTTAATCGAAGCTCCAGGTCGCGCTTCGACACCGCTCGGATGCGGACCAGCTGCGGCGCCGTTGTGTCAAACCGGACGGGCCAGAGCGGCCGCGGCAGCAGGACACCAGCCGAGTCGGGCATGTTCTGCCGCTCTGAGGCAACGGCCCAGCGCTCTCCTGAATCGAGTTTCCCATTCCTGTTTCGATCCCCGTGCGCTACGACGGCGTAGGGCCGTACGGCCAGGAAGTCGAGTGAGAAGTTGCCATTCGGACCGGTCTGTGTCCGGTACAGAGCGTCCTCGACGCGGGGCGGGTACGCCACCCCGGCCTCGCCATCAAGCAGCAGGACATCCATTGCCGAGACCGGGTTGCCCGTAGTCGGATCGAGGACGCGCCCAGAGAGGCGCCCGCCATCCAGCGCATCTCCCGTGGCGAACGCCAGCGAGATGGGTGTATTGAGCGCTACGTTCCGGACGTCGCGCAGCGCCGTATCTATCGTAAAAATGTAGGTAGTGGCGTCCCTGAATGGTTCGGGAAATGATATGCGTACGCGGTCGAATCCATCCCAGGAGAGGTCTGCAGGGCCCGGCATGTCGGGCGTGATGGACCACGCGCGTGCGAACGAACTCCTGTCAACGGCTTCGGAGAACGCTATTTCCACGCTGCGTCCGGTGACGAGCGTGGCCCCCTGGCGCGGCGTGGTTTCGCGCAGTCGGGGCGGCTGGGTATCGGTCGGCCCGCCCGATGGGGGAACGGGAACGGCACAGCCTGCGGCCAGGAGACAGACAAGGAGGCCCGGGAAAAGGCGTTGCGAGGCAGACACGTCAATTCCCGTCCGCGCGGTCACTGCGCAGGTTGAAGAACAGGTAGGTACCTACGGCGGTAGCGGCCACCAGCACCGTCGGCTGCAGGTAGCGATGCCAGAACCCGGTCTGGGGAATTACCGGATCGGTGACATTCCACCGGGGGTCGGCCAGGGACCGGGCATGCTGTATCGTGTGCAGGTCCGACCGCGTTTCGACACAGCTGTCCGATGCCACGATGCCTCCACCCGGTTCCGTGAGCGTGTACCGGAGACCAATCCGGATGCGCCGCTCGAGCGGCTCGGCCGCCCGGCGGGGGGCACGGACATACTCCAGTCGCCCCTCATCCACATCAATCCGGAGCTGACCGCCCGCGGTGCCCTTGGAGAGCGGAATGCCACTGTCCAGCAGGTGCGCCGACACGGACGCCTCCATGAACGGAAGGGCACCACTCCAGTCAATGGCCAACTCGGGTGACGACGCCGCCTCGATGCCGACCCCGTCTCCGCGCTCCCGGGCTTCCACCCAGGCTTCGACAGGGACGTTCACGCACTGGATGAGCGTTGACAGCAGCGCATCATGATGGGTGTCAGGGGCTGCCTGAGCCCACGACACGGACGCTCCTGTGCCGATCAGCAGCACGCAGCAAAGGATGAGCCTGGTATGTGGGCTGAGACGCATGATGCCCGCAAGATCCGAATCCCACGCGCGGCAATCAATCAGTACGGCGTGCAATCCGCCGCGTCAGGCGTAAATGCCGCGTACCTTGAGGGCTCCGGCGACCTTGTTGATGCCCCGCACATACGCGCCAATCCGAAGCGTCGCGTCGTGCTTCTGGGCCGTCTCGAACACGGAATCGAACGCCGCGTGCATCATCCGGTCCAGGCGACGGTTCACACGGTCCTCGGTCCAGAAGTACCCCTGCCGGTCCTGCACCCACTCGAAATACGACACGGTCACGCCGCCCGCGTTGGCCAGGATGTCGGGGATGACCAGAACCCCCCGCTCTGCAAGAACGGTGTCGGCCTTGGGCGTCGTCGGGCCATTGGCACCCTCCGAAATGATCTTCGCGTTTATTTTGTCGGCATTCTTGAGCGTAATCTGATCCTCTTTCGCGCAGGGTGCCAGCACGTCCACCTCGAGCGAGAGCAGCTCTTCGTTGGAAATCGGCTCTGCATCGGGGTATCCTTCCAGCGAATATCCGTGCGATGCGGAGTACGCGATCATGGCCTGGATGTCGAGCCCGTTGGCATTGTAGTACCCGCCCGATACGTCGCTCACGGCAAGAATCCGGCATCCCTGTTTCGCGAGCAGGTCAGCGGCCACCGACCCCACGTTGCCAAAACCCTGCACGGCAACGGTCGACTCGCTGGCCAGCAGTCCGAGGCGTTCCATGGCGGCCAGCGTAACGGTCATGACGCCGCGGCCCGTGGCCTCGCGGCGTCCGGCCGATCCGCCGAGCAGAATGGGCTTGCCGGTCACGACGGCGGTCTCCGTGCGTCGCGCGTGCATGGAGTACGTATCCAGAATCCACGCCATGATCTGCTCGTTTGTATTCATGTCGGGGGCCGGAATGTCACGGTCCGGGCCGAATACATCCATCATGTTGGCCGTGTAGCGCCGCGTGAGGCGCTCAAGCTCACCCGGGCTCATTTCGCGCGGGTTGCAGACAATGCCGCCCTTCGCACCGCCGAACGGCACATTGACGACAGCACATTTCCACGTCATCCACGCGGCCAGTGCCTTTACTTCTTCCAGATTCACGTCCGGAGCATACCGGATACCGCCCTTCGAGGGGCCCAGGATTTCGCTGTGGATGACCCGGTAGCCCTCGAACATCTTGATTTTTCCGGTGTCCATGACCACCGGGATACCGACGATATGGATTTTGGCGGGCGTAACGAGGTACTCGTAGAAGCCTGGATCCAGTTCCAGGATCTTGGCGGCTACATCAAACCGCTCAACCATGGCCTGGAACGGGTTATCCTGATCCAGGACAGGTGCGGGTTCGCGGTATACGGAGCGTTTGTAAACGTCTTTTGACGACATGGTGTTTGGGCTGGCACGGCAGCGCAGGCAGCGCTTCCAGTACGGCAGGTGATGGTAAGGGAGTGTGAATGGATCACTGTCCGGGGAATCCGGCGGCAAAGGTACTGCACGTGGGCGACACTACTTTGGGAAATCCGTTTGAATCCAGTCGGGGACAGCGTCACCCCTGGACGCACCTCCACAAGGACGGCATGTTGTGCACACGTATATTCCCGGCATGATCCCAGCGGGCACGCCCCACCCAGCCGCACAAACAAACCCTGTCCATGCCTACAGCCCGCCGCCTGAAGGAAATTGCCTCACTCGGCCAGAAGAAGTACCGCGACCAGTTGGGTCAGTGCGTCATTGAAGGCGCGCGTTCGCTCGAGTCGGCGCTGCAGGGCGGCGCGCGCGTCCACGACATCCTGCTTGGACCGGGTGCGGAGTGGACCGGTCGCGCTGGCGCACCCGAGCCGGAACGCATAGATGCGCAGACGCTCTCGCGCCTTGCCCGTGTAAGCACTCCGCCCGGTATCCTGGCGGTCGTCAGCGTGCCGCTCGTGGAAGAGGCGGACCTGCCCGCACGGCTCGCGGCCAGTGATCCGGTGCTGGTTCTTGATGGTATCCAGGACCCCGGAAATGTCGGTACGCTCATCCGCACGGCCGCATGGTTCGGTGTGCGCGCCGTCGTGGGTACCGTCCACGCGGCAGACGACGCTCCCTTCGGCACGGCCGATTTCTTCAACCCGAAGACGCTGCGCGCGTCGATGGGAGGGGTGTGGGATGTTCTGCTCTGCCGCAGCAGCCATCCTGAATTGCTCCTGCAGACATTCCGGGACCAGGGACGTGCCGTGTGGGTCGCTGACATGGAAGGAGAGGACGCGCGCGCCTGGGCGCCCGGACCCGGCAGCGTCCTGGTCCTCGGCAGCGAAGCCCACGGTCCGTCCACGGCCGCCGCCACACGCGCGACCGGCCGAGTCACCATTTCGCGCCCGGCCTCTCGCGACAACGATGCAGGCCCATCCCCTTCCGCCGTCGAGTCGCTCAATGTGGCGGCGGCCGGTGCCATTCTGCTCTCCCGCTTCAGTTCCTGTCGTTCCAGACTGGAAAAATGAGCGCCCTGTCCATTATATTACCCGGCGCTGTCTGCTCTATTTTTTCGCGTCTACATCCATGGAAATTCCGGCTTTGCAGGGACTCGGTCTGGAGGGCGGCATTCTTACCCGCGAGCAGCCGAAAAAGGTGCAGACGCACGAGAATGCCCTCTGCATCGGCGTGCCCCGGGAGATCTCGAACGAGGAGCGGCGCGTGGCCCTCTCGCCCGCCGGTGTCCACACGCTCGTCGCCGGTGGTCACCGTGTCCTGGTAGGACAGCACGCCGGTCTTGGCGCAAACTTTCCGGACGTCCAGTACGCAGATGCTGGAGCCGAACTCGTGGAAAGTGCCGGTGATCTCTACGCGCGCAGCGACTTGATTGTCAAGGTGGGCCCACCGTGCGACGAAGAAGTGACCTTCCTGCGCAAGCGCCAGATCCTGATCTCCGCCCTGCACTTGGGCGCAGCCTCGCCCGACTACCTGAAACACCTCATGGAGCTCGGTATCACGGGTATTGGTTTCGAGTTCATCCGTGACACGGACGGGACGCTGCCCATAGTGCGCATGATGCACGAAATCATGGGCACCATGTCCATCCAGATCGCCGCGCGGTACCTGGAGAGCTCCGAAGGCGGGCGGGGTATCATGCTCGGCGGCATTTCTGGCGTGCCGCCATCGAACGTAGTCATTCTCGGCGCGGGCGTCGTCGGCGAATGGGCGGCCCGGACCGCGCTCGGCTTCGGCGCCCATGTGCTCGTGCTCGACAACGACCTCAGCGCGCTGCGCGCCCTCGAACACTACCTGGGCCGGGGCGTGACGACCGCCATGGCGACAGAACAGTATGTGCGCCAAGCGGTGGCGACGGCCGATGTTGTCATTGGCGCCATGATGACCGCCGGCTCGCGTGCCCCCATGGTCGTAACCGAGGACATGGTCGCGGCCATGCGCGAGGGCAGCGTCATCGTTGACGCCGTCATTGACCAGGGGGGATGCATTGAATCGAGTTTTGCGACCACCCACAGCGACCCCACATTCGTCAAGCACGGCGTGGTGCACTACAGCGTACCGAACATGCCTTCAAACGCGGCAAGGACCGCCACATACGCGCTCACCAACGTGCTTGTCCCGTACATCATCAAGATCGGCGATGCCGGCTCCATCAACGAAGCCCTCTGGGGGGATGTGGGCCTGCGAAACGGCGCGTACGTCTACCGCCGCCACCTGACCAAGAAAAGCCTCGCCACCATGTTCGGCATGGCCCACCGCGACATCGAACTGCTCATTGCTTCGGGGATCTGACAGGCGAGGGACTGGTGTAGATGGCTCGTGGTATGGAGAACAATGCTACTGCTGCACTTCCCGCTGCGCCGCAAATTCCGCCCACGCGTCGTACATGAGGCGTTTTTCGCCGTCTTCGCGCCGCGCACTCACGCTTTGGAACGTGCGCCGGATTTCGGCGGGCACAACCCCCGCGAGCGGATACAGAAACAGCCAGTTCACGGCGCGTACATCCTGCCCGGCGAGCATTGCCGTCAGGCGGGGCAGAAAGTCGAGCTGCTGCTGCTCACCGGTTTCCCAGGCCGTTGGAAGGCCCCCGCCGTCGGCGGGCCACCCCGTCTCGGTAACCACGATCGGCTTGGGCCCAAAAAGCTCGAACAGAGGTGCCAGGTAATCGGCAGACAGATCGTCCGGACGCTGCGTGCCCAGGTAGGGATAGACCGTCAGGCCCACAACGTCTATGGTAGATGCGTCGTGCAGCGACCAGGCATCGAACACCGGCGTAGTCCACCCGGAAAACGCCCCCGTCCCCATCATGTGCTCGGCATTGAAGACCGTGCCCACGAGGGTGTCAGGGCTGCGTAATTTGATTTCCTGCCGGATGGTTCGGTATGCCGCCGTCCAACGCTGGTAGTCCTGTGGGTTCTGCTCCGCATGGAAATCGGTTTCATTTCCCAGGAACAGGAACTCCACCTCGTTGTCGCGGGCAAAGGACGCGGCCATGTCGGCAAAACGCGAAATGGCCTCCGTGTTCGACCAATCGTTGGCAGGATTGCCGGGCACAGCAAGGCGTACCTCCTCGCCACTGCGCCAACCGAACACGATCGAGAGCGTGACGTCTCGCAGTTCATCCTGCGCCGTTACCACCTGGGCTACTTCCGGCACCTCGCCGGCATCCGTACCCCCGATAACATCATCCCGCCAGAGCATATTCGCCTGTACACCCGCGCGGCCAAGCGCCTGGACCTCATCGAAGAACGCGCCGATCTGGCTGAAATCCTCCGGAAACCCCCGTGGAGACAGCGAGAATCCGCGATATGCAGTCTCCAGTACGTCCGGCACACCGGACGAATCGCCTCCCGCGGACGACGACGGATCCGAGCTGTCGCAGCCTGACACCACCACGAGAATCGCAATCACGAAGGTAAAGGGGCCAGTTATGGGGCGGTAAGTACGCATAACGTATAATGTGGCAATTATGCGCGTTGCAGTCAAGGCCAAATCGCGATACCATTCCATGTCCGAACACCTCTCTCCCGAAGCCATCCGCGTCCTCGGCGTCCTGATAGAAAAAGAACTCGCGACGCCGGAGTATTACCCCATGACGCTCAACAGCCTCACGAATGGCTGCAACCAGAAATCAAACCGTGATCCGGTCGTTGCTTACGAAGAATCGGAAGTCCGATACGCCATTGAGGAGCTCGAAAAACACCGGCTCATTGGTCACGTCAGCGGGGCGGGCTCCCGGGCAGAGAAATTCCGGCACGCTGTCGCCGAGAAGTTGGGCCTCGGCCGCGAGGAGCGCGCCGCACTGGCCGTTCTCTTGCTGCGCGGCCCTCAGACCATAGGCGAAGTCAAATCCAGGAGCGGCCGCATGGCAGATTTTGATTCGCTGGATGCGACGGCCGACGTCCTCCGCGCCCTCCGCGATCGGGAAGATCCTCTTGTCGTTCAACTCCCGCTGCAGCCCGGGAAAAAAGAGGCCCGGATCATGCACCTCATGGGAGGTGAAATAGACCTGGAAGCACTTGAGGAGCAGGCCGCTGCCGAGGCTTCGCGCCCCGTCGCCACGTCGTCACTTTCCGAAGAAATCACCGACATGAAATCCCGCCTGGCTGCACTGGAAGATGCCTTCGAGCGGTTCCGGGCTCAGTTTGAATAGCGCCCCGGCCGCCGCCGACCTCGAAAGCAGCAGCGAAGTGGCCGTAAAGGTCCGGTTGTCCGCAATACCCGAAAGCGCGATCGGCTTCATATCCTGCACCTCGTCAGCATGACGTGGTCTGCTCAGCGCCCAACGAGTACGCGTCCGACGACGGGCCGCCCATGGCGCCGATGCCCGTCCGTGGGATGGCCGCCGTCGCGCAGGGCGAGGAAGTAGAGACCGGGGGCGAGGTCCGGCAGGGACGCGGCGCCCTCGAGCGTCAGCGTATGCACCCGGCGGCCGAGTGCATCGTATATGTCCACATCGAGCTTCCCGGGTCCAGCCCCGTCCAACAGGAGAGTGCACCTGGCGTGACACGGGTTTGGATAGATGCGCAGTTCGGCGACACCCTCCCCGCCTGAGCGCGGGAGTGTAGAGGCATTCTCCGTATCGACGCTCACGAAATTGAGCGGGATGAAGTCACGCTCGAAAAAACCAAAGCGGGGATCGGCCGCGTAGGTCGCCACGGCTTCACTTAACGATGTGCCGCGGATGAGCCAGGTCTCGGTGCGGCCGTCCGAGCGCTCGCGGCTCTCGAGCACTTCCACGTTCAGCGAGTCAATGACAGGCGCCAGTTCGGCGTCCGACACGCCGTTCAAGACCTTGACAGATGCCTGCCCGCCAATGAACGCTTCGGCCGAGATCGTCGTTGTATCGGCCATTTCTGTACCCGGGAAGAATCCGATCACCTGATGCTCGCCGTCGGTCTCCGGAATGCCGAGAGCCACCGTGTCGAGCATCCAGGTCCACTCGCGCCACGAGCCGGGCGGAAAATCTACGGTGATGGCGTCTGCTGTACAGGGCTGGCCCCTGAGATCCAACGTGGTCTCGCCGTTCGTCTCCAGTCGGAACTCTGTCTGACAGGTGGTGGATGCCGGCAGATGCATATAATCACCCGAAGTGTTGTCAATCCGGACGGTCACCGTGATCATCTCGCCTTCGGAATAGGCGTCTTTGTCGGTCCAGACGGTGAGCGTGCCCTGGGCCCGGGCCGCCGAGGTCGCCAGCAGGAGCAACAGGAAAAGGATACTTGCAGCGGAGCGCGCCATGGTCATGACCGGAAAGAGGTGCAATACGCCCGCGCGTTCCCGATATTCGGGGAGCGCTACATGTGGCGCGAACAGATACAAGATGAGGAAACCGTGTCAAAGTTGCCAGAAAACCCCATCCGTGCGCCGCGCGGCACTACGCTTTCCTGCAGAGGGTGGCACCAGGAAGCCGCTCTCCGCATGCTCATGAACAACCTCGATCCGGAGGTCGCCGAGCATCCGGAACGGCTCATTGTGTACGGGGGCGGGGGGAAAGCGGCCCGCAGCTGGGAAGCCTATCACCGGATTGTGGCCACACTGCGCCGGCTGGGAAATGATGAAACCCTCCTCGTCCAGAGCGGCCAGCCGGCCGGTGTCTTCCGCACGCACGAAGAAGCCCCACGCGTGCTCATTGCCAACGCACACCTGGTTCCGCGCTGGGCGACGATGGACGAATTCCGCCGTCTCGATGCCCTCGGCCTCACCATGTACGGGCAGATGACCGCCGGGTCGTGGATCTACATCGGCACGCAGGGCATCCTGCAGGGGACGTACGAAACGTTCGCCGCGTGCGCCGAAAAGTACTTCGGCGGATCGCTCGAGGGGCGGCTTGTCGTGACCGCCGGGCTCGGCGGCATGGGGGGCGCCCAGCCGCTCGCGGCCACCATGAACGGGGCGGCCTGCCTGGTCGTTGAAATAGACCCCACGCGCATTGATCGCCGAGTGGAGACCCGCTACTGCGACGAGCGGTATGACAATCTGGATGCCGCGCTCGAGCGCGTCCTGGCCGCCCGCAGTGACGGAGAGGCCGTTTCCGTGGGCCTCCTGGGCAACATCGCCGATGTGCTGCCTGAACTCGTGCGCCGCGGCGTCCGGCCCGATGTGCTGACCGATCAGACGAGCGCCCATGATCTCGACGTGGGGTACATCCCGTCGGGATACACGGTAGATACGGCGGCCGCGCTGCGGCAGCGTGATGCCCCTGGCTACCGGGAAGCCGTCCTGGACAGCATGCAGCAGCACGTGGGGGCCATGCTCGCGCTCCGGAAAGCAGGCGCCGTCACATTCGATTACGGCAACAACCTCCGTGGCCAGGTCGCGGATCACCGCGACATGACCGAGGCATTCGATATTCCCGGGTTCGTGCCCGAGTTCATCCGGCCACTTTTCTGTCGGGGCTCGGGCCCCTTTCGCTGGGCGGCCCTCTCCGGAGACCCTGCCGATATCGCCGCCACCGACCAGGCCGTGCTCGACACCTTCCCGCAGAAAGAGGCCCTCGCCCGCTGGATCCACAAGGCGCAGGAGCGTGTGGCCTTCCAGGGCCTTCCAGCGCGTATCTGCTGGCTCGAGTACGGGGAACGCGCCGAGATGGGACGCAAGTTCAACTGGCTCGTCAGGACAGGCCGCGTCCAGGCGCCGCTCGTCATAGGGCGCGACCACCTGGACAGCGGGAGCGTCGCATCTCCCAACCGGGAAACGGAAGGCATGAAAGACGGCTCGGATGCCATTGCGGACTGGCCGCTGCTCAATGCGCTCCTGAACACGGCGTGCGGCGCGAGCTGGGTGTCGCTGCACCACGGCGGAGGCGTCGGCATCGGGTATTCCATCCACGCGGGCATGGTGAGCGTGGCAGACGGCACCGACATGGCCGATCGCCGCCTGGAGCGTGTGCTCACGGCCGATCCCGGGACGGGCGTCATGCGCCACGCCGATGCCGGCTATGACGCCGCCATCGAAACCGCGGCCGAGCGCGGCGTGGACCTGCCCATGGTTCTTCGGAAGTAGGGCGCGTTCCTATACGGCGCCGATATATTCGCCCATTCGGGTCCAGGATACCACGTCGTAACGGGAGCGCGTCTGGTCCATGTCTCCGTGGAATGTCACACCGGATTTGGCTTCCAGGATGTGTCGAGTCTGGCCCCTTGTCAGTATGAGGTCAACTTCCACGCCGTTTGAGTCCCTGTAGAACAATATGTCGCAACCCGTTCCCCGGTTCGCGTGGAGCTTTACAACTTCCGACACGACCCAATTCTCGAAGAGTGCGCCCCGGAGTGGATGGGTATGAAGGTGCGCCTCCTCACGGATACCAGATCAGGAGCACGCTGGATTTCATCCAGGATGGCACCGTCAGGATACGCAGCCAGAAAGCCCCGTGGATCGTCATGGGCAAACATCCGGATATCGGGCGCCTCAAGATTCACATACGGTTTATCGGGAAACACGCTGCGACAGATCGTGGACTTTCCACTTTGACGGGGACCGGTAATGGTCACAACAGGATAGAGCTGAGCACGGTTCAAAAGCGCATCTTCCATGGTGCGACGTATCATGGGTGTGCTCCGTGAGGCGGACATTGGATCATGTGGCATGATAAATGAAAGTGTGTCTTTGATGCATCATAATATGCATGGAGTTTCCGGACGAAGACCGCATGTGTGTCAGCGCGGTTGTTGTGGATGAGAGGTAGTGTAGATAGTGGATGAACGGTAGCGTACAGTCAGGTCAAAACCATGGAATCGTATGTTCCACGCACTGTGGATGCGGAAATAGATGAGCTTTTTGAAGGGATCGCTGCCATCTCGCTTGACGGGCCAAAGGCTGTTGGGAAGACGGAAACGGCACGCCGCCGGGTGGCGCACACTCTGAATCTTGACAATGAATCCCAGCGTTCCATCGTAGCGGCCGATCCGCAGATGATCCGGAGCATGCCAAAGCCACTGCTCGTAGACGAATGGCAACGCGTGCCTTCCGTCTGGGAGGTGGTTCGCAGAGCTGTTGACGATAATCCGACACCCGGCCAGTTTATTCTGGCGGGATCGGCAGGAACGACAGCGACGTTGCACTCCGGAGCAGGGCGAATTGTCCGTGTGCGCATGCGGCCGATGTCTATAGCCGAGCGTGTGAACCATGCACTCCCGGTGTCGCTCGCAACCATGTTGACGGGCCATGAGATGGTCGAGGTGAGGGGCCACGCCGGTCTTGATCTTGGTGCCTATGTGGACCTGATTCTGGAGTCCGGATTTCCCGGTATCAGATCCCTGTCGGGGCGTGTCCGAACAGCTCAGCTCGGCGGTTACCTGGACCGCATTGTGGATCGCGATTTTGAAGAACAGGGAGTGATGGTGTGCCGGCCTGGATTCCGGCACGGAATTATCTGTCACGACTGACACGACCTCCCAAGCATCAACCCGCCGACCCTGCACTTGCGGCCAGACTGCTTGGTATAGACGCAGGGGCCCTTCTGGAAGGAGCGCCGACCGTGCACAATGTTCCAAGGAATGGTAACCTGCTGGGTCATCTTTTTGAAAGTCTTGTCGTCCAATCGGTACGCGTCTATGCCCAGGCTGCCGAGGCGAGAATCTACCACATGAGAACTATGGGCGAACGACACGAAGTGGACATTATTGTCGAACGGGCCGACGGTAGATTCCTCGGTATGGAGGTTAGGCTGGCATCCACCATCACGGATGCAGATGTTGCCCATCTGAAATGGCTGAAAACCAAAGCCGGAAATGACATGTTGGATGCAGTCGTGATCAACACAGGTCAATACGCGTATAGGAGAAAAGATGGTATAGCTGTCGTCCCGGCAGCACTGTTTGGGCCATGACGCACTGATGCGAGGGACAGGAGCCTTGATGAATATGAAGGAGCATATGCCCAGTCACCCGCCTATCCGGATCGCCACGCTTTATGACGACCTGCATGCGGCGCTCGCGGCCCTCCGCTCGGATGCCTCGCGGGTGGTCCGCTCGCGCCGCCTGTTGGAGGACGCCATTGCCGGTGGTGGCGCCACGTACGGCGTCAACACCGGCTTCGGAAAGCTGGCCTCGACGCGCGTGCCGGACGAGCATCTTGCGGATCTGCAGCGCAACCTGCTGCTCAGTCATGCCGTGGGCGTGGGCGCGGCCATTCCGCGCAGCGTGGCGCGCCTCATGCTCGATCTCAAGATCGTGGCGCTGGGGCAGGGCTTTTCCGGCGTATCTCCCCGGACATTTGAGCGGCTGCTGACGTTTGCCGAGCGCGACCTGGTGCCCGTCGTGCCATCGAGGGGATCGGTCGGAGCGAGTGGGGATTTGGCGCCGCTTGCCCACATGGCGCTTCCGCTGATCGGATATGGCACGTTCATGATGCCGGACGGGCGCGAGTGTGCGGCGGCCGAGGTGCTCGCCGAGGAGGGGCTCGGGCCGATTGAGCTGCAGGCCAAGGACGGGTTGGCGCTCATCAACGGTACCCAGTTCATGGGGGCCTATGCGGCGTGCATTCTGGACCGGGCCCGCCGTTTGGTCCGCACGGCAGATATTCTTGGCGCCATGAGCCTCGAAGCCCTGCAGGGGAGCGCAACGCCGTTCGATGCCCGCATCCACGCCATCCGTCCCCACGACGGGCAGGTCACCGTGGCACGGAATATCCGGATGCTGCTCGTGCAGAGTGAAATTCTTGAAAGCCACCGGCACTGCGGGAAGGTCCAGGATCCATATTCGCTGCGGTGCATTCCGCAGGTGCATGGCGCATCGCGCGATACCCTTTCCCATGCGGTCCACGTGGTCGAGACGGAAATCAACTCGGTGACGGATAATCCACTGGTGTTTGCGGGCCAGAAGGGCACCGACGGAGGGGTTGATTCCCCGCCCGATGTGCTCTCCGGTGGCAATTTCCACGGCCAGCCGCTGGCTCTCGTGCTGGACTACGCCGCGATTGCGCTCGCCGAACTGGCGTCCATCTCCGAGCGGCGTACATATCTGCTGCTCGAGGGGCACGACGGCCTGCCCCGACTGCTCATGCGCGAGACCGGCCTCAATTCCGGATTCATGATTCCGCAGTACACTTCAGCCGCGCTGGTTTCTGAGAACAAGGTGCTCTGCCACCCGGCGAGCGTCGATTCCATCCCGACGAGTCTCGGTCAGGAAGATCACGTTTCCATGGGGAGCGTGGGCGCTGTAAAGCTCTGGCAGGTGCTCGAGAATGTGGAGAACGTGCTTGCCATTGAGCTGCTCACCGCCGCCCAGGCGCTCGACTACCGCGCACCGCTGCGGCCCGGCCGCGGCGTCGAAATTGCCCACCAGTTCGTCCGCGGCGTCGTGCCCCACCGCGAAGCCGATTACCTCTTCCAGGATGACATGCGCCCGTGTGTTGAACTTGTGCGCACATCTGCGTTGCAGAAAGTCGTGGAGGAAGAGCTCGGCGAGGGATTGGGGTGAAGCGGAGGTTATACATCAACCTTTTAGAAGTGTGTCAGGTGGAGCAGGGAATATTGAGTGCATAATATTTTCGGGGTACCATTACAGGGATAGTAATCACCCTGCATGGAATACACCGAGAAAGGATGACGAGTCTCCCTACGGGCCTTTATGATGCCGTGATGACACGGGAGCTTGATGAGCTCTTGCAACTGGCCCGTACACTCCGTATTGCCGTGGAAAAGATGGACGCGGCCGAGGTGCACGTTGTGTTGGCTCGGTACCTGCACGGAGAACTGGAAAAGGCATTGCGCCGCGTACGGGAAGTTGATGGCACTGAGGGGCAACTCGACCTTGCTAACCGTGTTATTTC
Source organism: Bacteroidetes bacterium CG12_big_fil_rev_8_21_14_0_65_60_17 (assembly GCA_002787815.1). Lineage (GTDB taxonomy): Bacteria > Bacteroidota > Rhodothermia > Rhodothermales > UBA10348 > 1-14-0-65-60-17. The sequence goes on along the minus strand of PCUY01000047.1, from coordinate 25,940 downwards.
GCTCATAGGACACCATGTAGACGGCGTAGAGGCTACAAGCCGTCATGTACAACCGAAAATTCTGAAGGAGATAAGTCTTCAATCTCCGCTTTTGGAGCAGGCTGAAACGCCACGTCCTGGAGTTTCCCTGTCGGAGTCGGACTTGCTGGTAAATGCGACGGGCGAATACAGGATTGGACGCGAAATCGAACGCGAAATCATATCGGCAGATCGGGTTGATATGCTGCTTTCGTTCATCAAATGGTCCGGAGTACGCGTGCTCAAAAATGCACTTCGTCAAGTTCTTGAGCGGGGCACGCCCGTTCGTGTCATAACAACGGTCTATATGGGCGCCACCGAGCGCCGGGCCCTGGACTTTCTGGTTGAGCATGGTGCCGAAGTACGAGTGTCATATGATGCCAGACGTACCCGATTGCACGCGAAGGCCTGGCTGTTCCACAGAAAGACGGGTTTTACGACAGCTTACATAGGTTCATCAAATTTGTCAGCTGCGGCGCAGGTTCATGGACTGGAGTGGAATGTTCGCGTTTCCGCTGTCGACGCTCCACGAATTGTGCACAAATTTGAAGCAACGTTCGAGAGCTATTGGAATGACGAAGAGTTCGAGCGGTATGCTGCCACACCCGACGACAAAGAGACCTTTCGTGCAGCTGTTCAGCGTGAACGCGCCCCTGACGAAGAGCATACGGGCTTTTTTGATATCAGACCGTATACGTTCCAGTCAGAGATACTGGAGCGATTGGATGTGGCGCGTACCGTCCACAATCGTCACCGCAACCTCGTCGTGGCAGCGACAGGAACTGGAAAAACAATCATTGCAGCACTGGATTACAAGAGGTTGGTGCGGGGTGGTCCGCTCTCAAGGTTATTGTTCGTCGCGCACCGAAAAGAGATCTTGAAGCAAAGCCGGGCTGTATTCCGGAATGTGCTCCGGGATGCAAATTTCGGTGAGTTCCTTGTTGACGGCGAACGGCCACGGGAGGGTCACCATGTTTTCGCTTCTGTACAATCTCTTTCGCGTGTTGATCTTGGGGACATCAGCCCTACGGCGTGGGATGTCGTGATCGTAGATGAGTTTCACCATGCAGAAGCCCCAACCTACAGTCGACTTCTCGAACATCTCAACCCGAAAGAACTTCTTGGACTGACTGCCACGCCCGAGAGGTCGGACGGTGTCAATGTGAGTAACTGGTTTGGTGGACACATGGCTGCAGAGTTGCGTCTATGGGATGCCATAGACCGGAGCTTGCTGGCCCCGTTCCAGTATTTCGGCGTTCATGACAACGTTGACCTTACGTCCGTGACATGGAAACGAGGGCGCTACGACAAACGGGAACTGGAAGGCGTATTTACCGGGAATGACCTGCGCGTCAATATGATACTCCAGGCCGTCCGAGACCACGTTGTACGCCCGACCGAGATGCGGGCGCTTGGATTCTGTGTAGGTGTAGAACACGCTGGCTACATGGCAGCACGTTTTACCGAAGCCGGAATTCCGGCCATGGCGCTCACCGGCACATCGCCGCGCGAAGAACGTGACCTTGCAGTTGGTCGATTGCGACGTGGAGAGCTTTGCGTGATTTTCGTTGTCGACTTGTTCAATGAAGGGGTAGATATCCCGGAAATCGACACCGTCATGTTTCTGCGTCCAACGGAGAGTGCGACCATTTTTTTGCAGCAGCTTGGCCGTGGATTGCGATTGTGTGATGACAAGGAGTGCCTTACAGTGTTGGATTTCATCGGTAACGCCCGGCGTGAGTTCCGATTCGATTTGAGATTCTCTGCGCTCACGGGTGCTTCGAGGCGACAGGTTCAATCCCACGTAGAATCTGGCTTTCCGCTGCTTCCGTCGGGATGTTCACTGCAGCTGGATCGAGAAAGTCGGGAAATTGTATTGGACAATGTGCGCCAAGCGATCGGTGTGAGGAGGAGCCAGTTGGTTTCTGAGCTACAGCGAATGGGGTCGGCGACCTCTCTCGCAAACTTCGTGGAAGCATCGGGACTCACGCTCGAGGATGTATATAAGTCAGGAAGGTCCTTCAGCGACCTTCGTCGTGCGGCGGGGTTCGAGATTCCTCCTGCAGGTCCGAATGAAGACAGGCTGGCACGGAGCATTGAACGGTTGTTGTACATAGACGACCCGCAACGCTTGAACTTGTATCTTCGTATTTTACGATCGTTACGTCATGACCTGGCGAAAACATCGCTGGACGCATACGCAACGGCCGATCAGCGTCGCGTGCTCATGTTGATCGTAACGCTGTATGGTGGTAGTGCAGCGGGGTCAATTTCAAATAACCTGAAGGATCTCGCGTACCATCCAGCTCTCGTAGGTGAACTGATAGAAGTACTTTCTCTGCTGGTTGAACGTATTACACACGTGCCTCTACCTGTGGAGGGACTGCCAACAGATATCCCTCTGGCCCTGCATTGCATGTACAGTCGCGACGATGTCATGGCCGCCTTTGGGGATGTCCGTCGCGGAAAACTTTATCAGCCCAGAGAAGGTGTTGTCTATCATTCGGCCACTGGTGCGAACCTGTTGTTCGTGACACTGCGAAAGTCGGAAAAAGAATACTCTCCCTCAACGATGTACGAGGATTTTGCGCTATCAGCGCAAAATTTCCATTGGCAGTCACAGAGCCGAACTCAGCCAGATTCGAAGAAAGGCCGGCGCCACTGGAAGCATGAGGAACTGGGAGTGTTGCCGTTGTTGTTCATCCGAGAGCGAAAAAAGACGGAGCATAACACGACAGCGCCGTACATCTTTTTGGGACCTGTCACGTATATTGAGCACACTGGTGAACAGCCTATGAATGTCATCTGGCGCCTTCGAACGCCAATGCCGTCTGATTGGTTGCGTGTGGCGCGTTTGACTGGGTAGATAATCACGTTCACCGGTGTCTGGTGGTCGCTCAAAGTTATTGTACCGTTATGAATATTGAATTCGAGTATTTATACAGAGATGCTGGAAATAATGATTTGAGAGAATTACGGATCAGCCTGAAAAGTGTGTTGATAGATCAGGAGTTTTTTGTCGTATCGATTGCACGTGTATCACAGTTACACTTTGACACATACGACGAGGAGTTGGACCATGAGTGGCATGAGTATCATGGGCTGGAAGAAACGAGTGAACAGATCACCGATAGCATGGGTCGGGACATCACTGACCTGATGAAGGCTCTGGAGAAGAGCCGTTTGGCCTACGAAATCCCGTGACAAACAACACCCACATCCGTTTCGCGGTGCGCGATGATGTCCCATTGATTCTGGAGTTCATCGAGGGGCTGGCCGATTACGAAAAATTGCGTCATGAGTGCGTGGCCACAGAGGCGCTGCTTGAGGAGACATTGTTCGGCGAGCGGCCGGGGGCCGAGGTGCTGTTGGCATTCAGGGAAGGGGAGCCGGGCCGTGCACCGGAACGGATCCCGGTCGGTTTCGCACTTTTCTTTCATTCCTACTCAACGTTCCTGGCGCGGCCGGGAATCTGGCTGGAAGATCTGTTTGTGATACCGGAAGCGCGGGGACAGGGGCACGGGAAGGCGCTGCTCGCGCGGCTTGCGGATCTGGCTGTGGAGCGCAGGTGCGGCCGCTTGGAGTGGGCTGTGCTCAACTGGAATACGCCGGCCATTGATTTCTACGAATCCATTGGTGCAGTGGCGCAGGACGAGTGGACGACGTATCGTGTCAGTCGAGATGCGCTCGATCGCCTGTCAAAAATGTAACAATGGAAGTTACATTTACCAGACTGCCCCGCTTCAGCTGAATTCGAGCAGTTTGCTCCTGTAAATGGAAAACAGCTTCGATTTGCTCACGAATCCGATGTAGCGGCCGTCTTCAACAACAGGAATGTTCCACAATCCGGTTTCCTGGAATCGTTGCACGACGGTCGACATGTTTTCGCTCACGTCTACCGATGCCGGAGGTGGATCCATCAGCTCTCCGACCAGAATCAGATTGTAGAGCGCACGGTCGAACATGACGTGCCGGATGTCATCGAGCGTCAGAACACCGATCAGGCAGCCGTCTTTTCCGAGCACGGGAAACAGGTTGCGGTTTGAGGTTGAAACGACATTGACCAACGTGCCCATGGTCATATCAGCGTGGACCGGGCTGAAATCCCGTTCCACAATGTCCCGGATGGTGAGCTGCGACAGCACCGCCTTGTCCTTGTCATGCGTAATCAGCTCGCCGCGTTGCGCAAGTTTTTTTGTATAGATCGAGAATGGCAACAGGTGACGGGACGTGGCAAATGAAATGGCAGACACGATCATGAGCGGCAGGAACAGTTCGTATCCACCCGTGATCTCCGCAATCATAAAAATGGCAGTGAGTGGGGCATGGAGTACACCCGCCATGAGTCCCGCCATGCCGACCAGGGCAAAATTGGTCGTATCCAGTTGGGCCATATCGAGCAGTCCCACGGCGGTCGCGTAGACAAATCCGAGAACGCAGCCCGTAAAAAGGCTCGGTGCGAAAACGCCCCCTACGCCACCGGCACCGAAGGTCAGGCCGGATGCCACGATCTTGGTAAACAGGAGTACAAGCAGACCACCAATGAGAAACGCACCTCCGCGGCCTGCGAGCAAGGCGGGAAGCCCGCCGGAAAGGACGGAACCGGCCTGGTCATTGAGCAACAGATTGACCGTCTGAAAGCCTTCGCCGTACAGAGGCGGTAGCAGCCATACCATGAGGCCGAGCCCCAGTCCCCCGGCAGCCCATTTGCCCACGCCGGATCTGAGACGGCGAAACAGACTCTCGAAAAAGAAAAAGGAGCGGGTGAAGTATACTGATACGAGCGCCGAGAGTACACCCAGAATGACATACCACGGTACATCGGCTACACGGAACGGTTCAACAGAAGTAACGTGAAGGATGAACTCGTTGGCGTGCATGAAGTGTGATGTCAGCGCGCCCGCCACGGAGGCCAACAGAAGCGGAACGAGTGACGCCAGTGTCAAGTCAAGGCTGAAAATCTCGATCGTGAAGATGATGCCGGCGATAGGCGCATTGAATATGGCCGCCAGCACACCTGCCGAGGCGCATCCAAGCAGAAGAATGCGATTTCTGAAGTCCAGTCTGAACATGCGGCCGGCATTGGAACCAATGGCGGCCCCCGTACCCACGCCGGGACCTTCCAGTCCGACAGATCCGCCGAATCCTGCCGTGATGAAACTGGATATATACCACGCGTACAGGTACCGCTTGGGAATAAATCCACGTCTTTTCGATATGGCGTGGAGCGTAATGGGAATGGCCTCGCCCGGGTTTCCACCGGTACCGGCCATCAGGAGTGCCGTGAGCCCAACCCCGAGTACGGGAAACAGAAAGAAATACAGGTCGAAGGAAAGACCCAGCGGGTCTGCGTGAACAATTTCCTGGACGACGTGCACGCCGTTCTTCAGGAGAACTGCAGACATTCCGGCCAGCAAGCCGAGAACTACGGCCGCTACGTGTACCAACTGGGTCTGGGATACATTACGGGCTCGCCACGTGAGGAGGCGGGCATGGAAACTGTCGGGGCGCCGTGGCAATGTGGTTCGTGAGCCTTTGATGATGTCCATGAACGATGACCGAAAGCGGTGGTTCGCTGCGGAGAATGATTCGCATTCCACTGGCGTTCCTATTCAATTCAGTTCCTCGTATCATGGGGCCATGACGCTACACATCATCACGACCGGAGGCACCATCGACAAGGTGTATTTCGACGCCAAATCGGAGTACACGATTGGTGATCCCATGATTCTGGATATCCTGCAGACGGCGGGTGTCGACATATCCCACGAAATCACGCAGCTGTTCCAGAAGGACAGCCTCGAAATCACGCCCGAGGACCGGCAAGCTATTGTCGATGTTGTCTGCAGCAGTCCGCACAGCCTGGTGATGATCACACACGGTACCGACACCATGGTCAACACGCTCGAGGCACTCGCTCCCGTGTGTCGCGACAAGACGGTTGTGCTCGTGGGCTCGCTCAGCCCGGCGCGCTTCAAAGGAACGGATGCCGAGTTCAATATCGGATTCGCGCTGGGCGCCGTGCAGGCGTTGCCGCCCGGCGCCTACATTGCCATGAATGGCCGCGTATTTCGGGAGGGAAATGTCCGCAAGAACCGCGCGGCGAACCGATTCGAAACCTTGCTGTAAAAACAGGTTATGCACGGTGGCAACTATATAGGACCAACGGCCCTGCTCGCAGCCGTAGCCATGTCCGTCCTCCCGGCCGCCGCACAGCAGGCGTTCGTCTACGAGCGCAGCCCGGAAGAAGGCGCGCCCATTGAGGTCACACTCGAGCGCCTGGGTGGGGACCAGAGCCGGCTCGACGGCCACTACGTCCGCGTCTCGAGTAATGTGCTGCAGCCGGACGGCGCGCCCACACCCGCCCTCGAAGGGACGTCCGATTTCCGGTTTGACCCGTCCCGTCCGACGATTGAGACGTGCGTCACCGATGCCACCGCATGCTCGGCGTTCGATGCCGCGAACGTCTACTTCCATATTGACCGGTTCGCGCATGAGTTCTGGGCACAGCGGCTCGGCGTGGATATCGACTTCCAGGTGGACGTGACCACGCACATCGCGGGAAGCGGCGGCTTCGCTGTTGCCCGTGAGCGCGTCATGAAAATTGCCGTGGGTGACATATTCATGCAGAATGCCGCCCTCTCGGACGACGTGCTCTACCACGAATACACGCACATCGTGGCCTGGGAAGTCGGCTGGAAAAGCGACCGCGATTCGCCTGAGGAGACCAAGGCGCTCGGTGAAGGCTATGCGGACTATTTCACGTCCTCCTACACCAATGACCCGCGCTTTGCGGAATGGGTCGTGACCTGCCCCGACAGGCAGCACTGCGAAGGCCCACCCAACGACAGTGAATTCCGGCGGCTCGATCTCGATGCAGGTGAGTGGAACTTCAAGTTTGGCCAGCCCAGCGCGACGCTCAAGTACGGCTTCTGCCTCCGTTTTCACGAAGGCGACGGCAAATGCAAAGCCAGCTTCAACAACTTTACGCCGCAGTACACGTGGGGCATGATCTGGGGCGCCGCGCTCTGGGACCTGCGCGGCATTCTGGGAGCAGACGTCGTTGATGTCCTGGCGCTCGAAGCCATGCGTCGACATGCGCGGGATACGGACTTCAGTGGCGCGCTCTCCCATCTCCTCGATGCCGACTTCGAGCGCTTCGAAGGCATTCACTCCGACACCATCCGCGACGTATTCGCCGCCCGCGGAATTGATCTGGCAAGCGTCGTTTCTGTGGAAACAGCAGAAGACCGGGCGGGTGAACTGCCCGAGGACATGGTGCTGAGGGTCTGGCCGAATCCAGCCAGTGACCGTATTTACGTTGAAGCCCCCACCGGATTACGGGTCATTGTGGTGGATGCGCTCGGCCGCGAGGTTTTGACCGCCGCGCCCCTGGCTACCGGCGGTGCTCGTGGCGCTGGGCCTGTCCAATTCAGCCTCGAAACCGGTCACCTGCCGCCAGGCTGGTACGCTGTCCGCGCGGGAGGTGCGACGCGGCCCGTCATGATTGTCCGCTGACCTATATTGCGGGACACGATATTCATCAGCCCTGAAGGTCATGTCCCTTTTCCGACCCCACCTCCTCGCCATACCGGTTTTTGGTCTGGCGATTGCACTTGTTGCACCGGTTACTGCAGGCGCCCAGGAGGCGCCCGATCCCATTGCCCACGACGCAGGCCTGCTTCCGGCCTATTTTGATTTCGACGCGGATATTCCGCGGGATGAAAACATTCCATCGCCCGAGTCGGTGCTCGGATACGCTGCCGGTGAGGCCTACACGCTTCATGCCCATGTCGTGGAATATCTGGAGGCGCTGACCGCCGCATCTCCCCGCATTGGAATGCGTGAGATGGGGCAGACCTGGGAAGGGAGGCCCCTGCACGTGTTGGCCATAACGTCCGAGGCCAACCATGCGCGCATGGATGATATCCGGCTGGCGAACCTGAAGCTGGCCGATCCATCGGTGCCGGCGGCGGAGAAGGAGGCCATCAAGGAGGCAAACCCGGTTGTGGTGTGGCTCTCGTACAATGTGCACGGAAACGAGGCATCGAGCACGGAGACGGCCATGCAGGTGGCCTACCGCCTGGCAAGTGCGACCGACGGGAAAACACAGGAGTGGCTGGATCATGCCGTCGTGCTGATTGTGCCTTCCATGAATCCAGACGGGCGGGACCGGTATGTGAACTGGTACCGCTCGGTGCAGAGCCACATGCTGCGCACGAATGCGTCGGATATGGAACACGATGAACCGTGGCCAGGCGGGCGGTCGAACCACTACTGGTTCGATCTGAACCGGGACTGGGTGTGGCTGGTGCATCCAGAGTCGAGGGGACGGATTGCCACGTACCAGCGCTGGCTGCCCCAGGTGCACACCGACTATCACGAACAGGGCTACAATTCGAATTATTTCACCATGCCGGGGCAGTCGCCGCGCAATCTGAAACTGCCCGATGCCTATGATGACTGGGCGGACCGTTTCGGCCGGGCCAACGCGAAGGCGTTCGACGAGGCCAAGGTGAATTACTTCACGCGCGAGGCGTTTGACTTCTTCTATCCGGGCTATGGCTCCTCCTATCCCAGCCTGTTCGGTGGGATCGGGATGCTGACAGAGCAGGGTGGGCACAGCCGCGGTGGCCGCGCGGTCGCGACCAACGACGGGTATGTACTCACGCTGCGCCAGCGGATATTTGATCATTTCAAGACGTCGCTGGCCACGATTGATCTGGCGGTCAGGGAGCGGCGCGCGCTGCTGGATTATTTCCAGGAATTCCACTCACCGGCAAACCGTGAAACGGCGACGACCGCCTATCTGGTGCGCGACGACGGGGGGCGGGGCTACGTGTACGATGTTGTGGATATGCTGCTGGCCCATGGTGTGCGCGTGGAGCAACTCGCCGAAGATGTGACCGTGCGGGATGCACACGACTACGCAAGCGGACGTCCGTCACAGGCCCGGTTTGCGGAAGGCACGTTCGTGATTCCGACCGACCAGGCGCGCCACATTTTCATTGAGACGCTCATGGCGCGGCAGATGGAAATCGAGGACTCAGTCATGTATGACATGTCGGCGTGGTCGGTCCCGCTCGCCTACAATCTGGATGCGGCGTGGACCGAGTCGGAGCTTCGGGCAGCGACCCGGGCGGTGACGGAAGCCCCATCGCCGCGCGAGGGAGTCTCCGGAAGTCCTGCGCGGTATGCATACGTCGTGGATTGGGAGCAGCGGCACGCACCGAAGGCCCTGGCGGCGCTCTGGCGTGCGGGGTACAACGTGCGCTCGGCGACAAAAACCTTCACGTTCGGTGGCACGACCTACGGGCGCGGATCGCTCGTCGTGCTACTGGGCCGTAACCGTGACAAGGTGACGGACATCCACCGGGACATGGCCCGGATTGCGGACCATGCGGGTGTGCATATCCAGGGCTTTGACACGGGGCGGATGGATGCGGGGATTGATCTGGCTTCTTCCAGCTCGCGCCCGGTGAAGGAGCCGCGTGTGGCACTCGTGGTCGACGAGGGCGTGTCGTCGCTCACGGCGGGGCAGCTCTGGCTGCTTTTTGATCGCTGGACGGAGTTCGGAATTGACCGGATCCGTTCGGGGAGTCTCCGGAGCCTCGACTGGTCGGCGTACGATGTACTGCTCATGCCGGGCGGATCGTACGGGGGGATGTTTGACAGCTCGGCGGTGGCGGCATTGAAGGACTGGGTGCGCCGGGGCGGAACCGTGGTAGCCACGGAATCGGCTGCGAGCTGGGCCATATCGTCCGGCCTTGTGCGCGCTGAGACCGCATCCGAATGGAAGAAAAAGAAGGAAAAGAAAAAGGATGACGCCGATACCGAACTGAAGGACAGCTACTACACGCGCTACGAGGCGCGCACGGACTCATCCGGCCTGAAGCGGATTCCGGGGGCGGTCATGCTCGGGCACCTTGACGATTCTCACCCGCTTGCATTCGGGATGGGTTCGCGGCTCTATTCGGTGAAATTCAATACGTCGGCGATCGCGCCCTCGGATGATGTGCAGACGGTGGGCTGGTATGAAAAGGACACGTCGCGCCTTCTGGTGTCCGGGTATGCATCGGAGGAGAATCAGAAAGTGATAGCAGGACATGCATTTGCGGCCGTACAGAATATGGGGTCGGGACGCGTCGTACTGCTTACCGACAACACGCAGTACCGCATGTTCTGGGTCGGTCCTGCACGCCTGGTGCAGAATGCGGTCATGCTCATGCCCGGAATGTGATGATTCCCTACACCATACGCGAAGGGCTGGCCGGGCTGAACCGGGCGCGGTTTTCCACGGCGGCATCCATATTGTCGATGACGGTGGCGCTCGTCCTCGTCGGGCTCTTCGCCATGGTGTCGTGGGAGGCGCGTACGGTGTCCTCGTGGCTCAAGCAGCGGGTCGGAGAGGTGGAAATGTTTCTGTCCGATATCCCGGACAGTTCGGCGCGCGCGCTCCGCGCGCGCGCCGAACTGCTTCCCGGAGTGGAAGAGGTCAGGTATATCACGTCCGATGAGGCCCAGCAGATATTCCTCAGGGAGTTCGGTGCCGAGGCCGGTGTGTACATGGATGCCGCCTTTTTGCCCGCATCCATCCGAATACGGGTGGATTCCGACTGGGCGCGGCCCGACAGCCTCCAGCGCCTGGTGGACGAGGTCGCGACGTGGCGAAATGTCGATGAGGTTGTCTACAACCAGCCGCTGCTTGTTAAGGTGCAGGCCAATTTACGTCTGCTCTCGCTGATCGGGATTTCACTCGGTGTGCTGGTGATCTTCGCATCGGTTGTGCTGGTAGCCAATACCATTCGGCTGACCATTTATGCGCGGCGTCTGATGATCCGGACCATGCGACTGGTGGGGGCAACCAATGGCTTCATCAGAAAGCCCTTCCTTGTGGAGGGAATTGCCCAGGGGGTGATTTCGGCACTTCTATCCCTGCTGATACTTGCGGCGCTGTACGCCGGAATCGTGCTGTACATTCCGCAGCTGACAGGTATTTCGTTCGGGCTCAGGCTCATTTTCGGTGTGCTGCTCGTACTGATGGGCATATTCCTGGGTTGGTCAGGCAGCCTCCTGGCCGTCGGACGTTTTCTGAAGAATGACTGGCGCTGAGTGTCGCCGGAAGCGCTTTCCGAAGTTCCGGTAATTCCCTACAACCGGGTCAGGACGCGGATTGAGCTCCTTCAGCGGAAGCGTCGTACGTTTCCTGGGTGGCATCCATCTCCACAACACTGACACCTTACATCGCGGCTGGCATCATGGGCAAAGATTGGAAAAAGCGATACAACGCAAAAGTGTGCACCGCAGACCGGGCACTCGAGGACCTGGAAAATGGCAACCGCGTTTTCATCGGCAGCGGGGCCGGTGAGCCACAGTCACTCGTTCATGCCATGGTCGCAAACAGAGCGGTCAGTGATATCGAGGTCATCCACATCATGACGCTGGGAGCAGCGCCGTACGTGGAAGGCGAGGCAGCATCCCGCTTTCGGCACAATGCCTTCTTCATCGGCGCCAATGTCCGGAAGACCGTCGCCCGGGGAGAGGCGGACTATACGCCTGTATTCCTTTCTGAAATACCCCGGCTGCTCAGGAACAGGCGCATGGTCGTCGATGTGGCTCTCATCCAGGTCAGTGAACCCGACGAGCACGGATACTGCAGTTATGGTGTGGCCACCGACATCGTGAAAGCGGCGGCTGAAAGTGCCCGCATGGTCATTGCCGAGGTGAACAGCAATGCGCCGCGGGCGCTCGGGGACAGCTTCATCCACGTGAGCAACATTGATCGGCTCGTGCCATGCGATGATCCGCTCCTCGAAGCCCCGCAGGGTGCGCCGGACGATCTGTCCAAGGCCATCGCCCGGCATATCACCGGACTCATCCCCAACGGCGCAACGCTTCAGCTTGGAATCGGGGCCATTCCCGACGCGGTGTTGCACTTTCTGACCGAGCACCGGGATCTGGGTATCCACACGGAGATGTTCTCGGATGGAATTATTCCGCTCATTGAGAAAGGTGTCGTGACAAACTCACGCAAGACACTTCATGCCGGCAAGATCGTGGCCAGTTTCGTGCTCGGCTCGCGCAAGCTCTATGACTTCATAGACAACAATCCGATGATCGAATTCAGGCCGTCCGAGTACACCAACGATCCGTTCGTGATAGCACGCAACGACCGGATGGTGGCCATCAATTCGGCGCTCGAGGTCGACATGACGGGTCAGGTCTGCGCCGACTCGCTCGGGGACATGTTTTTCAGCGGGTTCGGCGGACAGGTCGATTTCGTGCGCGGGGCCCGACGGGCGAATGAGGGCAAAGCCATCATCGCGCTGCCGTCCACGGCAGCCGGCGGGACGGTGTCGCGCATTGTACCGACGCTCAAGCCGGGTGCCGGCGTTGTAACCTCGCGGGCCGATGTGCAGTACGTGGTCACCGAGTACGGCACGGCGTACCTCTATGGCAAGACGGTGCGCGAGCGCGCCCTGGCTCTCATCCAGATAGCACACCCCAAGTTCCGGCCGTGGCTCATGGCAGAGGCCAAGGCGCGGCGCCTGGTCTACCGGGACCAGATCGAGATGCCATTCTCAACGCCCGAGTACCCTGTAGACCTGGAGCAGGACATCGAGTTGGAAGGTGGCAGGACAGCCGTACTGAGGCCCATCAAGCCGACCGATGAACCCGCGCTCCGGGAAATGTTCTACTCCCTTTCGGAAGACACCATCTATCACCGGTTCTTCAGCTCGCTCAAATCCATGCCCCACGAGCGGCTGCAGGAATTCCTGAGGGTCGATTACAAACGGGAGATGGCCATGGTGGCGACGATCGGGGAGCGGCAGGAAGAGTCCCGGATGGTGGGCATCGGGCGGTATGTGCTGAATCCACAGACGAACATGGCCGAGGTGGCGCTTCTCGTGGCAGATGATTTCCAGGGCCGTGGACTGGGCACGAGCATGCTGGAAGGGCTCAGTCAGGCGGCCAAATCGCATGGCATTGCCGGGTTCGTGGCGGACGTGATGGTGGAAAACAAGGCCATGCTGACGCTTTTCCATCGCGCCTTCAAAAACGTGGAAAGCTCCCTGACCGACAACGTGTACTCGCTCGTGATGTATTTCGATTGATCGGCAGTTTCTGGAACCCACGGTCATTCTGTACGGTTGCATGCAAAAAGCATGTATTTCGGAAGTCCACCAATGGCCAATCTTACCATCAAAGACCTCCCCGACGCCCTGTATGCCGATTTGAAACGGTCTGCCGCAGAGAACAGGCGTAGCATTGCGGCTCAGACGACAGTGATTTTGGAGCGTGCGTTGGGGCATCGTGCGGCGAGCGAAGAAGACAGTTTCATTCGCGTGCAGAAAATCCGTGAACGTATGCCTGTGTATGTGAGGAGAAAGGATTTACGGTCGGCTATCGATGAGGGGCGGACGTGATTGTGGTGGATGTGACTGTCCTGGCGGCGTACGTCATGAGAGGGGAGGATACGGATTCGGTCGTGGCACTACGGAAGCGGCATCCCGATTGGGCAGCACCCCAACTCTGGAAAAGTGAGTTCATGAACGTTGTCTGGAAATACGCACGCAGAGGAGATATTGCCACCCACCAGGCAGTGGAACTCATGGACACCGCAATGATGTTGATGTGCTCGGCCACGTTCGATGTACCGCCCGAGGATGTGCTGACTCTTTCCTGTCAATTCGGCTGTTCTGCATACGACGGTCAATACGTTGTCTTGGCCAAGAGGCTTGACGTCTCATTGGCTACGCACGACCAGCAATTGTTGCGCATGTTTCCCGACATTGCTTTCCTTCCGGCAGACGTCCCGGACCAAGGCCCGTGAATGGCGTATCAGCGCAGCAGCGCATCGATATGGGCGGCTGCGCAGCGTCCGAGGGCGGGGAGGTCATAGCCTCCCTCGAGGACGGATACGACAGGGCAGGTTGTGGCGTCCAACAGCGATTCCGTGATGAAAGCGAAGTCATCTTCGTGCAGGTGCCAATCGGCATACGGATCCGCCGCGTGGCCATCAAATCCGGCCGATATGAACAGCAGTTCCGGGTGGAATGCCGCCAGCGGGGGCGCGACATGCTGTGTGACAGCCGACCGGAAAGCCCCGCTGCCGGTTCCCGCCGGCAGGCGGACATGATGCACACCGGGTGGGGGCGTGGTCTCGGGAACAGGCGGGTAGAAGGGGTGCTGGAACAGGCTGACGAAGAGCGTCTCCTGATCGGCACTTCGGGTGAGGATGCTTTCCGTGCCATTTCCGTGGTGCACGTCGAAGTCCACGATGGCCGTGCGGCGGATGCCGTGTTGCATGGCGGCGTGGGCCACGCCGACAGCTACGTTGTTGTAGAAACAGAATCCCATGGCCTGGTCCCGGGAGGCATGGTGGCCGGGCGGCCGCACGGCGCAGAAGGCGCGGTCCGCTCGCAGCGGTGTGCCGAGGGGGCGCTCACCGCCGGGCAGGCGCTCGCGACTGAGCACAAGCTCCACGGCTAGGCGGACCGCGCCGGCTGCCCGTGCGGCCGCCCGCAGCGTATGGGGCGTCACCATGGTATCGGAATCGATGACAGACGGCGCATTGGGCGTGGCGGAGGCGGCCAGGCGACAGAGCCGGGCCAGGTAGGCCGGTGAATGCACGCGCAGGAGTTCTGTGTGCGTCGCGGCGGGCGCATCTACCCGGGTCAGCAGGTGCATGCGCTGGCTCGCAATGAGGTGGTCCTCAAGGTGCGTGAGGCGTGCCGGACGCTCCGGGTGCCAGAGGCCCACGTCGTGGAGCAGGCAGTCGGGATGTGTGATGAAGTACATGGTGGAAAAAGGTACAACCAAACGTCGGCATGGCCGTACATGATGCCGCCCGTCTTTCCCGAAACCCTTTCGACTACGCTCCGCATTGAATACATCCGCCACCTGGCAGGAAGCCCGCGACCTGATGTGGATTCACCGGCGCACGCTTGCGCTCGGATTCGTGATAATGGTCGTCAACCGGCTGAGCGGTTTCGTGCTGCCGGCAAGCTCCAAGTTGCTGATTGACGATGTGCTGGGGTCCGGAAAGCACGACCTGCTCATTCCACTCGCGCTGGCCGTGGGAGCGGCGACCGTCGTCCAGGCCGTCACGACGTTCACCTTGTCCCAGGTCATCAGTGTCACGGCACAACGGGCTATCATGGACATGCGCCGCCGCGTCCAGGCGCATGTCACGCGCCTTCCCGTCCGGTATTTCGACGGCACCAAGACGGGCGTACTCATCTCACGGATCATGACGGACGCTGAAGGCATCCGAAATCTGGTCGGAACCGGAATAGTGCAACTTGTAGGCGGCGTATTTACCGCCGCCATTGCTCTCGGCGCGTTGTTCTGGCTGAATTGGCAGCTGACGACCGTGACACTCCTCTTCCTTGTGGTGTTCGGCGGCGGCTTGGCCGTGGCCTTCAAAAAACTGCGTCCCATTTTCCGCGATCGTGGAGAAATCAACGCTGACGTGACCGGGCGCCTGAGCGAAACGCTGAGCGGAATCCGCATTGTCAAAGCCTACGGAACCGAGGCGCGGGAGCAGTCCGTGTTCACGGCCGGCGTCGAGCGACTGTTTGAGAATGTCCGACGTTCCATCACGGGCGTGTCTGCCATGGCCACATTTGCTGGCATTGTGATCGGCGGCGTGGGCATTTTGATGATTGTAATTGGCGGCAACTCCATCCTGGAGGGTCGCATGACGCTCGGCGATTTTGTGCTGTACATTTTTCTGATCGGGCTGTTGGCCGCGCCGATCATACAGATGGCATCCATCGGGACGCAGGTGTCGGAGGCCTTCGCGGGACTGGACCGCATACGCGAGCTCCTTGCCGAGCCGACTGAAGATGTGGAGGACGAAGGCAAAGCCCCGCTGGACGAACTCGAGGGAACGATTGCGTTCGACAACGTGCACTTCGCCTATGAAGTGGACGAACCCGTGCTTCGCGGCATCAGTTTTACAGCGCGGGCCGGCACCACGACCGCCCTCGTTGGCTCAAGCGGCTCGGGCAAGAGCACGCTCGTAAGCCTGGTTATGGCGTTCAATCGCCCCGATGCAGGGCACATCCGGGTCGATGGGCGCGACTTGGCAGATATCCCCCTGGCATCCTACCGGTCCTACCTGGGCGTTGTCCTGCAGGAAAACTTTCTTTTCGACGGGACCATTGCAGAGAATATCCGCTTCGCCCGGCCCGATGCAACGCAGGAGGAGGTCGAGCACGTGGCGAGGCTCGCCCACTGCCACGATTTCATTTCCGAGTTTACCGAGGGGTACCATACCGTTGTCGGAGAGCGTGGCGTCAAGCTCTCTGGCGGTCAGCGGCAGCGCATGGCCATAGCCCGCGCCATTCTGGCCGATCCGCGCATTCTGGTACTCGATGAGGCGACCTCGAGCCTGGACAGTGAGAGCGAAGCCCTCATCCAGGCGGGGCTCCGCAGCCTGCGTGCCGGACGCACGGCGTTCGTGATTGCGCACCGCCTCTCGACCATCCGGAGCGCCGACCAGATCCTGGTGCTCGAAGCGGGGCAGATCGTGGAGCAGGGCACGCACGCGGAACTCATGGCGCTGGGCGGCCGCTACCGCGAACTGCACGATAAACAACACGCGTGGGAGGAGAATCTGTTCGTGAATCCGGGCGAACAGCTCCCGGGGTGACGCTTGTCCGGCCGCAGACAATTTATTGTAACAGGTAAGCCGCGACCACTACATAGCACCCCCTGAGTTTGCCATCACATCCATTGTCACCCCATGCGCATAGAATCCGGCACCCCGGCACCCATCATGGAACTTCCCCAACTGGACGGCTCACTGTTCTCCACGGCCTCGCTCGAAGGCCGCCCCTACCTGCTTTCGTTCTATCGCTTCGCGGGTTGTCCCTTCTGCAACCTGCGTATGCACCAGCTCGTCGAGCGCTACGATGAGCTCGGTCCCGATTTTGAACTCGTGGCGGTATTCGACTCGCCGCTTGACAACCTTCAGGAGCATGCCTCGAAGCACGACGCCCCCTTTCCGGTGCTGGCCGATGCCCAAAACACGTACTATCGCATGTTCGGCATTGAGAAATCGGTGTGGGGGGTGCTCAAGGGCATGATCCTCCGCTTCCCCACGCTCATGAAGGGCATGCTGAAGGGATACGTGCCCCTCAAAATCAAGGGCAGCATGATTACCATGCCGGCCGATTTCCTGGTCCGGCCCGATGGCATTGTCCAGTATGCCCATTACGGGCGGGATGAAGGCGACCACATGCCGTTCGATGATGTGGTTTCCTTCGCGCGTGCGTTGTAGACTGGACATCACGTCCAAGCGAGAACACATTGTCATGTCAGCCCTCACAAAAACCCTCCTGCCAGCTCTTGTACTGACACTCATCACGGGCAGCGCCGTCCCGCCTGCGACCCACGCCCAGGACTTCCGTGTTGTCGAGGTCATAAGCGGGCTTGAGAATGCCTGGTCCATGGCCTTTCTGCCGTCGGGCGATCTGCTCGTGACCGAACGGCCCGGAAGGCTTCGCCTCGTGCGGGAGGGGAGACTGGTGGATGCGCCCGTCGGCGGCGTCCCCGCCGTATTCGCCCAGGGACAGGGGGGGCTGCTTGACGTGGCGCTGCATCCGGATTTTGAAGACAACCACCTGGTGTATCTGAGCTACTCGAAGCCCGTTGGTGACAACTCTACAACGGCCGTGGCCCGCGGCGTGCTGGAAGGACCAGGTGGCGCGGAGGGCGGCAGCGGACTACGTCTGGTTGACGTCGAAGACATATTCGTGGCCATTTCAGCTGGCCGCGGCCACTACGGATCGCGCCTCGTGTTTGACGGCGAGGGGCATCTGTTCGTGACCGTCGGCGACCGGCAGGCTCCACCGCGTGGTGACCTGGAGGCGCATCCGGCGCAGGATCTGACGAACCACCACGGCACGGTGGTCCGGATTTTCGACGACGGCCGCATCCCCCCGGACAATCCCTTCGTGGACAATCCGGGTGCGCAGCCGGAAATCTGGAGCTACGGACACCGCAATGCCCAGGGGATGGCCATGCACCCGGAAACGGGCGAATTATGGCTGAACGAGCACGGCCCGCAGGGGGGCGACGAGCTCAACCTGGTGCTCCCGGGTCGCAACTATGGGTGGCCGGTGATCGGGTACGGGGTGAATTACGGCGGGAGCCATCTGCATGACGAAACGCACCGTGAGGGGATGGAGCAGCCCGTGCACTACTGGGTGCCATCCATTGCCACGTCGGGACTGCTCATATACACGGGCGAGGCGTTTCCAGATTGGCGCGGGGACTTTTTCGTGGGTGGTCTTGCCGGGCAGCAGATTGCGCGCCTTGACGTGGATGGGCATACGGTCGTGTCGGAGGAGACGCTGCTCAGCGGGGAGGGCCGCGTTCGGCACCTGGCACAGGATGCCGCCGGTCATATCTGGGTGGCATTCGATCGGCCTCGTGGCGGCGTGTCGATTGTGCGGCTGGAGCCGTGACGGGCGGCGCGAGGGGCATACTCGGCCTGGCGCTGCTGGCCCTGCTGCCAGGCGCCGTGCTGGGTCAGGTCGTCACGACCTCGCCCGCCATTCCCGCGGAGCGTGATCCGGTTACCCTGACGTTCCACGCGGATCGGGGAGATGCGGGGCTTGCCGGACAGACGGGCGATATCTACATCCACACCGGGGTCATCACGAATCTGAGTGCGCGCCAGGATGGATGTCAGGCGAACGAAGCCGATTGGCGACACGTCAAGACCGCCTGGGGCCAGAATACGCCTGAAACGCTGATGACGCGGACGGCTCCCGATACCTACACCCTCAACATTCCGGACATCCGCGCCTACTATGCCGTGCCCGAGAGCGAGACCGTGCTTCGGCTCGCCATGGTTTTCCGGAACGCAACCGGCACGACGACGGGCAAGGACACGGGTGGATGCGACATTTTCGTGGACGTTTTCCAGGGCGGCGTCTCCGTTCAGTTTGCTTCCCCCCAGGTGTCGAGCCTGGATCCGCTGGTGCTGACAGAGCCGGGTGAGGTTGACATCCTGGCCATATCGACGACCGATGCCGGCACGATCGATCGCATGGCGCTGTTCATTGACGACATGGAGGTGGCCATGGTCGAAAACGATTCGCTGGCATTTTCGTGGGCCCTTTCCGAGCCTGGACGCTCCGTGGTCCGCGTCGAGGCGGTGGCCGGATCCACGGTGGCTGCCGATTCCTTTGCGGCGCTGCTTGTCGGATCGAACAAGCAAGAAGCGTTGCCGCCCGGCGTCCGGGATGGTATTACCTATGGGGCGGATGGGTCGCGCGTCACGCTCTCGGTCTACGCGCCGTTCAAGCAGTTCGTCCATGTGATTGGCGACTTCACCGACTGGGAGGTGCTGCCGGAATACCAGATGAAGCGACATGCGGTGCGGGACGACAGTGTGCATTTCTGGATTGAATTGGACGGGCTCGAGCCGGGCCGCGAATATGCCTTCCAGTATCTCATGGACGGACATCTGCGCCTGGCCGATCCGTATACCGAAAAAGTGCTCTCGCCCGAGGACAGTTTCATTCCGGAGAGCATTTATCCGGACCTGAAGCCGTATCCGACCGGGCGCACGCAGCATGCGGTTGGCGTTCTGGAGGGCGGCCGGGCGCCGTTCGAGTGGACAGCCAACGACTTCGCCCGGCCGCCCCAACAGGAGCTCGTAATCTACGAGCTGCTGGTGCGCGACTTCCTGGCCGACCACGACTGGCTGGCGCTGGTCGACACGCTCGGGTATCTGGAGCGGCTCGGCGTGAATGCCATTGAGCTATTGCCACACAATGAGTTCGAAGGAAATGAAAGCTGGGGGTATAATCCCTCGTTCTATTTCGCAGTCGACAAGTTCTATGGGCCTTCGGACGATCTGAAACGCTTCATCGACGCCGCGCACGGTCGCGGAATGGCGGTCATCATGGATATGGTGCTGCAACATTCCTTCGGCCAGGCGCCGCTCGTGAGGCAGTACTTCGAGGGCGGGCAACCGACCGCCGAGAACCCGTGGTTCAACGAGACCTGTGCGCATCCGGCGACGTGCTTCGGTTTTGACTTTGACCACGAGAGCCCCGAGACGCGGGCATTCGTGGACCGGGTGAACGCCTTCTGGCTCGAGGAATTCCGCTTCGACGGGTTCCGGTTCGATTTCACGCAGGGTTTTACGAACAACAACCGGGGCGGCAATTTTGATGCGGACCGGATTGCCATCCTGGAACGGATGGCGCGCAGGGTGTGGGAGGTGGACCCCGAAGCCTACGTGATTCTGGAGCACTGGACGGCCGATCTCGAGCAACGCACCCTCGCCAACCAGGGGATGATGGTGTGGACGAACGTGACGCACCAGTTCCAGGAGGCCGCCATGGGCTTCACGTCGAACTCGGATTTCTCGGACATCTGGTCAGGCAGCCGAGGTTGGGCGTTCGATCATATCGTGGGCTACATGGAGAGCCACGATGAGGAGCGGATCATGTTCAAGAATCTGGCCTTCGGAAATGGATCGGCCGGGTACTCGGTGCGCGACCTCCCGGTCGCGCTCGATCGCGTGAAGGCGCTCTCGGCGTTTCTGTACACCGTTCCCGGGCCCAGAATGCTGTGGATGTTCGGCGAGCTCGGCTACGACGTATCGATCGATTTCAATGGCCGAACGGGCAACAAGCCCATCCGTTGGGATTATTATGATGACCCGCTCAGGCGGAATGTGTACGAGACGTTCGCATCGATCATCCATCTGCGGCGCGCACACGACGTATTCCATGACGCCGAAACGAGCGTCACGCGAAGTTTTTCGGGAGATGTGAAGCGGCTGGTGCTTTCGCATCCGAACGGCGAGCACGCAGTGGTCGTCGGGAATTTCGGTGTGACCGGCCGCACGGCTACGGTTTCTTTCCCGGTGACAGGCACGTGGCGCAATTTTTTCAGCGGAGAAATGGTCGATGTGGCCACCTCGTCGCAGACACTATCTCTGCTACCCGGAGAATTCCACATATTCACGAGCTTTGAGCCCGCTGTGACGCCGCCCGACGGGATCATAACCGTGGCGGCAGATGACGTGGAGGAGCTTCCGCAGCACGCGACGCTCGGAAGCCCCTGGCCCAACCCGGTTCGCGGTGTGAGCCGCGTGGAGCTGGCGCTGCCGCGCGCATCCGAGGTGGACGTCGTACTTGTTGCCGTTGACGGGAGGCGCGTGTGGCGGCAGCGGCAGGGCGTGCTGGCGGCCGGTCGCCATGTCCTGGAATTGGACCTGGGAGGCGTGTCAGCAGGCACCTATTTTCTGCGCGTCGGGACGACCGGGGAAAGCATGCAACGCGCCGTGACCATCCTGCGATGAGCGTCTGGCCCGGGCGACATGCACGCCGACGTACGGGCGGTCAGTTCTTGTACCGGTACACGATACGGCCCTTGGTCAGGTCGTAGGGCGAGAGCTCGACATCGACGCGGTCGCCGGGCAGGATCTTGATGAAGAACTTGCGCATCTTTCCGGACAGAATGCCCAGAATGACGTGTCCGTTGTCGAGTTCAACGCGGAATTGCGTATTGGGGAGCGCCTCAATAACGGTCCCTTCCTGTTTGATGGGTTCTTGCTTGGCCATGAAATGTGGTTTTTGTAGCAGTATACAGCCTATTGTAACGGAGTGAGCAACTGAAAAGGTCCGACTTCTGAAGATCCCGTTGACGCTGGACCCTGTTCCGGGATATGGCGTTTTCCGTGACATGGAATCTGAGAAGTCCTTCGACAGTGTCCGAAAGCTGTGGTACGTGCTTGCGCCCTACAAGGCCAAGGTGCTCGGGCTGTCGCTGCTTATTTCGTTGTCGGCCTCGCTTGGCACGGTGAGTCCGCAGTTCATCCGGTATGGACTCGATGTAGTCGTACCGTCGGGCGAAGTGAACCTGTTCCTGTGGCTGGCCGGTCTGTTTGCCGCATTCTACCTGGTCAAGATGTTTGTCGGGTACGCGAGCATGTATCTGAGCTTTGCTTTTACGCAGAGCATTATCAGTGACATCCGCATGCGCGCGTGGTCACGCATGCTGCGCCTTCCCGTGGTACGCTTCGCGGAGGAGCGTTCGGGTAGCCTCGTCTCGCGCGTCGTGAGCGATGTGAATGCGCTTGAAGGCATGATCCAGGCGGGATCGACGCGGCTCGCCGGACAGCTTTTCAGCATTCTGGTGATCCTGGTCATTGTTGTGATCATGAACTGGAAGTTGGCGCTCGTGAACGTCGTCGTGACGCCGCTGCTGGCGCTCATTACGCGGCATTACCAGCCGGCGCTGCGCGCCGCATCCAGAAGAATCCGTGCCCGCGTGGGCGAAATGACAGCCGTCGCGAGTGAGGTGATTGGCAATATCCAGGTCGTCAAGGTGTTTGCGGGCGAGCGCATGGAAGAGCGCAAGTTCGGCGTCGAGAACAATGCCTACGTGGAGCACAACCTGGACCGGCGCAAGGACGTGGGGTACATGGAAGGGCTGATCGGACTCACCGCAGACTATGGCATTGGTGCCATTCTTTTCATCGGAGGGTGGTTTGTCGTCCAGGGAACGCTCACGGTCGGCGAACTGACGGCGTTCCTGATGTACCAGCAGATGCTGCAGCGGCCCATCCTGTCGGTGATGTTCTTCAACAATCAGCTACAGGCCGGCATGGCGGCGCTCGAGCGCGTCTCGGAACTGCTCGACTCCGACCCGGAGACGAGTGGCAGCTACCCCCGGCTGGAGCCGGGAAATATCGAGTTTGAAAACGTCACATTCGTCTATCCCGGCGGTAGCCAGCCGGCGCTGCAGGGCGTATCGTTCACCATCCCGGAAGAAGCTACCGTGGCGTTTGTCGGCCCATCGGGTTCGGGAAAGAGCACGCTGACGCGGCTTCTGGCACGGTTCTACGATCCGCAGCAGGGTGCCGTCAGGATCGGAGGGCGCGACGTTCGCGACATGGACCTGGAGGCGCTGCGGGATGGGCTGGCCATGGTGCCACAGGAGCCGACCCTGTTTTCCGGCTCCGTCCGCGACAACATTCGCTACGCGCGACCGGAGGCCAGCGATGCCGATGTGGAGCGTGCCGCCCGGATAGCCAATGCCCATACGTTCATTGAGGAACTGCCCCGGGGCTACGACACGGAGGTCGGTGAGCGGGGCGTAAAGCTCTCCGGTGGGCAGAAGCAGCGGATTGCCATTGCACGGGCCATGATCAAGGATGCGCGTATCCTGGTGCTCGATGAAGCCACGGCCAGCCTGGACAGCGAATCGGAAGCGGTCATACAGGATGCCTTGGAGGGTATTTTTTCGCGCGAAACCTCGCTCACGACCATTGTGATTGCGCATCGGCTGTCGACCATCCAGCGGGCCGGCACCATTTTCTGTCTGGATCACGGCGCGCTGGTGGAGTCCGGAACGCACAGCGAACTCATGGCGCTCGATGGGCTCTATGCCCGGCTGCATGAACTGCAGTTCCGGGAAATGGCTGGGACAGTGTGATACGTGTTGCTTATGTTGGTGCACAGGCACACGTTTGAGGCGGCCAGCAGCACCGTCTGGAGATTCTGTCATGTCCTTTACGATCACCCCGCTTCCTGCACCGGGTCTCTGGCACGTGGACTACGCCGGTAGGATTACGGCCGAGACCAGAAACCAGGCGCTGACCGAGTTTGTGCGTCAGGCCAAAGGCCGTGACGTACAGGGCATTGTGGTGGATCTGCGCCGTGCAGATATGGAGATTGGAATAGTGGATGCGTACAACTTCGGCGCGCGGCTGGCCGCTGAGCCCGGATTGGGCTCGTGTCGACTGGTGTTTCTTGAACTGGACCGACACGCCGAGCGGAGCGTTTTCCTGGAGACCGTCGCCCGGAACCGGGGGCGCCAGGCCCGTGTCATGACCAGCTGGGACGAGGCCGTGGCCTGGCTCTCCGGAAAGTCGGACATCAGGCCGAGCGGAGCGTCTGTGCGGGATCGGATCCTGCGGCCCGGAGTGCCTGGAGGCTCACTATAGCAAAGGAGACGACGAGACATACCAGCAGCGCCGCCACGAACGGCCACACGGAGAGGTCTATGCGGTAGGCGAAGCGCCCGAGCCATACGTGCATGGCCCATGCGGCGATGGGCAGCGCAATGATACTGCCCGTCAGAACTCGCGACATGGTCGATGTGCCGAGCAGCAGGACGATCTGCGCACGCGTTGCCCCCAGCACTTTCCGGATGCCGATTTCCCGTACACGTTGTTCGGCTGCGAACGCGGCAAGACCCGTCAGGCCCAGCAGCGCCACAAACGCGGCAAGTAGCGATGCCACGAGGAAAATCCGCCCGAGGCGCTCTTCGCTATCATAGTGGGCATTGAACTCATCGTCGAGGAAGGTGTAGGTCCACGGGCTGCCCTGCGTGGCGGCTGTCCATGACTGTTGAATTGCACCAATGATGTCCCGAACCGGTGCGCCCGGTGCCAGGCGAATGAGCAGCACATTCCACTCGGGCTCCACGAAGAGCGCCTGTGGCTCTATTTCCTGTCGCAGGTCCAGAAAATTGAAGTCGCGGACGACTCCGCGGACTGTACCCATGCGTGTCGTTCCGGAAACCGACATGCGTTGGCCAATGGCCTCCTCGGGCGACCATCCGGCCAGGCGCGCCAGCGATTCATTGATGACGTATTCGTACGCAGCGCTATCGGGGCCAGCCAAGGGATTGGGGGAGTCGCGGAAGGTCTCACCGGCCAGGAAATCCAGCCCCAGCACCTCGGGTCCATCACTGTCCACAGGGCTGGCGTGGATAGGTTTGACGTCAGCGTCCGGCGACATGCCTGGAAAACGCAGGCCGTATCCGCCCAGCATGTTGCCGGGAATGGCCGCCATGGCCGATGCTCCCAGAATGCGGCTGTCCTGCATCCATTCATCCTTGAGTGTCGGTACGGCCCTCCGGGCGGAAACGTCCGCCAGCGGAATCACTACGGTCTGATCCCGATCAAACCCTGTGTCTACCGTGCGGATATGCTCCATCTGCATATACACGGCGGTAGCCGAGACGAGAAGAAACACGGTAATGGCAAATTGCAGTGAGACCAGCACATCCCGGAACCGCGCACTGCCTCCGGGTGATGATTGTGCTCCTTTCAGGGTTGATGCGGGCTCGTACCGCGTCATGACCAGCGCCGGATAGAATCCGGCAGCGAGCGCTACACTGGCGAGGACGACCGGAATCCACAGGAGCATGCGTGGTGCGGTGAGCAGCGCTGTATTCAACGGGCGGCCTGCCAGCGACTCGAACGCCGGGAGGGATGTAAGAGCGATGGCCAGCCCCGCAGCAAAGGCAATCAGCGTCATGAGGGCACTTTCACCGAAAAACTGCCGGGCAATCCCCCTGTTGTCCGCCCCGAGCACTTTTCGCACGCCCACCTCTCGCGCGCGGCGCGCCGAACGGGCCGTACCCATATTGATGTAATTAAAGGCGGCGACTACAAGAACAAGCAGCGCCAGACCAATGAACAGCACGACCTGGTCCATGCGCCCCATGTGCACGAGGTAGATGTCCGTGAGCGGCTGCAGGATAAACCGGATGTCTATCGGAAACCCTCCGGCCTCCTCCAAGGCCTGGGCCACAAGCTGGTCGACCTCGGCCTGTGTTTTCTCGACGGTTGTTCCGCGGGAGAGCAAGAGGTAAGTAAAGAAATTGGCGGACCCGAAAATTTCCTGGCTGGCCCAGGATGTGGATGCGAACGAAGCGAGCACATCGAAGCGCAGATGGCTCTGGTGAGGAATGTCCTCGATGACGCCGGTCACCTCATACTCCCTGTCTCCCACCAGGACCGTGCGTCCGGTTACGCCACGGGACGTGCCCCAATACCGCTCGGCAGTCGAACGGGTAACAACCAGCGTCCGCGGACGCACAAGCGCCTCACGCGGATTCCCTTCCAGGAACGGCCACGTGAAAACGTCAAA
>PCUY01000053.1 GCA_002787815.1 Bacteroidetes bacterium CG12_big_fil_rev_8_21_14_0_65_60_17 | reverse complement strand
CCAAACTCGACATCCAGGGCTTCGAGCTTGAAGCACTGCGAGGCGCGGAGCGCCTATTCGGGCGCACGGAACTGATTGTTCTGGAAGCCTCCCTGTTCCGTTTCATGCCGGACACACCACTGTTGCACGAGGTCGTGGAATTCATGACACAGCGTGGGTATGTGCTCTACGACATTGCCGACTACATCCGGCGCTACCAGGACGGTGCACTCGGCCAGCTGGATCTGGCTTTTGCGCGCGAAAACGGTCAGCTCCGGGCATCGGATGCGTGGTGACGTGTCGTCATGGATTGTCATTTCAATTGACAATCCATGACAAATTGCCCACTCCGATCCCCGCGAATTCCTCGAAGCGTGGCCCCCTCCCGTTATAATCGATGAGGCCCAGTACTCAATGTGCGCGACTTGACTGCCTTCTCGACATTTCTGCAACTCGTCGCCGGACGTACGGCTACTGAACTGAATCTGTCGAGCCTCGGAGCTGATGCAGGTATGCGATACAGTACAGCACGTGAATGGTTATCGGTCCTTGAAGCCAGCTTTATCGTGCGCCGCTTGGCATCGGAATATCCGGATGCAACGAATCAAGGCTCCAAAAATCCATATGCTCGATTCGGGCCTCACCTGCTATCTTCTGGGTATCCGCTCGACGAATGAACTGCGCGGACATCCACTACGCGGTGCCATATTCGAAAGTTGGGTGACGTAGAGCCAGAAGGCTGTCATAAGGGTCTACTCGATGTTCACGGCCACGAATTTCTTGAGTGGCTTCGCCAGGAGCAGCGCGATGGCACCGGCCGCAGCCGATGTCCAAGCTACCTGGTAGAAGAGCCCGTCGAATCCGAGCGTCTCAATATCTCCCGCTACGAGCCCGGCGAACAGATTGCCGAGCGCCGTGGCCACGAACCAGATACCCATCATCTGACTCATGCGCCCCGTTGGCGCGAGCTTCGTAATCGATGCCATGCCCACGGGCGAGAGCGCAAGCTCGCCCACTGTGTGGAAGAAGTAGGTCACAATCAGGAAGATCATGCCGGCCTTCGCTCCTCCCGCCGTCTGCGCAGCCCCCCAGGCCAGTACGAAAAAGCCTGCGGCAAGACCCAACAGACCGAACGTGAATTTGAAGAGAAACGATGGGTGCCTGTTCACTTTGGCCAGCGTAATCCAGATCCAGCCAAAAATGGGCGCAAAAATGATGATGAACGTCGAATTGACCGACTGCAACCAACTGGCAGGCATTTCCCAGCCCGCAATGACGCGGTCCGTGGCCCGCTCGGCAAACAGGTTCAGGCTCGAACCCGCCTGCTCGAATCCGCTCCAGAAAATGGCGGCAAGCACAAAAAGCCAGAGGATGATTCCAAGATGTTTTTTCTCCTGTGTCGTGTGCCCACCGAAGAGGAACAGGTACAGGAAGTACAGCCCGACAATGATCAGGATACTCGAACCGAGGCCGCCCGCAATCTGCTGGATGGTAAGCGGAATAATTCCTGCTCGCACGAGCATGCCGAACGCGACGGCGGCCATAATAACGCCCGCAAAGAACATGTAGAAGCGCCTCGCGCGGGCCTTGATGACGATCTCGGCGTCCGTCGTAACGAGGTGGCCCGCATCTCCCAGATGCTTGTATCCCAGGCGGTACTGGATGAGGCCGAAGACCATGCCGAAACCGGCGAGCGAGAAGCCGTAGTGCCAGTTGATTTCCTGTCCCAAATAGCCGCAGAGGATGGGTCCCAGGAAGGCGCCCAGGTTGATGCCCATGTAGAAGACCGAGAAGCCGGCATCGCGCCGGGCGCCGCCCTCGGGATACAGCTCCCCGACAATGGAACTGACGTTTGGTTTCAGCAGACCAGTTCCAATTACAATCAGGATCAGTCCGAAAAAGAAGGTGGTATTTGACGGCAGCGCCATACTGAAATGGCCTGCAGCAATGATGATGCCTCCGACGAAGATGGACTGCCGCTGCCCCCAGATTTTGTCGGCCACCCACCCGCCGGGAAGCGACAACAGGTAGACAAACGAGGTGTAGAGTCCGTAAATGGCGGCTGCCGTGCCGTCGTCAAGTCCCATGCCGGGGTTCGCGCCCGTAGCGGCAGCGGTCATGAACAGGATAAGCAGCGCCCGCATGCCGTAGTAGGAGAAACGCTCCCACATTTCCGTGAAGAACAGGGTGGCCAAACCCCGGGGATGGCCGAAGAACGTACCGGCGGCTGCAGACATGCGCTTTTTTGTCAGGTTCACGTGAAGATAGAAAAACACGTGTCCAAAACAACAGGCTATTTTTCGTGCCCTCCGGGTTTCCCGTATCTTGCGGGTTGAACCAGACACTCAATGCATACATGTCCGACTCGCTCCAGTTCAGGAAAGATTCCCACGGGCGTCGCACGCACACATGCGGTGACCTTCGCGCCGAAAACGCAGGCCACGAGGTCGTCCTCAAAGGCTGGGTCGATACGCGGCGCGACCTGGGCGGCCTTATTTTCCTGGATCTGCGCGACCGCTGGGGTCTGACGCAGATCGTGCTGCATCCGCAGCAGAGTCCGCAGGCCTACAAGCTCGGAGAAGATCTGCGAATGGAGTATGTGGTGAGCATCCGGGGGCGGGTGCAGCAGCGCGAGGTGCCGGCTCGGAATGCGGATCTGCCGACAGCGGACATCGAGGTGGTTGCGGATGACATGATCGTGCTCAATACCTCCGATCCACTGCCATTCACCGTATCGACCCATGAAGCCCGCCAGCAGAACGCGTCGGAAGACCTGCGCCTGAAGTACCGCTACCTGGATCTGCGCCGGCCGGAGTTGCAGAAGAATGTGCTCCTGCGCTCGCGGCTCTACCAGTCGGTGCGCCGCTACTACGACAGCCTGGATTTCGTGGAAGTCGAAACGCCGGTGCTCATGAAATCGACGCCCGAGGGCGCACGCGACTACCTGGTCCCCTCGCGCGTCCATCCGGGACGGTTCTACGCGCTTCCGCAGTCGCCGCAGACCTACAAACAGATCTGCATGATCGCGGGCCTCGACCGGTATTTCCAGATTGTGAAGTGCTTCCGGGATGAAGACCTGCGCGCCGATCGGCAGCCGGAGTTCACGCAGATCGACGTCGAAATGACCTTCGCCACGGAAGACCTCATTCACGAGGTCACCGAAGGGCTCATGGCGGCCATCTGGAGCGACGTGAAGGGCGTGGAACTCGACGTTCCGTTTCCGCGCATAACCTACGATGAGGCCATTCGGCGTTACGGCGCCGACAAACCGGACGTGCGCTTCGGGATGGAGATTGAAGACGTGTCCGGCGCCGTTCACGGGTCCGGTTTCCGCGTCTTTGACGGCGCCGTGGAGAGCGGCGGTGCGGTCGTGGCCATCCGCGTCGAGGGCCAGGGCGACCTGGGCCGGGGCCAACTCGACAAACTGGATAAAAACGTGGTGCGCGGAAAGCTCGGTGGTGGCGGACTGATCCACTTCCGCCTGCCGTCCGACGGCTCGGACGTCCAATCGAGCGTAAAACCCGAGGTGCTTCCCGGGGAGTTCGTGGATGCGGTCGTTCAGCAGACGGGTGCCGTGGCCGGTGACCTTGTCCTCGTCATGGCCGGTCCCGCGCCGAAAATCTTCGAGCAGATGGGTGGCCTCCGACTTCACATGGCCCGCGAGCTGGATCTGATTTCCGAAAGCGCGGACGGCCCGTGGAAATTTCTGTGGGTCACCGACTTTCCGCTTCTCGAATACGACGAAGATGACGGGAGATACTACGCCATGCATCACCCCTTCACGTCGCCGCACGAAGATGATCTGGAGCGGCTGGCTTCGGATCCGGGCGCGGTAAGGGCCCGCGCCTACGACCTCGTGCTCAACGGCACGGAGCTCGGCGGCGGAAGCATCCGGATTCACCGCTCGGACGTCCAGGCGCGCATGTTCGATGCGCTCGGTATTGATGAGGAGGAGCAGGCATCCCGGTTCGGCTTCCTGCTTGAAGCCTTCCGCTACGGTGCGCCGCCTCACGGTGGCATTGCCTTCGGCCTTGACCGGATTGCCATGCTGCTCACCGGTGCCCCCAGCCTCCGCGACGTCATCGTGTTTCCCAAGACCCAGTCGGCACAGGAACCCATGGTCGCCAGCCCCGATGTTGTCGACGCGCGCCAACTGGCCGATTTGCACATTGCGCTCGTGCCGCCTGAAAAGGACGCATCATGAGCGGGGCAGTACCTGGCGCGGCGGCGCCTGCCGCAGCGAGTGAGCAGCCCGGCTGGGTCGACTGGGAGATGTGGGATGGTCTGATCCGGATGAACGGCATTACGATTGAGCGGCCCTCGGGCTCGGCGCATCCACGGTACTCTGACATCATCTACCCGATCGACTACGGCTACGTGAACGGGACGCTCGCCAATGACGGCGAGGAAGTGGACATTTTTGTGGGGACCGCGGACGCGGGCCGCGCGAGCGGAGGCATGGCGGGCAGGGACATCGCGAGCGGTCTGGTGGCAGCCGTCTTCACCCACGATCCGCGCAAAGGGGACAGGGAAGTCAAATTCCTGTACGGGTGTACACCGCGCGAAATCTACCTCGTGAACGGTTTTGTCAACTTCGCCCCGATGTCGGGCCAGCTCCTCCTGCGGCAGCCCATGCGGGAGCTGTGGCGTTCAGAAGCCCGTTGAAGGCTCAGCCTGCGCCAGTCCGGGTACAATGCATTTTGCAAAATGCGAAACCAGCTCACTGCCCCACAAGGCCCGACACGTTGATAATGAAATGCACGTCCAGCCCTTCTCTCCGTATCGTCGTTGCGTCCGTTGCCGTCGCGCCGGAGGTGTCTGTTGACAGCGCCGTCGGGTAGCCCATCATGAAGCCGGAATTATCCGGGAACAGGTCGAACAGGCTCGTCGAGTAGACGCCGCCTGGCGAATCGACGAACCGCTCACCCAGAACACGGAAAACAGGGTCGGTCTGGACGTCCATCTCCGCCCGGTTCTGTCCCAGTCGGATGCCGTGCAGCACCGAGCCGTCCGGCGACCATTTGGGAAGCGTCATGCCATTTTCCCACACCGTGATTGGCACGCTGTCCAGGTCTTCCATTGACTGGACCCGTATGGCTCCCTGGTCTTCGTATGCCAGGTATTTGCTATCGGGCGAGAATGCCAGGTGTCTTGGGTTGCCGCCCGGAGCCGTCAGCCGATCCGCGACCAGCCCGCGGCTGTACACTTCTTCGGTTTCCAGATCCACAATCAGCATGTCGGTTGCTGCATCCATAGTCGGCGGAATGCCTGCGGCCATTACCGCCCACTTTTTGTTGGGCGATACATCCAGGTCATACAGCGCAGGAATCGCCGGGTCCACGACGACACGAGCTCCCCCACGCCCGGACGCGGCCATGATCTTGAGACGGGAGTTGCCGCCAAATTCTACGAAGTACAGGGAATCACCCGACGGGCTCCATGCAGGCGCCATGCTGCGCCCGCCACTTGTCAGCGCTCGCCGCGAGCCCGTCTCGAAGTCCAGAATCCAGATGTCGGACGGCCGTAGACCGCCGCCCGCGCGTACCTCGCCCTCGAGTGCGACGGCAGCAAAGTCTCCCGATGGATGGATGGCGGCGTTGTTGTACCGGCCGGGCGGAAACGAGGCCCTGTCCTGTAGCAGGATCGTAGTCCTGTTAAATGCACCAAAAAGAGGTGTACTGGGACCAGACGCCGTCACGACGCCAGCCCGCATACCAGCATGGACCAGAGTTCCCTCGCCGGAAACCGCCATGCCCTCTACCTTCACGGGCGCGTCAATCTGAACAATGGGCCCCGTCTGAGCCAGACTCTCCATGTCGAACGGAACGGCCATTACCCTTCCGTCCACATTCACAATCAGATGACCGGACGAAATGTAGTGAGCACGCGTACCCGGCACGTCCAAAAGTTTGAGTGTTCGCCCTGTCTCCAGGTCCCAGAACCCAATGCGGTCGGGCTGGTTGCCCCCGTACTCGGCCGTTGCCATGATGGTCTTACCGTCCGGAAGAATACTTGGATAGTCCAGGTCATATTGTCCGGCAAGCGTATCGAGTTCAACGAGACGACGTCCAGCAGACTCATTCAGCGAGCGGCCATACACCGTCGCCTCTTCTTCATAGATGATATAACTGGACGACACCCACTCTCCGCGCGGCCCGCCCTCGATAGTGTTGCCGAGGTCAATGACGGCGCCCGTCGCTATCGACAGCCGCACGAGTCCCTCAGCTGTCGTCACAAGGAGCTCGGAACCATCTGGCGAGAATGCGAGGTGAACGTACGCCCCTGGAACATCGAATACCTGCACGTCGCCACTTGCGAGTTCGAGCACGTGGATACCACTTGCCGCAAAAGCCACCTTGTCACCCTGCGGCGAAATATCGACGGATGCCGGATCTCCGATGTCGTATAACGTCTGGGTTATCCGTTTCGGAGCGCCTGGAAGTTCGGGCGACCCGGCCTGCGCCCGGCCCAGAACGTACGCGCTCGTGGCCACCAGCAGGGCGGCTGCAATGAGGCCAGCGGTACGCAGAATGCTCCGGGCATTCCCCGGCGTCCCTTTGGGCGGCGCGCCCGCGGCCGCGGGCGCGCCGCCCGAGACCGACAAGGTCGACCGCGAGAGCCCCGAAATACTCTGGATATCCAGATTACCGAGATCCACCGTCAGATCGGCCGCCGACTGATACCGCCGGGCCGCTTCCTTGGCCAATAATTTATTCGTAATGCGCTCGAGTTCCATCGGAACACCCGTACGAACCGCCGTGAGCGGTTCGGGCTCAGTGTTCAGGATGCTGTAGACCACCGCCTGCTCATAGTCGCCGCCAAACGGATTGCGACCGGCAATCATTTCGTAGAGCGTCACGCCGAGCGCCCAAAGATCCGTGCGGCTGTCCACCTCCTCGCCTCGCGCCTGCTCCGGGCTCATGTAGGCCACCGTCCCGAGCGTCGAGCCCATGCGCGTGAGTTTGGTCGATGCGGCGGTCTGCGCCAGTCCGAAATCCAGCACCTTCACGTCGCCCTTCGCCGTCAACATCACGTTCGCGCTCTTGATGTCGCGGTGCACTATGCCTTTTTCATGCGCCGCCCCAAGGGCCGATGCCGCCTGCTGCGCAAGTATGACCACCTCGCTGAGCTTCAGCGGCCCCTGTTTTATCCGCGCCTCCAGCGTTTCGCCATCAATGAACTCCATGGCAATGAACGGGCGCACATCGTCATGCCCGTGAAGCGGCGCGCCGTCTGCCTGAAGCGGCACCGCCTCATCGATCTGGTAAATCTGCGCAATGTGCGCATGGTTCAGCGCCGCCGCCGCCTTCGCCTCCCGGTAGAACCTCGCCCGGTCATCCTCGCTCGCCAGCGCGCTCGACGGCAACACTTTCAGCGCCACGGAGCGGTCCAGCTTCGTGTCGAGCGCCTTGTAGACAATGCCCATGCCGCCGCGACCGAGCTCGGCAACAATACTGTAGTGGGATAGCGTCGTGCCGATCATGGTGTATGTTTTTCCAGCCAGGCGACATCAGCCACGTCCTGTGGCCTGCCCAACGCTCGTTTATTCCGAATGAGCGTTGCTCGCCCGAGGACCGGGAACTGCAGCTCCTGCATCTTGATCACCATCCGGTCGGACCAGGCTTCATCGAAATTTTCAATGCCCTCCAGACCTGTCAACAAATCAATCCGGCGCGGCTCAACCCCAATCTGAAGAACCAGGTCTTTGCTCAGAAAGTCGCCTACCGAGATCCCACCCACCGGAGCCCCGAACATTTTCAGGGCTTCCATTATTCGTTTTGCATTATCCTCAGACGGGCGGACATATATATCGATATCTCCCGTGGCGCGCGGATTTCCGTGGGCTGCAAGTGCGAATGCACCCACTACCAGGAAATCAACGTTCGCGGCGGACAATACGGACAACATGTCGCTGTAGTCTGGATTCAGCATTGAAATTCCCTGTCATGGTCCATGCATCCACAGTAATGGGCCAGACCATTGCCACGGCCTGCGAAGCATCGAGAACCAGGGCAGTTTTCTGTGCGGAGGCCTCGCCCGTTCGAGTCTTTCGAACTGACAGCGTTGATCGGTCCATTGTCTGTGGAGAGACGGAATGCTTTGTGGTCATGTGCGCAATATAGAAAAGGCCACGACGCCGAAATGGCGGAATCACGATTCCTCCGCCACCATATTGCGCAGGCGCCCAAGGTTCTCTTCGCGACCGGCCATAGCCAGGAGCGGCTCGAGCTCGCCCAAGACGAGGTCCCAATCCATGGTGTCGCCGCTTCGCTGAATAATGCGCTGAAGATCGACCCAGTCCTGCCCGCGGCCGGCCAGCGTCTTCAGCACAACGAGATCGGTTGCCGAACATATGCGCAGCGGCACGTCCAGTCCGTAATCCACGTCGACGGCCCGCGCCATCATGCGCTTCTCATACGGCGTAAAACCAATGGATATGTCGACCTGCTTTCCGCGAGGAGACCTCCCGAGGTACATACGGCCAAGCAGAAACATGTCCCGCGTGTCGTCAATGCGCGATTCCAGATACGTCTCCAGCACCGTGAGGACACCGGGTTCCTTGCCCAGTTCGCAGAAGATGGTCACGTCCACATCATCTGTTTGGCGGACTTCACCCCAATGCTGCAGCGCCACGCCGCCAATGAAACAGAACGTTATGTCGTTGTCGCGTAGCACCCTCTGCAGCGCGGCGGCCTCCGCGAAAAGATATCCGGTCGGCTCATGCACGTAAGGGAGCTCGTCGAGCCACGCTTCATGTGTCCGGTTTTTCAGATCGCGTACGCGCAACTCTTCCGCGCGGCGATAGCCCCACTCCCGGTCAATCTTCGATCTGAGGGTTTCGATGTCCATTCCGCAATATAAACACCCGTCGGCGGTAGACGTGACCCGGAAACAGGCTCCCGAAAAGGTGGTACCAACTTGGTACCACTGAACACTGCTCTTCCATGCCCGTCAACCTGTCCCTCAAAAATGTCCCTGATTCCATCCACAAACGACTGCGGAGCCAGGCGGCACGCCACGGTCGAAGCATGAACAGTGAAATCCTGAACATCCTCGCCGCCGCGACGCGCCGGGACGCAGCGGTAAGCGATCTTTTGGGCGATCTACGCGCGTTCGACCTGCGCCTCGCTGGTCGCGAAATGGAGCCGGTCAACCTCAACGAAGCCATACGAGACGGACGTGAATGATCGTCGTCGACACGTCAGTCATAGCGCACCTGCTCATAGCGCTGGTCGCCATGCTCCTCGCCTACCGCATTATGGAAGGCGGCTCGGGCCGGGTAGACGATGACCTCGTCCTGACGCTGTGCACCACGACCCGCTGTTCATCCTACGACGCGGAGTACGTAGCCATGGCCATGACGCTTGCCGTCCCGCTTCTCACGTGGGACCGCGCACTCACCCGGATTTTCCCGGAAATTGCTCGGACGCCGCGGACGATCGTCGATTGAAGACATCACAGCACCAGGATGGCGACGCTCATTGCCAGCATAAAGAATGCTGGTAGGGACTTCATGGCGGGATCCTTGACCTTGACGTGCATGGCAAGCGCACCTACCTTGAGCAGACCAACAACATAGAAAGCCATTTCCGGCAGACCGTAGGCTGCGAACTCTTCTTTCAGTGACGCGGCTTCACCGCCCCGGTACGCCGTCGCTGAACCTGCCGTACAAGCCAGACGTTGAGCAATCCAAGGGCGATGATGATTTGAAGAACGATGGTGGGTACAGAAACGCTACGATGCAGGTACCGTTGGGTGCTTCATGACTACAATATACATGTTCCTCACCGTCTGTTCGGTCGCGCTCTTCGCGTACTACGGAATTGCGAGCCTGATATCGGAGGATCTGATTGGAGAGTTTGACCGCTGGGGCATGAGCGGACTCCGGCGTGTTACTGCAACACTTGAGCTTGCAGGGGCGCTGGGGCTGCTGATCGGCCTCATTGTTCCAGTCATCGCGCTCATGGCAAGCGCCGGGCTCTGCCTCATGATGGTCCTTGCCACGGGCGTTCTTGTGCTACAAGGTCACACTTTCGGCCTCCAAGGGTCATTGGAGTACGCGCTCGTCCGGCAATTTGCGAAAAGGTATATTTACCAGCACGGCATCGACTTTAATGAGGCATTGGAACTCTGGAATGATCCATACATGATAGAATGGCCTGCTCGGTCGACAGGGGAATCCAGGCGTGCCATCACGGGTGTTGCACGCGGGAAACTGTGGATGGCCATTATGAGATTGCGGGGAGACGTGGATTGGAGACCGCCAGACAGAAACATAGCATCAAACGGGCCGACGCTTGCGCCTATACGGCACAACAGCTCAGCTTTTCCACATCTTTCCCGAATGTGATGGCCGCCAGCTTGATGCCCTCACTCAGCGTCAGGTACGGATGTAACATGGACGCCAGGCGGTCGACAGTCACGCCCATCTGGATGCCCAGTGCCACTTCCATGACCAGTTCTCCCCCTTCCGGCGCCACAATGCGGGCGCCCACCAGCTGATCGGTATCGGCATTGCGGATGAGCTTGATGAAGCCGCGCATATCGCGCGCCGCCTGCGCCCTTGGCACGTGTTTGAGCGGCACAACCGCCGTATCTACCCTAATGCCCTCGGCCTCCGCCTGCCGCTCGTCCAGTCCCACGCCTGCCACCTGCGGATCGGTGAACACGACCCACGGAAGCGCCGTGTAGTCTACCCGTTTGTGCATGTCCTGCATGGCGTTCTCCGCTGCAAGCCGCCCCTCGTAGGCCGCCGTGTAAACAAACATTCTCCCGCCGAGCACGTCGCCGGCGGCGAACACGCCGGGCACACTCGTTTGCAGCGTGTTGTCCGCCCGCACGAAGCCGCGACCGTGAAGCGCCACACCACGGCCATTCGACGCACTCTCACCCGCGAGCGCATCCAGGCCCAGGTTCTCCGTATTTCCCTGCCGCCCGAGCGCCACGAGCACGTGTGACCCGTCAAATACATCTTTATTCGTATGGATGCGCACGCCGCGCGCGTCCTCCTCGACGCGGCCAAGATCAATCCCTGTTTCAACGCGGATGCCCTCCGCCGACAGATGCGTCGTCAATTCGTCCGTCACGTCGGCCATTTCACCGGGCAGAATGCGCTCTGAGCGCTGGAGTATGGTAACTTTCGCGCCCATCCGGGCCAGCCACTGTGCGTTTTCGAGCGCTACGTAGCGTCCGCCGAGCACGACGACGTGCTCCGGAAGCTCCTGAAGAGCGTAGAGGGTCTCGTTTGTGAGTACACGGTTCGAGGCCGCCAGGTCTTTGGGCCGTAGCCCCGGAACGTCCGGAAACCACGTCCTGGCGCCCGTGGCAATGAGCACGCGGCGGGCCCGGATGGGCTCGGCGTGTCCGTCGACATCGACCGTTGTGGCGTCCACGAAGCGCCCATGGCCGTGAATGATCTCGACGTTCGCATCTCCCCGGACCACGTCCACATATTTCGACTGCTGCAGGCTGCTGACGAGGTCCTGCACACCCCGGCTCACCGCGCCGTAATCGGCCATGCGGCTCGTGGCTACAATCCCCGAATGCGGGACGTTCTGCGCCCGGTGATGGGCTTCCGCCGCCCTGATGAACGCTTTCGACGGCACGCAGCCGACGTTCACGCACGTACCGCCTATGGGCAGGCCATCGTTGATGATCGCGGCACGTCCACCCAGTTCGCTTGTCCGGATGGCGGCCGCAAACGCTGCCGATCCGCCCCCGATAATGGCAAGATCAAACATCGAGCGTTGCCGGATACCCGATTTCGCGGGTCACGCGCTCCATGTCACCGACCGATACCTTCGACGGGTCGTAGGTCACTACCGCCTGGGGCGGCTCGAACGTGACATCGGCCTTCGAAACACCATCAAGGCCCAGCAGCGCACGCGATACCGTGATATCGCACAGTTCGCATGTCATGCCGCTCACGGTGAGCGTCACCTGCTGCTCGGCGGTGAAATCCGGCGCGCCCACAGAAGCTCCGGCAGTAGCACCCGCCGTCGCGCTGTCAAGCACGGGCCGGATAAGCCAGGGAGATGCGACGAGTGCGAGCGTCACCACGACGCCTGCGCCCACCACAATGCGGCGCGCCCGGTCCGATAGCCACTGGTCATCACAGTCGCATGCGACCTCCCGGGATCTTTTGATTTCCCGGCGCACGACCGCAAACACTGCAAGCACGGCAACGGCCGCAAAAAGTGGCCGGAAAGGTTCCATGGCAGTGAATGTACCGATGAGCGATCCGCCGATGCCGGCCGATACGAGAATGAGGGGCACCGTGCAGCAGGCCGAAGCCGCAATGCCGGCGCCCAGCGCGCCAAACAGGTTCCAGTTCTTTTTCATGATGATGCGTTCTCTGCGTTTGATGTGGTCAGGGTTACGTTCAGATCGATATGCTCGACGGCCCGGTTCTCGAACAGGTGGACGAGCATGTCGGCGAAGGGACTTACCTCGTGTATCCGGTAGTAGAGCGTCTGTGCGCTGCGCCGGGAGGTCACCAGTCCTTTCTCGCGCAGCAGTTTGAGATGGCGAGATACGGCGGGCTGCGATATGCCGAGGACGTCTGCGAGATCACAGACGCACAGTTCACGCGCCTCCCAGAGCGCCCGTACAATGCGCAGCCGGGTCTCATTGCCGACCGTTTTCATGAACGCGGCGAGCGCCAGGATGAAATCGTCTCCGAATACGGATGCCCGCAGTGACGACAGCAGCTCTTCGTCGACTTCCGTCCGAACGCACGTCCGGTCCGTGACAACTACCGGGTCTGGCCTTTGATCAGGCATGTGTTTCACCTTCTTGTTATATAACAGAGTCTAATATATAACCATATCGTTACACAGACAACCCGCCGCTACGAATTTTGTAAAAGTCCCGTATCATGCAAACCGAACTGACTGGAATCGAGCATGTCACACCTGAATCAGGTTCCCTGGTGGGGAGCGTTCCATATTGCCGAGGGCACGTGTGGAAAATGGGAAATCGGCCCTTCGACCCTGTGGCTGATCCACAGGTCCCACGAATGGGCTGTCGTACACAGACCTTCCACCGACAACGAAGACATGGACCACAGCATATCCCGCAGTGCGTACTACGTCCCCGCATCCGGCAATGATTGCGGTGATGAACTGACGGGGACTCGTGAGGGATACCAAGTCAGGCGCTACAGTTTTCGGGATCCACAATCAGACGTATCCCTGACACCGGCATTGGCGGACCGACCCATCGTATCCAGACCCGAATCGACGCTGTTCGTACCGCCCCACGAGTCCGTGACCCTGTATCTGAGCACGCCTCTATGGATCCAGATTCGAGTCACGGAATCTGGTCGACAGATCGCCGAAATGCCATCCTTCAGAATGTCCGATACGTGGTTCGGGCCCTCCACAATCGAGGGAGAACTGTGTTATGCCACACGGACATCCGGCCGCCTGCGCCGTGATGACGTCCCTGCTCGTCTGAACCGGGCTATCACGCCACTCCGTGTGCTGAATACCGGAAACGATCCCCTGGAGCTCGTCCGCGTCCAGTTGCCCGCTCCCTACCTGGCGCTGTACAAGTCGGACGCAGATGAACTATGGACGGAAGCGGTAACCATGACCCGCTCCGACGGCGTGGAAGGCGCCGAAGTGGAAATCGTGACCGGCGCTCCGCCCGAAGTCAGGGGAGCCAGCCGGATTACGGGTCCGCGTCAGACGCTGAAGAAGAATCTGTTCACGAGTACGTTCGGTGCCGTAGGCTCGCTACTCTCAACCTGATCAAACCGGAGTCATCATGCAACAGTGGTTGAATTACCTGCTCGATATCCTGAACAGTCCGGCGGCGTGGAATGTGGTAGAGGCCGCGTTCAAGATCGTTCTGGGCGTCATTCTGGGCCGCATTGCGGGAAAGACGCTCGTCCGCATATTTGCGCGGCCTGAGGATCTGCACCGGGCCATCATACTGCGAAGACTGAGCCTGTATACTATTACCGGACTGTTCACGGCGTCTGCCCTCATGGGGCTCGGGTTTGATCTGGGCGTGCTACTGGGTGCGGCCGGAATACTGACCGTGGCCATCGGTTTTGCATCACAGACATCCGCATCCAACGTCATCAGCGGACTGTTCCTGCTTGGCGAACGTCCATTCGCGGTCGGTGATATCATCCGGGTCAATCAGACCGTCGGGGAAGTGCTCTCCATAGACCTCCTCTCTGTCAAGCTCCGCACGTTCGAGAACCTGTTTGTCCGAATTCCGAAT
Source organism: Bacteroidetes bacterium CG12_big_fil_rev_8_21_14_0_65_60_17 (assembly GCA_002787815.1). GTDB lineage: Bacteria > Bacteroidota > Rhodothermia > Rhodothermales > UBA10348 > 1-14-0-65-60-17. Next base: position 1,220 of record PCUY01000053.1, on the reverse strand, counting down.
GAGACCGTAATCAAGTCCGAGGTCACGAATCTCAGGCACTTTCCCATTCGCCGCGTGGACATTGAGGTGGGTGTAGCCTACAAGGAGGATCTGCGCTTCGTGCGCGAAATCCTGCTTGACGTGGCAGACCGCAACCCGTTGTGTCTCGAGGAGCCTGCTCCATCCATTCTCTTCCAGATGTTTGGCGACTCTTCCATTGATCACACCCTCAGGGTGTGGGCCAAGTCGGAGAACTTCCTGGCACTTCGAAACAGCATTCCGGTTGAGATCAAGCAAGCCTTCGACAGACACGGCATTGAAATTCCGTTCCCCCATCGTACGCTGTACACCGGGAGCGAAACGACACCGTTTCCCTTCGAATCGCATCCAGCCAACGGAACATCCACGCAGGTCCCCGTGTCGACCTGACGATTGCTTCTCACGAAAGCTTTATGCGCAGACGGGCCGCGCGGTTTGCCCCGCGCGGCCCGTCTGCGTATTTTACGATTCTGTAGGGTGCTGCGAGCAACCCTACCCGATCCCGTAGCTCAGTTGGCAGAGCATCTGACTTTTAATCAGAGGGTCCCTGGTTCGAGCCCAGGCGGGATCACACGGAAAACGCTTCTAAATTTGATCTGATTGGTCATTTCGGGGCATTTTTCATATATTCGTCTGACACTCTGCTACGTTTCGTTTCGGCTCTATTCGGGTCCATTCGGGCATAAAACGTAGCAGTGGCGTAGCAACCATCATCGGTCGAATATATGCTTGGACGTATCGCCACACCCAGAACACGAAAGGCTCCAACCTTAATACAAACCTCAAGTGGAGCCTGGTATGCACGATTTCGTCGCGAAGGAATAGACCTTCCGCTCGGAATTCGAACTCCGAGGCATCCTAGATCCAAGGAGCCACCAAAAAACAGCCGGAATGACTGGATACAAGTAGGACGCTCTTACTTCCCGAAACTGGTGTACGACCGATTCCAGAGTGATTTCGTTACGCCCTATCTGCAAGGAGCATTCTCTCCTGAACGAATAAAGGATGAGGCATTGGTGACGGACGCCGTTTACCAATTCGTCAACCGTCCAGATCTTACGGATTCCACCCGTCATAGCTATAAGGGGGTACTCAGCCTGTTCGTAGATTCCCTGGTTGACCATGGGATGTTGCTGAACGAACTAAGGAGTCGAGACATCACGAATTTCCTTGACCGACCCAGTCTGAAGTCGGAACTGCGC
>PCUY01000024.1:17121-26697 GCA_002787815.1 Bacteroidetes bacterium CG12_big_fil_rev_8_21_14_0_65_60_17 | reverse complement strand
CGGAACTCCCCAATCTGCTGTCGCTTGTCGCCGCGCGCTCTGGCGGGTTGGTGAACTACGCAGAGTTGTCGCGGACCTCCGGCTTGGCCACGAGTACGCTTAAACGCTACCTGTCCCTACTGCAGATGACATTCCTGGTACGCGAACTGCCTTCCTGGTCGAGGAATATGTCCAAACGGTTGGTTCGCTCGTCAAAATTCCACCTGTACGATTCGGGCTTGGCTGCGTATTTACTCCGTAGCGAGCCATCGGCCCGCGCCTCGGCGCCGCAGACGTGGGGTCCCCTGTTGGAAACGTTCGTTTTGGCAGCAATGACCCGCCAGGCAGGCTGGTCTGAATCTGCGCCGTCATTGTATCACTATCGAACGTCCAATGGTGCAGAAGTCGATGTCGTGATGGAATCGCACCGGGGAGAGATCATTGGTATCGAAGTGAAAGCGTCAGCCAGCGTTGTGAGTCGCGACTTCAACGGACTGCGTTCACTGAGGGAAGGTGCCGGCGACAAGTTCCGCCGCGGACTGGTTCTATACACCGGACAGGAACTGGTACCATTCGCTCCAGATATGGCCGCCGTTCCGATTCGGTGCCTTTGGGAGTGGTAGCGGCGGTAAGTCCCGAACGGGCGCAGGTTAGGTCTTCACAAATTGTACGCACACTGGTTTTTCGAGATACGGCTACTGCCCCAGGATGCTGTTTATGCCGCGGGCGGCTGTATGGGAGTAATGAGCAGCAACAAGAATAGAATCACAACAAGCATGATGATGGGTACGGTGGTGTGAGATGAGCCATGTATGCATCGCTCAGTACAGGTCGTACCGCGCAAGGCGGCCTTCGAGCGCGCCGTTGACGACTTCCTTCCGGAACGAGGTGCGCAGGCCCACGCCTTTGAGCAGTTCGGGCTTGCCCACATAGATATAGGCCGTACAACCGGTGCACTCCTGCTTGAGGAAGTCCCCGAAGGCTTTGTAGAAGCCCTCAATCGGCATGCCGCCGCCAATGCGCCGACCATACGGAGGATTGCAGATGATGGTGCTGTCCTTGATGGGGCCTGTCGAGCGGAAATCTGCTTTTTGCACGCGTACGGTCTCCGCGCCCGGAAGCCGCGCCAGATTGGCCCGGGCGGCCGCGACAGCGGCCGCTGAAATGTCCGATCCGCTGATGAGGCCTTCGGGAACCGGCTTCATGGCATCGAGCCGCGCCGCGCGCACGCTGGCCCACGTCCAGGCATCAAAGTCCGGAAACTGTTCGAAGCCGAACGACTCCTGCAGCAGACCGGCGGGCGCATTCGCGGCCACGAGCCAGGCTTCTGCGAGCAGCGTCCCTGAGCCGCACATGGGATCAACGAGGGGGCGCTCGGCCTTCCAGTCTGCAAGACGAACAAGCGTGGCGGCGACCGTTTCCTGCAGCGGAGCCTCCACGCTCTCCACACGGTACCCGCGCCGGTGCAGCGATCCCCCCGACGCATCGAGACTCAGCGTGGCCCGGTTGTTCTCCACGTGCAGGTTGATCCAGAGATCCGGCTCCCGCCGGTCGATATCGGGGCGGTCACCGGTGGCGGCCCGGATCGTATCTACAATGGCATCCTTGACGCGGAGCGATGCGTACTGGGAGTGCGACAGCCAACTGTTCGAGAGCGATGCGAAAACGGCAAATGTGCGGTCGGGTCCGATGAGGCTGACCCAGTCGATCTCGCTCACCCGTTTGTACAGGTAGTTGTCCGAGTGGCAATCGAACGTCATGAGCGGCGCCAGAATCCGCGTGGCCATCCGCGTTCCGAATACGACGCCGTAGAGCACCTCGGGTGTGGCGTCGAAGTAGACGCCGCGGTAGGCGGGCTCGACGTTGGTAGCGCCCAGTTCCTCGAGCTCGGCGGCTCCAACATGCTCAACGGGATGGGCGACCTGGGCGAAATAACGCCCGAATTCCTGGTACTGATAGGGTGTCACGTGGGCGGTCCGGGCGGAGTGTGAGGTGTCATCGGGAGATGAGAACGGGCGCGAAGACATCCAGGTCCCCGTCATTTGCCGCCGGCTCCACACCCAGGATATGCGCCATCAGGGTGTACAAATGTACACTTTCGAAAGGAGCAAGCGTACTTCCCGGCCTGAAATACGGCCCCCGGGCTGCAAAAACGGCCCGCATGGAGGCAAGTTGGTTGTCATAGCCGTGCGTACCGCCCGGATCCCGGGACGGATTGAACCCTTCCCGGGAGGCGCGCAGGAACCATCCGTCAGATACCATACCGACGAGGTCCGTAATCCGGTGACTTCCGGCCCGGTCGAGCCCGAAATGGAAGCGCTCCGGAACGTCTTCCTTTTTCCAGACGGTCAGCTCCGGGTGGGCGCCGTCGAGCGCCGAAAAAACGGCATCGAGTGTTCCGGGCTTCGCGTTGATGGCCAGGTTCGCACCCGTTTCCACGAGAAAGACATCATCAAGATCAATGTAGTCGTCCAGGAAAATGAACCGTTTGGTGTCCAGATCGGCCATGCCGTGGTCCGACACCCAGATGATGTTCACTTCGTCCAATATGCCACGGTCTCCGAGTCCCGTCAGAAGCTGGTCCATGAGGGTCTCCATTTCCACCATGGCGCTGTCCACGATCGCGGCATCCGGTCCCGCCCGGTGGCCTGCACCGTCAACATGCGAGAAGTACAGCGATATGAAACGGGGGCGCTCGTCCGCCGGGAGGTCCAGCCAGTCAAGCGCCCCGTCTACGCGGTCCGCGTTCGGGACCGACCCGTCATAGCGGTGCCAGTAGCTTGGCCGGATGCCGCTGAAGGGGCTCTCCGATCCGACCCAGAAGTAGGTAGCGGCGCGTACGCCCTGGCGCTCGGCCGTCGCCCAGATGGGCTCGCCAAGCCACCACGCCGGGTCTTCTACGGCGCTGCGGTCGCCAATGCTGAAGCGACGGCCGAGCTCGGGATCGTACATGCTGTTGCCCACAATGCCGTGTGATACCGGATAGAGACCGGTAACGATGGTGTAGTGGTTCGGAAACGTTTTGGTCGGAAAGACAGGGATCATGCCACCTGGGGCCGAGGCGCCTTCTGCGGCAAGCCGGTCGAGCGCGGGCGTCGCGACGCGCTCGAGGTAGGACGGATGGGCGCCGTCGGTTGAGATCAGGATGACGGTGCCGCCGTAGCCGTCCGGCGGATGGTCCGGTTGGCCGCAGGCGGACACGAGCAGCAGAACAGCCGCCGTGAGCAGGACGGATCGATTCACAGTGCCTACCGCCCGAAGAAATAATAGATGATCAGGCCGCCCACGGGAAAGAATATGAGTACCAGGACCCAGATGACCTTTCCGCCGAAGGTGCGGTCGCTGTCCGAGATTTCAATGATGGCGATCACATCCATGATGAGCACGATGGTGCCACAGATACCGAGCCCCCACCAGTGCTCGGCGTAATCAATGAGCGTCGGACCGCCGCATCCAGCGAGCAGAACAAGGACAGGGAGAGCGACAAGAGCCGGGAGGTATTTGCGCATGACGATATACAGTTTGTGGGTCAGAGGCAGCGCTGGTGGGGAAAGCGCTCACCAAACATACGACGCCAGGTGGGCACTTTGTTGCGCCCATGTCGTTTCGGCCGCATGTTTCAGATTGGATCCATATCGTTTCCCGACAGGCCCGTATTCCTGGCACCCATGGAAGACGTGTCCGATCCACCGTTCCGGCTCATTTGCAAGCGGCTCGGTGCGGACATGCTCTACACGGAGTTCATCTCGTCGGGCGGCCTGGCCTACGGCGCCGAGGGCTCGGAAATGAAGCTGGATATCTACGATGAGGAGCGGCCGGTGGCCATCCAGATATTCGGGGGAGATGTGGAGCAGGTGCGTGAGGCGACGCGGGTCGTGAATACGGCGCGTCCCGACATCGTGGATATCAATTTTGGTTGCCCCGTCAAGAAGGTGGTCTGCAAGGACGGAGGTGCAGGCATACTGCGCAACATTCCGAAGATGCAGGAAATCACGGCAGCTGTCGTGGAGGCGTCCGACTACCCGGTGACCGTGAAAACGCGGCTCGGCTGGGACGACGCCAGTATCCGGATCCTGGATGTGGCCCGGATGCTCGAGGAAACAGGGGTCCAGGCGCTGGCCGTGCACGCACGGACGCGGTCGCAGATGTACAAGGGAGATGCCCGCTGGGCGTGGCTCAGGCGCATCCGGGAGGAAGCCGGGCTGTCCATTCCACTGATAGGAAACGGAGACGCCACATCTCCGGAGCGGATCGAGGCCATGTTCGACGAGACCGGTGTCGATGCCGTGATGGTGGGGCGCGGGGCCATTGGCAACCCGTGGATTTTCCGCGACACGAAAATATTCCGCGAGACCGGCGAAGTGCCCCCGCGCCCCACATGGGAGGAGCGCATTCGCGTGGTGGCCGAGCACCTGGCCCTCAAGTGTGAGTGGCTTGGTGAGCGCAAGGGCGTACTTGAAATGCGCCGTATGTACGGTGGTTATTTCAAGGGCTTCCGGGGCGCCAGTCGGCTGCGCTCGTTGATCATGGAGCGCGAACAGGTTGACGACGTCCTGGAACTGCTGCTCAATTTCGGGGAGGACGATGCCAACGTGGCCGTGCCCTCAGGTACGGCCATCCGTGCGACCGCCGTTATGGCACGTCTTCCGCGGCCAACCCGCGCTCGGAAAGATAGTCCGCTCCCCGTCCCTTGATGTTCTCGTCCCAGTATTGCATCCAGGTGGACCCTTCGCTCGCCAGGCGATCCCAGTCCACATCCATGGGGCGGATGTCGGACGTCCGCATCCATTCGGGAAGGCGTTCGGCGTCAAGGTCCGTACGGGCCGGAATGCGCCAGAAACGCTGCGCCTGGTCGACAACGGCCGAATCGGACGTGACAAATTCGTAGAAGGTCTGCGCCAGTTCGGGCTGGGGGGCTCCGGCGACGATGGCAATGGCGTCGTTCAGGATAGGCGTGCCGCTCGTCGGGATCACGAAATCGAAGGGGTAGCCGTTCGTTTCGGCCTGGATGTAGGAGTCAGGCATGTTCCAGAGTGTGACGTCCCCCTCTTCGCGCGCAATCTTGAGGTAGAGCTGCGTGGGATCGGCCGTGTAGGTCTTGGTATTCATGTCGAGTCTGGCCAGCCACGCATAGCCGTCTTCCACGGTCGGTTGCCGCATGATGAGCGCTCCCCAGATGGTGCGCATGGTCGAGCTTGCCAGCGGGTAGCGGACAATGATGCGGTCCTTCCACTCGGGAGAGAGCAGGTCATCCCAGTCGGTGGGGGGTGAGGTCACGGTGCGGTTGTTGTAGAGCAGGACCTCGGGCGTCAGGAAGGTCGTGTACCAGTAGTTATCCGGATGCCGGGCGCTTTCCGGCATGGCGTCGGCCCATGACGGCACATAGGGTGCCAACAGGCCTTCCCGCGCGGCGCGGTCGAACGTGGGACCATCGCCTCCCCACCAGATGCTTGCTGTCGGGTTCGCGCTTTCCGTGCGCACACGGTCGTAGGCGTCCTGACCGCCCATGTCAATCCACTGTACGTTCACGTCCGGGTACCGGGCTTCGAAGGCCTTCTCGGCATCGGTCAGCATTTCCTTGCCGTGCGGGGAGTAGATGACGAGTCGTGTGCGATCGTCCGACGCGCAGGCACCAAGCAGGAAGGCGGCCAGGACTGCACAGACCATGGCCCGGCCCGCCGTCGACGGCGCGGCAGATGTGGAGAACGAAAAGGAACGTCCAGAAGGGGTCACGGGCGGCGCTGGCATTGGGTGATTGTTTACTCCACGCGTTGCAAACGCGCGAACCGGAGGATGAGTTTTTTCTGTCCGACCTCATCGAAATGGACCGTCGCTTTGGCCTGCGGACCGTTGCCCTCGAGCGCAATCACCTTGCCCTCGCCGAAATGTTGGTGCTCGACGCGCATGCCGGGCAAAATGGCGGCCGATTCCTCCTCATCGTAGACGACGCGCCGTCCGGAAGCTGGCTTTTTCTTCACCGGGGGCGGCACATCCTCCCGGAGATTGCGGCGGTAATAATGGGGGTCGAGCGTGGCGTAGGAATTTTTTGGCGGGCCATCGGAGCTGGGCGAGCCATCGGAGTAGGGCGAGCCATCGGAGTTGCGCGTGCCGCCGGAGCGCCCGGCCGATCCCTGGCCGCTGCGGAAGCGGTTGGCGTCGGGGTCGAAGGACTGGCCTGACTCGGTGCGCACGACACTCGCATCGATTTCGTCCAGGAAACGCGACCGGATGGCTGGTTGCTGGTCACCGTAGCGGTAGCGGCTGCGTGCGAAGGACAGAAAGAGGAGCCGTTCGGCGCGCGTGGCCCCGACGTAGAACAGCCGCCGCTCTTCTTCGAGGTCGTCCGGGCTTTCGGTGGCCATCTGAAGCGGAAAGAGCCCGTCCTCGAGCCCCGTCAGGAAGATGGCGGGAAATTCGAGCCCCTTGGATGCGTGCAGTGTCATGAGCGTCACCCGGTTGTCCCCATCGTCCGACTGGTCGGCATCGGTAAGCAGCGATACCTCCTGCATGAAGGCGCCAAGCGTGCCTTCCTCGCCCTGGGATTCAGAGAACTCGGCGATGGCGTTTAGCAGTTCCTGGATATTTTCCCACCGCATCAGGTTTTCAGGCGTATTGTCGCGCCGGAGCTCTTCAAGCAGGCCCGATGCCTGGATAAGGCCCTTGGCAACCACATCGGCCGGCTCGGCGTCGACCTTGGTGCGATACGAGGCTATCAGGTCACGGAAGCGGGCGACGGCCTTCGATGCCCTGGCGGGCAGACCGGTGAAGTCGACGCGCTCGAGCGCATCCCACGCGGAAAGACCCTCCCGGGCGGCATATTCGAACAGGACGGATTCCGTTTTTCCGCCAATACCGCGCGTTGGCTTGTTGATGACGCGGCGCAGGCTGGCCACGTCATTCGGGTTGACAAGCAGTTTCAGATACGCAAGGGCATCCTTGATTTCCTGGCGCTGATAGAAGCTGACGCCTCCCACGACACGGTAGGGAATATTGCCGCGCCGAAGGGCATCTTCGAGCGAGCGGCTCTGCGCGTTCGTCCGGTAGAGCACGGCGAAGTCGCGGTAGAGCAGACCGAGTCGCACCTGGACGTCGCGAATGCGGCGCTCGACCTTCTGCGCCTCGTCCCGCTCGGAGATGGACTCCATGAGGATGATGGGATCACCATCCGGGTTCTCCGTCCAGAGCGTTTTCTCGAGCTGCCGCGTGTTGTTGCGGATGATGGAGTCCGCGAGCGTAACGATTTTCTGCGTGGAGCGGTAGTTCTGTTCCAGGCGGACGGTTTCGGCGTCGGGATTGTCCTGCTGGAAGGAGAGGATGTTGGAGATGTCGGCGCCGCGGAAGGCATAGATGCTCTGGGCGTCGTCGCCCACGACGCAGAGGTTGCCGTGGGACGCGGACAGCATGCGGGCCAGGCGGTACTGGGCTTTGTTGGTGTCCTGGTACTCATCGACGTGGATGTACCGCCAGCGGCGCTGGTACTTTTCGAGGATATCGGGGTGATTCTCGAAGAGTTGGATGGGTTTGAGGAGCAGGTCGTCAAAGTCAAGGGCATTGGCGCGACGCAGCTCTTCCTGATAGGGGCCGTAGAGTTCGGCGGCCCGGAGGGCGAGGGGGCTCGTGGCCTCGCGTTCGAACGCGGCGGGGGAGAGCATCCGGTTCTTGGCGCTTGAAATGGCGTGTTGCACGGATCGCGGCTTGACCTGCTTCGGGTCAATTCCGAACCGGGACATGAGGTCGCGGAGTACGCGCTGACTGTCGTCCGTGTCGTAGATGGAGAAGTCGGATGAATAGCCAATGCGCTCGCCGTCGCGCCGCATGACGCGTGCGAACATGGCGTGGAACGTACCGATGGCCATGCCCTTGCCGCGTTCCTCGCCTACGAGGTCCATGACGCGCTGGCGCATTTCGCGGGCGGCTTTGTTGGTAAACGTGATGGCCAGGATATGCCACGGCTCGGCCTGTCCGGTTGCGAGCAGGTAGGCAATGCGGTGGGTCAGTGTACGAGTCTTGCCCGATCCCGGCCCGGCTATGATGAGCAGCGGGCCTTCGGTGCAGCGCGCAGCGTCCTGCTGGGAGGGGTTCAGGCCGGCAAGAATGGTCTCGGCGTCGGTGGGATGCTGGGGCGTATTCATAGCTTGTGAAGATACGATGCCCCAGCCCCTATATTCCGGGATTCACGCAATACTGATTCCCGTATGGACTTCATTGGATTGGTGCGCGGCCTGATCGGCCTGACTGTGCTGCTGGGCATTGCCTGGGGCTTTTCGAACAACAGGACATCCATTTCCTGGCGGATGGTGGTCTCGGCGCTGGGTCTGCAGGTTGTGCTTGCGATCTTTCTGCTCAGAGGGGACCAGATGGGCGCATTTTTTGCTCCGCTGGGATGGGTCAAGGCCTTTTTCTCCTGGGTCAGCTCGTTTTTTGTCCTGGTACTCGATTTCACGACGGCGGGGGCGGAGTTCATTTTCGGAGATCTGGCCAAGAGTCCCGGCATGGAGGGCAGCATGGGCATGTTCTTCGCGTTCCAGGTCCTCCCGACGATCGTGTTTTTCGGATCGTTGATGGCCATTCTGTACCATCTCGGCATCATGCAGCGCGTCGTGGAAGTGATGGCGGCACTGATGGCGAAGTTCCTGGGGACGAGCGGCGCCGAGTCGCTCTCGGTGACGGCAAACATCTTCGTGGGCCAGACCGAGGCGCCGCTCGTGGTGCGTCCCTACCTGGGCGCGATGACCATGTCCGAGCTCATGGCGGTCATGACGGGCGGCATGGCGACCATTGCAGGCGGCGTCATGGCGGCCTACATCCAGATCCTGGGCGATCCCTATGCGCAGGCCATGGGGATTTCGCTCGATGCAGGGCGGTTGCTGTTCGCCGAGCAGCTGCTCGGGGCAAGCGTCATGGCGGCGCCCGCAGCGCTGCTGCTCGCCAAGATGATGATCCCCGAGGTCGACGAGCCGGCCACGCGCGGCGCGGTGAAGATTGACGTGGAGCAGAAGTCGGCCAACGTGATCGATGCGGCCGCGTCGGGGGCGTCGGACGGCCTCAAGTTGGCTCTGAACGTGGGAGCCATGTTGCTCGCGTTCCTGGCATTGATAGCCATGGTGAATTACATGCTGGGTTGGGCAGGTGGCTTCGTTGGCATGACGCTCACCCTTGAACAGCTCCTGGGCTGGGGTATTTCTCCCTTGGCATGGCTCATCGGGGTGCCCATGGAGGATATCGTGGCGTTCGGCTCGCTGATCGGCACCAAGGTGATTGCCAATGAATTCGTGGCGTATATCAGTCTGGCAGGCCAGATCTCGGCCGACGCACTCTCTGCCAAGACCATCGTGATGGCCACGTTTGCCCTCTGCGGATTTGCCAACCTGTCTTCGATTGCCATCCAGATAGGGGGCATCGGGCCGCTCGCCCCGGAGCGGACGAGCGATCTGGCCAAGCTCGGCGTGCGCGCGGTCATGGCTGGAACCATGGCCAATCTGATGACCGCGACGATTGCGGGCGTGCTGGCGGTGTAGGGGTAGTCGAGGTTGAGACCGCCGGCCGCGCGCTCGTCAGGGCGTGATATTCGAATTGAACCGGACCTTGAAGCGCGCC
>PCUY01000024.1:16870-17085 GCA_002787815.1 Bacteroidetes bacterium CG12_big_fil_rev_8_21_14_0_65_60_17 | reverse complement strand
CGACGCATCCCCAGTAGATAGGCGGGTTGCCACCGCATCTGTGTCGTTGCGCGGAGGGCAATACGGTCCAGGACGGGGTGTACGCCGTAGAGCAATTCCATGGCAACCGGATGCCCCAATGTGTCTATGGCGACCTGGATGAACGCCGACCCCCGGTACTCCGCTTTCTGAAGGCTGTCCGGAATGGCCACGGGTATATCTGTTCCCATGGTCGT
>PCUY01000024.1:0-16857 GCA_002787815.1 Bacteroidetes bacterium CG12_big_fil_rev_8_21_14_0_65_60_17 | reverse complement strand
CCCATGGTCGTAAGCGGGCGTGGCGATCGGAAGTGCCGCGCAATCACACGGTACCCCTCGGCCTTGTATTTCTCGATTTCCGGGGTCACATTGCCGGTGACCCTGGCCGACGCCATGCGCGGGAAAACATACGCGTCGAAAAGAGAGTCTACGACTTCGGGTTCGTTCCTGAATAGTGGGAGGAGGTTCTTCTTGACCAGAATCGCCAACTTGCGCCGCGCCAGATCATCGGTCATCTGTTCAATCTGGACATTTTCGAGGTAGGCTCCGGTCGCCCCGATGTCTTCGAGTGTATCCAGATTGCGGAACAGACCGGTCGTATCGATGTCCGCCTGCCACCATCGTATCATGGAAGCATCTGTAATCCAGCCGTCGGGCGGTTCGGTTTGAATAACCTTTTTCCCGGAGCAGCCGGTCAGGATGAGCGCAACAAGCAAGCCCGGAAGGTACAGGCGTTCCACACGCATCAGGACGTGACCTCGCGGATGGTCCGGACTTCAACGCGGCTTCCCTGGACACGTACGATTTCCACCTCCGTGCCTGCTGCAATCCAGTCGCCCGCAGTGACCACATCTATCCTGTCACCATTGACATCGACGGCTCCGGATGGACGCAGAGGCGTGATGGCCGTACCCCGCACGCCGACGAGCTCGGACCGCTCGTGCGAGGACGTGTACCCTTCCTTGCTGCCCAGGTTAGGCTGCAGTACAAGCTGGGCGAAGCGATTCGAGCGCGGTATATACTTGCCGAACCCGAACAGCATGCCGACGAACAGGATCATCGTGACGGCCAGCGTGACGGTGGCCGATGCAATGGCTCCTCCGGACGGAAACGACAAGCCGACGTTCCCGATCAGTGATACGCCCAGCGAGAGCACGACAAGCGTAATGCCACTGATGCCGGCCACGCCGAATCCGGGAATCACGAATATCTCTGCCAGCAGCAACGCCACGCCCAGGATGAAGACGGCCACCTCCCATACCTCCACAAGCCCGTTCAGGTAGTTTGGCCCGAAGAACAGGGCAGCGCCAACGGCGGCCATGGCGCCGGCGAAGCCGACTCCGGGTGTCTGGAGTTCAAAGTAGAGCCCGCCGAGCATCATGAGCATCAGGATGGACTGCAGTACCGGCGAGCCAAAGAAGCGGATGATTTTCTCACTCGTACTGGCCGTGTGCATGGTGCGCGCCGCCTGGCCCAGGCCGAGAGCGTCAAGAAGGGCGTCGACGGTTGCGATCTCCGCGTCAGCAACGCCGAGATCGACCGCTTCCTTCGTGGAGAGCGTAAGGACCTGACCGGCCGCAATGACACCCTCGATTTCAAGGTCGGGATCGACCATGGCTTCGGCAATGGCCGCGTCACGACCGTTCGCCTCGGCGGTGGCGCGCATGAGACCGCGCATGTAGCTCTGGTACTTGTCCGGTGCCGCCTGGCCACCCGTCCCCTCGACAACCGTCGCGGCGCCAATGCTCGATCCGGGTGCCATCACAATCCGGTCGGTGGCATAGGATATCAGTGCTCCCGCCGATGCCGCATTCCGGTCAATGAACGAAACGGTGGGGACGGAAGTCGAGAGCAGGTCCTTTCTCATGATGTCGGCCGCATCGAGCAGCCCCCCGAACGTATCCATGTGCAGGACGATCAGGCTTGCACCGTCGGCCTCGGCACTGGCGATGGCCCGGTCCAGATGCATGGAGAGGCCCTTGTCAATCATGCCGTCCACGCGCACGATGTACACCGGCCCATCGGCCAGGTTTTCGAATGGTACGAGCTGCGCCGCGGCGTTCGACGGCCCCGCGACCGACAGTGTGGCGGCTACAAGGATGGCTACAAACAGGGTAGAGTCTGGAAAAAGAGTCCTTTGCATGGGTTCAGGGTTCTATGAGGACGGGAGTACCCACCTGGATCATGTCCCAGAGTGTATTCACCTGCGTATTCGTGATGGCAATGCACCCCTGTGTCCAGTTGCTGCGGATCCCGGTGCCGTCCCCGTGGATCTCAATGAACCCTCCGAGCGCTGTGGACATGGGTGGTACGCGGAACTGGGCTTCTGCCGTAGTGATGGCGTCGTATTCAGCTTCGGAAATCAGTCCTTCTTCGAGGCCTCGCTCCGCGTTCCGGGCGTTGGGGTAGTTCAACACGAACGCCCGGTGGAACTGGGATTGTGGGTTTTTGGCAACCACGAAAAACTCTCCTTCCGGTGTGCGCCAGTGATCGGGTTCGGCCGCCGAACCCCGTTTCACCTTGTCGGCAAAAAAGTTATAGCCCAGATCGGTCGGCCAATCGAAAATCAGGTCACGCCCGCGATAGACATGAAGCGTCTGTTCGGATTTGGATACGCGGATCCAGATGTTCGACACGGCGTCCGAGCGGATGAAGCCGTGTGCGCCGTCGAGCGTACGTACGCGAAGCCACCCGGATGGGACGTCGTCATGCCCGGGAAGCACCATGATGGGCTCGCGGAAGCCCGGGTGCACATACGTCCGCGTCGTATCATCGGCAAACGTGATGGTCGCCTCGCGGTCGGTCACATAGTACAGACTACCGGTGTCGGCCTGCGCCCATACCATCTGTCCAGACGGCACGAGCACGGTCAACAGGAGCAGAAAAGCCGTTCGATACATCCAACGCATGCGCTGGAAACGAGCAGAACCCCTCGGGGATCCTGCGCTGCGCGTCATTTCGAGCCATTGAGCGCGTGCAGCCTGTCTTCGTTGCTGGCTACAAGGAAGACGAACGCGTCAATCACCCCACGGGCATACGGGCTGGGCGTTACCGTGTCCACGACCTGCTTGACTTCGGGCCGTGCATTGGCCGGCGCGAATGACGCTCCCACCACTTCAAGGGCGCCGATGTCTCCATTGGTGTCGCCCATGTAGGCCATCTCATCCAGCGGCACTCCTGTCGTGTCGCTCAGCCACATGAGGCCCTCCCGCTTTGTGAGCCACCGTGGAACGACGTCGATGGATACATGCGTGGTGAAGGTTTCAAAATCCGGGGCGTTTTCCCGGACCCACGAGGCGATCCGGGTTGCCGCCTCGGCAAGCTCCCCGGGGTCTGTGCCGACGAGTGCCGCCTGGAGAACCTTGGCATAGTCAATGCTCATGCCTGTGCCTGCAACAACGCCCTCCATGTAGGCGCGGACCTGGTCGACCTGTCTGCGAACAGCGGACGTGGCTTTCGGATGCCAGGTACAGGTAGCCTTCCCGCAGTCGAACATGCCGGCGCCCGACTCGAACAGCACGGGAACACGGCATCCCAGCAGTTGGCACATGGCCTCCACGTATGGATACGAACGTCCCGAGCAGATGCTGATGGCGGGCAGTACCGGGTCATCACCGGGACGACCGGCCCGGGCCGTCCGCTCGGCAAGCAGCGACAGATGCTCCAGATTGAACGGCGTATACGGATCGGCCAGGCAGCCGTCGATGTCGGTCACGAACAGCCGCGTCATGTCAGCGCGTCGGAAAGATCTGCAATCAGCGCATCGGAGATCCCCATGGTGCTGAATCCGCCGTCATGGAACAGCGTCTGCATGGTCACCATGCGGGTCAGGTCAGAGAGCAGCGACACACAGTAGTCGGCACACGAGGCGGCGTCGGCATTGCCAAGTGGCGCAATGCGATCCGCGAATTCAAACATGGCATCGAACCCGGCAATGCCCGATCCTGCCGTTGTTCTTGTTGGACTCTGCGACACGGCATTGATCCGCACGCCGTGCTTGCCAAGCCGGTAGCCAAAACTGCGTACAATGCTTTCGAGCAGGGCCTTCGCATCTCCCATTTCGGAATACTTGGAAAACGTGCGCTGCGCACCGATGTAGGAGAGGGCCAGGATGGATGCGCCGCTCCGGAGCGCATCCTGGGCCAGGCAGGCCTGGATGGATCGGTGCAGGCTTATGGCCGAAATGTCAAGGGTCTTCTTGTACCACTCGTAGTTGAGCTCTTCATATTCGACGTTCTTGCGCACGTTCAGGCCCATTCCGATGGAGTGAACCATGAAGTCGATACCTCCCCACGCTTCCTTGGCCTCGGAGATGAGTGCGGAAAGGTCGTCGCCGTTGGTGGCATCGGCCCAGACGACGCGGGCACCGGTTTTTTCCGCGAGTGCATCGAGCGACCCGAGTCGCCGGGCTACGGGTGCGTTCGAGAGGATGAACGAGCCGCCTTCGCGGTGCACCGCCTCGGCGATGGACCAGGCAATGGAACTTTCGTTGAGGGCGCCGAAAATGATGCCTTTCTTGCCTTTGAGGAGGCCGTTTCCTGGTGAGGCCATGAATTTTTGGATCAGGTTGCTGGATGCGTGTGCCGGAAGATACTATGCGGGATTGAGTACGTTGCGAACGGGCTGCAGAATGTGCGCCATGTGATCGTGGATATGTCCATTGGAGGCAATGATCTGCCCTCCAAGGGGTGTAAGGTCACCGCCCCCCTCATAGTTGGAGAGCCGGCCTCCGGCCTCTCGGACGAGTACCATTCCAGCGGCCACATCCCACGGATGCAAGCCACTCTCGAAGAAACCGTCAAACCGTCCGGCAGCGACCCAGGCCAGGTCGATGGAGGCGCAGCCGGGACGGCGGACGCCCCGGGTTTCTTTCATGAAGTGACCGAGAGCGGACAGGTAGGCATCCATGTGTTCGAAATCGCGGTACGGGAAGCCGGTGCTGAGGAGGCTGTCATTCAGGTGACTGCTGTCGCTGACACGGCAGGGCTGGCCGTTCACGAAGGCGCCCATGCCCTCGGCGGCGGTGAAGAGTTCGTTGCGGGTTACGTCGAATACGATGCCCATCTGCGGCTCTCCCTGGTAGGCGAGCGCGATCGATACGGCCCACGGCGGAACGCCGTGCAGGAAGTTGGTGGTGCCGTCGAGCGGGTCTATGATCCACGTATACCCTTTGCCGGGTATGTGCACATTGTCGTCTCCTTCCTCGGCCAGGATGTGATGCCTGGGAAACGCCTCGGCAATGTGCGCCGTAATAATCCGCTGTGCTTCATGGTCTACCCGGCTGACCAGATCGTGCGTACCTTTGACGAAAATGTCGTCGCTCGACACGGCACCGGATTCGGAAAGGATATAGGCGCCGGCTTCGCGGGCCGCCAGGCCGCCAACCCGCAGGGCTGTTTCGTAAATTTTGAAATCCGGGGATGGAATGGACATGTCAGATGGTTGATTGTGGGATGATTTCAGGTGGTATTCAGTGGAAGCGCGTGCTGGTGTCGGGGAGTTTTCTCCTTGCGGTCGGAGTATTTGTGTCTGCGTGTGGTAAGCGGACGGTGGCTCCGCTGGGCCCGGATGAGCGGGCTGAACGCGATGCGCTGGTTGAGGATATACGCAGGGCTGATACGCAGGAACTGGTCAAAGCGTTCGATCTGTTGTCCCGTTCGGAGTATACCCGCTATATCCGGACGGAGCAGTATGACGAAGAGGACTTCCTGATTGCATACACTGAGCACATTGCCGAAGTACGCATTGTCGATGGTGAGCGCCGGGTTTTCGTGGAGCAGGCCGACTCTGCGGGGGCGTTCGATTACGGTTTTTTCCGGCGTTTCCAATCGGAGAATGTGGCCACGACCGATCCCGTGAATCTGGTGCCCTTTGTGTTGCCCGAGGAACCGGTCTACCTCGACGCCCGCAACATGGACCGGTATGCTTTCCGGGAGCTTCCCGATACGCTGCTCTGGGACAGGCAGGCGCAGGTCGTCGAGGCGCGCGCGCGGCCGGACCTTGCGGACGGGCTGAACGTGCGCCGCGCGCGCCACTTCGTGGACCGTGGTACACAGACACTCGTTGCGATGTACATTGAACGTGTGGACCTGGCACTGCTTTTCCGGGAAGAGAGCTCGTTCTACGTCGATATTACGCTGAGACCGGATGGACAGGGTGCCGTGCCCAACAATACGCGCTTCGAATCGCGGATCCGGACGCCCTTCCGGGGAGCCTACCGGGTGCGTACGGTCTCAACGTATACGGATGTGCGCCCTGTCCAGTGATGAGGGCCTGTTCAGCAGGGCCCGGGCGTGGCCTGCGATCAGCGGCGACGCCAGGGTGCGAGGTCCGTTCGGTCCATGAGCGGTGCCACGTCTAAATTCCGGCGCACGTCGGCAGGGCGGAGGATGCGCCTTTCGAACCCCTCGAGGAGGGTACGGGCTGCCAGGTCATCCTGACCGGCTGCCATGAAAACGCGCGCCAGATGGAGCCGTGCCTGCGGGCTTTCCGGCTCCCGTGCCACGGCTACGCGGGCGAGGGCCTCCGAGGTCGTGATGTCATCCAGCTCCAGGGCGCAGGCAGACAGACGCACGTACAGCCCGGCGTCGCGCAGCATGAAGTGGGCCGCGCGGTCGAGCGACCGCGCGGCCCACTCGTCGTGTCCGGAGGCAACACCGCTCTCACAGAGCAGCACATGCGCTTCGCCGTCAAAATCATTGAGTGCTACGGCATGTCGGGCATCGAGAAAAGCGGGCTCGGGACGATCCATGGTGAGCAGTACGTGTGCCCGTAGCTTGCGAGCTTCCACATCGTCCGGGAGCGCCTCAATGACACGGTCCACACGGGCCTTTGCTTCCAGCAGGCTCGATCCGGAATTGAACGCGGTACGAGCCCGGTGGAACTGGCGTTGCAGTTCGTACGGCCGCTGGGAGGATTGCATGGTCACGTCAGCCTGCTGGCCCGCTGTGACGAGTTGCGCGGAGCGGGCAACGGCGGAATCGGGCGCAGCCATCCATGCCATTCCGGCAAGAAGCAGCAGGTATGCGGTACAGCGTATGGAAGAGTGGCGTGTCATGATCACAATCGCAGGAAGCAGGTCCGCACGATACTACTCAAAAATCGTACCTTTCACTCTCAAGGTACATGGGCACCGATTGGCTGTCCACTCCGATGAACACTCTGTGATCCATATGACCACGAGGCACTCCGGTCTTTTTTCTCCGCGTCCTGGTTGCCTGCTGGGCCACACGGTGCGTTATGAAGCTGTCGTTGACTCCACGAACCGACTTGCCCGCGAACTTGCCACGGGCGGGGCTGCGGCAGGGCTTGTCGTCTTGGCGGATTCCCAAACGGCCGGTCGTGGCAGGCATGGTCGTACGTGGGAATCGGCCCCGGGACAGAATCTGCTGATGAGCATTGTCCTTCGCCCGGACGAACCCGTATCTGCCTGGGGACGCTATGTGATGATGGCCGGACTGGCGGTATGTCGTGTGGTGGAAGAAATAGAGCCTACCGCCAACGTGGTACTGAAGTGGCCGAATGACATCCTGGTCGACGGGAAAAAGTGTGGTGGTATATTGATGGAGCACGCCAGCGGTGCTCTGGTACTCGGTCTTGGGTTGAATGTGAATCAGACCGGCTTTCCGGACGAGAGCCGGGTTTCCCTGGCGCTCGTCGTGGGACGTCCACTCGACCGGGGTCACGTGCTGGATGTGGTGCTCCGTCACCTGGAAACATGCATGGGACTGCAGGCGGAGGACGTGATCGGGCAGTATTCGGAGCGTCTGCACCATGCCGGTCGTGAGCTTACCATCCGCTCCCTCGAAGGGCGCACGCCTGTCACCGGCGCCTTCCTCGGCGTAACGTCGGAGGGCGCGTTGCGGCTTCGAGTCAATGGCCGGGTGGAGACCTTCCATGCGGGCGACGTGACCATGGCAACCCCATGATTCTCGTTCTCGATATCGGCAACAGCGCGGCGAAAGCAGGCCTCTGGGACGGACAATGCCTGGTGCGTTCAGGACGCGTAGCCACGCCGGAGGAACTCGACGAATTGCTTTTGGGAAATGCACCATCCACGGCGCGGCATGCAGTCGAAGCCGTCGGTGCGGTGTCGGTAGTGCCGGCCCGGAATGATGGCTGGATAGCGTGGGTAATGGCTGCGACGGGAAAGCAACCGGTATTCTTTACAGCGCAATCCCGGCTTCCATTCCGGATGCTCTACGAGACCCCCGATACGCTGGGTGCGGATCGCGTGGCAGCGGCGGTTGGCGCCTGGAGGGCACCGGACAGAAAACCAGGGCAGGCGGCGCTCGTAGTGGACGCGGGGACGGCGCTCAACATGGAGCTCGTGCTGGCCGAAGGCGCTTACGTGGGGGGTGTTATCGCGCCAGGACCGGAGTTGATGCGGCGCGCACTCAGCGCAGGTACGGCGCAGTTGCCGCTTATTCCACTGTCGGATCCGGGCGGCTTCACGGGCGCATCTACAGAAAAAGCCCTGCAGTCCGGGGTCATGAACGGTTTTGCGACCATGGCCAGAGGCCTCCTGGATGGTCTTCTGCGGGAGGCAGGCGTGGCGAGAACAGACGTCTTCGTCGCGGCAACGGGTGGATGGGCGCCATGGCTGGCCGAACGCCTGGACGGCATTGACGAGGTGCGGCCGGATTTGGTTTTAGAGGGAGTCGCTGCGCTCGTGGAGAATGGTATGGATGCGTGAGAGTACCATTTGAACTGCGATGTCATTGTGTCCGCCGCGCGGAATGATGACATCGGCGTGCCGGCGCGATGGTTGCACGAACTCTATGTGCATGGGGCGCACGGTTTTTTCGTACTGCGTGAGTATGGATTCAAGTGACCTGCCACGCTCGTGCATGTCCCTCTGGATACGACGCATGAGGCGCACGTCATCGTCCGCATCGACAAACAGTTTGATGTCCATCCGATGAACCAGATCCGGTTCGGCCAGGCACAGGATGCCTTCCACGATGATGACCGGTGTGGGCCGGACGGTAACCGTGTGAGCAGTCCGCCTGTGGGTCTTGAAGTCGTAGACCGGCTTTTCTATGGCAAATCCACCGAGCAGGGCGTCGATGTGCTTGACCAGGAGTTCCGTTTCAAGCGCCGAGGGGTGGTCGAAGTTGAATTCGGACCGATCCTCCAGGGAAAGGTTGCCCAGATCCCGGTAGTAGGCATCGTGTTCGAGCAGGCTGGCACCCTGTCCATCGAGTGCATCCATAAGGCGACGAAGAACGGTACTTTTCCCGGATCCGGACCCCCCGGCAAGTCCGATGATGACCGGTATCTTCACCCCTTGCGAACGAGCACGATCTCGTGCGTGCGCGTTTCCTCGTCGAAGGTGGAGAGTTTCTCGTCGTAGATGTACCCGTCGGGGTGCTTCCACTCCAGCAGAGGCTCGAGGTCCTCTACCGTTTCGCGTACGATGAAGTTGACCATTTTGCCGCGAAGGGGCTTGACGCCGTGCGTAACGGGGGTCAGTTCGCCCGACTTCTTGCGCATGAAACGGGTAGTGACCATGGCCTCATACGTGTGCGTATCGTCCCAAGCCGCCTCGTGGGCTCCCGGAAGCAGGTTCCACACGAACTTGCCAGCGAGCGCTTCATTGAGCGCTTCCGACAGGGGCTCCTTCCAGAATTTCGAAATCTTTCCAATTCCCGGAAGCGACGCATCCATTTTAAGGCGGTAATTCGGAATGAGATCGTCGGGGCGCAGGAGTCCGAAGAGGCCGGAGAATATGATGCCTTCTTCGAGCAGCCGGCGCTGGGCGCCCGTCGGAAGACCAGCAAAATCCATGGCCTGATACATGACTCCGGGGCTGTACCGGTCAAGTGCGGAGATCAGGGGGGCCTTGAGGATATTGCGATTGATTTCAATCGCCTCCTGCAGCGTGTCTCCCTTCACACCAAAAAGCGATTCAAGCTCTTCCACCGGACCATCCAGGACGCCGTGCAGGGCATCTATGATTTCCCTGCGACGTGGGTTGAGGCTCTTGAAATAGTTGAACGTGCTCGACGAGCGGTAGTCGAACATGTCGGGAGCAAACGGATTGCCCCCTTCCTGCTTGCCTTCGGCAGGGGGGAGTAGAATGGCGAAAATGGGCATGCGTGGCGGAGGGGATCAGGAATCGCTGCGCTGCTGACGCATTTCTCCCAGCAGTGCATCGATGTCGTTGCGGATGACGTCCGCTTTCTCCTTGGCGTCCTTGACCAGGTCGTTGGCCGCTTTACGGGCCGGGCTGCCGTCCTCCACGTCGGAAAGTGCGCTCTCGACCAGATCGGCTACCTTCTCGCCCATGTGGTCGAGTTGATAGGCTACCTTGCGGCGCACGCGCTTACCTTCCTGCGGGGCAAACAGGATACCCAGAAGGAAACCGACGGCGCTGCCAAGCAACAGGCCCCAGATACCAGAGCGAGCCGAATTTGACCAAGAGTCTCTCATGCGAACGTGGCGTTACTTCTTCTTCTTGTGGCGATTCTTGCGCAGGCGCTTCTTGCGCTTGTGCGTGGCAATCTTGTGGCGCTTTCTTTTTCTACCGCAGGGCATGTATTTCTCGTTAGGAGCAGTTGAACAGAGGGAAGACCGCAAAAATACAGCTTCCTGACATGGAGTGCAACGTAGTGGGGCGTCGGGAGTTCTTCCTTCATCTTGAAGAAATGATGGGAAGTATTTCCCTATTGTTACCTCGGGCTGTTAAATTAGGCGCCCCACCTACAACACGGACATGGACTCTTCCCCTTACGACATCAAACAGCGGGACGGACTCACCTGGGCAGAAGCCGGTGCTGAACACGGAGGAGTGCCTGTCATCTTCCTGCACGGCATGATGGGCGATATCAGCAACTGGGAGACTACGATTCCCGCCGTGGCCAAGGCAGGTTATCGCGTGCTCTGTCCCATACTGCCTGTCTATACCATGCCACTCAGGAGGGCCAATCTGGAAGGGTTGGTTTCGTTCGTGGACCGATTTCTACACGAGCAGGACCTCCAGGAAGTGGTCATGGCAGGTAACTCTCTTGGCGGACACCTCGCGGTCCTGTATGCCATTCATCATCCCGAGCACGTCCGCGCCCTGGTACTTACGGGTGCGTCGGGAATCTATGAGGTGGAGATGTCATCCTCCATCATGCGTCGAAAGGACAAGAATTACCTGCGGCCTCGCGTGGAAAAGACGTTCTACGACCCATCCCATGTGACCGATGAACTTCTGGACGATGTGATTGAAATCATCAACGACCGCGAGAAGGCTGTTCGATTGATCAAATTCGCCCGCTCGGTCGACAAGGCCTCGGTCAAGGCCGATCTGGATCGCGTGCACGCTTCCACGTTGCTCGTCTGGGGAAGCCAGGATTTGATTACGCCCCCGGATGTGGCCCGCACGTTCTACGACGGCATTCCGCGTTCTGAACTGCATTTCCTGGACGAGTGCGGTCACGTGCCCATGCAGGAACAGCCGGAGTTGTTCAATGAGTTGCTCATAGATTTCCTGGATCGAACGGCGTCGGAAGACAACCAGGCGCTGGCAAGCTGAAAGGGCAGGCGGTCCGCTCGCCGCATTCCGGGGTGCGTTACGTGCGCTTCAGGTGCGCGATTCGAGGGTTGGGCCAACAGGAAACCGGTTTGCCGTGGTGTCCCGTTATATTGCGTGTGCTATCAATGTGCGACCAGTAAACGTTATGCGCGCCTTCATCTTCATTGTTGCATTGGCGGCCTTCGGAACGGGGTGTGCCCCGACCATGACGCCGCTGTACCGCGACTTCGAAGTGCAGGCCGACAGCGCCCGGGACACCTCACTCTCCGGGAATGACATCCTGGACAGGATCAGGGCTGGATTGGAAAATGCGGACTGGCCGGTGTCCGGGGGCGTTACGGAGAATACGGTGGAAACCGAGCCTCGTACGTACCGCCGATGGGGTATCTACAACGTCCAGGTACACCTTGAAGTGGTGCCGGTGGGCAACAGGCACGTACGCGTCATGGTGCACCCGTACCGCGTTTTTTTCAACCACCGAAGCCGGCAGATCGGATATCTGCGCGGATCGTTGGCCCGCTCCATCATGAATGACATCCGGGACCCATTTGAGGAGCAGGGTTTGGCGTTCGCGGGCTTCGCCCAGGCCCGCGATGCGCAGGAAACAACACGGTAGGTCATTGGCGTAGAAGGAGTGGTTCTTCGACATATTGGGGATGACACGGCTTCGACGGGTGGATCGCGCAGATGGCTGCGTGTCGAGCTTTTTGGTATGCTCGTAAATCTTGCCAAAAACACTGCAACTGCGAACGATTACGCATTTGCGATGGCGGCTTAAGTCCGCTGTCTGTTCCTCGGGGTGTAGGCTCATCGGCCCCCGCTGGAGCAACGATTAGATGAGATAGTCTGCAGGATGCTGGCCGAATACCTGCAGGCGAAACCATATCAGTCTCAGCACAGTGTTGGCCCTGCCAGCCGGCATGGCGCTGTGTGAAGTACAATAGGCAGGCTACACACGTAGACGCCTACCTGTTTGACCATTCGGACCCGGGTTCGACTCCCGGCATCTCCACCATGGACGCCCTGCACTACCTTCGATGGTCGGTGCGGGGCGTTTCATTTTGTGCCTGCGCGCGGACCTTGATCGCAACCCACCATGCTCTTGCCCATTCTTTCTGTTGTAACCGGACTGGCCATTCTGGTATGGGGGGGCAGACCGGTTCGTTGACGGGGCTTCCGGGGCAGCACGTCTGCGCCGGGAGTTTCCCATACTACTGGTCGTCCGCTGGGATGGTATGACTCTTCTCGGCGTTTTTCTTGTCCTCATTCTGTGGACCATCTGGAGCGGCATGCGGACGAACCTGAACATCGCCTCGCACTGGGTGTTACCGACCTCATAATGGGGCTTACCGTCGTAACCATCGGGACGTCGCTGCCTGAGCTTGCCGCCTCGGTTGCGGCGACGCGACGCGGCGAACATGAAATGGCACTGGGCAATGTGATTGGTTCCAATATCATCAATACGTTGGCCGTGGTGGCGATAGCCGCCACGCTTCACCCAATGTATGTGGAACCCGTTGTACTGCAGACGGATGTCCTGTTCATGGGCATTCTTACCGTATCGCTTTTCCTCGTTGGATACCGGCATCGGGCGGACGGCCGCATCAACCGGGTCGAAGGGTTGTTGTTCTTCGCATCCTACGTGGCGTAGTGTGAACAGGCCCTGGTCTGGCTCATCCGGACGATCTGATTCCCGTCGGGTGACACCGCAGTGGCCGTATTCGGGCTACCCTGCGACGGATCCACCAAAAAAATACCATCCGAGACCGATCGTGAAGATCAGATCGCCCCAGAGAGCGTGTTCTATGGCGACGAGGAGCGTCGACCGGGAAGAGGCATACGTTCTGATGAAAAGCCAACCTCCGAAGAGCGAAAGAACGAGAGCAATGACGTTGGCGAACAGTAAATGCGCAGCGGCAAATCCCAGCGCGTTGGCTGCGAAAAAATGACGTTCGTTGGCAAAAAGGGTTTGGTACCGGTGCATCGGGAAGGCCCGGAAAATAACTTCCTGTGGATACACGGACCAGAGTGGATAGATCACCATGAGCACACCCCACAGAAGGGGTTCACTGCGGGGAAAATTGAGCCACAGCTCCGGCCTCAGCAGATACACGCCAAAGGTCAGGACGGGTGCCCCGACCACGAAACGGAGAAACATGTGTTTCCCCCCGAGGCGTGCTGCCGGTACGTTCCAGAGAACACGCCGGTCAAACCCGGGGTCGCTCCTGAGAACCAGCGTCATGATGCCTGCCGATGTGACCAGCATGGGTATGATCAGCCAGCCCAGCGTGCTTCGAAACGCGTAGACGGCCACTGGCACAACGGCATACAGGGTGAGGAACTCCGACCAGAGCCGGATGCGTAGTGACGGAGTCAGCGACCTTCTCCCTGATTCTCGAGAGACTGCCGGTACTCCTCGGAGGCGAAAATGGCGATTTCGACGCGGCGGTTCTGTTGTCTGCCCCCCGGGGTGGCATTGTCAGCAACAGGTTGTTCCTCGCCGAATCCGTTGATGGACAATCGTGTACGGGAAATTCCAAACTCCGCGAGGGCAGCCGCTGCGGCCGATGCGCGGCGTTCGGACAGGGTCTGGTTGTATTCTGCGGCACCGGTGTTGTCCGTGTGCCCGACAATCAGCACATTGGTGTTGGGATACGACTGAAGACTCGCGGCCAGATCCGCAAGCGAGGCGCGTGCGGTATTGGACAGTTCAAACGAGTCGACGCCAAACAGGATGGCCGAGTCGAATGTGATCTGGATTCCTTCGCCTACGCGCTCAACGGTTGCATTTTCGAGTTCCTGGTCAAGTTCCTCGGCCTGCTTGTCCATCTGGGCACCAATGATGGCCCCCGTGGCACCGCCTATGGCCGATCCGATCAGCACGCCTTTGGCTGTGTTGTCGCTTGAGCTGCCAATGATTCCACCCACTACGGCACCGGCTCCTGCGCCGACTCCGGCACCTTTCATGGTGTTGCTGGTCGATTCACACCCTGTGAAGAGGACGACCAGGGTCAGGATGCTGATGCGAAAGATTGAGTGCTGAATGCGCATGGTCGGGAGTGGAGTCTGAAGGAGATGGTGTGACGGCTGGGGCGCAGTAAAACGCGCGGCTCGCCGCTTCGTTCATCCGCGGATTGTCATTATTCGTCCGATTCGGGTAGAACCGGCACCAGGCTCCAGGCTTTGGACCGCGGACTGATGGGAATGGCGTGCCAGCCGTCCCGCGTAAGGCGCTCGAACCCGGACATGAAGTCCATTTTCCACTGGTTGTCGATGGGACGAGGATCGAGGCCGATCTGGTAGGCATGATTCCAGACCGTGTCGTACTGGTCGCTTGTTCCGACAGCTACGGGCCGCAGGTCGTAGTCGATCCATGTGAACAGGGATCCGTGTTCCAGGACGCCATCGGAGCGGGGAGCCATTGCATCGAGAGATGAAAGGAATATGAGGCTGTCCGAAGACATGCGCCGTACTGTTCGAATGAACGGGAAGGCGTTCGGCAGGACTCTACCCATGCCGGAAAGCGGCAGGCGGATGTACGCGTCTTCATTGAACGTGGGGCCGTCGCCGGGTTGGTACTCCCCTTCACCAGGTCCCATGCCTTCAATTCGCCTGGGATCCAGTACGGCCAATATGGCGCGGTCCATGCTGTTGTTGGTGCCACCAAGCAGCAGTTCGTCGTATCCGTCGCCATCCACATCGTCGCTCACGAGCGTGTAGAAAGCACCAGGATGGTGGTAGGTGGCCAGTGGCCTTGCCGAGACGGGATCAAGTTGCATCAGGACGGCGGGATAGAAGGAATGCATGGCGATCACATAGGCCTCGGCCCGTCCATCCTGGTTCAGATCTTCAACGAGGAGACTCTTGGGAGTCATCCAGTCCGATATGATGGTAAGGTCCCTCGGGTAGGGGAGGTCCATAGTGAAGCAGTGACAGACGGTTACATCATGTGTGCGGCCATTCATGGTCACGAGGCCACCTGGAACTCCCTTGTTGGAATCCGGAAATTCCAGCGCGATGAGGTCGCCGAATCCATCTCCGTCCACATCGGCCACGGCGGCCCACGGGGTCATAGTCTGATCGGTTTGCACGATGTAGGCACGGGTTGATGGCGTCATGGGCAGACGCAGTAATTCCTGCCCTGCGTCGTTGAGCCCCATGTAGGCACTTCCATCGTGCGCCCAGTGCGTCACGTTGGGGACGATCACGTTCTCACTCCACCACATGCCGAAACTCCCCAGTACGAGCCCGGCGAAAACGGCCGCCACGAGCCATTTCCTTCGCCAGATGCGCATGGCGGAATGGATGACGAGGGGAATCTGCCTGGAGCGTACAATGCGGCGATCGGCAAGCGCCTCCTGGACAGAGCCGACGCCGCGAACCTGGAGATGCCGGTCAGGATACAGGCTGCGCAGGCGACCCAGTTCCCGGCGAACGTATTGCACCTGGCTTTCGGGAACAACAAGGAGCCTGGTCGATGAGAAAAAGGCGGCGGCTACCTTCGGGCTAAGACTGTCCGGGGCAACAGGTGTGACTGTGCCGTCTTCAAGAACTTCGCCCGTCATCATGCATTCAGGATCTATCCGGTATTGTCGCCGCTGGTTACAATAGCGGTTCATCTCACAGAAGTACAGCAGACTGATGGCGAGACCTGCAGAATGTCCGGCGTGCGCGGCTTGCCCGTCTGACATGGAAATACTCCCGATACCGGCATACCGGAGCAGCGACGGCGCGTTGTCTGCGAGCATGGTCCGTGCTGCCCGGATGGGTTTTTTGAGCAGTTCTTCGGCGCTTCCCCCGTGTCGGACATGCAGCGAGATCACGTCCCGATGGTGCGTCAGTCCCGTTATGACGAAGCGAACGCCGCGGCAATACCCGGCCGTCTGTGTTCGCCTGGACGTGCGGTGGGGAGAGAGGATAGCAACCGGGACGACGCACGACGAGCCGGCGACTGGCAGGGTGGGTTTATGAAAATGGATGCACGTCTCGAAGGGTGCGGCCCAGTCCGGAGCGTGGACCTGCAGGTGCTGTAGCCACTCGGACCACTGCGATTCGGAAGGAGTCGGTGGAGGAATGTCACCCAGGAGCGTACCTGCGCGCTCTTGCGCACCCACGCGAATAAACTGGAATACGGTCCATGCGTACAGTCGGTGCTCCCACACGGACAGCCGGATGCGCTCCGGGTCATCGAGCAGAGAGGAAGCGAGAAGGCGGCTGAGCGTATTGGCACCATCCTTGAGCAGTTCGGGGTCCAGACCGTCGAGCGGGATGCGACTCTCATTCTCCGGAAACAGGCCCACCAGTTCTTCAAGGTACGGGCGCGCCCCGGCGGCTCCGGTGAGGTGCGCGAGGTCATCCACCAGAAACAACAGAATGCCCGTCAGACGGTGAATATCCGTCGATGGCCCGTGGAGGCGGACCTGGAGTGCATTGAACTGTTCAGCCAGCTTGAGGGTGTCGGAAAGGTGAATGTGTTCACCTGACATAGGCCCGGAACTCGTGTTGGAGCGATGCGTGTCGGGAAATCCGGGCTCCGTCCTGGAGAAGGACGGCCGGTTGGTCGCCTGCCGCCTGCGTAGCCAGGACATCATCGGCCAAAAACTCCACCTGGA
>PCUY01000004.1:3766-4072 GCA_002787815.1 Bacteroidetes bacterium CG12_big_fil_rev_8_21_14_0_65_60_17 | reverse complement strand
CGTAGACGTTTCAGCTCCTGGTCAGCTGGAAATCGTAGACATGCTGGGTAGGAATGTTGGCGGGTGGCACGCGTCGCGACCAGGCGTATCGATCCATGAAGTCAGTACGCTTCCCGGTGGTTCATATTTCCTGCGCTTCACGGCGGCGGGCTCGGAGTCGGCCTGCCTGCGCCCATTTGTCATTGGAAGTTGATTACGCTGTCGCCTTTCTCGGCTCGAGTATCGGCTCCGCTTTGTGCTCGACCGTTTCGCGCGTAATGCGAACGAGGGCTACGTCCGACTTCGTGTGGATGTCGAACATCAGAT
>PCUY01000004.1:0-3733 GCA_002787815.1 Bacteroidetes bacterium CG12_big_fil_rev_8_21_14_0_65_60_17 | reverse complement strand
CGCGCCCGTACCCAGCTTCTGGGCTTTTTCGACAACCGCTTCGATGGCACTCTCCTCGAAGACCAGATCCACGCCGTCCATGGAAAAGAGCTTCTGGTACTGTTTGAGGAGTGCATTGCGGGGCTCGAGCAGAATGCTCTTCATGGCATCGGGCGTGAGCGCATTCAGCGCTGAGATCACCGGCAGTCGACCGACGAGCTCCGGGATGAGTCCAAAGCGCAGCAGGTCGTCCGGCTCTACGTAGGAGAAAATCGTCGGATCGAACTTGTCCATGCGCTTTGTCTGGCCGGCCGTAAATCCGATTGAACTCGTTGAGACGCGTTGTGCAATGATATCTGCCAGGCCGTCGAACGCCCCACCTACGATGAACAGGATGTTTGACGTGTTGATGTTGATCAGGCTCTGCTCGGGATGCTTGCGGCCGCCCTTCGGAGGAACACCCGCGACCGTACCCTCCAGGATCTTGAGCAGCGCCTGCTGTACGCCCTCGCCCGATACGTCCCGCGTGATCGATGCGTTGTCGGCCTTGCGGGCTACCTTGTCGACTTCGTCGATGTAGATGATGCCGCGCTCGGCGCGCTCCACATTGAAATCCGCGGCGTGCAGCAGGTTGGCCAAGATGCTTTCTACATCTTCGCCCACGTATCCCGCTTCGGTCAGTGCGGTCGCATCCGAGATAGAGAAGGGAACGTCAAGAACGCGTGCCAGCGTACGTGCCAGGAGCGTCTTGCCCGTGCCCGTGGGCCCAATCAGCATGATGTTCGACTTCTCGAGTTCCACGTCGGCATAGTCGCCGTAGTGTTGCCCCGAATCTATACGCTTGTAATGGTTGTAGACGGCAACCGAGAGCGCCTTTTTGGCCTGATTCTGGCCAATCACGTATTCATCGAGTGACGACTTGATTTCCGTCGGGCTGAGGCGGTGGCCGGCTTCGCTGCGACGCGTCGGCGGCCGAGGCGTGGACGACTGCTTCCGCGGCTTCGTCTCATGCCCTACGATGCCCGCCGCATCGGTAATGCAGCGGTCACAGATGTACACCTCCGGTCCGGCGACCATACTGCTGACTTCATGTGCCGTACGGCCACAGAACGAACACCGGATGACATCTTCTTTCTGGCTCATAGCAAGCTGTTTCTTGGATTCGCGTCGGGCCGGCACCGCTGCCGACCCCGTACCCTGTCAAGTATCGCACATAACGTGCACTTCTTTAGGATGATTCGCGACTTTCTCCCATGAATATACGCTTCATCCGCTTACGGTAAGATGAACTTGAGTGGCCGCTTCCCATTCGCCCGGTAGATCAGGAAATGTCGTATCGAGGAGGATCTGCATGATTGCGGCTATTTCCCGAATCCTTCCAGATGTTTCGGATTCGATGAAAGATCCGATGGCCCTTCGACAGACGTTTGATTTTACGGCTTTGTTCGGGGGTTACCTTCATCCCGAACCACAGTGGTTTCATCGTTCCCATGGTCGCGTGCAAAATATGTAACAATGAAAGTTACATATCCCTGTACGGCTCGATGCCACCGTATTTCCGGAGCAGAAACCGTTCCCGATAGTGATTTTGGGCCGTGGTGCACACGTTTCGGGTATAGAGGTAGTTGAGTCCGGCGCCTACGACAGCACCCGCCAGCGGAATAAGCTGGGCAAGCTTTTTCTCGGTCAGCTTCAGGCCAATCTGTTCAAGGAGCTGGGATGTCTGATGCCTTGCCACGCGCGATGCCGTACGCATGGCTGGTGTGACCACGATTTGCTTGCGTGCATCCCCGCTCGAGGCGGCGGTGTCCAACACCCTGAGCACTTCGAGCCGCTCTTCGGGCCGCGTGATGTCGAATCCGCAGTACGTGGCCGTCTCGCCCGCGGCCCGCATGGTAATGGCCACCAGACTCAGGATGTCGGGGACCATCCCGGCAGCGCCGGCAAGCCCGGTAGCAGCGCCTTCGGCCGTCGCCAGCGCGACGTATTTGTCGGGCAATTCGGCCATGGAGCGGTCCACATCCTCCAGATCCTGATTATGGATGTCCTGAGGTGGGCGATCGAAAACACTGTCCTGCGTGATTTCGTTGACCAGATCGAGCAGGCCTGCCACCACATTCTCGAGCGTCCAGTCGAACCCCGGCACGCGGTGAACGAGATCTGTGACGTCATTCCACGTTCGGCCCAGGGGCTCCGTGTAATCCGCGTGCCACGCCCGCAACGGATTACGCCAGCGGTAAATTTCCTCCAGCGCCTGCCGCTCGTAGCGGGACATGCGTTCAGTCGGAATGGTCTGCGATGGCTTCATGCTGCTCGTCTACGCACGACATTGCTCCAGGTGACGCGCGCGAATCGATCAATTCCAGAAAGCGCGGACAGTGCAAAAAGGCGTGCCAAACTTGTACGTCAGACAAGATATTCGTAAGTAGGTATTGTCAGCCGATTCTCATCCGGAAATCTACCGTACAGGGGTATCCATGTCACACAGCCCCCCCCCAACACACGCAGACGTCTGAACAGGCCGCAGTGTCGTGAAAATCATCATATCCGACTTTCATTCATACGTTCATTTCCTCTCCTCTTCGTCTTGGTCCTTTCGTTGGCGTTGTATGGATGCGATGCCACCGCACCCTCTGAAGCCGATTCAATTTCCCACAGGCAAGCCCAAGAGCAGCCTGTACTACTCAGTGAGACCACGAGGCACATTCAGGACAGCCTCGTTACGGCGCTCCTTTCCGAGGATCAGATCGTCGGATTTGCGGCGACCGTGTCGGTTGAAGGAGAGGAGCGTATTGTCGTGTTGACAAAAACACCAGTCGAAACGTGGAACCCGGGAAAGAGAGCCCTGATTCCTTCAAAGGCAGGTGGTGTCCCAGTAAATGTTGTGGTTACCGGTGAAATCAGTGCCCCGATCCGCTCCCAGGGCACAGGCGCTATGGTAGGTGCTCAGGAGTTCAGTCGGCCGGTACCAACAGGCGTTTCGACGGGGGTACCTCATGGGCTGACGGGCACAATCGGCGCGCGTGTGACAGATGGGGAATCGGTGTTCGCTCTTTCGAATAATCATGTTTTCGCGTCCATCAATAGCGGTAATATGGGAGATCCAATACTCCAGCCTGGGCCCGTAGATGGCGGCACAGAGACGGCCCATACATTCGGCGGATTGGCGGACTTTGAGGCCATAGATTTCAGTGGCGAATGCGTGAATACGATTGATGCAGCCCTTGCTGAGACCTCTCTCGATCAGCTCACCAATGAAACGCCGGACTCTGGGTACGGAGTGCCTTGGAGTTTGACTTCACAGGCGGAAACCGGAATGGAGGTCCAGAAGTATGGCCGCACGAGCGGGTTGACATATGGTTCTGTCATTGCAGTCAATGCGACCGTCGAAGTGGGATATGGGAACGCGGGTATAGCCTGCTTTACAGATCAGATCATCATAACACCGGGAGCATTCAGCGAGGGCGGAGATTCGGGATCGCTGGTGGTAACCAGTTCGCCAAGCAAGAAGAAGGACAAGCGGCCCGTAGGGCTTCTATTTGCTGGATCGCCGTCGATTTCCGTGGCAAATGACATCAAGAAGGTATTGAGTCGATTCAACGTCCAGGTTGACGGGCGCGAGATGAAGGGAAAGGTGCAGAGCGATGCCCATGGTGGTGGACACGAGGGTGACAATGACGATTCTGGCCACTACGATGCAAGTCCGCAGGGGCGATCCGAATTCGGTCTTGAGGTAGTGAATACAATCGGACAA
>PCUY01000087.1 GCA_002787815.1 Bacteroidetes bacterium CG12_big_fil_rev_8_21_14_0_65_60_17 | reverse complement strand
AGAGAAGAAGGTGCCAGGGGCTCGTGTCTACGCTGTCCGGCGCATCCACCACATCCACATCCGGCGAAGGCAACTCAACCGACCGGCTGCACCGCTTCGACACGGACCGAGAAGTCCTCCATGACGGGATTTGCGAGCAGCTTGTCGCTGGCTTCTTCGGCAATACGCCGGGCCTCCTCCTCGGAAGCGGCTTCGATTTCCATTTCAATGAATTTGCCAATGCGAACATGTTGGATCTGGTCAAATTCCAGTTGCGAGAGCGCGTGATGCGTGGCTTTTCCCTGCGGATCCAGGATGGACGGGCGCAGGGTGACGGTAACATGGGCTTTATAGGTCATGAGTCTGAACGGGTTTGGGAGCCGGTATCGGGTCCGGGGTCTGCATCCCAGACCGCCATGGCGAACTGGTAGAGGGCCCGGCCAATACCGGTCGCAAGGTAAACAAGAAGAATGACCAGCAGGCCTGTCTCCCTGTACATGACGAGCACAACAATGCCCACCATGAATGCGACAAATTTGAGCGGGTGGTGTTTCATGTAGGCGGCCGTCGGGCGCGGTATGGCATCAAACGGGATGTTCGATATCATGAGGCCCGAGAGCACGACAATACTCGTGATGAAAATCCGGTGGTTCGTGCCCTGGTCCAGCACGGCGCGCACGAAATCGCCGTTCAGGATGACGGCCACGATTACGGCCGCCGCCACCGGAATGGGAAGGCCCGTGAAATAGTCCTTCTTTTCGCCGTCGAATCCGACGTTGAATCGGGCCAGCCGCACCGCACCGCAGATGGCCGGCAGCGATGCCACGATCATGCCCGTGGTGCCAAAATCCTCGAGCGCGAATACGTAGATCAGGAACGAGGGCGCCACGCCGAAACTTACGATGTCCGAGAGCGAGTCGAGCTCCACTCCGAACAGGCTCGTGCCGTTGGTCAGGCGCGCCATCATGCCATCGAGCGCATCGAAGAAGCCCGCCAGCACAATCAGCCAGCCGGCGTTCACGAAATGCCCCTCGTAGACCTGGATGATGGCCATGAACCCGGCCAGCAGGTTCATGAGCGTGAAGAAGGAAGGCACCGCCGAGCGTGGTATGCCCCGCCGCGGCCTCTGCGCCCGCACCTCGCGGTACGCAATGAGCCGTTGCCGGAAGCGGCGTTGTTTGAGTCCGGGTCTGCCGTCAGTCATGGAGCCTTGCAAGAATGGTCTCACCTGCTACCACCCGATCACCGAGCGCCACGTCAAGTGGAGTACCGGGCGGCATGAGCACGTCCATGCGCGATCCGAACTTTACGATTCCGAACCGCTCGCCCGCCGTGACCGTGTCGCCTACACCGATGTGGTACACAATGCGCCGCGCTACGGCGCCCGCTATCTGCTTGAACAGGATTTTCTTTCCGGATGGATGCAGCAGGCCGAGTTGGGATCGCTCGTTGAGCTCGCTGGCTTTCTCGTGCCAGGCCACAAGGTATTCGCCGGGTACGTAGTCGTCGTATTCAATCGTGCCGTCGGCCGGCGCACGGTTCACGTGCACATTCAGCGGCGAGAGGAAAATCGATACCTGGAGCGCCGGTCCCTGGATATAGAGCGGCTCGTGGACTTCCTGGATGACGACGACCTTGCCGTCCGCAGGCGCCAGTACCAGGTTCGAAGTGTCGGCGGGCGGGGTGCGTGGCGGATCGCGAAAGAACCAGAGCGTGAAAGCTGGAATGAGGAGCGCCGGTACGGCAAAGGCCCACCCCCACGGAGATCCGGCCTGTTTCGCGGCCACGGCGAGGGCCGCACCAATCAGCACGGAAGTTACAATCAGGGCAATTCCTTCGCGGGCGAACATGTATGGGCCGTGGGGTGGTGGGAGTCGGAACGTATGCCGAGGGGTCATGCGCTGGGCTGAAACACGTCAATTCCTGTTTCGTTCTCCGTTGCTCCTCGCATGCCTTCGTCCATCAACAGCCTGCAGCGTGTCTGCTTTGACGCCCACGGTCCATCCAGCCTCCCGCACGGTAGCGCTCCACACGCTCGGCTGCAAGCTGAATTTTGCCGACTCCGGCGGCATGGCCCGCCAGTTCCGTGCGCGAGGGTGGGAAGTGGTCGAGTTCGGTACGCACAGCGATGTCGTCCTGCTCAATACATGTACGGTCACGAGTGAGGCCGACCGCAAGTGTCGACAGACCATTCGCCGCGCCCTGCGCGCAAACCCGGACGCCTTTGTCATCGTTACGGGATGCTTTGCACAGCTTTCTCCCGGGCAGGTGGAGTCCATTGACGGCGTGGACCTCGTCCTGGGCGCCCGCGAGAAACATGACATTTTCCGCTACCTGACGGCCCTTGCGAAGCGGGAGGAAACCCAGGTGGACGTATCGTGCATTGATGACGTGACGGAGTTCGGGGCGGCGTTCTCGGCGAGTGAGCGCTCGCGGGCCTTTCTCAAAATCCAGGACGGATGCGACTATTCCTGCTCGTTCTGCACCATTCCCGCCGCGCGCGGCCGCTCGCGCTCGGCGCGTGTACGTGAAATCGTGGCGCAGGCGCATGAGATTGCAGGGCGCGGCCACCGGGAGATTGTCCTGAGCGGCGTCAACATCGGCCTCTTCGGACAGGAGCGCGGCGACTCCCTGCTGCCGCTTCTTGAGGCCCTGGACCGGGTCGATGGTATTCGGCGCTTCCGGATTTCCTCCATTGAGCCGAACCTGCTGACAGATGACATCATTGACTTTGTTGCCGGTTCGCGCGCATTCGTGCCGCATTTCCATATTCCGCTCCAGAGCGGAGACGACGAGGTGCTCGGCGCCATGCGACGCCGCTACCGCCGCGACGTGTACACGGGCCGCGTTGAGCGCATTGTGCAGGCCATGCCGGACGCTGCCATTGGCGTTGATGTGATTGTCGGATTTCCGACTGAAACCAAGTGCCATTTCCAAAACACATTCGACTACGTGTCGGATCTGCCCGTCTCCTATCTGCACGTGTTCACGTACTCGGAGCGGCCGGGAACGGTCGCCGTGGAGAGGCTCGGCGGCTCGCCCGTTCCAAAGGCCGAGCGCAGCCAGCGCAACCGCCGCCTCCGGCTGCTCTCCGAGAAAAAGCAGGCGGCCTTCGCGCGCCGCTTCCAGGGCACACGCCGCCCGGTGCTGTGGGAATACGGCGCGGCGAGTGGCGGCGAGGGCGCGGCGAGCAGCATCATGTCGGGCTATACCGACAACTACATCCGTGTGCAGGCGCCGCATGACGCGGGCCGCGCGGGCACGATCGAACTCGCGCAACTCGGCCCGCTGCTCCCCACCGGCAACGTCGACGTGGCGTAGAAGCGTTTCCGATCTGTGCACGGGCAGAGCCCGGGACCGGCGCAGGCTCATCCTTCAAAAACGGTTTTTCAACGCACTTCTGGCGTTCCGTGGCGCACGCTGGTTCGTCGCACGCTGGTTCTTCAAAAGCCTCCCCGGCCGCCTGGGCCTACCTCGACAAATACAGATTCCGCATCTCGAACGGCTTCTTGAACGCCTCGTCGTCGAAATCCTGGATGAAGGCAATGGCTTCGCCCGTGGATTTCATTTCGGGACCGAGCTCCTTGCGGACTTCCGGGAATTTGTCCCACGAGAAGACGGGTTCCTTGACGGCGTAGCCTGTGAGCTTTGACTTGAGCAGCCCGGCATCCCTGAATTCGGCGAGCTTCCGGCCCAGCATGACCTTCGTGGCAATGTTCGAGATGGGAATGCCCATGGCTTTGGCCAGGAACGGAACGGTGCGGGAGGCGCGCGGATTGGCTTCGATTACGAACACCTCTTCGTCTTTGACCACCATTTGCACGTTGACAAGACCCAGAACATTCATGCGCAGCGCAATCTGGCGTACGTACGTGCGGACTTTCTCCTGCACGGCTTCCGAGAGCGAGTACGGAGGCACGACGGCTGTGGAATCGCCCGAGTGGACGCCCGCCGGCTCAATGTGCTGCATGATGCCCGCCACCCAGACCTCCTCCCCGTCGCAGATGGCGTCCACATCGAGCTCGATCCCACTTTCCAGGAATAGATCGAGCAGGATCACATTGTCGGGCAGGAGTTTCCAGATCTGCTCCACATACTTTTCGACCTCCTCCTTGTTGATGGCAATGCGCATGCCCTGGCCGCCGAGCACGTAACTCGGCCTGACGAGCAGCGGGTAGCCAATCTGTTCGGCCGTCTCAATGGCCTCGCGCGGCGTGCGGGCGCGGCCGTACGGCGGATATGGGATGTCGAGTTCCTTCAGCAGGTCCGAGAACTGGCCCCGGTCTTCGGCCAGGTCCATGTTCGCATACGACGTGCCAATGATTTCCACGCCCGACCCGGCGAAACGGGCGGCCAGCTTGAGTGCCGTCTGCCCCCCGAGCTGCACAATCACGCCTTTCGGCTTTTCGTGCTCAATGATGTCGAGTACCCGCTCCCAGTAGACCGGCTCGAAATAGAGCTTGTCGGCCACGTCGAAGTCGGTCGATACCGTTTCCGGGTTGCAGTTCACCATGATGGCCTCATAGCCCAACTCCTTGGCCGCAAGCACGCCGTGCACGCACGAATAATCGAACTCGATCCCCTGGCCAATCCGGTTCGGACCGCTGCCCAGGATCAGGATTTTCTCGCGGTCTGACACGGGACTCTCGGAGTGGGTCTCGTAGGAGGAGTAGAAGTAGGGCGTCTGCGCCGGAAATTCCCCGGCGCATGTATCTACCAGCAGAAAAGAGGGTTTCAGGCCGAGCGAGAGGCGGTGGGCCCGCACTTCGTCCTCGGTTACGTCGTCCGCGACGAGCCACGCAATCTGCACGTCCGAGAAGCCGTTCCGCTTCACGAGCCGCATCAGATCCACATCGACCTGCGACAGCATGAGCCCGGCAAGGCGCTCCTCGATGGCTACGATGTCCTGGATCTGGTACAGAAACCACGGATCCACGCGCGATACGTCGGCGACCTCCTCCACGCTCGCGCCCATGCGGAATGCGTTCCGGATCTGGAGCGTGCGGTCCCAATAGGATTTGCGCAGGCGGTTGCGGATTTCAAGCCGGGAGGACTCTTCCCGGTCGGCGCCGAGCCCCGCATACCCGTTTTCGAGGCTCTGCCAGGCTTTCTGCAGGCTCTCGTTGAACGTGCGCCCTATGGCCATGACTTCGCCCACCGCTTTCATCTGGGTCGAGAGCTCCTCATCGACCCCTTCGAATTTCTCGAAGTTGAACCGCGGGATTTTGGTTACCACGTAATCAATGCTCGGCTCGAAGCACGCGCTTGTCGTCCCCGTGATCTCGTTCGGCAATTCGTCGAGCGTGTACCCGACGGCCAGACGCGCCGCCACCTTCGCAATCGGGTACCCCGTGGCTTTCGATGCCAGCGCCGAGGAGCGCGAGACGCGTGGATTGATTTCAATGGCAATCATCCGCCCCGTTTCGGGCTCCAGTGCAAACTGGACGTTGCAGCCGCCTGCGAACGTACCGATTGAGCGCATCATGCGGATGGCCGCATCGCGCATTTTCTGGAACTGCTTGTCGGTCAGCGTCTGGCTCGGCGCGACGGTCAGCGAATCGCCCGTATGCACGCCCATCGGATCCACGTTCTCGATCGTACATATTATAATGACATTGTCGTTCGCATCGCGCAGCAATTCGAGCTCGAATTCCTTCCAGCCGACCAGGCACTCCTCCATGAGTACCTCGTGTACGGGCGAGAGCTCAAGCCCCCGCATGACCTTCTTGTCGAACTCGTCGGGCGTCCAGACAATGCCGCCACCGCTACCGCCGAGCGTGAACGACGGGCGGATGACAACCGGCAGCCCGCCCAGATCCTGTGTGATTTCCTTGGCTTCGAGCAGGCTCTTGGCCCCGCGCGATCGGGCCTGGTCAATGCCAATCCGCTCCATCAGGTCGCGGAACTGCTGCCGGTCCTCGGTAATGTTGATGGCGTCGATATCCACGCCAATGACCTCGACGCCCATCTTCTCCCAGTATCCCTTCTGGTGCAGCTCATTGGCCAGGTTGAGCGCCGTCTGTCCACCCATTGTCGGGAGCACGGCATCGGGCCGCTCTATTTCCACGATTTCCCGGATGGATGCGGGCGTGAGCGCCTGCAGATAGATCTTGTCGGCCGTCACCGGGTCCGTCATGATGGTCGCCGGGTTCGAGTTCACGAGTACGACCTCGTAGCCCTCGTCACGCAATGCACGCGCCGCCTGACTCCCCGAATAGTCGAATTCGCAGGCCTGGCCTATCACGATCGGTCCCGATCCAATGAGCAGGATTTTCTTGATGTCGGTTCTTTTTGGCATTTTACTCGGTTCCCAGGTTCATCCCTGCGCGTTCAGGCGCGGCTGGTGTTCTTGGACATGGCGGTAACAAATTTGTCGAACAGGTACTGGCTGTCGTGCGGCCCGGGACTGGCCTCGGGGTGGTACTGCACCGAGAATCCGTCGAACGCGTGGTAGCGCAGGCCTTCGACCGTGCGGTCGTTCAGGTTCACGTGCGTCAGCTCGGCCACGCCGTCGCGCAGACTGTCCGCGCTCACGGCAAAGCCGTGGTTCTGGGTAGATACTTCGACCTTCCCCGTTTCCAGGTTCTGCACCGGATGGTTGGCGCCGCGATGACCGACAAACATCTTGTAGACATCGAGCCCCGCGGCGAGCGACATGAGCTGATGCCCGAGGCAGATGCCGAAGAGCGGAATACCCAGCGTCGTGGCACCACGCACCATCTCGATGTCCTCCGGCATGGAACGGGGATCGCCAGGGCCGTTGGACAGGAAAATGCCGTCCGGGCTCCACGTATTTACCAGCGCCAGGTCGGTACCCGCCGGGAACACCTTCACGGCACAGCCGCGCGCCTGGAAAGAGCGCAGGATGTTGCGTTTCACGCCGTAGTCGTACACCGCAATCCGGGGACCATCGCCCTCGCACCAGGTATAGGCCTCATCGGTCGTCACACGCGAGGCCAGTTCGAGCCCTTCCATCGACGGCCACCTGCGGGCCTTTTCGACGAGCGACTCGTTGTCCAGGTCGACCGACGAAATTACCGCGTTCATGACCCCTTTCTCGCGGATATGAAGTACCAGGGCGCGCGTATCCACCCCGGAAATACCCACCAGGCGGTGCCCGGTCATGAAGTCTTCCAGCGATCCGTCGGCGAGCGCGTTCGAGTAGCGCCGCGAAAAGGCCCGCACGACAACCCCTGCCACCATCGGAGCATGGGCTTCCATGTCGATGTCGGCCGTTCCGTAATTTCCGATATGCGGATAGGTCATCATCATGATCTGCCCGTGGTAGGACGGATCGGTGAAAA
The DNA here is from genome assembly GCA_002787815.1 of Bacteroidetes bacterium CG12_big_fil_rev_8_21_14_0_65_60_17. Taxonomy (GTDB): domain Bacteria; phylum Bacteroidota; class Rhodothermia; order Rhodothermales; family UBA10348; genus 1-14-0-65-60-17. The sequence goes on along the minus strand of PCUY01000087.1, from coordinate 9,760 downwards.
TTTCCTGGTACCCGGTCATGGACGTGTTGAAGCACAGTTCGCCGCCCGTTTCCCCACGGTAACCGACCGCCTCGCCGTCGACGACGAGGCCGTCCTCCAGGGCCAGTTTGCAGGGCTCGATGGTCAGTTTAGGGCTCTCAGGCTGGTACATGGGCTCGTTTCGGGTGGGCTGCAGGATGTCGCGCGCCGCGTCCGTTCAAAAAAAAACCTCCCCGTCACCGGGAAGGCTCTCATCAATGGCGCATGAATCGGGGTTGCAGCGGCAAGGCGCGTGGGTTGGTTTTGTCAGGTGCAAAATACAGCGTCCCCGGCTGCTGAACAAGTACCCCGAATGGCCTGCTGTCACATACCGAACCCCGGTCCTGACCTGACGTTAGAAGACGCCGTGAACAAATTAGAGCGAAATAGCCGGCGACGCACGCGTTACCCCATCCATATCATGGTGGGTCTCGTCGTGGCGTTGTTGCTGGCAAACCTGGTCGTGCGCTTCTGGCCCAACAACTGGGGCGGCGACGACCCGCGCATCTACGACATGTCGGCGCGCGAGGAAATCCAGATCGAGGAAATCCAGCAGACGCGCCAGGAAAAGAAACGTCCCCCACCTCCACGCCCCGTCGTGCCGGTCATCATACCCAACGATGAGGAGCTCGAAATCGTGGAGCTCGATCTGGACAACAACATGCTGGCCGTCGAGGACCCGGGAACGGATGAAGAATTCAAAGAGGGCGCCGACGAAACGTCCCAGGCAAGCGCCCGCGCCGACCGCGGCCCCCAGCCCCGGCGAATCGTGGAGCCTACCTACCCGCGCGCGGCCAATCGCCGCAACATCCGCGCTGAAATCGTGCTTCGCGTCCTGGTCAACAACCGCGGACGTGTGGATGACGTCGAAATTGCTGAGCGGTGGCTGATTGAAAAGGATACGGCCAGACGCCTGGAGCAGGTTGCCGAAGTGGGCTTTGGAATTGAAGAGTCTGCCATGGAAACCGCCCGCCAGTGGATGTTCTCCCCGGCACGCGAGAACGGCCAGCTCGTGGCCAGCTTTACCACCATCGCCATCCGGTTCGGGGTATGACCCGGTTGCCCCCGCAGTGGGCCTTTTTTTTCGCCCGCCTGTAACGCCGTTAAGTCCTGCGTTACTGAACGGGACAAGGCCACGAGGTGGCCATCGCAAGACTAAATCCATCAGCAAGAGGATACCATGAAGACAATTTTCTCATTGATGCTGGCCGCTTTCCTGTTTGTCGGGTTCACGTCTGAAAAGACGAACCAGGTAACAGTCAAGGGCAAGCTCATTGACACCAAGTGTTATGGCATGATGCATGACAATCACACCAATGACCACATGGTCAAGAAGGGCGACAAAATGATGAAGATGCCGAGCTGCGCGACCGCCTGCGCAGGAATGGGCATTCCCGTTGGCGTGCTGGAAGACAGCAAGCCCGGAAATGACGTCCACGTCGTAATCGCGCCTGCTGGCACGTTTGCAGAGCACATGGACAAGGAAGTCCGCATTACGGGCGAAGCTCCGTATGCAGGTTCAATCATGCCCGGCAAAGTCGAAGTCAAGAATGACAAGGGCAAGTGGGTAGAAGTTGAAGTTGCAGGCATGATGTAATCGTGAGCAACGCCAACGCTGCTTTGGCCCAGGCGCAGTCGGGTGCCGTACAGAGGTACGGATTCACACTCGGCTGCGCCCTTTTGGGCCTTTTTCTGTTTACAGGCTGCCAGTCGGGCGGCCAGACCTCCGATGACAAGGCCGCTCCCGTATACGAAGAGGGGCAGTCCCTCACCATGGAGGGCACCCTGATTGACACCCGCTGCTACCCGCTCAACAAGGACGTCAACCGGGGCCTGGATCACGAACGCCCCGAAGGCTTCGTAAAGGCCTGCGCCACGGCCTGCGCCAACCAGGGCTTCCCGGTCGCCATCCTGCGTGGCGGCGAAACCGACGGCGAAGTCTGGGTCCTCATGACCGTTCCCGCTGTACTCGCCGACTACATGGCCGAAGAGATCCGCGTCCAGGGGACCGTCCGGTCCACGGGCGTACTCATTCCCGAGCGGGTGGAAACGTTCTCTGACGGAGAATGGCTCACTGTGCTGTGATGAATACTGTATCCCCCATGACCCGCCACCCCTACCTGTTCCTTTTTGCGCTTCTTCTTTTCGCTGGATGCGGCGCAACATCCGATTCCGACACGCCGCGCGCATCGGACAACGCGGCAGAGGGCTCGGCGTCCACTTCCGCCGCGCCGGCCGATACGCTCTATTTCGACGCCTTCGCCCGGGTCCGGAGCGTCACGCCGAGCGGCTCCCACGCCGTGCTGGAGCACGGCAACATTGAGGGCTTCATGGATGCGATGACCATGCCCTTTGAACTTGCCACCTCAGAACTGGCAGCGAAAGTCGCGCCCGGCGATTCGGTGCACTTTGAAATCCGTGTCGTAGACAACACGGTGAACGTAATTGATTTCACGCCGGCCGATGAATACGAGGCCGAGACATCGGGTGCCGCCGCATCCAGTGGTGCCCGCAGGGGCCTGGGCCAGGCGACGCCATTTGAGCTTACCGCCCTCGACGGAAGCACACTCTCACTTGCCGACCTGGCGGGCAAAGTCGTCGTGCTGAATTTCTGGGCCACCTGGTGCGGGCCATGCCGTGAGGAAATCCCGGAATTCAACCGCCTCCAGGCCGAGTACGCTGACCGGGGCGTACAATTCGTGGGCGTTGCCCTGGACGAGGAAGGACAGTCCATCGTGGAGCCGTTTGCCAGGGAACTGGCCATTGCCTATCCGACGCTGCTCGATGACGGCAAGGTATCTCAAGCCTACAAGGGCCACTACGTGGTGCCCACGACCTATCTGATTGACCGTGACGGCACCATTCGGCGACGCTACATCGGCGCCGTAACGTTCGAGACCATGATTCCGATCCTCGACGAACTGACAGCCGTAACCAGCTGACGCTCCGGCCGGGCGGGACTACGGGATTCGGAATCGCGTAAATCCCTGGCTCCCGCGCGCAAACCAGCGTACGACGTAGTTTCCTGCAGGCAAATCCGATACGTCCCAGATTTCGGATCCGGATACACGACCGCGGCGAAGGGTTTCGCTGCCGGCTCCGAGAATACGGATGAATCCGCGGGCCTCGTCGGGCAGCACCAGGACCAGTTTCCGCTCCGATTCCAACGGAATCACATCAAGTGCGGCGGGTGTCTCAAGGTTTCCCGCGTAGCGGGTCGCTTCATCCGTGCGCCAGCGCGTCAGCGAGGAGCGCGTGAACACGTCCGGGTGCGAATATGCCCGTTGCAGCGTTGCCACACGGATATCACGGATATGGTCGTCGGCCCACATCGAATACCACGCCCAGCGCTCGCCGCGTGCTCGCATGGCCGTCGGGTCGGGTAGCCGGTCCGTTTCGGTCACGGCGAAGGGTTTTCTTCTGCCGAACGTACGCCGGAGGTCGGCCCATGCCCTGTCCGTCCTGGCGTCCGAACCGTACAGATCCACGCCAATCACATCGACCACGTCGTCTCCCGGATACCACCCGGCATCGCGATGGGTATAGACCCAGATCAGATGATCGAGTCCGTGATGCACCGCCAGGCGCTCGTACAGAATGCGCCACAGCTTGCCGTACGCGCCGGGACCCGCCTTCCCCCACCAGAACCATCCTCCCCACGCTTCGTGCAGCGGTCGCCAGAACACCGGAACACCGGCGTCGCGGAATTTTTCCAGCTCCACCGCAATGGCATCGATATCCCGCAGCATGGCGGCGCGCTCGGCCGATTCCGGCTCGTCGACCGCCGCCCGGACGTCAAACGCCGACGCATCCGCGTAGAACCCGCGCCACCACTCCCTGCCTTCGTCATCGTGCAGAAACATGGGCGCATTCCAGTGCCAGGACAACGATACAAAGGCATCGTCAGCCACCCACCGGATCCACGACTCGACCTGTCCCCACGGCCGCGCGCCATGCGCCAGACGCGAGGGAGAATATTCCATGACGTCGAAACTGCCCATGGCAGGTTCCTGCCCGGTCACCAGGCTCACGTAGATGATGTCGTCCAGATCCTGCTGCGCCATGAGCAGCTGCGAGCGCGACGTATCGGTGACGACGCGAAAGGCGCGCTCCGCCGCCGGATGCGGATCCGGGTGCGACAGTGTCCACTCCTGTACAGCACCGCCCTCATGACCCACATGTGGGCCAATTGAGAGCAACGCTGTCAGTATGAGGAGCATGGGCGGCACGCGGAAAAATCGTATCCTGTTTACCGCACTCCCTCCTCATTGGTTGCACGCACAGAGATGACCAACATCAGACTGCGCCCCCGGTTCGAAATCGTCTCGCCTGTCGAGCCGAACGATGTGCTCAGGCGGCTCGGTCGTGCGGGGACTGTTCGGCCCGCGACCAGCCATCTGGAGCCTGTTCGTCGCGCTGTACGTCGGAATCGCCTTCCTGGGCGGCATGGGACGGCGGCGACCCGACCGGATGGCCTGTTGTCACGCCTGGTGGTGCCCTCGGGAAGATTCGAACTTCCGACACCCGGTTTAGGAAACCGGTGCTCTATCCCCTGAGCTACGAGGGCCGTGCTTCATCCGGCTGGTGAGCCGAACTATCCATCCGGCCTGGTGAGCCAAAACGGATGACACAAAATACGGATCAGCGTGTACATGTGGCACACGCTTCTTTCCGCCCTTGGACCATGACCATGACTCCTCCCCGCTCTGCGCCCCTCGACGTCGAACAACTCCGCGCCGATACGCCAGGCTGCGCGCATGTCGTGCATCTGAACAATGCCGGGGCGGGGCTCATGCCCCGCCCCGTCCTGCTGGCCGTGACGAAGCATCTGGAGCTGGAAGCCCGGATTGGCGGTTACGAGGCCGCGGCCTGCGCCGAGACGGAATTGGCCGCGACGTACCAGGCGCTGGCCGATCTGGTGGGGGCGCATCCCGACGAAACAGCCCTCGTTGAAAACGCCACCAAGGCCTGGGGGACGGTGTTCTACGGCATGCCGTTCCGCGAGGGAGACAATGTGATCACGACGCACGCTTCGTACGCCTCGAACTACCTTGCCATGTTGCAGCTTCGCCGTCAGCTCGGTATTGAAATCGTGGTGGCCCCGAGCGACAGCCAGGGGCAGGTCGATGTCGATGCGCTCGAGCGCTGCATCGACCGGAATACCCGTCTCATCTGCCTGACGCACATTCCGACGAACTCCGGGCTTGTGAACCCGGCGGCGGAAGTCGGTCGCGTGGCCCGTCGGCACGGCATTCCGTACCTGCTCGATGCGTGCCAGTCGGTTGGCCAGGTGGACATTGATATGGATGCAATCGGGTGTGACTTTCTGTCGGGAACGGGGCGCAAGTACCTGCGTGGGCCGCGCGGGACGGGTTTTCTGGTGGTCAGAAAGACGCGGATGGACGACATTCGCCCGCCCACGATCGATCTCCGCGCGGCCGACTGGACATCGACCAATGCCTTTGAGCTGCAGCCGACCGCGCGGCGCTTTGAATCCTGGGAAGGGTACGTGGCCGGAAAAATTGGTCTCGGTGTAGCTGCCCGTTACGCTCTCGCTCTGGGCATGAAGCAGGTAGAAGCCCGGATTGCCATGCTGGGCGCTGCTCTCCGCGAGCAGCTCGCAGCGCTGCCCGGCATCACGGTTCACGATATTGGCCGGCAAAAAGGCGGCATTGTGACGTTTTCGCACCGTTCGGTGAGTGCCCACGACATCAGATCGGGCCTCACCAGCAAGAAAATCAACGTCCATACGTCCGGGCCCGAATGGTCGCGCCTCGACGCGGAAGCGCGCAATTTGCCGCTCATGGTGCGGGCGTCCGTGCACGCGTACAACACTGAAGAGGAGCTGGACCAGTGCCGGGAGGCGGTAGGTGAGTTGACGCGCTGAGCAGCGCCTGCTACATTTCGGCCTCACCCGAACCCGGTTCCGCGAGAACCCGGCCTCACCCGAACCCGGCCTGCCATGCCTAACGCCCAAACGTCCCGCTTCGCCACGCCGGCGTGGGCCCTCTACGATTTCGCCAACTCGGCGTTCACAACGCTGGTGGTGACGTTCATCTATGCCACATATTTCACGAAAGGCATTGCGCCGGACGAGACTACGGGCGCGGACCTCTGGTTTACGGGCATCACCATATCGGGCATCATCGTGGCGCTTGTATCCCCGTTCCTGGGCGCTCTCGCCGACCAGGGGGGCTACCGCAAACGGTTTCTCTTTGCCAGCACAGTCGCCTGCATCCTGCTGACAACGGCACTCTATTTTCCCGGCCCCGGCGACGTCATGGCGGCGCTGGTGATATTCATTGCCGCGAACGTGGCCTTCGAAATGGCCGGCGTCTTCTACAATGCCTACCTGCCTGACATTGCGCGCCTTTCGCGCATTGGGCGCATTTCCGGCTACGGGTGGGCGCTTGGCTATGTGGGAGGCCTGCTCTGCATGGTCGTTGGACTCGTCCTCTTCGTGAATCCCGATCCGCCGCTTTTCGGGCTGGATGCGGACCAAGGCGAGCATATCCGCGCCACCAACCTGCTGGTTGCCCTGTGGTATGCCCTGTTCAGCATTCCGCTCTTCCTGTTCGTCAGCAACAGGGACGTCGCCAATGCGCCGCGTATGCGCACCATGATGCGCTCGTCCTGGATCGACATCCGGCGCGTCTTCGGCGACATCCTGCGCTACCGGCAGGTATTTCGACTGCTACTTGCCCGCCTCATATACAACGACGGCCTCATTACGGTCTTTGGTGCCGGTGGCGTCTACGCCGCCGTCGTGTTCGACTTCTCGTTCCAGCAGATCATGATATTCGGCATTGTGCTCAACGTGGCAGCCGGAACGGGCGCCTTCGCGCTCGGCTTCCTCGATGATCTGCTCGGCGGCAAGCGGACCATCCTGATTTCGATTGCCGGCCTGTCCATAGCCACACTGATTGCCGTCGTAAGCCGGAGCGTATTCTGGTTCTGGGTGGCAGGCATCGGCATCGGGCTGCTGGCCGGTCCCAACCAGAGCGCAAGCCGTTCGCTGCTGGCGCGGTTCACGCCCGAGAACCACGAGAATGAATTCTTTGGATTTTTTGCCTTTTCGGGTAAGTTTACCGCGTTCGTGGGCCCGTTCATGCTTGCCAAGATGACGCTCGTTTTTGACAGCATGCGCTACGGCGTGGCCGTCGTGCTTGCCATGTTCGTCATCGGCGGGATTCTGCTGCTGCGGGTCGACGAGAATGAAGGTGTGGCTCAGTCGGGCCGCGCGCCATCGGCCGAGGCCATCCGCCCCGTCTGAAAAACACACTGTCTGCCATGTCTGCTTCCGTAAATGAGATCCGTGCATTTCTTGACGGCTGGGCTCCGCCGGCCACGGCCCAGTCCTACGACAATGCGGGGCTGCAGGTGGGCCGCCCGGAGGCCGAGGTAACGCGAGCCGTACTGGCGCTCGACATGACGCCCGATGTGCTTTCTGAAGCGCTGGACATGGGAGCCGAACTCATTGTGACGCATCACCCCCTTCTATTCAAGGGCGTCAAACAGCTTTCCCCCGGCCCCCTCGTACCGGAGTTGGCCCTGCGTCTTGCCGAAACGGGAATAGCACTGATGAGTGCGCACACCAACCTCGATGCAGCGCCGGGCGGCGTGAACTTCGAACTGGCCCGACGTCTCGGACTTCGTGACGTGACGTTCCTGACCGGTATGGACGGCGCCCTTCGAAAAATCGTCGTGTTCGTCCCGGAGGGCCACGCTCGCCGCGTTCACCGCGCCATGGCCGAAGCCGGGGCGGGCCATATCGGGCACTATGAAGCCTGCGCCTTCGAATCTCCGGGTACCGGTTACTTCCGGGCAGGCCCGGATGCCCAACCGGTCATGGGAGAAAAGGTCCAGGACGAGGCGCGTGACGAGCTGGAGCGCGTCGCCGAGGTCCGGCTCGAAATGGAAGTAGCGTCCTGGCTCGTTCCGCAGGTCGTCAAGGCCATGACCGAGGCACATCCCTACGAGGAGGTGGCACATGACATCTACCCGCTCGACCGGGCATCGGATTCCGCCGGATTGGGTGCCGTCGGGGTGCTGGACCGGGCAGAGCCACTCGGCGCCTTTCTGGACCGCGTCTGCAAGGCTCTCGAGACCCGGACCGTGCGCTTTGCCGGACATGAAGACCAGGATATTGAGCGTGTGGCGGTCTGCGGCGGCTCCGGGTCCTCCTTCCTGGCTGCCGCCCGTGCATCCGGCGCCGATGTATATGTAACTTCTGATGTTACATATCATACCTGGTTCGACCTCATGCGGGGTGACGGAACCCTGCCCATGGCCATGGTCGATCCCGGTCATTACGAGTCGGAGTACTGCACCGAGGAACTGCTGCAGCGCCGCCTCTCCGATGCCTTCCCGGACATCAGTTGGCATGTCACCACGACGCGTACATCTCCCGTAAAAAACTGGATTGGTTCACACGATTTGCAACGAACTTAATGTCGTTCGCGCAGTTACCTTGCAGTCTACAGAAGAACGAGAATTTACGACTATGGCACCTACCGCGACCGAAACAACCATTGCAGTTCAGCTGCAGGCTCTTGTCCGCCTGCAAGCCGTGGACAGCAAAATTGACCGCATCAAGAAACTGCGTGGTGACCTGCCCGACGAAATCCGGGACATGGAGGACGAAAAAGCCGGTCTTGAAACGCGGATCCAGAAGCTCGAAAACGATAAGAAGGAGAATGACGTGGCCGCCAAGCAGGCCGGGAGCGACATCAAGGAGGCCGAAGGCCTTATCAAGAAGTATGAGGAGCAGCAGCTCCAGGTGCGCAACAACCGCGAGTACGACGCCCTGACCAAGGAAATCGAAGCCCAGCGGCAGCGAATTGTGGATGCCCAGGCGCGCCTTGAGGAATTGGAAGCGGCCGGGCCCGTCCAGGCTGTTGCCGTCGAAGAGGCCACGACGCGCCTTGCGGAAATCCAGGAAGTGCTCGACTCCAAGCAGACGGAGTTGTCCGAAGTCCTGAAAGACACCAAGAGTGAGCAGTCATCCTACGAGAAGCTCCGCAAGGAAGCGGAAAAAAATGTGGATGAGCGCTACGTGCGCGCATACAACCGGCTGCGTGGACGTCTGCGCGATGGACGCGCCGTCGTGCCGCTTGAACGCGGCGCAGCTGCCGGATTTGCCGTCCCGCCCCAACGCCAGCTTGAGATCCGGAAGAAGAACCGGATCATCGTGTGCGAGCACACCGGGCGTATCATTGTTGACGGAGACCTCTTCGAAGAGATCTCCAAGGAAGTGAAGTAACTCCTGCAACATTGCCAGCCGGATCATCGCGCCGAAGTGCCTCCAAGGCGACTCCGGTGAGGAAAGTCCGAACACCACAGGGCACCGTGCTTCCTAACAGGAAGGCACTGCTTCACGGCAGTGACGGCACGTGCAACAGAAAGCAAACCAGCCGATGGTTCTCATGAACACAGGCGATGGGTGAAATGGTGGGGTAAGAGCCCACCGGCGCTGCGGGTGACCGGAGCGGCCAGGCAAACCCCATGGGGTGCAAAGTCAAGCAGCATCGCTCCTGCAAAGGATATGGCGGCCCGTCAAAGTGCGATGCGGGTAGACTGCTCGAGGCCGGTGGTGACACCGGTCCCAGATAAATGATGATCTCCCTGCGTTACGTCAGCGGCCGTGCGCGGGCAGACAGAATTCGGCTTACAGGCTGGCAATGCCGCGAAAGGGCGTCCGGAAGGGCGCCCTTTTTTTACGTGCGCGGCCCGGGCCTGTCAG